>NZ_CABPUP010000002.1:0-200741 GCF_902460705.1 Campylobacter concisus | reverse complement strand
AATCTATGAAAATTTAACTAGTAATATCACTATAAAGCTATAAATATTAGATAATTTTTAAAAATTTTATTATATTTATAAAACAAAAAATAATTTTAAGATTAGAGATAAAAAGGAGTTATTTTCATCCTCAAATTTTGAGGATGAAATATTAATGAAATTTTAAATATCAAGCCGCAAGGTTAAAATTTATTCTTTTTAACATCAGCTACTATTGTCTTAGCCATTTCATCAATTTGGGCGGTGATTTCATTTGTTGAACTCACGATATCAACATTTTGCTTTGTAATGCTATCAATCTGGCTTACGCTTTGATTTATCATATTTATGCCTTCGCTTTGCTCTCTGATGCTCTCACTCATCTCGTTAATGCTTTGAGTAAGTATATTTGCATTAGTTTCGATCTCACCAAGTGATTTTTGAGTTCGCTCTGCTAGTTTTCTAACCTCGTCGGCAACTACGGCAAAGCCTCTGCCGTGTTCACCAGCACGTGCCGCTTCGATAGCAGCGTTTAGAGCAAGTAGATTGGTTTGATCAGCTATATCTCTAATAATAACGATGATATTTTTAATCTCTTCAGATTGTTTTATAACATCTACAGTCTTTTGACTAATTGCGCTCATTGAGCTGCTCATTTGTTCGATGGCAGCAGCACTTTCTTGGAGAGAATTAGCCTGTGTGCTAGCACCTTGAGTTACTTGCTTCATTGATGCATCTAAATTTTTAGCTTTTTCTTCTAAGAATTGTGCTTGTTTTAGGTTAAATGCAAGCATATTAGCTATCTCTTCGCCAAGCTCGTTTGTTACTAGTTCGACATTGCCTTTAGCATTCAAAATTCTTGAAGTAAAATCAGAATTTCTAAAATCATTAAAAGTTTTTTGGATCATATTTAAATCGCTACCGACTCTTTTTTCCAAAACATCTAGCATTTTATTTAAGACATCTTTTAATTCAATTAGTTTTGGATTAGCTGGAACATCTACTATTCTTGCTTTTAGATTTCCATTTTCTATTGCCTTTGCGGTCTCAACAGATTGAGATACCACTCTAGAGTCTTGATCGGCATTGTCAAAAATTTTAGCAATATTATCATTTATTAGTTTACTCATTACGCCAAATTCATCTTTTGTTGCTACCTTTGAAACAACTGGCTCTTTTATCTCAAAATTTAAAAATCTAAAGAAACTAACCAAAGCATCTGTAATAGTTTTAATCGGATTAAGCGATCTTTTTAGCAAGAAATATACAAACGCAGACAAGACAACTATAAATATAAAGGCTAAAATAATTTGAACTTTTAAAATAGGCAAAGTATGCGAGCTAAAGATATTTTGATCCATTGCTGTTATTGCCAACCAACCTTTGTCATTTATCTCTAACATATAAGCATAGACATCTTCGCCTTTTGTATTTTTATATGCTATTAATCCATTTTCATCAAATTTCTTTTCATTATATTGTTTTATTAGACTCTTTGCGATCTCATGAGGTTTGCCGACTAATTCTTTATTTGGGTGCATTATAACGTTACCATTTTGATCTGTAACAAAAGCATAGCTGTATTCAGTCTTACTGATTTGCGATATATTATTGCTCAACTCCTCAATAGATGCATCTATACCCGTAACTCCAATATTTTTAATAGGTGCAGCAAAAGTTATAACCATCGCATTTAATGAAGCTGCCATATATGGATCAGTATATATTGGTTTATTCTCGGCTTTAGCTTGTTTATACCATCCTCTAACTCTTGGATCGTATCCAGCTTTATTTTGCCCATTTGATCTAAACATAGCCCCATCCTCATATCCAGCGTAAACAAGAGTGATCTCTTTTCCAGATATAGCTTTTGCTTGAGATAAAGCTAAATTTATGCCATCAGCATTCATCGAGCCATCACTTTTCTCACTTATCTTGCTAAGAGTCTCAGCCATTTTTCTATAGCATACTGATTATTGGTAAAAAAGCTATTTAGTGTGATTTTCACATCTTTTAAGATTTGCTTTTGAGTTTGTATTACTAACTCAATGGCTTTATCATGAGCTGTGTTATAGCTAGCTAAAGATATTAGCGAGAATGATATAAATAATGCCAGTATTAGCATTAAAGATATTTTGTTTGCAATTGATCGCATTTACTTTCCTTTTACAAAAAATTTTAAGATGCGATTGTATATTTTTTTATATTAAATAGTATTAAATAATATTAATTACAAAATAGTGATGTATACATTAAATAATAATTTTGAATTATTTTTTCATTTTAGATAGTTAAAGTAAGTGAGATAAAATTAGAATTTAGGGGAGGCAAACCCCTAAATTCGGCTCTAAGATTAAAATTTGTTCTTTCTAACGTCAGCTACTATAGTCTTAGCCATGTCGTCTATTTGATCAGTAATTTCGTTTGTTGTACCAACAATATCAATATTTTGTTTTGTAATACTGTCGATCTGACTTACACTTTGATTTATCATATTTATGCCTTCGCTTTGCTCTCTGATGCTCTCACTCATCTCATTGATACTTTGAGCTAGAACATTTGCGTTAGCTTCGATCTCGCCAAGTGATTTTTGAGTTCGCTCAGCTAGTTTTCTAACCTCATCCGCGACTACAGCAAAGCCTCGTCCATGCTCACCAGCACGTGCTGCTTCGATAGCAGCGTTTAGAGCAAGTAGGTTAGTTTGATCGGCTATATCTCTAATAATAACGATGATGTTTTTAATCTCTTCGCTTTGTCTCGTTACGTCGCTAGCTTTTTGGCTAATGGCGTTCATAGAACTGCTCATCTCTTCTATAGCCGCTGCGCTTTCTTGGATAGAGTCGGCTTGTTTATGAGCTCCGTCGGTTAGGGTTCTCATAGATTCTGCTAGGATTTTAGCTTTTTCTTCTAGAACCTGAGCTTCTTTTAAATTTTCCCTTAGCATATTGCTTACTGCATCGCCAGCGCTTTGAAGGCCTACTATCATATCTCTTAAATCGCTTTCAAGCTCCGGTTTTAGCTCTAGTCTAGGAGTGTAGTCGTTTTTATTATAAGAAGCTAAAACTACGGCTATGCCTTTTAAATTTTCGGAAATAGAAGTAAAGAATTTATTTAGCAGATCTTTTAACTGAACCAAAGCCGGGTTATTCGGAGTAGAGTTAATCTTAGCCCCCATGTGTCCTTTTATCATAAGATTTGCTATACCGTTCATCTCCTCTATTAGGGCGCTGTCTTTTTTAACGCCGTTAAGGACTTTTTCTATATTCTCGTTAATAGATTCGCTCATTCTGCCGAATTCGTCTTGCGTAGTTACTACTAGCTTTTCAGGAGCATTAGGGGTTTCGTAAGTGATAAATTTAAACGCGTCTTCAAGCTTGGTTTGAATAGTTCTAATAGGACTAAGCGATTTTTTAAGAAGAGTAAATACGATAGCCGAAAGTATGACTATAAAAGCTACGGCTAGGATTATTTGAGCTTTTAATAAAGGCAAGGTATTAGACGAAAAAGTATCCGCTCCGATAGCGGCTACGGCTAACCAGCCTTGGTCGTTTATAGGAAGGACTTTGGCGGTTACGTTCTCGCCTTTATAGTTTGTATAAGGGATAAGTCCATTTTCATCAAATCTCTTAGCCGCAAATTCATCGGCCAAATATTTGCTTGCCGGAATCGCTTTACCGACATTTTCAGGATTTGAGTGCATAAGAATAACGCCGTCTTTATTCATTAAATAGACGTAGCCGTATTTCGTTTTACCCATTTCGAGAATTTTTTTACTTAAAGCATCCATATTTAAATCAAGTCCCAAAACACCATCAAAATTTCCATTTTTATTTACTGGAGCGGCAAAACTAACTACCAAAGCATTATATGTAGCTGCTAAATAAGGCTCGGTATAGATAGCACCATTTGCGCTCTTGGCTGCTTTGTACCAACCTCTGGTTCTAGGATCGTAGTTATCAGCTGGAGTCATTCTAGTGCCGTCAGACTGGAAAAAATGTCCATCGCTTTCACGTCCATAAAATACATAAGAAACTAGCGAGCTAGCGTTATCTTTTTGCATTTTTGTTTTTTCCATATACAAGTCATCATTATTTGGTGTATTTTCTATGTCTGAAGCTAACTTTTTGGCTACACCTAAATATTCTTCAAAAAAAGAATCCGTAGTAGCTTTGATGTCACTTAGAATCTGTTCCTGGGTCTGGCTGACCAACTCTACTACCTTACTTTCCGCTGTATAGTAGCTAACTGCTGAAATAGCAGCAAACGAAATAACTAGCAATGAGATGATAATCATCGCTATCTTTGAAGTTATGGACTTCATCTTTCCTCCTTTAAAAAGTTAAAATCACTTTAATTTATCGAAAAAGAATTAAAATTAGTATTAAATTTACCCTCCATTTAATGCTTTTTAAAAATTAATAAAGATATCTTGATAATTAAAAATTTTTGAATAAATTTTAGATCAAAAAATATCATTAAATAAGCTAGTTTTATTTTTTATTCTTTTGCTAGACATAGAGTATAAATTTTTACTTGAAAATCAATAAAATAACGCCTAAAATAATAAGGCAAATGGCTAAAATTTCTTTGTAATTTAGCCTCTCACCAAAAAAGATGACAGCCAAAATAACAGCAAGCACAACGCTAAATTTATCAACCAAGGCCACTTGATAAACCTTGCCTGCTTGCATAGCTTTAAAATACATAAGCCAAGATAGCCCAGTAGCTATGCCACTTAGTATGAGAAAGAGCCAGTTTTTGGGGCTTAAAGAGCTTAGTGGCTGCCATTTTTTAGCCACGCTTAAAAGCAAAACAAGCATCAAAATGACAACGATCGTTCTTATAAATGTCGCAAAATCGCTGTCAATGTCCTTTACACCAAGCTTTGCAAAGATCGCTGTAAGTGCAGCAAAAACAGCTGAAAGAGCTGCATAGATAAACCACTCTGGCATCTTTTTCCTTATAAATTTAAAGGGGCAAATTTGCTTCACCCCACTCTAAATTTAACCCTCATACTCGCTTAGCATGTCGATAGTCGGTGCAAAAAATAGTGCACCAGTTACTGGAGTGCTAAAGTCAAGTAGCCTATCTGAGTTGCCTTTTGGCTCGCCGATAAACATCTTTTTAAGCATCGCCTCAACGGTCGAAAACGTACTCGCATAGGCGATAAAGTAGGTGCCGCTCTTGCTGCCTTCGGTAAATGGCATATTGCCGCGCACGACCTTTTTATCGTCTCCGACATTTGCCGCGGCTGAGTGAGAGTTGCTAGGTTTTTCATCCTCGCTCATCTCGATATCAAGCTGCTTTGAGCGCCCTATAACCTTTTCTTGCTCGCTCACGCTTGTGGCGTTCCACTCTTGCATTTTATGAAAGTATTTTTGTACAAAAACGTAGCTTCCACCCTTAAATTCAGCATCCTCATCGCCCACTTTTGCAAAATGGTCTCTATCCTCGCCATCAGGATTTTCAGTGCCATCAACAAAGCCAATAATCGCTCTGCCGTCGTGATACTTAAATCCTTGCACCTCGTCTACAAGATCAGCAAATTTATATAACACATCCTTTACACTTTGCGCCATGTCAAAGCAGTCAGCCGCGTTTAGCGCACGGATATGGATGTGGATATCGCCATTTGTGCTAACGGCTTCGTGTTTATCGCCCTTGATCGCTTTAAAATTTACAAGCTCTTTTGGCAATTCTTTTGAAATTTCAAGCTTTTTCCAAGCATCATGACCCACACCAAGGACACAGTTTACATTTTCATTTGCACCAAATCTAACCTTTGCGGTTTTATTTAAATTTACAACCAAAGCACAAAGCTTAGCAAAGCCCTCTTTACATGCCTTTTTGTCGCCTTTTAAGACCCATGTTTGAAAGACTGTGTTGTTACCAGGTGTTTGTGTGACCTCTTGTGAATTAAAACTCATTTTTTCTCCTTTAAATTTATGCGATATTTTCTAAATTTAGCTGTGAATTTATCTGCTCATCATTATCGTCAAAAACAAATTCGACCTTGTTTGCCCCAAAGCTTTTTGCGATCGCTTCAAGCGTGTCGCGAGCCGATTTATGTATCTTACCTTGAAGCTGAGAGATAAGGCGAACGCTCATCTTTTTTACTTCACTTCTGGCCTCTTCTATGAGTCTATTTTTATCCTCTTCTATAAATGTGCTTCCAAAAAAGCCATTTAGCGAATCAGGCAGTAAAAATGGTATAAATTTGCCATTTTTCTCATCATAAAATTTCATATCGGCGATTGAGAATTTATACTTACATGGAGGCATTTTTATCTTATAACTAGAGTTTGCGATCTGCATGATCTCGAGCTTTGGACTGGTTAGATCGTAGATAAAATTTATCTCAAACTCAAATATCATCGAAAGCTTCTTTTCGCTTACCAGCCACCTTAGATACTCTTTACCAAAATTTCCAAACGCATGGTCGGTTTTTGTGACGATCTCTTTGCTATATACTTGAAAAACAGATAGCTCGCCTATACTTTTTAGCTGCGAAATTTCCGTGCTGACAGATACATTTTGGCTCTCATCTTTGGCCTTTTTTAACGCCTTATTTGCCCTATAAAATGCAAATACAAGAACTGCAAGCAAAAGGGCTAATATCAAATTTATATATTCACTCATTCTTTCTCCTTTAAAGCTTGCTATTTTAGCCTAAATTTGTAAAGCAAAGGTGAAATTTTACTTTTATTAAAAATCATATTTACATAATTCTTTTAAGATATAAATATAATTAATAATACTTTTGTGATAATATCTTAACTATTTTTTCATATCTTATAGTAAAAATAGCGTAAAAAAGGGATTTTTAAAGTAAATTTTATCATAAATTTTAATATTTTAATTAATAATTTATTTTAAGGATATTATAATCCATTTAAATTTTATGCAAAGGATGAGATGTGAAAAGATCCATTTTAAACAAAAAATGTATTTTGATAAGCGTGGCTTGTTGTGCTCTTTTGTTTGCAAATTCGCTAAATGCTAGCGATCAAGAAGGTGGTAAATTTGGCGACATAAGCAGCTGGCAGAGCGCTGAGTATGAAGCATACTGGGGACTAAAGCGTATAAATGCGGCTATCGCGTACGCTCTTGGAGTGACAGGCAAAGGTGTTACGCTTGGTGTTATGGACTCTGGCGCATTACTTAGCCACCCTGAACTTAGTGACGGTAGGATAAGTGCACTAAAAATTTCTGGCAGCTACTACAAAGACGGACAAAAATATCCAGATACTGAGCACGGCAACTCTCCTTTTTTAAAAAAAGGAAGCACTGACAAAAACAGAGCTGACTTTGGCGACTTTAAAAAAGGTGAAAAATTTGAAGCTGATGGCAACTGGATCGCTGGTGTAAATGACTCACACGGCACACACGTAGCTGGCACGATCGCTGGCTCAAGAGATGGCAATGGGATGCATGGTGTAGCATTTGGCTCAAAACTTATAGTAGGAAATACTGGCGGAACCGACGGTATGACATATGGACCAAACCAAGACTACAACTTCTTTTTAGCATCTTATGAGGGACTAGCCAAAGGTGGTGCAAGAGCCATAAATAATAGCTGGGGTTCAAACCGCAAATTTTATAAAGCTTATGAGGGAGCAACTGGATTTGATGGTGGCAACAGCTTAGATATAAAAGACCTTGACGCAGCCTATAAAAGCTACTATCCATTTGTTACAAAAGGCAAAAATTTCATAGATGCTGCTTATGAGGTCGCTAAAAGATATAGCATCATTCAAGTCTTCACTGCCGGAAATAGAAACGGCATGAAAGAGTCATACACAAGAGCTATGCTTCCATATTTCCGCCCAGATGCTGAAAAATACTGGATAAACGTCACTGGAGTGACAGATGGTGATGCACAACATTTTAATACCGCAGGTCACTCAAAATGGTGGAGTATCGCAGCACCTGGCAAAAGCATAAAATCAAGCACGGTCGATCCTAAAAATGGAAACGCTAGTTACGAGAGCTGGGATGGTACATCAATGGCAGCTCCACACGTCACTGGTGCACTTGGTCTTGTCATGCAAAGATATCCATATATGAGCAACTCTCAAGCAAGAGATGTTTTGCTAACTACCGCAAGACAAGTCAAAGATGAGTTTAAAAAGCCAGCCGACACAAGAAGAATTTCTGGCTTTACTGCGCCCCTTGGCGTACCTGATGAACGCTGGGGCTGGGGAGCACTTGATATGTCAAAGGCTATGTTTGGGCCAGGACAGCTACTAGGTGTATTTGATGTAAGCCTAGACGTAGATGATCTTTACTCAAACAACATCAGCGACGTAGCTATAAAATATAGAAAGACTGAAGATGAAGCAGAGGCACAAATTTGGGCTCAACGCAAGGCCGAGCTTGAACAAATGGCAAATTTAACAGCTGAGCAAAAAGCTGAACTTGAAATAGGAAATGCTAGAGAAAAAGCAAGAGAAGAAAGAGCGAGCGAGGGCTATGAAGGAACACTTATTAAGAGAGGTCAAGGCACTCTAAAACTAGCAGGAACCAACTCATACACTGGTAAAACTATAATAAAAGGTGGCAAAATCACAGCACTAAATCAAGCATTAAAGACAAGTGAAGTAGTCGTTGAAAATGGTGGTACACTTGAGATTGTTAAAGAGATGAGCGTTAGAGAGATTGATAGAAATAGATTTTCTCAAAAGTTATCTTTTAAAGATACAACCAGAAAAAGCTCAGCTGATGTAGTAAATGCGACTATAAAAGCAGGTGGTAGCTATATGGTCTCAAACAATGCAGCAAATTTAAATCTAAAATTTGAGAAGAACTCTATTATAGATGTAAGTGAGCCAGATGTAGATGTCATGAAAAGACTATATGATGATAGCTCAAAGGCAAAAACTTACGCTGTCACCGGAAATTTTAGTGGTTACAACGACACCATCTCAAAAAAATATGCTTTTTTTGATCTTAGTAGAAATTATAGTAACAACAAGCTAGAGCTCACACTTAAAAAATCAGAAAACACGATGACAAGTATCGCAGCTAACGATAACCAAAAGAGAGTAGCACAGCTCATAGAGAGCACTGCTAGCAGGCCAGCACTCCTTGCTTCGCCGTTTAGAAGCAGGCCAGCAGTCATCACGAGCGACCTATATAGGCACTTCATCTACGCTACTCCAAAACAAGCAAGTGACACACTAAAAACATTTGCAAATAATGCAAATTTAGCTCAGCATAATGCATTTTTACTAGAAAGCATCCTACTAAAAAATGCCATCATCAACCACGAATTTGATCCATTTGGAGCAAAAGCAAGTGATGGAAATGGTATGAAATTTTGGTCAAATACCATGGCTAACGCTATAAAATTTGATGATGTAAGAGCAAACTCACTTACTCAACTTTTTGGATTTGATGGTAGCGTAAATGACGCTTTCACACTTGGTGCTGTACTTGGTGCTAGCAACGAAAAAGTAAAAGAAGATGGCGATGACGCCTATAAAACAAAAGGCACAAGCATTGGCATCTACGGAAAAAGCCAGATCGCCAGCACAAAACTAGACCTCGGTCTCATATACACAAATGCAAAACGAAAAACACAAAATGGTGCTACAATAGCTAGCTTTCACTCAAATGAGCATGTAAAAAGCAAAGAAAAAGCACTTACCACTTACGCAAATTTGGCACTAACTAGCTTTAACAGTACAAATTTCTCACTAAATCCTTATGTGGGCGCAAGCTATCTACGTATGAAAACTGATAGCACTAGCCAAAATGTAGGAATTTTCAGAATGGACGTTGATGAAAAAGCTAGAAATTTAGGCATATTTAGCTTAGGCTTAAATCCTAGTGTGCCATTTAGTCTTGGCAACATGAAGATGAAACTTGAAGCTGATCTGGCCTACAACAGACTAGTCGGCGATACAAGAGCAAATATCGGCGTAAATATCGCAAATGCTGGATACTTGGAACTTGAAGGAAAAGAAGTGCGCGATCTTGGCACAGCTAGCCTTGGTATAAAAGCAAATGTTTATAAAAATATAAATTTAGGCCTATCTTACACAGGTACTTTTGCTAAAGACGTGAAGTCAAATAGCGTAAATGCAAAATTTGAAATTTTGTTTTAATAGGTAAAACATGCTCGCTACTTTAAATAGTAGCGAGCCATTAAATTAAAATAGTTGAGTGAAAGAAAAACCGTTTTTAGTAAGAACTTCTTTGATCTTTTCTTGATGCTCAAGACCCTTTGTCTCAAGCGTGATCGTGATATTAGCATCACCGTAATCAAGCCTTGTTGAGAAGCGGTCGTAATCGATCTTCACAATGTTCGCATTTGCTGATTTTAGGCTGTCAGTTAAGCTCATGAGCGCTCCTGGCTTATCCACAAGCGTTATTTGCAAGGTCATCTTGCGGTGAGACTTGATAAGGCCCTTTTCTATAATAATAGAAAGAACTTGCACGTCGATATTTCCGCCACTTAGCACCACGCCTATCTTTGCACCTTTTTTAAATTTTATCTTATCATGCATAAGTGCTGCCACACCAGCTGCACCAGCACCTTCAACTACGATCTTTTGCGTCTCTAGCAAAAACAAAATCGCAGTCGCAATCTCTTCATCGTCAACCTGCACAAACTCATCTACGCACTCTACGATATTTGCCAATGTGATCTCACTCGCATCACGCACAGCTATGCCGTCTGCTATGGTGCGGACTGATTTTGAGTTTATGCTCTTTTTAGCGCCATAGCTATTAAACATAGCTGGAGCACCCTTTGCACCAACGCAGACCACTTTTGTCTTTGGATTGACCTGCTTTATACAGCTTGCCACGCCGCTAGCTAATCCGCCACCACCAACTGGAACGATAACCATATCAAGATCACTTATCTCATCAAGCATCTCAAGCCCCACAGTACCCTGCCCTGCCATGACGTACTCGTCGTTAAATGGATGAACAAAGGTCATGCCTTTTTCTTTGGCGTAATTAACCGCAAAAGCGTACGCCTCGTCAAAGTTATCACCCTTTAAAATGACCTCTGCACCAAGGTCCTTTGTGCCAGCAACCTTTAGAAGCGGGGTTGATTCTGGCATGATGATGCAAGCGTGTACGCCAAATTCTTTTGCGCTTATAGCTACACCTTGAGCGTGGTTGCCAGCACTTGCGGCTACGACACCACGCTTTCTCTCTTCGTCGCTTAGGCTAGCTATTTTATTGTATGCGCCTCTTATCTTATATGCGCCGGTTCTTTGTAAATTTTCTTCTTTCAGGTAAACACTTGCGCCTAAAATTTTACTAAGCTTTGCACTTAGCGCAAATGGGGTCTTAGTCACAAAATGACCGATCGTGATCTTTGCTTGGATGATTTTATTTAGTGAAACCATTTTTTTCAAATTTTCCTTTTTAAAATTATTCTTTTGCCCTTAGTAGCACGCCACACTCGATGTGATGAGTGTTTGCAAACTGATCAAAAATGGCAAATTTTATCACTTTATGGCTTTTACAAAGCTCTTTTAAATTTTCTTTTAGAGTCTCTGGATTGCACGAGATATAGATGATATTTTTAAAATTTTTGATGAAATTTACGACACTTTCGCTTAGTCCTGCACGGGGCGGATCAACAAGGACGTGAGAGAAGTTAAAATCGCTTAAATTTATATCCTTTAGTCTATTAAATTCCCTAACGCCAGCAAATGCACTCATAAGCTCATCAGCATCCATACGCAAAAATTTGATGTTATTAGCCTTGTTTAACTCGCAGTTTTTAAGGGCATTTGCGATCGAGCTCTTTGAAATTTCAGTGGCAAGTACATTATTAAATTTAAACGAAAGCGGAATAGTAAAATTTCCATGTCCGCAGTAGAGTTCAAGGAGATCAGCGCCAGCCTCTACGCACTCTTTTGCCCAAGCTATCATCTTTTCATTTACGGCTCTATTTGGCTGGATAAAGGCATTTTCAGATAGGCTAAATTTATAAATTTCACCACCAACATCTAGCTCATCGATCAAATTTAGCTCACCACTTAGTAGCTTTTGCCCGCGAGATCTGGCAAGTATGGTAACGTCAAGCTTACTGGCTAGAATTTTCATAGCCGCCTCAAACTCACCATCAAGCCTTTTATGGTAAAGAAGTGTGACCAAAATACCGCTTTTACAGGCGATAAACTCCACTCCAAAGAGCTTTGCGCGCAGTATTTCACTCTCTTGTAAGCTGTAAAGTAAGCTTGGCATAAGCTCTGAAATTTGCTCGCAAACCTTTGGACAATCATCTATAAAGACCTTTTTGCCCTTTTCGCTTGCATACATCGTGTAGCTAAGCTTGCTGCCTTCATGCCAGATACCAAATTCAGCCCTCGTACGGTAGTGCTTTGGGCTTGAGCTAAAAACATCAAACTCGCCATCATAAAACTCTGAAAAATTTTGTTTTACAAGATCAGTTTTAAATAAAATTTGCTCATCATAAGGAGTAAAAAGAGTGCAAGAGCCGCACTCTTTTAAATAATTGCAATCCAAATTTATGCTTCCACCTTTTTACCGACAAATCTAACTAGCGCCCAAATCGCTAAAAATCCGCAAGGAAGCGCGATCCAAACGCTAAGACCAAGTGCAACCGGCAAGTAACCAACTAGCACACAAACCGCACAAACGCTAAGCGCATAGACCATTTGAGTCGATACGTGATCGATATGATTACATCCTGCGCCCATTGATGAAAGGATCGTAGTATCCGATATCGGTGAGCAGTGATCGCCAAAGATCGCACCTGTAAGTACGCCTGAGATATTTACGATCATATATGCATGCATCGCATCGCCCTCTAGACCGTAGTTTTTGCCGACTGCATAAGCTAACGGGATAGCCAGAGGCATCAAAATTCCCATTGTTCCGTAGCTCGTTCCAGTCGAGAAGCTAATAAATGAACCAAGGATAAAAACAGCCACTGGCAATATAAATTTAGGCGTTGAAGAGCTTAATAGATCAACCAAATATCTTGATGTGCCAAGCTCTTTGATAACAGCACTAAGGCTCCATGCAAGAAGCAAGATTACAACTGTAATTATCATAGTTTTCCAGCCTTTTACCCATGTGCTGATAGCCTCTTTTACGTCAAAAATTTTACGCCAAACACCCATTGTTATAGCTACGATACTAGCAAGTAGTGCTGCTTGAAATAGCGATGTAGCCGAGTCTGCTGCGCCAAAAGTATCTTTAAATGTAGAAAAAGCAAGCGGATTGGCAAGTGCATTTTTAAGAGCATCACCCTCAAGTGCAGCAAGGCCACTAAAATAAAAACTAGTAAATGCACCAATGACCAGCACAAGAAGTGGCACAACAGCATTTGAGGCACTTAGTTTTACACCCTCTTTTGGCTCAAGTGTTTTATCTTCTAGGTCTTGGATTTGAGTTTTACCTGAGTGAAGCTCGCCTCTTCTAGCACGTCTTTCAGCTAACAGCATTGGTCCGTATTCACGTTGCATCAAGGCAGTACAAACTATGAAAAATAGTATAAAAAGGTTGTAAAATCTATATGGAATTGTCTCGATAAATATAGAATAAGCGTTAATTCCAGTCTCTCCAACTAGTTCATAGCCCTTTTCGATGAGTGAAACCTCAAGCCCAACCCATGTCGAGATAATAGCAATACCAGCGATCGGTGCCGCAGTAGCATCTATGATAAAAGCTAGCTTTTCGCGGCTTATTTTAAATTTATCGCTTATTGGTCTCATAATTGGACCTACTATTAGAGCATTTGCATAGTCATCAAAAAATACAAAAATTCCCATGAGCCATGTTGAAATTTGAGCTGAAATGCCGCTTTTTGCCTTTTTACTAAGCCAAAGAGCAACAGCCTTTGTACCGCCCATCTTTGTGATGAGTGCGACCACACCACCGATACAAAGCACTTGAAGCAAAATACCTGAATCAGTCTTATCAGCCATTGATTCAACGACCCTTGAGACGATACCTGTAAAGCCTTTTACGATGCCCATAAAGATGTTTTCATTGATGATGTTTATGAGAAACGTTCCGCTAAAAACACCTATAAATAGCGACAAGATGACGTCTTTTGTGATAAAAGCAAGTGCTATTGCCACAACAGGCGGTATAAGCGTAAATACGCCATAAATTTCAGCGTTTCTCTTTGCCACTTCTGGATCGACACCAAAAAGCGCAACGCTAAAAAAAAGTAATAATAAAATTTGTCTCACAAGAACTCCTTAAAATTTTTCTATCGCAAGCCCAGCCCAAGTCTGCGTATTTGCCATGACTTCGACCCTGTTTATGTTGACACTTCCGGGCATATTTAGACAATTTACCAAAATCGTCGCGATATCCTCAGATGTGATGAAATTTGTATTTTCATAAAGACTATTCGCCTTTACTTTATCTCCTCTAAACCTAACCTCGCTAAATTCGGTCTTGCAAAGCCCCGGCTCGATGTTTGTCACCCTGATATTTGTACCAACTAGATCGTTTCTTAAATTTAGACTAAACTGCTTCACAAAGGCCTTTGTAGCACCATAAACGTTGCTTCCAGGATATGGCCATGAGCCAGCTGTCGAGCCTAGGTTAAATATATAGCCCTTTTCTTGCTTATAAAGTAGTGGCAAAACCGCCTTTGTCGAGTAGATAAGACCCTTGACGTTGGTGTCTATCATCGCCTCAAAGTCCTCCACCTTCGCATCTATCGTCTTCTCAAGCCCAAGCGCCATGCCAGCGTTGTTTACAAGCACTTCGATGTCCTTAAATTTATCAGGCAGGCTCTCTACCGCCTTAAAAACAGCTTCTTTATCGCGTATATCAGCTACAATGATATGCGTATCGCCAAGCTCTGCTGCAAGCTTCTTTAGCCTATCTTCTCTCCTTGCAAGAGCGACTATCTTGTAGCCCTCTTTTGAGAGTCTTCTGGCGATCGCCTCGCCAAATCCAGATGTTGCACCGGTTACAAAAGCTGTCTTTTTCATGATTTTTCCTAATTGAAATTTGGTTTTAAACCCAAATTTTCTAAAAATTTGATCGTCTTTTCGTTTTGTTCTTTCAAGGCATAGTCAAGCGCGTTAAATCCAGCGTCATCAGTGGCGTTAATATCAGCACCATTATCCATCAAAAGTTTTAAAATTTCTGGCGTTGCATGAGCTGATGCATGCATAAAAACGCTTCTGTTTGTATGCTCTAGACCGCATGTATCTTCAACCTGCGTCATACCCAAATTTATCATATTCATCTTGGCATTTTCGTCTATGTAGCTCTCGTTTGCATTGGCACCATTTTTTAGCAAAAGCTCACAAAGTGACTTATCGTTAAACTGCACAGCATAAAAAAGCACACTTTTTCCAAAGAAATTTTTATGATTTACATCGGCTTTATTTACAAGTAAAATTTTTACATTTTCTATATTTTTTAAAGCAAAAAATAGCGGCGTCTCATCACCTAAATTCACATCGGCTCCACGCCTTATGATCTCTTTTATCATATCGCTACTTTTTTCGTTTAAAAGTGCGATATTAAGCAAATTTGTAAGCTCAGCGGTACTGAAATTTTTTGAGTAGAGTAAATTTGCCAGCTCATCGGAATTTATCCTTTGAGCCATCATATTTTGCTCAGGTGTTAAAATTTTAGCTTTATTTACACTTTTACCAACACTAAAAGTCAAAAACTCATTTACCACACTAGTTGCGTAGTAAGCGGCACTTGCCGTATCAAGTCCCAGGCTTTCATAAAATTTTACAAGCGGAGTTTGAGCGTTTTTGTAAGCTTCGATAAATTTTTTATACTTTAAAAAATTAAATAAGCTCTCGTTTGCCCAGTATCTAAGATACTCCATTCTAGCATCTTTTTCACCCTCTGCAATCTCTGGCTTTGCAAGCTCCTTTTGATAAAGCTCAGGTGCGAATGACGCTTTTAGCAAAAGCCATCTAAGCTTGTTTAAATTTTCTTTATAAACTCTATCACCAACGCAACTTTGAGACTCGCTTCTCACAGCCACACTCGCATCAAAAAGCTCTTTTACCTCTTTTAAATTTAAAAGCGAACCATCACAGTAAAATAGCTCTTCATTCGCGTAAGCAAGATCATTTGGAGTAGTTTTAAAGCTCTCTTTTTTGGCAAGATCACTGCACTCTAAAGCGTGTAAATTTATCAAAGAACAAACGCTAAAAAAGAGAAAAAAAACTACTTTTTTCATCAAAGCTCCTTAAAATTTCGCGATATTGTAACAAATTTATATTCTAAACTCGCTTATTTCATTAAAATTTAGATATTTATAAATTTCATCTTTATTTGAGCAAAGACTATCTTTTACTATCTTTTTATATTCATCTACGCTTGGCAAACGTCCAAGTAGTGCACAAACGGCGGCTAGCTCGGCACTTCCTAGATAGACCTTTGCGCCTATGCCCATTCTATTGTCAAAATTTCTAGTTGATGTAGAAAATACCACTGCATTGTCATTTACTCTTGCTTGATTACCCATACAAAGCGAGCAACCTGGCACCTCTGTCCTAGCCTCCAGCCTCTTAAATATCTCATAAACGCCTTCATTTTCAAGTGTGCTTTTGTCCATCTTTGTCGGCGGTGCTATCCAAAGCCTAGTTGTAAGCTTACTCTCGTGCTCCAAAATTCTAGCAAGTGCCCTGTAATGGCCGATATTTGTCATACAGCTTCCCACAAAAACTTCATCTATTTTATGCACTCTTTTGTCATCAGCTAAAATTTCACTTAGCGTTGCCACATCGTCTGGGTCATTTGGACACGCCAAAATCGGCTCATCTATCTGAGCTAGATCAATTTCTAAAATTTCAGCGTAACTTGCATCCTTGTCGGCTCTTAAAAGCGTTGGGTTTTCTAGCCATTTTTGCATCTTCTCTTTTCGTCTAGCAAGCGTCTCATGGCTCTCATACCCTGCTTTTATCATCGCATCAATTAGCGCAACGTTTGAGCGAACATACTCCACTACGCTAGCCTCGCTTAAATTTACCACGCAAGCAGCCGCCGAGCGCTCAGCCGAAGCGTCACTTAGCTCAAATGCCTGCTCCACTTTTAGGCTCTCTAACCCTTCTATCTCTAAAATTTTGCCCGCAAAAACATTCTTTTTATTTTTCTTTTCAACGCTTAAAAGCCCTTTTTTGATCGCAAAATACGGTATCGCATTGACTAGATCCCTAAGCGTCACGCCATCTTTTAGCTCGCCTTTAAATTTGATCAAAACTGACTCTGGCATATTTAGTGGCATCATCCCAAGTACCGCTGCAAACGCCACTAGGCCGCTGCCCGCTGGAAAACTAATGCCAATAGGAAATCTCGTGTGACTATCGCCTCCAGTGCCCACCGTATCAGGCAGTACCATGCGATTTAGCCACGAGTGGATGACACCATCGCCTGGCTTTAGACTCACACCGCCACGTAAATTTATAAATTTTGGTAGGCCCTCATGCATCACAAGATCGCTTGGCTTTGGGTAAGCGGCCGTATGGCAAAAGCTTTGCAAAACAAAATCCGCGCCAAAACTAAGGCTAGCAAGCTCTTTTATCTCATCTCTAGTCATCGGCCCAGTCGTATCTTGCGAGCCAACAGTTAAAATTTCTGGCTCCACATAAGCCCCAGCTATCACGCCAGCTACGCCGCAAGCCTTACCGACTATCTTTTGAGCCAGCGTATATCCACCGCTCTGCTCTTTTGGCTGATCTGGCTTTATAAAAATTTGCTCCTCGCCAAGCCCCAAGGCCTCTCTGGCCTTTTTGGTCACTTGACGTCCTATCATAAGTGGTATCCTGCCACCCGCTCTTATCTCATCGCTTAGGGTGTTTGGACTAAGTTTAAAATTCGCCACGAGTTTTTTCTCAGTGCCTGCAAGCTTATAAATTTCGCCTTTAAATGGATAAATTTCTATCTCATCGCCCATCTCAAGCTCATTTACGTTTGCAACTATCGGCAGTGCACCACTATCTTCAGCGGTATTAAAAAATATCGGAGCTATAGTAGTGCCTATCACGATGCCGCCCGTTTTTTTGTTTGGCACACCCTCTATCTCATCGCCCAAATGCCACTGGATCGAGTTTATGCCGCTCTTTCTGCTGCTGCCAGTGCCAACCACGTCACCAACATACGCTACGCTTTTGCCACGACTTTTTAGCTCCTTTAGGATTTCTAAGCCTTCAGGCATCTTTTTAACAAGCATTGCTTTTGCATGAAGTGGTATGTCGGCCCTTGTATAGGCCTCGCTCGCTGGACTTAGGTCATCAGTATTTGTCTCACCTGGTACCTTAAAAACGACTGCGTTTATACAGGTTTCGATTGGCTTTTTATGCGTAAACCACTCCGCATTTGCCCAAGAAGCAAGTACATCTTTTGCAAATTTATTGTTGCTACTTAGTTTTACTATCTCATCAAAATATTCATGCACCAGGATGATATTTTTTAGCTCATTTGCAGCAGTGCTTGCGATAGTTTCGTCGCTATTTTTTAGAGCTCGCACCAGAATTTCCACGTTATATCCGCCAAGCATCTTGCCTAAAATTTTAATGGCACGCATAGCGTCAAGACCGCTAACAGCAAGCCCATCTATCACTTCACCAAGAAAGTTTGCCTTTATCTTCGCTGCGTCATCAACGCCGGGATTGATACGAGTTTCAAGCAAACTTATAAGAAATTTTAGCTCGCTTTGTGCTTTTTCATCGCCGCTAGACTTGCTGGCAAGCTTTATTAGCTCGCAAACTTCATTTGTTTGCTTGGCATTTAATGCAAGCGGTGGCACGCCCTCTTTTTTTCGCTCACTCACGTGTTTTTCGTAGTCGGTAAAAAAGCTCATAAAATTCCTTTGTGGTTTTTTGCTCGTTATTTTTAGTCTAAAAATCGCTAGTTTTGCTTGCATTTTATCAAAAAGCAAAGCAAACTAAAGTAAAATTTGCCCAAATTTTCAAATTTCAAGGAGCAAATGTGTCAAAAGCTTACCTAAAATCCCCCATTGGAATTTTAGAAATCGTTGCCAGCAAAAATGGAATTTGCGAGATAAATTTTGTAGATAAATTTGAAAAAATAGCGGTAAAAGATGAAAATTTAAAGCTTTGCTTGAATGAGCTAGAGGCTTATTTTAATGGCAAGCTTAAAAAATTTAGCGTGAAGCTTGATATAAAAACAACTAATTTTAGAGCAAAAATTTATGAGGCCTTACAAAAAGTACCATACGGAGAAACGACTACATACGCAGCTCTTGCACTTGCCGTAGGCCACAAAAATGCCTACCGAGCAGCAGGCTCGGCCAATGCTAAAAACCCAGTGCCTATCATCGTCCCTTGCCACAGAGTGCTAGCTATCAGTGGGCTTGGCGGATACTCTGGCGGAGATGGTCTACCAACTAAAATTTGGCTTTTAGAGCATGAAGCAAAGCATAAATAGCTAAAAATTTACAGCAAAATAAAAGTCCATAAAATTTTAAAATTTACAAGCGAACATTTTTAAAATTTATCAGAGTATTTGAAACGCATGCAGTGCTTTAGCGCCATTGTATACATCTTGAATGTGAGGGATCTAGCGGATTTAAAAAGTGAGATAAGAGGACGTCCTCATAATTCAAGCCCCATTGTCTCTCTTTTGAATAAAAAGGAATTTACAAATTTAATCAAGCTGTCTTTACAAATTTTAAAATTTCATTCACTCGCAAGAACTAAAATCTAAATCCGCTTACCACTTTGTTCAAATTTTAGAGCCGAAATTACTCGTTTATGAAATTTTAAAATTTACTTGACACTCATTTGATTTAACAAAGCAAATTTGCAAATTTTAAAACTTTACTCACTTGTCTTAGCAACTTACCAAATTCAGGTTTTATTATTTGCTTGTCACTGAAATCGAAGCGTGATATGCTCGCTCATAAATTTTAAAATTTGTTTTTCTCTAGTGTGCTGCATGTGCTTATAATGTTTAAATTATTAATTGCTTTTATGCGTTATATGGCTTTTTGTTTGGATTTTAGAATCGTCAAAATTTATAAATTTCTCTAGCCCTAA
This sequence comes from Campylobacter concisus, assembly GCF_902460705.1. Lineage (GTDB taxonomy): Bacteria > Campylobacterota > Campylobacteria > Campylobacterales > Campylobacteraceae > Campylobacter_A > Campylobacter_A concisus_Z. Next base: position 180,774 of record NZ_CABPUP010000002.1, on the reverse strand, counting down.
TCTTACTTAGGACTAGAGAAAAATTATTTTTTAGCTACAAGAGCGTTTTTCAAAACATCCTCTATCGTATCTACGGCAATGATCTTCATATCACCCTTTACTTCAGCTGGTATATCTACAAGATCGCGGTCGTAGTTTTTACGAGGTATCAGAGCTGTTTTGATACCGGCTTTGTGAGCAGCAATGAGCTTCTCTTTTAGACCACCGATCGGTAGCACTCTACCAGTTAGCGTGATCTCACCAGTCATTGCTATGTCGTGTCTTACCTTTGTATCGGTTAATATCGATGCGATCGCAGTTGCCATCGTGATGCCAGCGCTTGGTCCGTCTTTTGGCACCGCGCCCTCTGGCACGTGTAAGTGAAGGTCATAGCGCCTATAAACATCGCTGGCTTCGAGTTTACGCTTATCGTCATCTAGTTTTGGCACGATCGCCATAGGTACTTTGAGTTTTTTGTTATCGATTAGCACTTTTACCACGCTAAACGCGATCTGCGCGCTCTCTTTCATCACGTCGCCTAGCTGGCCAGTGATCTGCATATTGCCTTTGCCCTGGATCCTGATAGCCTCTATCCTTAGCACGTCGCCACCTACACTCGTCCACGCAAGGCCATTTACCAAGCCGATCTGGTCTTTCTTGTCCGCTGGCTCGATCTCATAGACCTTTTTCTCTAAAAACTCTTTTAAATTTTTAGCCGTGACGCTGATCTTGCCTTCGTTCTTTTTGGTGAGGATATTTTTGGCGACTTTTCTTAGTATATCAGCGATCCTGCGGCGTAAATTTCGCACACCACTCTCTCTTGTGTAGTCGCTGATGATTAGCTCAAGTGCCTCTTTGCTGATGTTCACATCACTTGGTTTTAGCCCGTGCTTTTTGAGCTCCTGAGGCAAGAGATATTTTTTAGCGATCTCAAATTTCTCTTGTGGGGTGTATGAGCTAAGCTCGATAAACTCCATCCTATCTCGAAGTGCGGCTGGTATCATACTCACATCATTTGCCGTGGCGATAAAGATGATCTTACTAAGATCGATGTTGAAATTTAAGTAGTAGTCTCTAAATTTATTATTTTGCTCAGGATCTAAAATTTCAAGTAAAACCGCGGTCGGATCGCCTCTGTAGCTTCTGCCAACCTTATCGATCTCATCAAGAACCACTACTGGATTCATCTGCTTGGCTTCTATGAGCCCCTGCACGATACGCCCTGGCATAGCGCCTATGTAGGTGCGGCGGTGGCCTCTTAGTTCGTTTACATCCTCAAGTCCACCAAGCGCGATCCTAACTAGTTCACGCTTTAGCGCCTTTGCGATCGAGTTTGCAAGGCTTGTTTTGCCCACGCCTGGAGGGCCTGCAAAGCATAAAATAGCGCCATTATTTACCTTTTCGCCAACGCCTCTAAGCTCCAAAAGCTCACGCAAAGCAAAATACTCCTCGATGCGCTCTTTTGGCTTTTCAAGGCTGTAGTGATCGGCATTTAAATGCTTGCTCACCTCGGTGATAGAGGACTTTTTCTTAGCTATATTTTCAAATGGAATTTCTAAAACCCAGTCAAGGTAGCTTTGCAAAGTGTTTGCGTCAGCTGAGTCTGGGTGCATGCGCGAGAGCTTGTCTATTTGCTTTTTGATCTCTTTATAAGCGTCTTCAGCCATAAATTTCTTCTTCGCATCAAGCTTTTTGCGGTACTCCTCAAGCTCCTCTTCACGGCTAGTATCCGCTCCAAGCTCGGCTTGAATTTGCTTTAGCTGCTCTTTTAAAAAGTACTCTTTATTTGTCTTATCGATCTTTGAATGGACCTTATTTTTGATCTCTTTTTGAAGCTTATTTGCCTCGATCTCTTCGATAACGTAGTCGATGAGCTTTAGTAGGCGTTGCTCTAAATTTTCCTCTACAAAAAAACTATAGGCAATCTGTTTTTTTAGGCGAAGTGCGCTTGAGACTAGATCACAAACCCTGATCGCTTCAGCACTCTCATCGATCGTCTTTAAAAGATCTGGTGGAAAAAAGTGGCTAAACTGCGAAAGCTCTCTTACTTTTTCTCTTAAAACAACGATTAGCGCATCAGTTTTGACCTGAGATGGACGTTTGACATGGAGCATATCAACGATAGCCCGAAGTGGGTTTATGCCTGATTGTTTTAAAATTTTACCTTTATTAATGCCCTGAAATAGCACCTTAACGCGTCCATCAGGTAGCGGAACACGGCGCATTATCGTGCCGATAACACCAGCATCATAGATACCATCAAAGTCTCTAGCACCGTCTTGCTGAGGCTTTGTAGGCACCACAAGGATCGGAGTCTCTTCTTGTATGGCGAGTTCAAGTGCCTTTAAATTTTCATCATCGCTTAAAAAAAGCGGAGTTATCATAAATGGATATAAAAATAGCTCATCCTCAACGATAATGGGGATTTCGGTTGGGAAGCCTTTATTTTCGTTTATTTGCAAAATTTCTCCTATTCAAACAGTTTTCTATACCATGCTACATCAGGCTTGATAAGGTCAGAATTTCTAAACGGTGACTCTTCAAGCTTTTCCTCGTAAATTTTAGCCGAAACATCACGACCGGTCCTATTATAAAGATCTGCTATTTGCATATCTAGGAAGTAAAGCGCGAGTTTGAATTTAATAAGCATAGTCTCAATAAGTGGCTTATATTCAGTATTTGGATACATATAAAGAAATTTCTCGATCTCTGTTACGCTATCTTCCATAAGTTTTTGGTTGCGGTTTGGCTGAGTGAATGAGTCAAAATTTGCTTTTATCTTTAGATACTGAGCAAACTCTGTTTTTGGGCCGTTATCACCATATCTTTTGATGTACTCGTCAAGATAGTGATTTGCCATTAGATACTCTTCATCGTTTGCATGTGCTTGGGCAAGGATAAGTAAAATTTGCTCCAAAAGCGGGCTTGCTACGTGTTCGCTTGCCATTGAAACATAGTGTTTATCAGCCGCTTCAAGATCACCATCTTTTATATCAGCGATAACCTGAGCATACCACTCATCAGGAGTTAGATTGTAAAGCTCGGTATATTTTTCAGCACAACCACTAAAAAGCCCCAAAAGAGCTACAACTGCTAGAAATTTAGAAAATCTTTTCATGCTTTTCCTTAAAAAGTTTAAATCCTCGTATTCTACATTTTTTGCTATTATTTTTGTATAAATTTTTTAAAACTATGATAAAATACGGCAACTTTACAAAATAGGAGTTAGTATGATTTTTAGTGTTAAAAGCCCTATTTTAGGCTTTGAGCATATTAAGACGATGGAGTTAATTGAACTTGATAAATTTTTTGTTAAGCTAGCAAGCAAAGATGATGAGACATCTTTTACGATGATAAATCCTTTTGCATTAAGAAGCTACGAATTCGATATTCCAAGCTATTATGAAGATCTTATGGAGATTAAAGAAAGCTCTCAACTTAGAATTTATAACATTATCGTTGTTGCACTCCCACTTGAAAAATCAACTGTAAATTTTATAGCTCCTATCGTTTTCAATATGGATAATATGACCTTATCTCAAGTCGTTTTAGACATTGCCAAATATCCTCAGTATGGGCAAGCTGAAATGATAGAAAATTTTATACAAAAATAGTAGCTAAAAGCTTTTAGAAAATCTAAGGAAAGATTTTTTATTGTTATTTAGAGGATTTGTTGTGAAGATAGCATACTTACTCTGTTTTATTGTCACATTTGGTTTTTGTGCACCCAGAGCTTGTACGACAGCAGAAGCAGCATCTATTGGTTGTAGTGGAGCAAACTATTCTTGCTTTATAGATGCTGAAGAGTACCAAGATAACTCTTCTAAAAATATCCCACATTGCATAAGAAAATCTGATAGAACTTGGACGATAGATACTAACAACTTTGTCTCAGGTGTAGCACAAGATCACTATCATATTTACGTTGAGCAATTTTCTCCATGGAATCAACGATCATTAATAGGCATGTGGGATGATCACTCTAAAGGCTTAAGACAAAGATCAATAAATGGCAATCTAAATACCAGAGTAAATGGTGATATAGCTACCATTGGTGCTACTATTATGATTCCACAATACACTGGATATAATTTTGTTCCAGATCCATCTAACGTAACAAAAACATCATCTACCGCCGATAGACTATTTTTAAATACTGGTAGTTTTACGTCTAGTAATTACACGCTTTGTCAAAAAACATATATTTATAATCCTAGCAAGTATCCTTATTGTCAAAATTCATCCTCTTCCACATTTGATTTTAGTGAGAAAAATACCTTTATACAAAATAATTTAAAAGGTAAAAATGTGGTCTATGCCAGACTTTACTGGGGTGGTTCTCTTTATCAAAACTGGGCAATAAAAAATCTTGGGTCAAATTTATATGTAAGCGCCTTAAATTACATAAAAGGATATAGCAGGATTGATTTTAAAGCTCCTGGAAAAAATGCAATCACAATAGATGCTGATCCAAAAGATGTCTTTTGGTTTGGTTCATTTAGTGAGTATAAACCAAAATCAATGACTCTTGAATCATACAATCAAAACGAGTCTAATAGCTACTATGTAAAGGCTGGAATAAACTACCAATATGTAGCAAGCGCTGATGTAACAGATATAGTTAGAGATTCTCTTGGTACTAGTGAGTCAGATAGGACATTTTATGCTGGTAATATCAGATCAACTACGATTCCCTTTAGTGATGAATTTATAGACCCAAATGATGGCATATATAAGGTAAACAATTCCACTAATAGAAAATTAAAAAAAACATACGGCACGCTACTATTCTCACCAGTTCAAGGGCAAAATGGCTACTGGATACAATCCATTGCACCACAATTTGCGGCTTGGAGTTTAGTCATCATTTATGACTTTGATGATAAAACCGCTGCAGCAAACAATATAGAGCCAAAGCTTGTTAGTATATTTGATGGATTAGAAAGACTTGCAGCAGACTGGATGAAGTCAAGCGATCCGTTTGGTACTGTAAAGAGCTCAACCGTAGATGTAAAATTTGAAAATATCTATACACCAAAAGCAGGCGATATAAATGCTACGCTTACAATGTTTTCTTTTGGCGGAAAGCCAGAAACAAAAGGTGAGAATATTGAAATAGAAAACGAAGGTAGCTATCTGAGCATAACCAGCAAATACAATGCAAAAGGTGATCAATTTAACTCAACTATGACAAAATTTGGACAACTTATAAATCCAGGTAAAAAATTTCACTCCCAAGCAGACTTGGATATATTTGATATATCGGACAAAATGTCATATGCTCAAAAAGAAGCGGATATAAAATTTACAGTTACAACGATTAAAAATTCAGGCGGTGCTAATGTTGTAAGTGCTGACCGTATAAATTTAGCTCTAGTTGGCTTTTCTACTCGTATATATAAGCCAGATGTTTGTTATATGGAATATATTTATGCGAAAAAACCTAGCGATAGTACTTTTACAAAGGTGCAAGAAAATACTCCAACGGTAGTGCCAGCAAATACTATTTTAAAAACTTTCGTTGAAGTTACAAACAATACTAATGAAGCTGCCCAAGACTTTGCTCTAAAAGCTACAATAGATCCAAGTCAAATTTATAATCCAAACTCAACTTACATATACGCAGATAAAGCATCACAAGGGCCTAGTGATCTGCTTACTATGTCAGGACAGGTACACTATAACGACAACACAGGCTTGCAGCAATTAAGCGGAAATGACTTAACTTTTTATTTAGGACAAGGTGCGGCTGCAAATAAGGGTGGAGAAATGCTAATTCATCAAGGCAACTACGCTTATGCCATATATGAAACCACCCTTAAGTCTAAATTTGAGCCAAATAGCTACAAAGCCACAGTTGCAAATGCTGATATAAATTTACAGCCCTATGACACATACATAAGAAGATGTAGCAATCAAAATTACAACATTACTTTAGGCGTTAGTGCCAGTCCAAATAATTTCGTCGTAAGCAATAGACAAGACGATGGCTCAGCGGCTTTTAAAACTAAATTTAAAAATAGACTTCTAACTAAAATCGTTTCTACGCCATTTAATGTCTATATCACAAACTATGATACAGATGGCAATAAAAAAGTACCAGATGCCCCAGTAGATGTAAAAGTAGAGTTGGTCGAGTCTTGCAGTGCTCCAACAAATTTATATGAACAAGATATAACATTTAATGGCGTAACTGATATTTTGTTATCAGGTATTAGTATTGATAGAGCCTATAAAAGCGTAAAATTTAGAATTTCTCATCTTGATCCAGTGACAAATACTACAAAGGTTGAATGCGAAAAATTAGATGATTTTGCTATAAGACCAAGTCACTTTAGGCTATGGGATACCGACAAGAATACGATAAATAATAACAATGTTTTAATAGGCGGCAAAGTTTATAATAACATTGCTCTTGCAGCTATGAAACCTCTTGATAGTGGCTTAGCAAATGGATATATAAACAACATAAGTGGCTCAAATGGAGAGATAAAACTTGTACCAGCATATAGTGCGACTTGCGATCCTAGCATTATAGAGAGCGAGAACAAACTAAGCGTAGATTTTAACGATCCAAATAAAGCATTGGGTAAAATTTTCCGTCACACATCAAGTGGACCTGTTGGCTTCTCTTACTCAGATATAGGTGATACATATTTTTATGTATTAGACAAAGACTATACAATAACTGATCAACATACACCATCAAGAGCTGATGATTGTGTAAAAAACTCAATTAGCAACGATCCATCACAAGACACTGCTCAAGAAGGAAGGATCGGATGTAGTATAAAGCTAGAAGGCAATAGAGATTATTTATTTAGGCCAAAAGATATACAAATAAGCAAGTTAAAGATAACAAAAGATAACGATATAACATACCTTGATAATGAAGGCATACAAAAAGCAAAGCTTGACTTTGAAGTAACTGCTAGGTTGTTTAACGATGACCCAGCAAAACTTTATAATGAAGATTGCTATGCAAAAAATATGAACTTTGATATAAAGCTAGACAGAGTTCCTTTAAATTTTACAGATAACGATGGCAATGCCGGCACATTACCAAAAGCAAATGAAGAAATTTTATTTTTTGAAATTCCTGGCTCAAATACTAGAAAAGCAATAGATCCAAGTGCTACAAAATCAACATTTTATGTAGAGAAAAATACTTTTGTAAATGGCGTAGGCAAAGGTGAAGTATATTTTAATTTTGAAAGAAAAGTAAATCATGCTAAAAATCCTTTTACTATTTCAAGTAATGATTTTAGCTTTAGCGGCATGTCAGATAGTACCGATACAGTAAAAAAATATGAAAAACCAGCAACAGAAACAACGGCAAAATTTTACTTTGGTAGGGTTTATGCACCATTTTATGAAGGGCTTTATAGTGGCTTTTATGCCAAAATTTATTATGGTGCCTACTGCGATGGATGCAATAAAAATATCTATATGAAAGATAATGGCAAACTGTGGCAAGACTTTCCAGCAGCACCATTTTGGGCTACCAATCCAAAACACAGCGCAGGAGTACTTAACTATCATGACTTTAGCTTTACAAATACTTACAGCGGCACTGTTTTAAGAAATGATGTAAGTAGCATAAGCAATGGCGAGCAGATAATTTTTATAAGAAACCCTTCGGCAGTTACCGATGTGGCTAAAATGAGAGCACCTAGCTGGCTTCTTTATAGTGAATTTGATGAGAAAACCGAAACAAATAATTTTAATCTAAATTTTCTAGTACCAAATGGCGAATGGGCTGGTAAAGTCCTAAAGAGCAATAACATAGAAGATAAGACAAGCGGCGCAGTTGGAGGTTTTATAGGAGTAAAATCTAATAGTGATAGTAACCTAGATATAAGCGATAAGACAAACAGGAGAATAGAGTGGTAAAAAGAGGTGGCTTTTCATTGATAGAGCTTATCTTGTCAGTGCTTGTAGTAGCCATAGTAAGTGCAAGCTTGCCACTAGCAGTAAGAACTACTTCAAATTTAAGCGAGCAATCCTTAATGCAAGAAGGACTAATGAATGCTAAAACTTATATGTCATTAATATTAAAAGCACCATTTAGTGATCAAGTCTTAATAGCCGGTAAAAATACCATGCCATCATCTATAACCACTCAAGAGGCTATAATTTTTCCTCTTATTATCTGCGACCAAGGGGCAAATCCAGATTTTTATGAAAAAAGCGGTGTAAAAGGTGAAGGACATAGGATACTTGCGTATCCGGTGCAAAATTCATCTGCATGTGCCACAAGACCTAGTGATTCAAAGCTTCCAGAATCAATCAAAAGCGTAAATTTTAAAGTAAAGTCTATCAAAAATTTCAATACTCAAAAATCCATCTCACCAACCGCTAGCACCACTAAACGTGACTTTATCATAGATACAGAAACGACTCCAACCATAACAAATGGAGCTGATAAATTTGTAGTTAGCACTCCTTTAAACGATAGTGACGTTTTACAGATAAAGCTAGATACGACTATGAAAACTACAAAAGAGAGCAAAAGCGTACTTTATGGATATGCCTTTAACATAGGTGAAAGTAGCACTCTAAGTGTAAAAGAATGGAAATGAAAAAAACAAAAAAAGCTTTTACATTAATTGAGCTAATAATAGTCATCACCGTACTTGGTGTTATCTCACTTATGAGCTTTAACACGCTTATGAATTTATATCAAAACTATTTTCAAAGCAAAGTAATAAACGAACTAGAAACACAAAGCGAAATCGCTCTAGAGCAAATTTCAATGCTACTTAGCCACAGAATCAAACAAAGCGTTATCGCTAGAAAAAAAAATGGAGATTACCTAGCTCTAAATGATAGTGGTGTAAATTTAAGTAGTGACTTTGAAATTTTAGAATTTATCCCAGCTGCTTATGAGCTATTTGATGGTATAAACGAATATAAAGGAGATGATACTAACGGGGATCCTATCATCGAAGAAGGCATATATAGCGGATATGTAGATCTTGCAAATAGCTCTGTTGCAAATGGATTAAAAAGCCCTGGAAGCAAATTTAATGACGCTTTTAAAAATGGTGTAATGGACTTGACCTGCGAAAATGATAGTGATGAAGAAGATGCAAATAGCGGCTCTAGGTGTATAAACGCCGATAATGAAAATGGCGGTTTAGTAGCGATATTTTCTAGCATACTTTATAGAGTTGGTAGCAGCTTTGGCTATCAAGAAAATTTAGACCAAAGGCACTTAGATATCGCAAAAGTAGGCATACAATCAATCGACACGCTTAAAATTTCAAGTGATTTTAAAAATAAAAAAATTTCAGAGCAGTATAAGCTAGCTTACACAGCCATTGCCATAGCACCAGCTGAGCAAAGTGCCGAGGATGTACAAAACGGCTCTTTTGACCTTAAAATTTACTACAACTATAGGCCATGGCTAAACGAAGGCTTTAAAAAATTTAGCTCAACATCTACAAAGGATATCAAAGCCGAAAGTGCAACACTAGCTAAACATGTAACAAGATTTGTCTTCACGGAAAAAAATGGTGTCATCGCGCTAAAGCTCTGCCTTAAAGCAGAAAAATCAGAAATAACCATTTGCAAGTCAAAGGCGGTTTATTAATGAGAAAAGGATTTACGTTAATAGCAGCGATATTTTTTCTAGTTGTAGCAGCCTCTATCAGCACTCTTGCTCTTTCGATAGCTAGCACATCAGCTAGACAAAGCAGTGAAATTTATCTAAGAGAGCAAGCACAGCTCGTTGCTCAAGCAGCAGCAGAGTATGCGATGTTTGAAATTTTTAGAACTGATTTCTCAAACAAATGCTTAGATAAAGTAAATGGAGAATTTAACGATATGTTCGACTTTAAAGTAAAAATAACTTACTTTGGCGATATCGGTATATGCACTCCACCGACCATCATGCCAGGAACAAACGGAGTCGCAAGTACTGGCAACATGATCTTTGATGTTTTTGTAATATCAAAAGATAAAAAAACGCCAAATCCTATAAATTTTCACAAACGAACTCTTCAGAAACTTTAAAATTTTATAAAGATTTTAGTTTAATTTGTTTTTAGTTTTAGCGTGTTATAATCATCTTACTTTCTATAAAGGAGATTACGATGAACATAAGCATTGTAGGAAAACAATTTGAGCTAACAGAGCCAATCAAAAACTATATCCAAGACGCTTTTGATACGCTTGGCAAATACAATCTCGACATCATCTCAGCAAGATGTGTTGTAGCAGCCGATGAAAAACAAGGAAAAAAAGGCTTTAATGCAGAATTTTCTCTAAATATGGCCCATAAAGATACGATAGTCGTTCGCCAAAAAGATAAAGATCTTTACGCTGCGATCGATCTTGCTATCGAAAAAGCATCAAAAGTTTTAAGAAGAGAGCATGATAAGAAATTTACTGTTAAAGGCAAGGCTGACGATAAAGAATTTCGCTCAAGAATAGGTGAAGAAAAGATCGAAGGTGTTGAAGAGATCGTGCCTATGGAACTTGAAATTTATAAACCACTTGAAGTTGAAGAAGCACTTGAGAAACTAAAATCAAGTGATAAACAATTTTACGTATTTAACGATGTTGACGCAAAAATGCGTGTGATCTATAAAAGAACAGACGGAACTTTCGGTCTTTACTAAAATTAGGGGCAGCTTTGCCCCTAAAATTTATGCTAACTCACTATAAATTTTCTTTCTGAAATCTAAAAAGTCCTGTTATAAAAACTGATACGCTAGCAAATGGCTTTAAATTTTCAAAAAGGTGTTAAGCTCTATCAAGATAACTTTAAATTTAAAATTTTACCCAAGTATTTAAGCAAACCTTTAAGCCTTAAAAGCCAACTATATTTTTATAAATTTTATGAGTAATTTTTATTTAGCTTTGTTGATTAGATTATCAGAGTTATAAAAACCTTATCAAATTATCAATTTTGGTTTTTAACTCAACGTCCAAACATAATGAAAGAGTGCTTTAAAATCAAAAAGTGCCTAAAATTTTATAGAATAGATATCCCTACATAAGATAGATCTAGATACAAGACGACATAAACTAGGTTACAACTGATGAATGGCAAGGCAAAGAATTACATGCCATAAAAAAAGTGGGCGATTTTCTTAAAAATAATTTTAAGCATCTGGATGTGGAATTTTACTTTACAAGCTGGAAAAACGTAGATGAATGTGGTAAATAATATAGCAGAGCAAACGAGCTAAAAATGTTTGATAGTACTAGAAATTTTTAAAGATAAAAGAGAGATAAAGCTCTCTTTTTGATTTTTAAAATATCAAATAACTAAAACAAATACTATCTATTTCTCTAAATTTTCACTAGTTTTTGGTCTAAAGGCCTTATTTATCTTTCTTATCCAAATGATTAGCGAGATAAATAAGATAAAGTAAAATACATAGCTAGCTACCGGCCAACTAGTATCAGTACCGCTCTCTTTTAGTGAGATGACATTTCTAAACTCTTGAAGCATAGAAATTCTATATCCATAATATTTTACAGTTACGTTTTTATCGCTATTTGCAAAGCCTTGAGCTTTGGCTTGTACATCAGCTGAGTTAAATTTAAAATAAAACGGAAATCCCCATGCAGTATCTTCATTTCTATAAGCCATGACTTTATTTGAATTATTAGAATCTTTAGTGTAGACAAAATAAACATCTCTAGTAGGGCCATCAGCTGGATTTTTAGCATCAATGATACCATCTTTGTCCATACGTTTGACATCGCCACCTGTGATTTGCACATTTGCATAGTGTGGAAATGAATAATCAACTACAAGAGCTAAAAAAGAGTGTAAGAGTACGATAAAAATAACGCAAATTCTTTTAAAAAATGTAATCATTTCTTTCCTTTAAATTTGCGTTATTTTATGAAAAGATAGCTTAATAAAGGGGCAAAATACCCCTTTAGTTTTAAGCTTTTTTATTAAGCATGAATTTTAGAAGTTGCGCAAAGAAGCTGATTCCACCGATTATTAAAATCGTATCGCCAATCATTCTTACCCATCTTAAATTTTGCAAGTGTGATTGTTGTAAAAGCTCAGCGCTTCTTGCATACCACATACCATGCTCTAGGCTCGCAAATGCTTGATAAATTCCTATTGGAAGCAACGAAAGTACGATCATTAGCATAAGACCTATATTTAGGCCCCAAAAACCTACTTTCATAAGTTTTTCATCAAATTCTTGACCTTTGAATAGATAAGTAGCTACTAGCCAAACAAATCCAAGTGCCAAAAATCCATAAACACCAAATAGTGCAGCATGTCCGTGAACTGGAGTCGTATTTAGGCCTTGGATATAAAATAGTGAAATTGGAGGATTGATTAAAAATCCAAATACACCAGCACCTAGCATATTCCAGAAAGCAACTGCTATAAAGCAGTAAAGTGGCCATTTTAATGTCTTAGCCCAAGTTTGAGCAAACTGAAGTCTATAGTGCTCATAAGCTTCGGCGCCAAGCAATACAAGAGGAACTACCTCAAGTGCTGAGAAGCTAGCACCAACTGCCATTATAGGTGTTGTAGTGCCTGCAAAATATAAGTGGTGGAAAGTTCCTGGAATTCCGCCCACTAAAAAAAGTGATGCGCTCGCAAGTGTTGAAAACGTAGCAAATCTCTTTGAAACAAGACCAAGACTAACAAATACAAAAGCAAGTGAAGCGGTAGCAAATACCTCAAAAAAGCCTTCAACCCAAAGGTGTACAACCCACCAGCGCCAGTATTCCATCACTGGAAGTGGACTTCTTTGGCCATAAAATAATCCTGCTCCGTAAAATAATCCAACTGCAACTGCTGAAGCTGCAAAGATAGCAAGTAAATTTTTGTCACCTTTGTTCTTAAATCCGCCGATAAATCCGCGAAGTAAAAGTAGCATCCAAATGACAAGGCCAACAAATAAAATAATTTGCCAAACACGTCCAAGCTCGATATATTCATATCCTTGGTGTCCAAACCAGAAGCTTAAATTTATAGGCATAATATTTGCGATCGCTAAATACTCGCCAGCAAAACTGCCAACTACAAGGATTAGTAGTGCGTAAAATAGCAAATCTACGCCAAGCTTTTGGAATTTTGGATCTTTACCGCCATTTATAATAGGTGCTAGGAAAAGACCGCCTGCTAAAAATCCTGTCGCAATCCAGAAGATACTAGCCTGAATGTGCCATGTTCTAGCAAGTGAATAAGGAATATAAGCTGATAAATTTATACCGTAAAATTCTTGTCCTTCGACTGTATAGTGAGCTGTAAAGCCGCCTATTAAAATTTGGAATGCAAAAAGAGCTAAAGTCACAAAAAGATATTTTTTAAGAGCTTTTTGAGATGGAGTTAGGCTTAATTTACTAAGTGGATCTTCGCTAATAGCTTCCAACTTTTCATCATCTTTTTTACCATAAAAAGAGCTAAACCAAACAAGAAATCCAATACCAGCAATAAGTATTACAACGCTTGCGATTGACCAAAAGATATTTTCGCTTGTTGGTACATTATCAATTAGTGGCTCATGTGGCCAGTTGTTTGTGTATGTAGCATCGCTGTTAGGTCTGTTTGCTGCGGTTGCCCAGGCTGACCAGAAGAAAAAGTTATTAAGATCATCTCTATCAGAAGCATTTGGAAGAGTATTTTCTTTCATCGCATAAGCTTCTCTTAAAGATTTAAACTTAGGATCATTTCCAAAAAGTGATGAATACTCTTGGCTTACTTGTTTCATAGCCTTTAATCTATCGCTGCTAAGTACGATCTTATCGTCTTTTACGCCATTTTCTCGGTACTCTTTTTTAAGTAGAACTTTTAGATTTGCCTTTTGCTCATCATTTAAGTCAGCATATTTTGAGTGATAAATTTCATCTGCTTTTAACTCTAAAAATATAACTAACTCTTTGTGAAGCCAGTCCGCACTCCAATCAGGTGCTTGATATGCGCCGTGTCCCCAAACAGAGCCAACTTGCATACCTCCTATGCTTTGCCAGGCCTCTTGACCTTTATAGATGCTCTCTTTGTCGATCACGACATTGCCATTCTCATCTGTAAAATTTACAACTGGTGGCGAGCTTCTATAAACTTCAACGCCGTAGTAGCCTAAAATACTAAAGCAAATTACTAGTACTGCAACAAGTGCTAGCCAATACTTTTTGTATTCACGCATTGATTCTCCTTTTTTTAAAAATTTTAAGGCGAAGTTTATCTCATTTTAAAAAAACAAATAATGACATATGTCAATAAGAGGAGAGAATTTATCCCATTAGTTTTATAAGAATTTACAATATATGCAAATTCTTCATAATGTATATGCAAAATTTACATAGAATTAATATAAATATTATTAACATATATGTTTATACTTCAAAAATAAAGGAAAAAATATGCAAACAAATTTTATGCATAAAGTAACCAAATTTAGCCTTGTTGCTTCATTATTTATGGCTCTTAGCCTAAACGCAGCTGAGTCTGCAAGAAGCATCACTGATATGCAAGGTGTCAAAGTAAGCGTACCTGAAAAGGTAGAAAAGATCGCTGCGCTTTGGCATGCAAACAACGAGATCATCCTAGCACTTGGTGGTATGGATAAAGTAGTCACAACGACAGATCTTATCAAGAAGAACAAATGGTTTGCCCTTGTCTATCCAAAGGTAAAAGACCTACCAGCTGCGCTAAATGGCAAAGATATTCAAGTAGAAGAGCTAGTTAAGCTAGCACCTGATGTTGTCATAGTTTCTAGCAAAAATTACCAAGAAGAGCTTACTAAAAATGGCTTTAGTGCGGTAAATATGATATATAGAGACTACCCAGATATGGAGAAGAGTATCTACGCAACAGCTGAAGTTATCGGCACTGACAAGGCTAGAGCTTTGGCTGAAAAGCTTTCAAACAAGATCCATGAGAACTCAAAATTTGTAGAAGCCAAAACAAAAAATATCCCAGCTGACAAGCGTCCAAAAGTACTTCACCTTCTTGGTGGCGCAAATTTATTAAAAGTTGATGGTACAAATACTATTCAAAACACTTGGATAAATTTAGCTGGCGGTAAAAACGCAGTATCAAAAGAGGGATCTATGATCGAGCTAACAGCTGAAGAGATCATCAATGCAAACCCAGATATCATCATCGTTGGCGGCAATGACACAGACTCTTTAATTAAAAATGTTAAAGAGCACCCTGCATTTTCAGGCTCAAATGCTGTGAAAAACGGCAAAATTTATGGCAACCCAAAAGGTGTATTTGCTTGGGATAGATATGGCGCTGAGAGCGTGCTTCAAATTTTATGGGCGGCAAAAACTATCCAGCCTGACCTTTTTAAAGACCTAGACATGAAAGCAAAAACAAAAGAGTTTTACAAAGAGTTCTTAGGCCACGAGCTTAGCGACACCGAGTATGGCTACATGCTAAAAGGTCTAAACCCTGACGGCAGCAGCAAATAATATATGAAAAACGCAAATTTTTCATTAGTTGCTATATTTTTAGCCCTGCTCACCATTGTTTGCGCCTTTGTAGCCCTTGGTATTGGTAGATTTTACATACCATTTAGCGATGTCTTTAACGTGCTTGCTCACGGCTTTGGCTTTGGCGATGGCGCAGCTAGCAACATCACAAATGTGATCGAAAATTTACGCATCCCTCGTATCATTGCAGCTATCCTTGTTGGAGCCGCTCTTAGCGTGAGCGGTGCTGCCTATCAAGGCGTCTTTAAAAACCAGCTAGTAAGCCCAGATCTACTTGGTGTTTCTGCAGGTGCCTGCGTGGGAGCAGCAACTGCTATCATCTTTGATCTATCGCTATTTTGGGTGCAGGCTTTTGCATTTGGCTTTGGCCTAGCAGCTGTTGCTATCACTCTAGCCATACCAAAGATGATGGGGCGCACGAGCACGCTTATGCTAGTTCTTTCTGGTATCATCGTAAGTGGCCTAATGGGCTCAATAATCGGCTTTTTAAAATATGTCGCTGATCCTGAAACAAAGCTACCTGACATTGTTTATTGGCAGCTTGGTAGCCTTGCTAAGCTTGATAGCGATAACTTAATATACGTAGCTCCAGTGATGATCATCTGCGCCATTTTGCTAATAGCCATGAGCTGGCGTATAAATTTGCTATCTCTTGGCGATGAAAGCGCAGCTAGACTTGGCGTAAACGTAGCTTTTGAACGCGCTATTGTCATTATCTGCGCTACGCTTCTTACAGCATGCAGCGTCTGCATAAGCGGAATAGTCGCTTGGGTAGGGCTCCTCATGCCACACCTAGCGCGCATGCTAGTTGGTGCAAATAACATAAAAAGCATGCCAGCAAGCATATTTATGGGTGCGATATTTTTGCTATTTGTGGACACCTTGGCTCGTAGCATAAGCGTGAGCGAAGTGCCTCTTGGCGTACTTACTGGCTTTATCGGCACGGTATTTTTCGTCTGGGTTTTATGGCGAAATAAAAAGGTTGCGTGATGCTTGAAGTTAGAAATTTAAACTTTAGCTACCCAAATGGGGCTGGCAAACTAGAAAATGTAAATTTAAAGATAGGTGCAGGTGAAATTTTAACCATACTTGGGCGAAACGGAGCTGGTAAATCAACAACCCTTGGGCTGATAAGTGGCTCACTAAAGCCAGTATCTGGAGAAATTTTTCTCGATGGCAAAAACGTAGAGAGCCTAAGTAATAAAGACCGAGCAAAAATAATGGCATATGTGGCTCAAAGCGAGGTTACCGAGTATGAATACACCGGACTTGAGTTCATCACGATGGGACGCGCGGCACACCTTGGCATCTTTGCAAGACCTAGCAAAGAGGACGAAGAAATCGCTAAAATTTACACCAAAAAGCTTGAGATCGAGCACCTTGAAGAGAAATTTATCACTCAAATGAGTGGCGGTCAAAAGCAGATGTGTATGATCGCTCGTGCAATGGCTGCGCAACCAAAGATGATCATATTTGACGAGCCAACGAGCGCGCTTGATTACGGCAACCAGTATAAATTTTTACGCACACTCAAGTGGCTAAAAGAGCTTGGCTACTCAGTCGTGCTAACCACTCACAACCCTGATTTTGCCGTGCTTCTTGGTGGATATGTCGCACTTGTAAAA
The DNA here is from genome assembly GCF_902460705.1 of Campylobacter concisus. Taxonomy (GTDB): domain Bacteria; phylum Campylobacterota; class Campylobacteria; order Campylobacterales; family Campylobacteraceae; genus Campylobacter_A; species Campylobacter_A concisus_Z. The sequence goes on along the minus strand of NZ_CABPUP010000002.1, from coordinate 163,738 downwards.
GGTGATGGAAATGTTGAGTTTGGCTCAGTCAGCGAGATTATTAAAAGTGAAAATTTAAGTAAACTTTATGGACTCGATCTAAATGTCAGCTACATCGACAAAGTACAAAGAGAGTGTTGTTTAACATATCCTCTTTAAATTTATACTCTCAAAAGAGAAATTCTTTTAAGGGCGCTTTTTGTATTATTTTTCTTATTTAATACTGCCTTTGGAGTAAAAATGAAAAAAGTAGTTTTGATTTTATTTTTTGCATTGATAGCAAATGCGGCGGATAAATTTGACTGTTCTAAACGCTACTGCAAAGAGATGAAAAGTTGCGAAGAAGCATATCACTATCTAAGAAAATGCGGACGCAGTGGGTTTGATCGTGATCGTGACGGCATACCATGCGAGAATGTATGCAAAGAGCGAAGAGTAGAAAAATAATTTTATAAATTTTAAAAAGCTTAGCCTTGCCACTCACTTCAAATTCGATAAATTATAAAAAATTTAAACAATCCAAAAGAGCCGGTAAAAGAAAATCAAAAATTTAGATTAAGCTAAAAGCAACTAGGTATTATTTTTAGCAAGTGCCGCTACTCTAGCCTTTGCAGCCTGCGTGATATCATCCTCGTAGTCATAGAAGTTGAAGGTCGCTCCGTGCTGAAAAAAGCCATTTAGTATATCGCCGCTTTGGCGGTTTTTAAGATCAAGCTCGGCCACCTTAAAGCCGTCATTTGTCGCGCAAAATTCTTTTAGTCTAGCTGGCGCCTCTTTTAGCTTGGTAAATAAAAAGCAGTATCCATCGCCGCCGTTTCGCCCTACTCTGCCGCGCAGCTGATGAAGCGTGGCAAGGCCTAGCCGCTCAGCACCAACAATGACGATAGTAGTTAGCCTTGGCAGTGAAATCCCGACCTCAACAACGGTAGTTGAGAGCAAAATTTCGCCCTCTTCTCTAAACCGCCTTAAAATTTCCTCTTTCTCTTTATCCTTGCCATGTGTGACGAAGACATTTTTGAAATTCTTTAGCCAAAAGCCCTGTGCCTCATTTAGGCTTTGATAGTTTGAGCTCTCACTGCTCTCAACTAACGGATAGATGATGGCTATTTGAAAGCCACCTTCAAGCTGCTTTTTTATGTGAGTTAGCAAAAAGCCAAACTCGCTAGCGCCTAAAATTTGGCTCGTTATATTTTTCTTAAACGGCATCTGCTTTAAAAAACTAAAATTTACGATCTCAGACTGGATTAAACTTAGCGTCCTTGGTATCGGTGTAGCCGAAAACTGCACAAAATTTGCTCGCTCATCCTCGTTTGAGGCCAGCTCCTCTATCTTTTTTCGCTGATTTGAGCCAAAGCGGTGCTGCTCATCGACCATGACTAGCGGCGAGTTAGGTAGCTCATGAAAAAGCAGCGCATGCGTGCCAATAATCAAATTTGCCCCACCAAAGTCTATCTTTTTCTCCCCGCTTCGCACCAGCATCACGTTCATAAAAGGCGGCAGCAGTCTCTTTGCTTCGTTATAAATTTGCTCGCTTAAGATGCTTGTTGGCGCCATCAAAATGGCACTTTGCGGATAGACGCTAAGCGCAGCTGCTAGGATAACAAGCGTCTTGCCACTTCCCACGTCGCCCATTATAACGCGCCTTTTTGCCTGCACGGCGCTAAGGTCATCTCTTATATCATTTATCGCGTTTAGCTGGTCGTTTGTCGGCGTAAATGGCAAGCTTTTAAGCCAAGAGCTTATATCAAAAAGCTTGATTTTTGGGCTTTTAAAGTAGGTTTTTTTCGCACTTAGCTTTTTTATGTAGTTAAAAATTTCCACAAATTTTAAAATGTACGCACCCTCATTGTCATTTTTCAGGTGGCATAAAATTTGTACGCTTTGCTCATCTAGCCTTTGTAAGTTGGCTAGAAATTTAGCCTCTCGCTCATGTAAACCCTCAGCTAATAAATTTTGTAAATTTATATATTTTAAAACAAGTTTTTTGACTTCTTCATCTTTTAGCTCAGTCTTAAATTTAGGCACGATCTGGCCTATTTTTGTGGTGATTTTTGGATTTACGATCTGCCACGAGCCAAAGGCGTAGGAGCAAAGCCCATATATCGCCATCTCTTTGCCAACCTTAAAAGCGCCGTAGTGCCAAGACTTTGCGTTAAAAATGACGATCTTTACGCTACTTTGCCACTGCTCGCAAAAGGCAAGCGCTGTTAGCATGCCAGGGCGCGAGGCGAGCGAAGTGATCTTTATATTTATGCAGACCTGCCCTTCTCTTGGGCTCTTAGCGATCGTCGTATCCTCAAAGCCCTTTGGTAGCACAAGAGCAAGGTCAAGCAGGCTAAGCACGCCTATTTTTAGAAGTTTTGCCCTGTCGCTTGCTTCAAATTTCATTTTTTAGGACGCAAAAACTTAGCTCGTTTATCTCTGCGTGGGCTTTTATAAAGCTATTTAGCTCACTTAGCGAAAGGGCTGAAATTTTATCCAGATCCTTTAAAAATGCCCCAAGCTCGCCATGCTCATAAAACTCGCCTTGCGCGATATCAAGGCGTTTAAATAGCGTCTCTAGCCTAAGCGGTAACGAACCAAGTAAAAATTTCTTCGCCTGCTCAAGCTCGGCCTTGCTAACGCCTTTTTTACTAAATTTTAAAATCTCCTCTTTTATAACAGTAATCGCCTCATCTTTTTTCTCATTTTTTGTCTGCATGTAGCCGTAGAGCTGGCTATAAGAGAGATTTAACAAATTTCTAGCATAAGCGCTATAAGCAAGCCCTCTTTTTACGCGGATCTCCTCCATGAGCCTCGAGCCAAAGCCACCCTCGCCCAGGATAAATGTCGCCACTGCAGCTTTGTATTTTTCCTCAGGCTTTACGTTAAATGGCGCGCCAAAGTAGATGTATGCCTGCTCGCTTTGCCTGATGATCTCGCTGGTTTCGCACTTGTCACTTGGGCTAAAGCGCTCTAGCTTTCGCACCTTACCAGGTTTTAAAATTTCTAAAACGCTAGCAAGCTCTTTTGTCTGCTTCTCATCGATGTCGCCGCCTAGCACGCAAAGCAAATTTGAAAGGTCTAAGTGCTCGTTTAAAAATTTTCTCACATCTTCAAGCGTTATAGCTTTAATGCTCTTTTTCGTGCCGATACTTGGCTGGGCAAGCACGCTTTTTGGATACAAAAGCTCAAAGAGCCCCTGCCTTGTCACGTAGTCAAAGTCGTTTTCATTTGCTGCGATCTCGCCAAGTGTGACGGTTTTGCACCTATTTAGGATCTCATCTGTCAAATTTGGAGCGAGTAGGAGCTCTTTTAGCTTGCCGCACGCAAAGGTAAAATGCTCTTTTAGGCAGTTTAGATCGATGCAAAATGTCTCAAAGCCACAGCTTGCATTTAGACTAATCGCCCTTACCTCAAGCTCTTTGGCAAATTTAGCCGATCCTAGCTTTATATCGCCCTCGTTTAGTAAATTTGCGCTTAATCTTGCAAGGCCTGCCTTTTTGCCATTTTGAGAGCTACCAGCTGCTTTGAAAACAAGTCTGAGGCTCACTACTGGCATCGCCTTTGAGTTTTCAAAAACGACTGGAATTTTTATATTTTTTACATTGATATCTAAAATTTTCATCTAAAATTTCTCCAAAATATCATAGTTTGTGTTGCGCTTAGCTGGAATTTCTCCGACATCTTTTATAAGCTCGATCATCTGGTCTTGATTCATTCTAAAGCTTGCCCCTGCGGCCTTTACGACATTTTCTTCCATCATTGTGCTACCAAGGTCGTTTGCGCCAAAAAGAAGCGCTAGTTGTCCTACGTAGCTGCCCTGCGTGACCCAGCTGCTTTGGATATTTTTAAAGTTATCCAAAAAGAGCCTTGAGACGGCAAGAAGCCTTAGATATACGTTTGAGCTTTGCTTTTTGATCTCTGGAAATTCTTGCATGAGCTTTGTATTTAGCCCCTGAAAACTCCAAAGTATAAACGCCCTAAACCCAGCCGTTTCATCTTGTAAATTTCTGATATGCTCCCAGTGCTCCACGATCTCACGAGTGCTCTCAACTGTGCCAAACATCATCGTCGCAGTCGTTTTCATGCCAAGCTCGTGCGCCTCTTTGTGTATACGAAGCCAGTCTGCGGTGTCGCATTTTTTTGGGGCGATGATGTCACGAACGCGGTCGCTTAAAATTTCCGCTCCAGCACCTGGCATCGAGTATAGGCCCTTTTCGTTTAGGCGTCTTAGCACCTCTTCTGTGGAAATTTTTGAAACTCTTGCGATATAGTCGATCTCAACTGCCGAAAAACCATGTATCGTGATGCTTGGATAGTGTTTGCTTATGTAGTCCACAAGCTCCTCGTACCACTCGATCTTTAGCTTTGGATGAACGCCACCTTGAAATAAAATTTGCGTGCCGCCGATGGCGATTAGCTCCTCGATCTTTTTGCCAATTTCTTCAAAACTTAGTACATAAGCGTCTTCTTCTTTTGCATGGCGGTAAAATGCGCAAAATTTACAATCCACCCAGCAGACATTTGTGTAGTTAATGTTGCGATCTACGATGAAGGTTGTGATGCCCTCTGGATGAAGCTCTTTTTTTCTAGCTAATGCCATCTTGCCAAGCTCGTAAAGCGGTGCATTTTCTATAAGATCGATGGCCTCATTTACACTAAGTCTTTTCAAATTTAACCTTTTATTTTGCTTATTTTTGGGCGAGAGTTTAGCCAAAAATGCTTTTAAATCTGATAAATCATGTCGTTACCAAATTTTAATTTTTAAAAGATAGAATAGGAAACTTTTTGAAGGAGTAAATATGAAAAAGATAGTTTTAGCCGTAATTTTCGGCCTATTTTTAGTTGGTTGTGCCAAAAATGAGCCAAAGCCAAACGAAGCTGCACATGCAGAATGTGGCTGCCCTCACCACCAAAACATGGCGACAAAAGATAAGGGAAGTTGCGAACACCACGGTGGCATGCAAAATGGCGGCCATGCACATGACCACCAAATGATGCATAAACATTAATAAAAGTGCCAAAAAGGCACTTTTATTTTAATATCACCTTGTCACCTTTGGTGCCAAGAACCGTCACTTTCTCTCCATTAGCTAAATTTCCGTCGTATTTCCAAAGAGTGCCTTTGAAATAGACCATATTTTCTCTGATCTCGCCAACTCCGGCTTCGTCTAAAAATTCCTCGTTAAAGCTCTCTTTTCTGGACATAAATTTACTCTTTAACGGTGCTTTTAAAAGCACAAGGAGCATGATCGCAATCGCTGCTGTAATTAAAATTTGATAGCTCCAAGCAAAACTAAAACCAAAATTTATAGCTCCAACTACTATAAAAGCTATGCCAAAAAATAGCAAATAAAATGAAAAAAAGATAAACTCGGTGATGCACAAAACCACACCGATTGCTATCATTATAAAAGGGCTGATCACGCCTTATCCTTAGCTAGGAAATTTTTCAAAACGCTAAGGGAGCCAATAAGCTCGGCCGCCTCATAAGGAACTAAAATTTTATCTTTTGAGCTGTTTTTAGCTAGCTCGCTAAATGCCCCGACTCTATCACGAGCGAGCAAAAATTCAGCCGCATTTGCGTTTTTGCTCATACTATCATTTATCATATCCATAGCCTCTTTTTGAGCCGTTGCGATAGCGATTTGTTCGTATTTTTTCGCATCAGCCATACGCTCTATAGCCTCTGCTTGAAGTACTTTTTCTTGTTTTAACGCTTCGGCGTTGCGTATTAAAGCCTCTTTTTCAGCCAAGGCTTTTAGCTCGATCGCACGTTTTTCACGCTCGGCTTTCATCTGCATATTCATCGCCTCTTCAATGCCAAGTGGGACAGAGATTTCAGAAATTTCTACGCGCATGATCTTTACGCCCCAGTTGCCAGCAGCGTCGCCAAGAGCCACTTGAAGTGCGGCATTTAGGCGGTCACGTGAGCTTAGCGTATCGTCAAGATTCATCGCGCCTATCTCGCCACGAAGCGTAGTCATGGCTAAATTTGCTATGGCACGCTTGTAGTTATCGACATTATAAACCGCCATTTTTGCATCAAAGACCTTTAAAAAGACGATACCATCGACGCTTATATTAACGTTATCTTTTGTGATGACTTGCTGTTTTGTGATGTCTACAAGCTGCTCTTTTACGGTGATTATCGCTCTTATTTGATCGACAAATGGGATAATTATGTGAAATCCGCCGTCAAGCACTTTATGGAATTTACCAAGTCGCTCGATGAGTAGATTATCAGCTTGTGAGACGATCTTGATGCCAGCCTTTAAAAACAAGAACGCAAAGATAACCAGAACTACGACTAAAACGCCAAATGCTTCGATTTGCATTTTTACTCCTTTAATTTATAATTTGTTATTTTCTCAAGTATTATAATACATTTTAAATTTTATTTTCAAAAAGGATTAGCATGAAAAATTTTATATTTGCACTAAGTGCGGCTCTACTTTTGGCAGGTTGTGCCTCATCTAGCCAAAACGCAAACGTCCCACAAGGCAAATGTGAAGTAAAAGGTAGCTGCATGGCTCCAGTAAGCAGCATCGAGGGCACTTACAAGGCATTTTTACCTTGCGCTAGCTGCATGGGCATAGACTCAACCCTTATACTAAAAAAGGACGGCACATTTGAAAGTGTGATGAACTACAAGTCAAAAGACAACTACAAAGCCGTTAGTAAAGGCAAATACTCAATCGAAAATGGCGTGATAACAACGATTGATGAGTATAAAGAAAAGAGCTTTTATAAAATAGAAGGCGAGAACCTAAAAATGCTAGATATGGATCAAAAAGAGGTTACTGGCGAGCTAAAAGATAAATACATCTTTAAACGCGTAAAATAAATTTTAAAGGCAAAATGATATAATTTTGCAATTTTTAAGGAGTTGCAAATGAAATATCTTTTTGCCATACTTATCTCATTTTTCATCCTTGGCTGCGCAAAAAATGAAAATTTAGAGCCAAAACAAAACACACAAAATACAGCAAAAGAAGATAAACCGCTAGTTCAGGCAAATACACCCAAAAAGCCAGAAAAGCTAATGCTTCCAAACTCAATTTATAGTAGTTTTCACACTATTTTGCCTTGCCCAAACTGTGAGGGCATAAAAACTATCATTACGCTAAATAAAGATAAAACCTACACAAAAACAATGCTTACTATGGATAAAGAAGCAAGCTTGGTTGAAAAAAATGGCACATTTGATGTTGATGATAGTGCTATCATTTTAAAAGATGAAAATGGCAATCTTAGCTACTTTGCGCCAGATAAAAACTCACTTCTTCAACTTGATGACAAGAAAAATAAGCGAGTTGGTGTGCTAGCTCAAATTTATAATTTCGAGCCGGTAAACAAAGCTTACAAAGATAGTTTTTTTGCTAAATTTTATAAATTTAAAAACAAAGATAACTTTTTAGATATCGTAATCGTGCCAAGTAAAAATGGTGCTAAAATAAGTTTTTATTCATCATTAAAAAATGGCTCGCCACTTTGCGAGTTTAGCTCTGAGCTACTTTACGACAAAGGAATTTTTTACCTTTTAGATGAAAAAGGCATTGCTCTAAGCATACACAGAATAAATAATGCAATTTTTCTAGTAGCAAATGACAAAATTTGTAAAAATGCTCACATAAGCGGACGATATAAAAAAGATAAAGATCAAAAAAATCTCTTTGGCAAAGGCTTTTTTGCAGAGCTGACAAACGAATCAGCAAATAGAGATGTGATAAAAATTTATGGCTCAAAAAACATAAAACGAGATAACACAAAAAAAGAAAACAGCTACATCGTAACAAGTAAAAATGAAAGAATTTTTGAATACACCTTACTAAATGGCATTATCACAAGCATTGAAATTTATTCAAATGAGTTTAAAACTCTAGAAAATATCAGCCTTAAATCAAATTTCAAAGATATAAAAAACTCTCTTGTTATTTCTAAATTTAGTAGCGACAAAAACAATATCTATCTAAAAATAGATAGTCACGATATGTTAATCACACTAAAAAATTCACTTGCCAAAGAGATAACAAGCCTAAACGATATCCCAGATGAAACAAAGATAGAGCAAATAATGCTAATGTGGAATCAATAAGTTGAAAGAATATCTTAAACTTTTAAAAGAAGAGAAAAATTTTCGCTTCTTAAGCATCATTCAGCTTATATGCTATTTTGGCGTATGGTTTTCGCACACAGGTATTTTTACCCTTCTTATCAAGCTTAACGCTCCTGTTTGGGCGATCACATTAAGTGCAGCGATGGCATTTATCCCGGGTGTTGTCATAGCTCCGTTTAGTGGAATTTTAGTTGATAAATTTAGCCCAAAACCAATGCTTGTCATCATGATGGCAGTTGAGACGATAAGCGTTTTCATGCTTCTTTTTATAGACTCACTTGATTTTTTATGGCTACTTTTACTCATCATTTTTGTTAGAAATGGCACTGGCGGAATGTATTTTCAAGTAGAGATGAGCGTGCTACCAAAAATTTTAAGCAAAGAAAATCTCAAACTCGCAAACGAGATCCACTCTATCATCTGGGCGGTCTCATACACTGCTGGCATGGGGCTAGCGGGAGTTTATATACACTTCTTTGGGATAAAAAGCGCCTTTTTGCTTGATGGCATACTATACATTCTTAGCTTTGGATTTTTATATTTTTTAAATTTGCAAGGTCTAAAGCCAGAATTTATAGAAAAACCACTAAAAATGCTAAAAAATGGACTTGTGTATTTAAAAGAAAATAGACTCATCGTGCATCTTATATTTTTGCACGCCTTTGTTGGCATTACCGCTTATGACGCATTGATCGCACTTTTGGCTGATTACAAATATGCAAATTTACTCTCGACATCATTAATTATAGGACTATTAAATACCTCAAGATCCATTTCACTTATGTTTGCTCCAGCCATACTTAGTAAATTTATAAATAAAAATACGCTTATTTTCGTATATATCGGCCAGGGTCTTGGTATCATCATATGGGCTTTGTCGCTTTGGAATTTTTATCTATCGCTTATTGGCATTATCTTTGCTGGATTTTGCACATCAAGTCTTTGGAGTTACACCTATACAATGCTTCAGCAAAACTGTAAAAAAGAATTTTATGGCCGAGTGATTGCATATAACGATATGGTTTTTCTTGGCTTTAGCGCTCTCATTTCATTTGTCATTGGACTGCTTTATGATATTGGACTTAGCGTTGAGATGATTGCGAGTTTTATGGGAAGCCTCTTTTTTGTAGGGGCTTTTTACTATCACATCGTATTAAAAAGCTACAAAATAAGGTGATTGATTTTAAATTAAGTCGCCCAAGTTAAAAGGCGACTTGGCAAATTTTTATTTTTTTAGATAGTAGGTAGTTCCATTTGAAAAGCGCTTTTCATAAGCTGGAGTGTAAGGCACAAGATCGGCGTGCCCAGCATAAAGCCTACCATCTGGCTTAAGCAATTTATGAAGCCTCTCAACACATTTTAATCTAAAATCATCATCAAAATAGATCATCATATTTCTTGAAAGCACGATATCAAATTTTCCTAGATTAAAAATAGCATCATCAAAAACATTTAAAATTTTAAACTCACACCTTGGTAAATTTTCTTTTTTTATCTTAAATTTATCATCGACTTTTGTAAAAAATCTCTCTTTTTGAAAATCGCTTAATCTATGCAAGCTCCTCTCACTAAAAATACCATTTTGACAGCTTGCTATGGCTTCTGAGTTTATGTCTATACCTACGATTGAAATTTCATGCTGTTTAAATCCCATCTCATAAGCAAGCATTGCAAGCGAATATGACTCATCTCCAGTGGAGCAAGGAGCACACAAAATTCTAGCTCCTCCAAGCTCCTTTGCGTAATAGATCACATCTTTAAGTTGAGGTAACTCTCTATAAAAATAAGTCTCATTTACAGTTACTAGATTTAAAATGTCTTGTCGCAAGCTTGAGTTATATCTTATCATTGAAACAAGATCTTTAAAGCTTTTTATCTGGCGATCTCTAATAAAAATGGTAATTCGTTGCAATGTAATATCTCTTTTTGGCTCCAGATCAACTCCGCAAAGAGTTTTGATAACGTTCATAAATTCATTAAAACTATCCATATCTTGTGAAGTATTTGTTTGCATTGTTTTTATATCTTTTGCGTCATTAGTTAATAGCATTTAAAAAATCCTCCAGCTCTTTTTTTATCATAGTTAGATTTAATGATTTTAAGCTTTGATTTAGCTCTTTTGCACGTTTTGGCATACCATAAACTATCGCGCTCTCTTCATTTTCAGCTATACACTTTGCTCCAGCCTTATAAAGCTTATCAAGCCCAGATGCACCATCATCTCCGATGCCAGTTAGCAAGATAGCTAAGACATTTGCGCTCTTGCAAATTCCAACTCCAGATTTAAACAACACATCAACATTTGGCGTATATATGGTCTTTTCTTCTGTATTTGGCTTTGCACTGATTGGTAAATTTGGCGACACCACTACATTTTGTTCACAGACATATACGGTATTTTCTTTTAAAATTTTCCTCTCATTTAAAATTTCAACATCCAAGCCACACTCTTTTCCGATTTGCATAGCAAAAGAGTTTATAAACATTTTATTCATGTGCTGGGCTATCACGATGATAGCTCCATTTAGTTTTACGTTTTTTAATAACTTTTTTAAATGCCCAGGCCCGCCAGTAGACGCCCCTATTAATATTAATTTTTGTGCCACAAATAGCCTTTAAAATTTTAATTTAATATTTAGCTTACGCCACTTTTTTGTATATCGTCAATATCCTTGCCACTCTTTATATGCCTTGCTAATTTTTAAGCAAATTTATAGATCATTTCTTTGTGATCTTATATAAAAAGCTAAAAATTTCAGCAACAGCTTTATATAAATTTGGTGGAATTTCTTGATCAACTTCAACCTTGCTTAAAATTTCAATAAGATCAGGATCCTCTTTGATCGGTATATCATGTTCTTTTGCAAGATCAATTATTCTATTTGCTATCTCACCAGCGCCACTAGCCAGCACTCTTGGAGCATTATCTTTAGATCTGTTGTAGCCAAGAGCTACTGCTTTTTTCTTATTTACTTGCATTAAATTTTCTTATCAAAGCCCACATCAAGGCCACCAAATTTTTTAAATCTATCATTTAGCTTCACTTTTGACAAAGTTTTGATATTAAAGTTTGAAACTATAAGTCCAAGCTTTGATATTGCTTGTTTTAATTCACTAGAGTTTGAGAGGATTAGCTCCTTAAACTCATTTGTTTGCGTAGCTACCGAAAGATCGATGTATCTTTTATCAATAAGTCCAACCATCACATTTATCTGTCCAAATTTTTTAAAATTTAGATCTATTTGAGCGTAAAATTTATCCTTTTTGCCTTGCTTAAATGCGATATTTCCACCCTCAACGCCGTCCCAAATATAAGGCATATAAGTTTGGATCCCGCCTTGAAGGCTTGATATCATTTGATGCATCTCGATCTGCGAAATCATCTTATTTGCAGCATTTATGCTTTGTGGGTTTTGACTCTTTTCACTGATGTTTAAAAGCGTACTTTTTATATCTTGGCTTAGCACCTTTGAAATTTCGCTGCTATTTTTAGTCGTAATGTTATTTATATCGTTTGTAGCGAGATTTAGTTGTTTTAAAAGTGCCTTACTCTCACTTAGCTCATTTTTAGCCAAACTTGCCTTAGCATCAGCAAGACTTAGGCTATGAGCAAGACGTCTCGCTGCACTTTGGAGCTTATCTTGCAAGCTACCATCCTTCGAGACATCACTCATCTCATTAAACGCTTTTACAAGCCCTGCTTCATCGCCTATATTATTTAGCGTTTTTAAATCGTTTTTTATGCTATCAAGGATAGTTTTTAGCTCTTTGTGATTTTGGCTAAAACCAAAATTTTGATTTAGCTTTTCATTTGCTAGGCTTGCGACTTTCTCGCTTAAATTTGAGATGAAATTTTGCATTTTACCTATTTGATTTTTTACTAGCTCGCCATTTTGATCTTTTGAAAAATTTTTATCTAAAAATTTAACCACACTATCAAGCTTATCAACATCTTTTAAAAGCGTTTTTATGCTTGAGTTATCAAGGATGTTTTTTGCGTCACTACTCGCTTTTTCAAGTATAGAAGCAAGCTTTGAAAAAGAGTTTTGATTGTCTAATTTTTCATCATTTAGGGTTAAAATTTGATTTAGTAAATTCCCGCTTGAGAGATTTTTTATATCGCTTAGTAGCTTCTGAACCGAGCTTGGAAGCTTCTCTGGACTAAGTGCATCTTTTAAATTTGCTTCAAGCATTACGCCTGAGTTTTTGATCTGATCATTTAGTGAGCCGGCTTTTAGATCGGCTATTGGTTTTAGAAATTCTTTTAGCTTTAGTGCAAGGCTCTTTATCTCAGGGCTTTCATTCTGCGTTGCTTCAGCCTCTAAGCTTTTCGCAAGGTCTGATAGCTCGCCCACTAAATTTGGAGCGATTTTCGTATCTTTTGCCTGAGATAAAATTTGTTCAGCCTTGCTAAGACTTGAAGCACTTTTTAGATCATCAAGCACTCTTGCAACGAGTTTTCCAACATTATCAAGTGTCTCTGAAATGCTCTGCTCATTAGGCGTTTGTACGCTTGGCTGATTTTTAAAAAGCGAGCCTTCATTTTTACGAACTGGCGCATTTTGAGTAGCATTTTGTCCGGTTTGAACCGAAGTATTTGATATATTCAAAGAATTTCCTATATCCATTTTTCACTTTTTATTTTTTTCTATCGGCAAAATTTCCATTTTGCTCAATAGTAGCGATGCCAGCCGTCCTTGCAACGAGCCTATCGTTATACTCTTTTCTCATGTGCTGTGGTATTGTCTTTTGCGTTAGCGCAAATAAAATAAGTCCAGCAAAAAGCACCAAATAAACATAGATAAAGCCAAATGCTCCAAAAATTTTCATCGCAAAGCTCATAAGAAGCGGCGAGAAAAGCGAAGCCAAAGAGTAGCTAAATAGCAAGGCACGTGCGACTTGCACGCTTTTAGTTTTATCTGTGATCTCATCATTTGCCCTAGCTAAAGAAAGTCCATAGGTGCAAAAAATTCCAGCCCCAAAAAAGAATGAAAGTAGATATTCAATCGTTAAATTTTTGCCATTTAGTAAAAACAAAATCGCACTTATTAAAGCCACACTGCTACAAAGCAAAATAGCTGGCCTTCTACCATATCTATCAGAGAAACTACCGATAAAAACTTGAGCTAAAAAGCCCCCAATCATCGCAACCGTCATAAAAAATGATGCCTCTTTTGTGCCGTATCCTTGAAGCAAGACAAAAAGGCTTGCCATCGAAAAAAAGCCGTTTATTGCTAAGCCTGCAATTAGCGCTCCAACAAGAGCGAGCGGGACGATACCAAAAATTTTTGGAATATTTATGGGCTGACGCTCTGGGATTTGAGGCTGATTTATACGGATCAAATTTAATGGAATGCTTGAGAGCATGATAAAAGCTGCACTTATTATAAAAATTTCAAATACACTAAGATCAAGAGCCAAGATCAAAATGCCAAGTCCAAAACTCGTGTAAAAAACGCCTTCGTAAAAGGCTATCACGCGAGATCTTATTTTATTTGGAATTTTTGCATTTAGCCAGCTTTCTATAACCATTAAAAGCGCGTAATAACAATACCCCAAAAACACCCTTAACACTGCCCAAAAGATCAAATTTTGACTGATGGCATGAAGCATGGCCGATACCGCAAAGATAGCTGAAAAGATAGCAAACGCTCTTATATGACCAGTAGTTGATATCACTCTATGAGCTGTAATAGTACTAACAAGTGCACCCACAAAAAAGCTCATGTTTATAAGACCGATCTCAAGTTCACCAACGCCATTTTGCTTAAGCAACGCACTACAAGAAGCGATAACTAGACCATTTCCGATAAAAAGCAAGCTCATGCCAAAAAATAGCGGCCCCATCGAACGGATGATCCTAAAGCTACTTGCCATCTGCATCCTTTCTTAAATTATTTTGCATTATCCCAAAGATAAAAGCTCCAATGGGCATGGGAGCAAGCCCAACTAAAAAGCCAGGCACATTTAGTAAATTTTCATTTCTTAAAAATAAAAATCCTAAGAATAATGCTGCATAAGCCGCCAAACGGTAAGGCATAAATGCTGCCATATAACTCTTATCTTTAAATGAAAATTTCTGCTTTTTTAGCCTTGCTTTTTCATCTTTTAGGTTAAATTCTTTTATCTCTTCTTGAGTAGAAATTTCATCCTCATCATCCTCGTCCTCTTCTTTTATTGTGGTTAAAATTTCATCTCTAGCATTTTCTAGCCTTGAGTTTATGCGGTTTTTGTAGGCAAAAAAACTAGCTGTCAAGATAATGAGCGAGGCAAAAAATGAAATTTGCGAGCTTATAAAAAATGAAAATGATACAAATTTGCCAATCACACTAAGGATAAGCCAAAGCACAAAATAGCAAATAAAAAGCCTACTAATCGTCCTCATCATCATCTTTTTCGTAGCTTCTAAACCTATTCTCGTATTTTAGCTCATCTAAGCTTTTCACCTGTGCCTTATAAGCCTTGTATACGTTTAAAATAGCCGCCAAAATACCAAAAATAAGCCCTATCCAAAGTGCTGGCGTGAAATTTGTAGCCTTTTTTACAAGATATCCTAGTCCAGTGCCGATTACCACAGCTACAACCATCGATATACCAAGGCTTAGCTGCTCAGCACCTACTACTATATCTTTTACTTTTAGCTTTGCCATTAGGCTTTTATCTCCAAAAATGCCTCTTTAGCTGCATTTATAGCTAGGTCGATATCAGCCTCGCTCATCGCATCACAGATAAATCCGGTCTCAAACTGACTAGGCGCTAGATAAATTCCACGCTTAAGCATCGCTTGGTGAAATTTGGCAAAAAGCTTTGTGTCGCTTTTTAATGCATCATCATAATTTTTCACAGCGTGATCTGTAAAAAAGTAGCCAAACATCGAGCCACGAACATCGGTTTGTATAGCAATACCTGCGCTTTTTGCCGCCTCTTTAAAGCCGTCCATTAGTTTTTTAGCTAGTTTTTCAAGTCTGGTGTATAAATTTTGATCGCTATTTATCTTAGAAATAGCCGCTATACCAGCGCTCATCGCCACTGGGTTGCCACTTAGCGTACCTGCTTGATAGACAGCGCCCTCTGGGCTTAAGCAGTCCATTATCTCGGCCTTACCTCCAAATGCAGCGACGTTCATGCCTCCGCCTATAACCTTACCAAATGTTATAAGATCAGCGTCCACCTCGTGAAATGGATACGATCCAAGACGAGAAGCCCTAAAGCCGCTCATAACCTCATCAAGGATGAGTACTGCACCAAATTTATCGCAAAGCGCTCTAAGCTCCTGCAAGAATTTCTTATCAGCTGGCACAAGCCCCATATTTCCAGCGATAGGCTCGATTATGACGACGCCGATTTTGTTTTTGTTGTTTTCAAAGATGGCTTTTACGCTTTCGATATCGTTGTAGATAGCTAAAAATGTGTTTTTCACAACATCTTGTGGCACGCCACCGCTTGAAGCGTTGCCATATGTCGTAGCGCCACTTCCTGCTTTGATAAGGAGTGCATCGCTGTGTCCGTGGTAGCATCCTTCAAATTTTATAAGGCCATCTTTTTTGGCGTATCCTCTAGCTACTCTGATCGCACTCATCGTGGCCTCGGTGCCAGAGCTAACGAAGCGAATTTTATCTATTTGTTTAAACTCATCACATATTAGCTTTGCTAGAGCTGTCTCTTTTGGCGACGGAGCGCCGTAAGATACGCCTTGCTTGACAGCAGATGTGATCGCATCTTCGATATCTTTATCGCAGTGGCCAAAGATGAGCGGTCCCCAGCTTTGGATGAAGTCAAGGTACTTTTTGCCCTCGACGTCGTATAGATAAGCGCCATTTGCATGATCGATCATTACAGGCTCACCACCAACACTACCAAATGCGCGCACTGGTGAATTTACGCCGCCTGGGATATATTTTTTGGCTTCGCTAAATGCCTCTTTATTTGTCATTTTTTATCCTTTTGATTTTGTGTTTTTAAATTTGCTTTTTGATTATCTTTTGGATTTGCAGCTGGTTTCACTGGCGTTTTTGCCACTTGTGTAGCAGTTTTTACTGGCTCAGCTGGTTTTGCTGGGGCTGTCTTAGCTGGCTCTACTGCTTTTGCGCTTGGGGCAGCTTTAGCAGGTTGCTCTGGCTGTTTTTGCGTAGTAGCAGGAGCGGCTGACTTGGTTAAATTTTGCGATTTTGTCACTTTTGCGGGAGGCTTCATCTGATTTGTGATGTATTCATAAAGAATGGTCGTCTCCTCGTCTGTCAAAAAGTAGCTTGGCATGACGCCTTTTGGCTTTGTTAGAGCGGCTTTAAAGCTTTCAAATTCTATATCATTTATCTTTGGTGCTCTAAGCTCATCATCAACCGTTTTATTTGCCTTTTTGTCAAAGTGTTTGTATTTAGAGATTAGACTACCCTCGCCCTTTGCGCCGTGACATTTGTCACAGCCTATGCCACGTGGATTTAGGTAGAGCATCTTGGCGTACTCAGTCTTTGTTATAAAATCAGCTCCAAAAATCGCCACGCAAAAAAGCAAAATCAAAAAAACAGACCTCATAAACCTCTCTTTTAAAAATTTAATTTAATTTTAGGTATGATATCACCCTTGTGATTAAAAAAGCTTTTAAATAAGGATCCAATATGAAAATTTTAGACGGCAAAGCCGTATCTTTAAAGGTCAAAGAAAGCGTAAAAGTAAGAGCTGAAGAACTGAAAAAATTTGGCGTAGAGCCAACCCTAGCTGTTATCTTGGTAGGCGAAGATAAAGCATCTCAAACATACGTTAGAGCCAAAGAAAAAGCCTGCAACGAATACGGCATAAAAAGCGTAGCTCACCGCCTAAGTGAAAATACAACCCAAGCAGAGCTTCTAGCGCTTATAAATGTGCTAAATTTAGACGATAGTATCCACGGCATCTTGGTGCAGTTGCCACTTCCAAAACATATAGATACAAATACCGTTTTAGCAACGATCGATCCAGCAAAAGACGTAGATGGCTTTCACGCTGTAAATGTTGGCAAACTTGTCAGTGGCCTTGATGGTTTTGTGCCTTGCACACCGCTTGGAGTTATGGAAATTTTAAAAGAGTATGGCATAGAAGTAGCTGGGCTAAATGCAGTAGTGATCGGTAGAAGCAACATTGTTGGCAAGCCTATGGCAAATTTACTTCTAAACGCTTCAGCAACAGTTACGATCACTCACAGCAAGACTAAAAATTTAAAAGAAATTTGCAAAAATGCTGATCTTATCGTCGCAGCCATTGGTAAGCCATTTTTCTTAAAGGCTGACATGGTAAAAGATGACGCAGTAGTCGTTGATGTGGGCATAAACAGACTTGATGATGGCAGACTTGTAGGCGATGTGGACTTTGACGAGGTCGCACCAAAATGCTCATACATCACGCCAGTTCCTGGGGGCGTAGGTCCGATGACGATTGCGATGCTTTTAAACAACACAATCCTTGCAGCCCAAGCTAAGATAGCTAGCCACAAAAGAGCGTAATAATGAAAAAATTTTTTACTAAATTTTATGACTTTTGCTCGAGCTGGACTGGCACAGTCATCATTGTACTTTTTGTTATATTTTTCATAGCTCAAGCCTTTGTTATCCCGTCTGGTTCGATGAAAAATACGCTTTTGGTTGGTGATTTTTTATTCGCTAAAAAATTTGTTTATGGTATACCAACACCAAGAATTCCATGGCTTGAGGTAAAAATTTTACCCGAGCTAAATGACAATGGGCATCTTGCAACAGGTGATGGTCCGGCAAGAGGCGATATAGTCGTCTTTCGTTATCCAAAAGATGAAAAGACCCACTTTGTAAAACGTTGCTTTGCCACAAGCGAAGATGAGATAGTATTTACCGAAAAAGCCTTGTATTTGCGTCCAAAAGAGGGAGATAGCTTTATAAAAGCAAACTGCCGTGAAAATTTAAATGGTAAAGAGAGTAAATTTGGCTACTCATGTAGCGATATAGCCGAACTTGATGGCAAACTTTTCATAAAAGAGCCATATAGATTTAGCGGCATCCATTATGACGAAAATGTAAATTTATTTGAACAGATGATTTTCATGCTAAATACAAACAAAGATAGTGTTTTTATGAAGCCAGTGTCCATTAGCTCACTACCGCAAAATCCAAATTTTAACCTTAATGCATTTTATGTAAAAGTGCCAAAGGATGAGTACTTTATGATAGGCGACAACCGCGATCACTCAAACGATAGCCGTTTTTGGGGAAGCGTGGCTTACAAGGACATAGTCGGAGAGCCTTGGTTTATATATTTTAGCTGGGACAAGAACTACAATGTGCGCTGGGAGCGTATCGGACGTTTTGTAGACACGATAGAAAATGATGAATTTTTCACTAACAAAGCTCTAAAAGAAGGCGAAGTAGATGGGCTTCATTGATAACATAGACATAGTCAAAGTCGCCACTATCGTCATCTCTTTAATAATCGCCATCGTCGGCCACGAGATCGCTCATGGCTATGTCGCTTATAAATTTGGCGACAACACCGCAAAAAACCTTGGCAGACTTAGCATAAACCCTATAAAACATATTGACCCAGTTGGCACTATCATCGTGCCACTGGTGCTTTATCTAAGCACTGGTATGATGTTTGGCTGGGCAAAACCAGTGCCTGTAAATACCTACACAGTCGTGCGAAATGGCGGCTACAAGGCAGCTATCTACGTAAGTCTAGCTGGTATCTGCTACAACATCATCTTGGGCGTCTTATCGCTTTTTGTGCTAAAGGCTTTGCTAAATATAGAAACCTTTGAAATTTTACTTCAGTTTTTATTTACGCTTGCGCTTTTAAATCTGATGTTAGCTGTGTTTAACCTCTATCCGATCCCACCACTTGACGGCTTTCATGCGCTCGAGTACGCGCTTAGAAATTTTGGCTTTCACGCACTAGCTGAAAAGCTTGAGAGCATCTCACGATACGGCTTTGTCATCCTTATCATCATCCTCATTTCGCCTTTAAAAGATACTATCTTTTATCCGACAAGATACGTTTTAGATATCGCAAGCGCCTTTATAAATGGCTAAATTTAGAGCAAATTTGCTCTAAATTTTTGGCTTTGTGATCTTATAAGAGTACTCTTTTTTAAATTCCTCTTTTGGCGCAAGGCTAAATTTAAGCTCCACCTTGCCATCTTTACTGATATCTTTTTTATCAAAGCCCTTTATCTCGACCTTTACCGCCTCGTCAGCAGATACTGGCACGCGATCAACCAAAGTGACATCGACACTTTTACTTGAGTTATTTTTGACACTTATCTCATAGCCCTCTTCGCTTATGCGGTCTTTGCCAAGAAGCGAGCTCTTTTTAAATTTATTTAATCGCTCTTTTTTAAGCTCGATTAGCTCGTTTTGTCCTAAAAATAACTGCACTGGCTCATCTTTAGCT
This sequence comes from Campylobacter concisus, assembly GCF_902460705.1. Taxonomy (GTDB): domain Bacteria; phylum Campylobacterota; class Campylobacteria; order Campylobacterales; family Campylobacteraceae; genus Campylobacter_A; species Campylobacter_A concisus_Z. The sequence goes on along the minus strand of NZ_CABPUP010000002.1, from coordinate 144,267 downwards.
TTCATCTCAAACTCGCTTGGACTACCAACACTCACACTATTAACATAAAACTGCGTTTTAGCTGGTGTTAGATCATCATTTAGTTTAAAGCTAGCTACATTATATGCCTTTAGCGAGCCGTAAAAATCAGCAAAAACGCTAAAATTTGCGTCCATTTTTTGTGTGTCATAAGTTATATATTTGCTCTCGCCTTTTGCTAAATTTATCCCATCTATCTTCCAAATTTTGGCAAACTCATTCTCGTCTCTTTGCACACGCATATCAGCGACCTCAGCAGTGACTTTTGCGGCTCTTAGCATATTTTTTGAAGCGCCGTAACCATCAGCCTCCGCCTCACTCTCCTCGTACCAAGGGTAAAATCTACTTGGAGCAAGCGCTTTTTGATATCTGGTCGGATAGATAGCGAGTTTTAAATTTTTAATATCGCTGGCAAATGGGTTGGTGAGTAAAATTTCTTGTTTTATCAAGATATTTTTGTTTTTCGTGTCTGCATAAATTTCATTTAGCGTCTTTGGGGCCTCATCATCCATGTATGATAACGTCGCCTCTTTTGGGTTGCAAGCAAATTTCATATCAAGCTGCAAAAAACCAGCCATCTCGCTCTTTGGCTCATTTTCTTTAAGCGCTTCAAGCTCACTTTTAGCAGCTGAAATTTTCTCGATATTTTCTAGGCTAAATTTATAAAACTCATCAGCTCTTTTTGTCACATCGTTACTTTTGTTTTCTTCTATCAAAGCTTGCTCTATAAACCTACCTCTTGCATTTAGCGCCTCAAGTTTATTATTTAAATTTACAACTTCTTGCTTCCATTTTATGTAACTTTGGCTATTTTCTTCGCTGATCTTTTTTAGATTAGCATTCGCGTCACAATCCCCATTTATAGTGATGCTCTCACTCTCCACACCCTCTGGCACAAAGGCGCTAAAAGAGCTATTTGCGTCACTAAATTTTTGAGTAATGATGGTTTGATCTGTGTAGATCTCTATTAGATTTTCATTTGCAAAGGCTAACGCTGAAGCCATTAAAAAGAGCGTCTTTTTCATATTTTTCCCTTTTAAGAATTTCACAAATTATAGCCTTTTCTCACATGCAAGCAAAATTTTATTTTAATGCAACTTTGACTATAATCTGCAAAAAATTTATTGGATTTTTCATGAAAATAGATAAAATTTTTATCGCTTGCGATCACGCTGGAGTAGAGCTTAAGGCAGAGCTAAAAGAAACCATAAAAAAGCTTGGCTATGAAGTCATTGATCTTGGCACAAACGACAAAAATAGCGTTGATTACCCTGATTATGCGCATTTGCTAGCAAGCAAGCTTGAGCCTAACTGCTATGGCGTGCTCATTTGTGGCACAGGTATTGGCATATCAATCGCTGCAAACAAGCATGAAAACGTAAGGTGTGCCCTTTGTCACGACGAATTTACCGCTAGACTTGCGAGAGAACATAACGATGCAAATGTTATCGCTTTTGGAGCAAGGGTTATCGGAGCTGGTGTCGCTACAGCAGCACTTGAAACGTTTTTAAAGACAGAGTTTGCGGGCGGCAGACACGAAAGAAGAGTCAAAAAAATAGAGCTTAAGGAAGCCAAATGATAAGCGAGTGGATCGTTTTTACCGCTCTTGTTTGTGCTGCGATCTACCTAACTGTAATGGTCTTTTACTTCAAAACGCTTCTAAAAAAAGAGCGTGCGACAAAAGATTTTATGAAAAATAACCTCCAAGACACCGAAGTTGTAATAAGAAAATTTCAGATCCAACTTCAGCGAAGCCTCGGTAACATCGACATCTTAACAGACGAGCTAAACAAAACTAAAAACGACGTGACCTCGCTTCGCACAAGAAATTCCCAGTACCGCTTAGAAAACGACAAGCTAAGACAACGCATCCGTGAGCTTGAAGGCAAAATCGAAGCGCTACTATAACATCAACTTAAGGAAATTTATGAAAATTTTAGATCAAAAGGGAAGAGAATTCTTACTAAACTCTATTCGCTGTATAAACGATTTTCCAAAGCCTGGCATCGTTTTTCGCGATATCACAACGCTTTTAAACAACAAAGAGGCATTTAATTTTTTGATAGATCATTTAGTGGCGAGATATGAGGGTGCAAATATCGACTACATCGCTGGCATCGAGTCTCGTGGCTTTATCTTTGGCGCAGCGCTTGCAGCAAGGCTGAGGCTACCTTTTGTGCCTATTCGCAAGCCAAAAAAACTGCCTTTTATCACGCTTTCTCAAAAATATAGCCTAGAATACGGCGTCGATGAGGTACAAATTCACATCGATGCTTTTGGTGAAAAAGCAGGCGCTAGAGTGCTTTTGATGGACGATCTCATAGCCACTGGAGGCACTGCAAAGGCTTCAGTTGAGCTTATCAATCAAACTAACGCGACCTGCGTTGAAGCTTGCTTTCTCATAGATCTAGTCGATCTAAAAGGTAGCGAAAAGCTAAAGTCGCTTACTAAAATTTACAGCGTTTTAGAGGTTTAGAATGGAAGAGTTTTTTATAGAACTGCTTAAAGAGTACGGCTACATCATACTTTTTGTCTGGTGTATCATGGAGGGCGAGATGGCCTTAATAATGGCTGGAATTCTCGCTCACACCACGCATATGCACATCGCGCTTGCTATATTTGTGGCTGGACTTGGAGGCTTTGTGGGTGATCAAATTTACTTCTACCTTGGCCGTTACAATAAAAAATACATCGCAAAAAGGCTTCACACGCAGCGGAGAAAATTTGCAGTGGCGCACATAATGCTGAAAAAATACGGCTGGCCAATCATCTTTTTGCAACGCTATATGTATGGCTTTCGTGTCATCATTCCGCTTTGCATAGGACTTACTGGCTATGACGCTAAAAAATACGCCTTTATAAATTTGATCAGCGCTTGGTGCTGGGCGGCGATCACCACCATACCTGCTTGGATACTTGGCGAGCATATACTTGTGCTTTTGCAAGAAGCAAAAGAGCACTGGTACGTCGCTATCCCAGTGGTTGCTATATTTATGGGACTTTTGATCTATGCATTTAAGCGTATCGAAAATAAAATTTTAAACGAAAGGAGAGACAGAAGACATGCAGTTTCAAATAGTTGATAAGAAATTAAAAGATATAAAAGCTGATATTGAACTAATTTTTGTAGTAAATAAGGACTTAAAACATAAATTTATAGGCGATAAGGAGGCTATTAAATTTAACAATTACAAAGGCGAGAGCGTCCTTATCCTAAGCGAGGCAAAAAGGGCTTACGTGCCACTTTCTAAGCTTGATCTTGACGAGCTTAGAGTTGCAGCTGCTAAAGCTTATAACGCGCTAAAATCACTAAACATCAAGAGCATAAAGCTAGCTTCATATGTAGCGGAGTGCCAAAAACTAAGCTTTGAAGCGCTAGCTGAGGGCTTTTTGCTTGGGAGCTATGAATTTAACAAATATAAAGAGAAAAAAGAAAAATACACCCTAAAAGAGATCATCTTTTCTACTGAAGAATTTGCTGGCAAAAAGGTCGATCTAAAGGCAGCAAATGAGGGCTTTAAAGAGGCAGAGATAATAGCAAGCGCTACAAATTTTGCAAAAGATATCGTAAATGAAATCCCAGAAATTTACACACCGCAAAAAATGGCTGAGGATGCTCTAAATTTAGCCAAGAGCCACGCTAGTATCAAGTGCGAGGTCTATGACGAGAAATTTCTAGCAAAAGAGAAGATGAATGCATTTTTGGCAGTGAACCGCGCAAGTGTACATAAACCAAGGCTCATTCACCTAACCTACAAGCCTAAAAAGTCTAAAAAACGCATCATCTTTGTCGGCAAAGGGCTAACATACGATAGCGGCGGCCTTAGCTTAAAGCCGGCTGATTATATGCTCACTATGAAATCAGACAAAAGCGGTGCAGCAGCAGCTCTTGGCATCATAAAAGGCGCAGCGGAGTTAAATTTACCATTTGAAATTCATGCCATTTTAGGTGCTACTGAAAATATGATCGGCGGCAACGCCTACAAACCTGATGATGTACTAATTTCAAGAAGTGGCGTTAGTATAGAGGTGAGAAACACCGACGCAGAGGGACGTTTGGTCTTGGCTGACTGCCTAAGCTACGCACAAGACTTTAAGCCAGACATCCTAATCGACATGGCAACCTTAACTGGCGCTTGCGTCGTGGGACTTGGCGAGTACACAACAGGCATCATGGGAGAGAGCGAGAGCCTAAAAAGCGAGTTTAAAAGCAAGATAAAAGATAGCGGCGAGCTAGCGACTACACTTGATTTTAACCCTTATCTTAGTGAGCTTATCAAAAGCCAGATCGCAGACGTTAGCAACTGTGCATCTAGCAGATATGGCGGAGCGATCACAGCTGGCATGTTTCTAGCCAAATTTATCAAAGATGAGTATAAAGATAAGTGGCTACACCTTGATATCGCTGGTCCAGCATACCGCGAAAAGGCTTGGGGATACAACCAAGCAGGTGCGAGCGGGGCTGGCGTTAGGATGAATTTATACTTTTTACAAGCACTTAGCAAGGAGAATTGATGGGACTTTCAGTTGGAATCGTAGGCCTACCAAATGTGGGTAAATCAACGACATTTAACGCACTTACAAAGGCGCAAAACGCCGAGAGTGCGAACTATCCGTTTTGCACTATCGAGCCAAACAAAGCCATCGTGCCAGTGCCTGATAAGCGTCTAAATGAGCTTGCAAGGATAGTAAATCCTAATAAAATTCAGTATTCAACCATCGAATTTGTCGATATCGCTGGCCTTGTGAAAGGTGCAAGCTCTGGTGAGGGACTTGGTAATAAATTTTTATCAAATATCAGAGAAACCGAGCTTATTTTGCATATCGTTCGCTGCTTTGAAGATGAAAATATCACCCACGTCGAGGGTAGCGTCGATCCAGTAAGAGACATCGAGATCATCCAAACCGAGCTAATATTAGCTGATATCGAGCAGCTAAATAAAAAGATAGAAAAGCTTACAAGAGAGGCAAAAGCAAACGCAAAAGGTGCTAAAGAGGCGCTTGAGATAGCAAATTTACTTTTGGCTTATCTAAATGAAGGTAAAAGTGCAAGTAGCTTTGAGCAAAGAGATAGCGAGGCATTTTTGGCACTTAACAAAGAGCTAAGACTTCTAAGCGCAAAAGAGGTAGTTTATGGTGCGAACGTCGATGAAGAAGGGCTTAGCGAAGATAATAAATTTGTAAAAGCGCTAAAAGAGTACGCAAAAGCTTCAGATCACGAGGTGATCAAGCTTTGCGCCAAGGTCGAAGAGGAGCTAATCGGCCTAAGCGACGAAGAGGCACACGAGTTTCTGGCATCTCTTGGCACGAACGAGAGCGGACTTGAGAAGATCATCAAAACGTCTTTTGCGAAGCTAAATTTGATAAGCTATTTCACCGCTGGCGTCGTAGAAGTTAGAGCTTGGACGATCACAAATGGCTGGAAAGCGCCAAAAGCAGCAAGCGTCATCCACAATGACTTTGAGAGGGGCTTTATTAGAGCTGAAGTGATAAGCTATGACGACTATATCGCACATGGCGGTGAAAACGGAGCCAAAGAGGCTGGCAAAATAAGGCTTGAGGGCAAAGACTACATCGTACAAGATGGCGATGTTATGCACTTTAGGTTTAATGTTTAAATTTTAGCCCTCTTTTGGGCTAAATAGTCAAAATTTACACATAAAAATATTTAAGTCTTGGGATGTAAGACGATTTTAAACTTCCTTATTATAGTTAATAAAAATTCTTTTAAAAAATATACTAAGCCATATCGTCTTATTAATATATTCGTTGATACATAAGCTTCTCTATACAAGTAATGATGTAAAAGCTATCAGCTCTGTGATATCAATATAGGTTTTATAAGTAAAGATAATAGCTTAGTTGCAGAGGTTGATGGTTTAATGAAGAACACAATTAAAGCAAGGAAGATTTTGATAGATAAAATAATGCACTCATTATATTTTACAAGCTTTTAAATCTATAATAATTTTTAAAGACTATATAAAACTTACAACCAAAGTCTGAGCAAATAGAGCACCGGCCACAAGTAAGGTATAAAAATTTTACTTATATGCCTAGCATATTTATTTTATTATTCCGATGGTCTCAGCAAATTTAAGCTCTTTATTTTCAAAGAGATTGTATTCGATCGCATCTTTTTCGCTTAGTATCACAATAGTTGAGCCAAGCTCGAAATTCCCAAGGCGTTCGCCCTTTTTGATATGTAAATTTTCATACTCGTAAATTTGTGTAAAATTTGCCATCGCATTTGTCTGTATACGCTCATCAAAACAAAATTTCATCTTTCCGACATTTAGCGCACCTACAAAAACAAGCCAAAGTTTTTTACCATTTTTCATCTCACAAGATAGCGCTACGCGTTCGTTCTTTGTATAAAGGCTGTCTACTTTTGCAAGCCATTTTGTAGCCACGCTGTAAAGTTTACCCGGAATATATATGGCTTTTTTAATGGCAATATCGCAAGGCGTATGATAATGATGATAATCTTTTGGGCTAAGATAGATATTTGCAAAGTCATATTCACCCTCAAGCTCACTCTGCCCCAATAGCTCACTTACACTATACTCCATGCCTTTTATGCTAAAGGCCTTTAGTTCCTTTGTGCTGCCAAAACTAAGACAAGTACCATCAACTGGGCTTATAAACATCTCATCTGCCGTATCAAAATCCCTTGACTTTATGAGCTCTCTAGTAAAAAGCTCATTTAAATTTTTATATTCATTTGCTGATTTAAACTCGATCATATCTATTTTAAACAGCTTTATGTAAAAAGAATTTATGGCTTCTTGAAGTGGTTTGAAAAAGTTAATCTTTGCAACCTTTCCAAAAATTTGAGAAAACAGATTGTCTTTATTCATTTTATTCCTTACTTAAGTTTAATATTGCAATCTCACTTGGAGCAAAAATTCTAACAGGAGGCCCCCAAAACCCAGCACCACTGCTAACATAAGCTTGCATTTTATCATTAATCTTATAAAGCCCATGTAAAAATCCCTGATCAAGTAAAACCAAAAGGCCAAAAGGAAAAATTTGACCAGCGTGTGTATGACCGCAAAGTACTAGATCAACATCTTGCTGCATTGTTTTTATAAATTTTGGCTGATGAGAGAGCAAGATAGTGGGTAGCGATGGGTCACGTCCTATCAATGCTTCATCCAAATTTGGCTCTAAATGTTTAAACCTAATGCCAGCCAAATCGTAAACGCCAGCTAGATTTATACTCGCAATTTTTTTGTTTTTATTACCTAAAATTTCTATGCCAAGAGAACTGATCTTTTCTAAAATACCATCTATCCCGTGATAATACTCATGATTGCCAGGGACATAGAAAGTCCCATAAGTACTTTTAAGGCCTTTTAATGGCTCTATAAAATCTCCTATAAAAGCAGCATTTACATCAACTAAGTCGCCCACTATCACTACGATGTCAGGATTCGCCAAATTTATGTCATTGACGAGTTTTTCCATAAAATCTTTCTGCAGAAATTCTCCTATATGCACGTCCGTTATCATGGCTATTTTTAAGCTGCTTTGTAAATTTTTTATTTTTATATCTACTTGTCTGATCTTTGGTGGCGTTAAAGCATTGAAAATACCTTTTAAAAAACAAGCAATTACAAAAATGACAAATGTAATATCAAAGCAAAATTTTATAAATTTTCGTCTTGTTGGACTAAAACTACTTTTAGAAAAAAAGCTACGCAAAATATCATAAAATAGACTAACAGCAAACAAAAATAGCGAAAAGCCTATGAGCGTACCAGCGATCAAATAAAGCTCAATACTTAAAAATGAAAACCTGATCTGAAGAACAAATATAAACTCAAGAATACAAATAACGTATAGAAGTATTCTAATTTTTGCAAGATATGGTATAAAAAACGAGACCTTTTTTATGAAACGATTATACGAATAAAAATTTATAAGAAAACTAAATATAAATGCTCCAATAATAATTCTCAAAAGCCCCAAAAAACTCTCCTTGTAAAAAATAAAAATTATATTTTATATTTTTAAATTTGTACTATAAAATTAATATCTTATTTTTAATGTTATTAGCCTTAAAAATTGTATAGTTTTGAATGTATAAAAAATGATTTAAAGTTGAGTAAATCTAATAGTTATTTAAGAAAGTAAGGTGGGAGAAAACCCACCTTATAAAGAATTATTTAACTTTACCAGTTTCCATTCTTTGTTTGTGTATCTCACGAAGTTTTCTTATATCATTTTTAACTTCGAATACACCATGCCAGTGTGAGTAGTCAGGACCACCCATTAAAGCACCTTGTCTCATACGACGACCTTCATGGTGCCACATATGATAGTAAACATCTTGAAATTCATCTTCCCAAGCATCTTCAAGTAGCAAGTTTTTAGCTTTTAACTCTTCAAGCAATTTAGTTGCTTCAGCATTATAAACGTTATAAAGCGCAACTTGCTTGTCACCGATAGCAAAGAAGTTATCTGTGTGAGTTGGTGTATGGCAAGCTTTACAAACTAGCTTCATCTCAGCTCTTGCTGCTTCTGGTCCATTTGGATGACCTGCAAGTGGCGTTCCTATGGTTAGTTTGCCAGTTTTTTCGTAAACAACAGCAGCTTGTTCATCACCAGCTGTTCTTAGCTTACTGCTGACGCCCCATAGGTTCCATTTTAGTCTTCTTGAAACATTGTGAGTTGTTGTTGTTTCACCAACACCACTCATGTGGCAAGCTGCACAAGTTGGAGCTCTAAAGTCTGGTACATCCCATGTATCAGGAGCAGCATCAAAATTCCATTTGTGAGCTTCGCTATTATAGATATGTCCGTGCATTGAGTTGTTAAAGATCTCAATATCTGGGTGATCAGGTCCAAGGTGGCAAGATGCACAAGCAGCTGGTTTTCTAGCTTCAGCTATGCTAAATGTGTGTGCGCTGTGGCATGATTTACATCCGCCTACGCCACCATCAGGATAAACATTACCTATACCGTAGTTTGGCCAAGTCTCTTTTGTAGGTTTGTGATCAGCGTCTAGTTTGATGACGGTTCCGTGGCACTGTGTACAACCAGTAGCGTCTGGAGCCATTTTGTATTCTGGATGATCCATACCTTCATAGTGATACATTAGTTTTACCATCGCAGGGTTAGCATACATTTGCATAGCACCTCTTGCGTGACCACTCTTAACAAATTCTTCAACCTCATTTTCGTGACACTTAGCACAAGTTTTTGGGCTAACTAGCATTGAAACATGGTTGTTAGAATCTTTTGGATGCACCTTAACTGAAGCCATAGGATTATCTGCATTTACAGAGTGGCAATCCATACAACTTACGCCAACGTGAGCGTGGCGACTATTTTTCCAATCGGCAACTATGCCGGGTGTCTCTTTAGCGTGGCACTCAACACAGCTTTTTGATAAGTCTGACATTTTGTGAGCAACTTTAATGTTTTTTACAACATTAAGGTTTAAAGCGTCAGATTTATTTGCATCCATGTTTGCGGCAAAGCCAAAAGACATTAGACAGGCTAATAACATTAGCGACTTTTTAAACATCTCTCCTCCTTACTTGGTTTTATTGTTTTCTTGTTTTTTAATTGCTTCAAATTTATCGATTTGTAGTCCTAAATCCTTGTGACCAACGTGCTCGTGGCAGTCAACACATGATTTTTTATTAGGATTTCCAAGAACGAAATAATCTCTATGTGGCAAGAATGATTTACCAGCTTGAATAACATTTTTTAAATTTGAGTGGCAAGTCAAACATCCACTATCATAGACAAAGTGAGATGCGTGCTCGCGCTTTTTACGCCAGTCGATCTTGTCCGTATCTGTAAAAAATGTCTTATAGCCATCATTTATCGATACTTTAAGTTTTGTAAGTACATAGGTATAGGCACTTGTATGATTTAGGTGACAGGCTGAACATTCAGCTTTTATGCCAAGCTTGTTATTGCCACCGTGTACATCTTCATGATATGCAGCATTCATAGGATCCATCGTGTGGCAAATAGTACAGATGTAGCCGCTACCAGTTGCATGAAGTGCATCAGCTATGCCCATAGAAGCGATAAGGCCGATTACGATGCCTATTATCACAGATGACCAAACAAAAAATTTCTTCTTAACTTCAGCCAAAATTTCCTCCTGAATTTATCAATATATCGTAAATTTTTACGAAAATTTTAAGTGAATACTATCAAAAGATATATAAATTTTTTCTTTAAGTAAATAAAAATATTTATTTGATATTAACTTTCAATAAGAATAAATTTCTTGCAGTCCACCCACATCTTTTTCCAAAATTTGGTTCTTCTCGTCAAGTTTAACCAAACCATTTGTTTTAAATTTATTTAAAATTCTTGAAAAAGTTTCCGGCGTCATATTAAGTATTGATGAAATTTTCGTATGTTTTAGCTCGTTAAATAAATCTTCATGATCTAAAATAAACCTAGCCACTTTTTCTTCTGAGCTTAAAATTAACTCTTGATGAAGTAGATTTGTCGTGATTCTTATCTTTTCAGACATTGACTTTAAAAATTTCATACAAATTTCTGGTTTTATTAAAAATTCTGCCGCGAATTTTTCATAATTTATCTTTAACACCTCACCAGATATGGTAAAAATGGCACTAGCTGGGTAGACAATATTTTCAAAATTTACGACTTCAGCTACAAAATTCATAGGTGCTAACTGATGAATAAAAATTTCTTTTCCGTTTGCTGTGGTTTTATAAAGCTTAACAGAGCCGCTTATTAAAAATATTAACCATTTTGGCTCCTCGCCTTCTATAAATAAGAATTCACCCTTTTTATACTTTTTTACGACACTTATAGCTTCAAGTTTGGCTAAATCTTCTTCGTTTAAGCCTTGAAAAAATGGGATTTTTTCTATCATATTTTTAATCGCCTTTTTAAAATAAAAAACATTTTAGCATATAAAAATAAGATAAATTTTAATAGATTTTCAAAGGGAATTTTCCCTTTGAATTTATGAAATTATTTTTTAAGTAGATCTCTAATCTCAGTTAAAAGTGTAATGTCAGCTGGAGTTTCAGGCTCTGCTGGAGCTGGCTCCTCTTTTGGTAGTTTATTTTTAAGTGTATTTAAAGCTTTGATAACGCAGAAAATACAAAATGCAATTATTAAAAAATCAACCATTGTTTGTATAAATGAGCCATAGTTTATCGTAACAGCAGGTACGCCATCTACTGCTTCTTTTAGCGTTAGCTTAAGATCAGTAAAATTTACACCACCAGTTAAAACGCCAACAACAGGCATGATAACATCACCAACTAGTGATGAAACGATCTTTCCAAACGCGCCGCCTATAACAACGCCAACAGCCATATCTATGACATTTCCACGCATCGCAAATTCTTTAAATTCGCTTATAAAACTCATTGTTTCTCCTAAAAATGTTAAATTTTTGTTCGGATTTTATTCAAGAAATGCTTTGCTTCGGCTAAAAAAATCAAATTACATAACTTTAAATTTATCAAGCTGGTGTTATAATCCAAACTCAAAATTTAACGTAAGGAATGAGCTTATGTATCGTTTTGCACCCTCTCCAACAGGAGATATGCACATAGGAAATTTACGTGCCGCTATTTTTAATTATATTTGTTCTTTGCAAGATAAAAGTGGCTTTATTTTACGCATAGAAGATACTGACAAAGAGCGAAATATCGAGGGAAAAGAGAAAGATATCTTAGAAATTTTAAGCAAATTTGGCATAAAACCAGAGCAAATTTACATCCAAAGTGAAAATTTAAAATTCCACAGACAGCTTGCATCAAAGCTTCTCATCGACAAAAAAGCTTTTGCTTGCTTTTGCACCGAAGAAGAGCTCGAGGCAAAAAAACAAAAAGCAAAAGAACAAGGCGTGGCGTATAGATATGACGGTACCTGCGAGAGACTAAGCGATGCTGAAGTTTTAAACTGCGAGAAGCCATTTGTCATCCGCATGAAAAAGCCAACACGCACGATGAGCTTTACAGATGCGATCAAGGGCGAACTAAGCTTCGAGCCAGACGCTGTTGATAGCTTTGTCATCATGAGAGCAGACAAGACTCCAACTTATAACTTCGCCTGCGCGGTTGATGATATGCTTGAGGGCGTAACCTTTGTCATACGCGGCGAGGATCACGTGAGCAACACACCAAAGCAAGACCTCATACGCGAGGGGCTTGGCTACACTGGCAAGATGAACTACGCGCATTTGCCTATACTTTTAAATATTGAAGGTAAAAAAATGAGCAAGCGCGAGAACGAATCAAGCGTAAAATGGCTCTTTGAGCAGGGATTTTTGCCTGAGGCGATCGCAAACTATTTGATACTTCTTGGTAACAAAACTCCGACTGAAATTTTTACCATCGAAGAGGCGGTGAAGTGGTTTGATATAACCAAAATTTCACACTCACCGGCTAGATTTGACGTGAAAAAACTTGAGCAGATAAATAGAGAACACATCAAGCTTGCTTCAAAAGAGCGCATAAAAGAGATCTTTGGCGTGGATGATAGCAAGGTTGAGCTAGTTAAATTTTACACTCAAGAAAGCTCATTAGTGCCTGAGATAAAAGCAAAAGTAGAAGCTATATACTCACCAAAAATAGCTCCAGATGAGTACAAAAATGAATTTGATATTATTAAAAAAGCAGCTCAAAATTTAAAAGTATGCGAGAGTTTTGATGAGTTTAAAAAAGAGCTTATGAATGCTACAAATTTAAAAGGTAAAAACTTTTTCATGCCACTACGTGCGCTGCTTACAAACGATCTTCATGGTCCTGAGTTAAGCGAACTCTATCCTCTTATAAAAGACGATCTGGCCAAAATTTTAATCTAGGAGCAAAAATGATACTTTCCACCCTATTTTCAGCGATCGCAAACATTTTGCACCTTATTATCACGGTCTATACATGGATCGTCATCGCAGCGGCGCTAATTAGCTGGGTCAGACCTGATCCTAGCTCGCCGGTCGTGCAGCTACTTTATAGGCTAACTGAGCCGGTTTATAGCTTTATTAGACGCTATATAAAAACAAATTTTAGTGGTATTGACTTTACTCCGCTTATTGTGCTTTTAGCACTTCAATTTTTAGATCAATTTTTAATAAGGCTTTTGTTTGGTTTTGCTGCGTCACTTTAGTATTCTCTCTCTTGTCTGTGTTGCTCTTTTGGCTAAAATTTATACCTACGAAGAGCTAAAAAACGAGCCAAAAAGTCTAGCAAAAGACTACTACATCAACCGCCTTATCAACGAGGGCAGTTATACAAAAGAGCAAATAGCAGAGCTTTCGCGTGATGTGTTTAGAAAAGCAGGCCTTGTTCAAAAATCAATCGATAAAATTTTACCTCCAAAAGCAGCTCCTAGCAAATGTCCTGGCGTAAATGCAAAAAATATTACCCAAGCAAATCTAACCTGCCAAAATTTGCTAACATCTATTGCTTTTAGCTTAAAGCTTGATAATCACACTCGTGAAATTTTAGCAACCAATCTTGCAAAGACAAATCCAGAAAAATCAAAAATTTTACTCACATTAAATGAGCCAAATCCGGCTAAAGCATTTGCAAATTTAAACGATACAAAGAGCTTTTTAGAGCTATTTAATGCCTCTAACCCGCAAAATAAAAGTACACTTTTTGTTGAAAGCTTTGATGCAAATTTCATGACCAAGCTCTACTCACAAAAGGGCTTTACAAATTTATTAAACGACCTTGTTTTTAACAAAAAATATGAAGGTTTTAGAAGAAATTTGCTAAGCATTGATCCAGCCATCACTGAGAAAAATGATGCTTTTACACTTGGATTAAATGCGATTTTACTAGGACAAGACGATATCGCCTTTAGCCTTTTTGCAAGAGCCAAAAATACCCTTGAAAGGGCTTGGCAAAGAGACAATGCGACATTTTGGCTCTATCAGATAAGCAAAAACGAAAGCTTTTTAAAAGAGTTAAGTGCCAGCAAGGATGCAAATATATACTCGCTTTACGCAAGAGATTTGATTGGTGGCGAACCACTTGAAGTCATCGTACCAAAACCTAGCAAGCAAAATATCGAAAATTTTGACGTGAGCGATCCGTTTTTATGGAACAAAACTGCAGCCCTTGCAAAAGATATGAATGCCACGCAAGCAAGCGAATTTGCAAAGAAATTTTATACAAACGAAAGCATCGGCGCCTATGCATACTTCATGCAAAAGGCGCATGGCTGGGAGAAGCAATACTTCTTAATGCCAAGCTCTCCTGAGCTTGAGGGCATCAGCAACGAGAGAAAGTCAATGATCTACGCTCTGGCTAGACAAGAGAGTCTCTTTATCCCAAGCGTAGTTTCTACTTCATACGCCCTTGGCATGATGCAGTTTATGCCCTTTCTCGCAAATGCGATCGGCAAAAAAGAGCTAAAAATCCCAAATTTTGATGAAGACGATCTTTTTAAAATAGATATTGCATTTAAATTTGCAAATCACCACCTAAACTATCTTGATAAATTTCTCTATCATCCTCTCTTTACCGCATACGCGTACAACGGCGGTATTGGCTTTACCAAAAAGCTTATCACAAGAGATGATATGTTTAAAGAGGGGAAATTTGAGCCATTTTTATCAATTGAGCTTGTCCCTGTGGCTGAGACTAGAAACTACGGCAAAAAAGTGCTTGCCAACTACGTGATCTATATGGCACTTACTGGTTCCAATATAAAGATTTCGCAACTTTTCGAAAATTTAACAAAACCGGCTTTGACTGATAAATTTCGAAACTAAGTGCTAGATCATCGCTTTGCTTGCTTGGTGCGGTCACTTCATAATAAACCGACCAAGGCATAGAAAATCCAGCAAATTTTAACATCTCATCATTTTCATCAAGCAGCCTTGCATTTGTGGCATTTGAGTCGTCATTTACTTTTATGTTCTTTAAATTTTGTGCATGTTCTTTTGGATTTATGGCCACCAAAAAGTGCTCTTTGCTTGCATCTAAATCTGAGTTATAAATAGGATTTAAATAAGTTGCTACAATTAGCGTTCTATCAGTGCCGTCAATGATCTCGCTCTTGCTTGTGTAAGCCAAAAGCTCATTTTTTAACGGCTCATGCACGATTACTTTTTGATCGGCACAGCCAAATATCATCAAAATAAATACAAAAAACGATATAAATTTACTCATAAAAACTCTTAAATTTCTAAAATTTCTGCCATTTTAGCATTTTAATTTTTAAATTTCACTCATAAATTTTAAAGCCAACATAAGTTATAATCGCGAGAAATTTTAACAAAAAAAGGTTCTTATGAAAAGACTTGCTATTGCTTTTTCTGGCCCTTCAAATAGCGGGAAAACGACTCTTATTTTAAAGGTAGCAAAAAAATTTATAGATGATGGTTTGAAAGTCGCGATAGTAAAACACGACCCTGGTGATAAGGCCAAATTTGACGTTGAGGGCAAGGATAGCTTTAAATTTTCTCAAACTGGAGCAGATGTGGTGGTGATGAGTCCGACTAGAACAACTTATTTCTCACAAAATCCACAAGAAATTAGCGACGTCATTAAAATGCTAGGTGAGTTTGACATGCTCTTAGTCGAGGGTTTAAAGACGCTTCCACTGCCAAGATTAAGTATTTTTAAAGATGAAATAGATGAAATATATCTTAGCTTTTCAGACGCGATCGCAACATATAAAAAACAAATTCCTTACGAGATAAAAAATATAAATTTAGACGATATAGACGCCATTTGTGCGTGGATAATCAAAAATGCAAAGGCTGTATAATGCAAGAATTAAATCAAATTTTTAACACCATAAAAGAGATCGCAAAAGAGATAAGCGAAGTGATAAAATACGCCGATCTTGGCTACACAACCCACGAAAACGCGACCGGCGACACACAGCTAAAGCTTGATGTCAAAAGCGACGAGATCATCACGGCTAAATTTAGCGAGCTTGCTTGCGTAAAAGCACTAATTAGCGAAGAGAAAGAAGACGCTCTTGAGATAAATAAAAACGCTAAATTTATCATCGCTTACGATCCACTTGATGGCTCAAGCTTAGTTGATGTAAATTTTGCCGTTGGCTCGATCTTTGGCATCTACGAAGACGAGGTAAAACCAGAAAAATTAATAGCCGCAGCTTACAGCATATATGGCCCAAGGCTTGAGCTTGTAATTGCTGAGAAAAAGGGCACTTTGCCTAAATTTTATAGACTTGGCAAAGATGGCGAGTTTAAATTTGTAAAAGAGCTTGAGCTAAAAGAAAAAGGCAAGCTAAACGCCACAGGAGCTACACAAAAAGGCTGGAGCCAAACGCATAGAAATTTTATAAATGAGCTGTTTAACCAAGGCTATAGGCTAAGATACTCAGGTGCTATGGTGAGCGACCTACATCAAATTTTGCTAAAAGGTGGCGGTCTTTTTAGCTATCCAGCAACGAGCGATCATCCAAATGGCAAACTAAGAGTAGTCTTTGAAGTGTTGCCATTTGCCTTCATATATGAAAACGCAAAGGGCGCAACGACAAATGGCAAAAGCCAAACGCTTTTTGATGTAAAAATAGAAAAAATTCACCAAACAACGCCATGCTTCTTTGGCTCACGTGATGAAATTTCTCTTTTGCATAAATTTTACGAGCAAAAATAATGCAAGAAGCACAAGCAAACGAGCCACTTGACGCATTTGAGCTAGCCTTAAAGCAAAAGGCAAAAATTTTGCAAGAGTGCCAAAGCCAAAAAGGGCAAAAAAGCTGCTTTAACTGCGAAGTATTTTTTGACTGCGAGACAAGAAAAGAGTATGTAAATAGCTGCTACAACTCGATGTCAAAAGGTAATACTGGCAGTGATGGTGGATTTGATTTTTAAAAATTAAAGGAAAAATATGAAAGAAAAAGCTTATATAACGACCCCAATATACTATGTAAACGACGTGCCACACATTGGCCATGCTTACACGACTATCATCGCTGATACACTTGCTAGATTTAACCGCTTGCAAGGCAAAGAGACTTACTTTATGACAGGCACAGACGAGCATGGTCAAAAGATCGAGCAAGCAGCTCGCGCTAGAGGCAAGACACCAAAAGAGTATGCTGACGAGATCAGCGCTAAATTTAGGTCACTTTGGGATGAGTTTGAAATAAGCTACGACCATTTTATAAGAACGACCGACGAAGAGCACAAACAAACCGTGCAAAATGTCTTTGAAAAGATGCAAGCAAATGGCGACATTTACAAAGGCGAATATGAGGGATTTTACTGCGTTAGCTGCGAAACTTTTTTTAACCAAAGAGATCTACTAGAAGACAACCGCTGTCCAGACTGCGGCCGTGTGACATCTTTAGTTAAAGAAGAGAGCTACTTTTTCAAGCTTTCAAAATATGAAGATGCGCTTTTAAAATGGTACGAAAATGACGAGCTTTGCGTCATCCCAAAAGGTAAGAAAAACGAGGTCGTTAGCTTTGTAAAAGGTGGACTAAAAGATCTTTCAGTAACAAGAACGAGCTTTGACTGGGGCATAAAGCTACCAAAGAGCGCAAACGATGAAAAGCACGTTATGTACGTCTGGCTTGACGCACTTATAAACTACCTAACAACACTAGGATATTCAAGAGATGACGCTAGAATGGATCTTTGGCCATACACTACTCACATCGTTGGCAAAGATATTTTACGCTTTCACGCAGTTTACTGGCCGGCATTTTTGATGAGCCTTGGCTTGCCACTACCAAAACACATAGCAGCGCACGGCTGGTGGACCATAAATGGCGAAAAGATGAGCAAAAGTAAGGGCAATGTCATAAACCCAAGAGAGGTCGCAAATGCTTACGGACTTGAAAATTTTAGATACTTTTTGCTTAGAGAGGTGCCATTTGGTCAAGATGGCGATTACAGCCAAAAGGCTTTGATTGAGCGTATAAATTCAGAACTTGGCAACGGACTTGGCAACCTGCTAAGCCGCATTGTTGGCATGAGCTCAAAGTATAGCGACTATAAAATTGACTCAAAAGATGTACTCAAATTTCACAAAGCCGAGCTTGATGAGGCAAAAGGCTATCTTGATGAGGCTATTAAAAATTTAGAGAATTTAGCTACAAATCGCTACTTAGAGGATCTTTGGAAGGTCGTAACGCTTGCAAACGCAGCCGTTGCAAAATATGAGCCATGGTCACTTGTAAAAGCTGGCAAAACTGACGAGGCAAACGCGCTTGTGGCACTTTGCGCAAATTTACTTGCAAAAGTAGCGATACTACTTAGTCCAGCTATGCCAAAAACTTGTACTAAGATAGCTGACACGCTTGGCTTTAGCATAGACACAACATCTTATGAAAGTTTTGTTTTGAAAAATGAAATTTCAAATTTTGTAGCAAAAGCTACCGAGCCGCTTTTCCCAAGAATAGAAAAAGAACTAATGGGCGAAACAAGCGAGCCAAAGGTAGAGGTAAAAGCTGAGCCAAAAGAGGAGAAAAAAGAGGACGAGATCATTAGCATTGATGACTTTGCCAAGATTGTGATAAAAGTTGGCGAAGTGCTTGAATGCGAGAGGGTCGAGGGCAGCGATAAACTGCTTAAATTTAAGATAGATCTTGGCGAGGAGCAGCCGCGTCAAATTCTATCTGGCATTGCAAAATACTACGAGCCTAGCTCGCTTATCGGCAAACAAGTTTGCGTTTTAGCAAATTTAAAAGAGCGAACAATGATGAAAAAATATGTCTCTCAAGGCATGATCCTAAGCGCATCTGATGGCTCGCTAACGCTTCTTGGTACGCAAGGTAAAGTTAAAAATGGCGCGATCGTTGGTTAAATGACAATAGAAAATTTAACTCGTCTAATAAATGCCGAGGCTCTAAATGCACCGACGATAACTAGCGTAAGTGAATTTGTTTTCGAGATAAAGCATGTAAGACGTGGCTTTGCATATATTTGCTTAAACGCAAATGATAGCGACATAGAAACAGCGATTAAACAAGGCGCATACGCCATAATTAGCGAAGACAATGTGCCAATTATCGACAAAGAGATCGCTTTTTTAAAAGTTAGTAGCTTACAAACCGCCATGATAAAACTCATGAGATTTGAGGCTACTCATAAAGATTTAAAATTTTGCGCCGTAAATCCTTTTATAAATGACTTTTTAGAAAAATCAAAACTTGGCTCTAACGCACACGTCATGTCAAAAAATATCGATGAGCTTTTTAATCAAATTTTTCACGCAAAGGTCTTTGATATCTTTTTCGGCGATGATACAAGAACACTTCAGCGAATATCACCTCTTTTTGAGACCATTTACACAGATACAACTATGCACGAGATAAATCCAAGCTCGATCTTTTTTACAAACACAGTCTTTAAGCAAACATACTATCAAAACTTAAACATACCACGAGTTTTTGCTGGAATGTTTTATGGGCTCTTAAAATTTCTTGATAGTAATAAAATTTCATTTAAGCCTTATGAAGGTAGGATTCACGGGCATTTTGACCCGATTTTTATAGATAAAAATTTTATTCCTACTAGTTTTGGAAATAGCTTTAGAGCCATAATTACTGAAAGCGATGAAGATTTATTCATAAGCCAAAGTATATTTTTAAATAAAAAATTTAGCCCTGATGAGATAAAAATTTGCTTGCCAGAAGGCTCGTTATTAAAAGTACAAAATGCAATCTACTTTCAAAATTTAAGCGAGATAAAAAAGCTTAAAAATTTTATCTATATATTGATTTTATGCCAAAAAGAGGAGCTTTTAGAAGAGCTTCACAAAACATCTGAAGAAAATCTACTCTTTTAAGTTTTTATTATTTATAAGATCAATTAGCCTAACGTCCTCGCTTCTTACGATTAGACTTTTAGGTAGCTCAAATTTCTTGATAACCTCGCACTCTTTTTCTCTCATTTCGCCATCATCTTTTTCATGATCAAATCCTAATATATGAAGCAATCCATGTGTAAAAAGTAGTGCAGTTTCGGCCTCTTCGCTATGATTTAGCTCAGCAGCTTTCTCTTTTACCATATCTTTGTTTATAACGATTGAGCCAAGTGGGGCGTGAATGACAAGCTCAAGCGGAAAGCTTAAAACATCTGTCGTTTTATCAATGCCTCGCTCAGTTTTATTTAGTTCTCTCATCTCTTCTTTATCAACAAAAACTAGCTCGATTTCTCCTAGTGTCAAATACTCACAAATTTCATCTAAAATTTTTGGATAGCTCTCTTCGCAAAGTATCATTTTAGGCTCTTTCCTTAGTAACTTTTTGTATAATTCTAGCAAAAATA
The DNA here is from genome assembly GCF_902460705.1 of Campylobacter concisus. Classification (GTDB taxonomy): domain Bacteria; phylum Campylobacterota; class Campylobacteria; order Campylobacterales; family Campylobacteraceae; genus Campylobacter_A; species Campylobacter_A concisus_Z. The sequence goes on along the minus strand of NZ_CABPUP010000002.1, from coordinate 124,022 downwards.
AAAGGCAAAATATGAAAAAAGCGGTTTGTATAATGAGTGGCGGCATGGATAGTACGCTTTGTGCTGTAATGGCAAAAAAGGCTGGATATGATATCGTAGCGCTTCATTTTGACTATGGACAAAGGACGATGAAACGTGAAAAACGTGCATTTAACGAAATTTGTGAAAGATTAGGCATTACAAAAAAGATGAGTTTGGATGTTAGCTTTATTGCCCAAATAGGCGGAAATTCTTTAACCGATGAAAGCTTGCAAATAAGAAAAGATGGAGTAGAAAAAGATGTGCCAAATACCTATGTGCCTTTTCGAAATGGTATTTTTATCTCGGTCGCTGCCGCACTTGCTGAAAAAGAAAATGCACAAGCTATCTATATCGGTGTCGTAGAAGAAGATAGTTCAGGCTATCCTGACTGCAAAGAAAGCTTCATAAAAAGCATAAACGAGGCTATAAATTTGGGTACATCGCCTAGTTTTTCGTGTGAGATAATTACTCCACTTGTAAATTTAAGTAAGGCTGACATCGTAGCAAAATCTCTTGAGCTTGGCTCGCCGCTAGAGCTCACTTGGAGTTGCTACGAGAGCGAGGATGAGGCATGCGGACTTTGCGATAGCTGCAGGCTAAGACTAAATGGCTTTAAAAAGGCAAACGCCACTGATAAAATCGCATATAAAAATCAAAAATTTTCCTTATGAGCCTCTAAAAGTGGCAAAGAGATATCTTGCTTTGCTACGTTTTACTATATTTAAACATTTTGGAAATTGATATTTTTCCTAATCACCACATTTTGTTAAGATTTAAAGATATATCAACGTTTAGACTCTTGCTACCTATCAAAAACATAAATTCTTAGTCAAGCTTGCCAAAATTTAATAAAGAAGATTAAAAAGTAGTTAATAAATTTAGCCAAGGGTACAGTAAAAATTTCTAAGTAAGCGGTCACTACCACGGCTTTTTAGTGATCTTTATTTTTTCTTACTGTCTTGTTTTTTATTTTGATCGCTTTGGATTTTTTCTAAATTTATATATCCCATTTCAACGAGTTTATTATAAATTTGAGCGATTTTTGGTCCAGCAGCACTTCCGCCATGGCCACCATGCTCAATAACCATTGTGATGACATATTGCGGATCTTCATAAGGCGCATATGTAGTCATCCATGCATGAGATCTTTGCAAATACGCCATATCCTCTTCTTTCATACGTTTCTTTTCAGTTTGAGAAATTCCAACGACCTGGGCAGTACCTGTCTTTGCGGCAACTTTAACTAGGCTTCCAATAAAATGCCTATTTGCCGTACCTCTTGGGTGGTTTGCCACTTCGTACATTGCATGCCTAATGGCTGGTAACTGTGATTTTTCAAACGGTGTAAAAGCATCGTCTGTTGGCGTAAAATCAACATCCTTGCCATCAATGCTCTTTAAAAAATGTGGAGTCACATTTAGCCCAGTTGCAAGGCCTGCTGTATATTTTGCCACTTGCATAGGCGTGACCAAGAAATTTCCCTGACCGATAGAAGTAATGAGGGTCTCGCCTTGAAACCACGCTTTGCCATACTTCCTCATCTTCCACTCTCTACTTGGCAAAGTCCCCACAAACTCATTTGGCAAATCAACCTCGGTTTTTCTACCAAATCCCATACGCTCAAGTATCGGAACAATGGCATCTATGCCGATCTTTTGACTACCTTTATAAAAATAGTCATCACAACTCTCCCTAATTGCCGTATTCATATTAACATTTCCATGTCCGTGAGAGTTCCAGCAGCGAAATTTACGTCCTCCAAGCTCATATGAGCCACTACAAAAAAAGCTATCGTATTTACTCATGCCATTATCCAAAAATGCAAGCGCCATACCCATTTTTACGACCGAGCCTGGCGGATAAAGGCCGTTTATTAGCTTATTTGTAAAAGGGTGATCGACGTTTTTTACAAGCTCTTCCCATTCAGGTTGAGAAATTCCAAGCACAAATGGATTTAGATCATACTCTGGAAAGCTACCAGCAGCTATGATAGCGCCGTCTTTTAGACTCATAACGATAACGCTTCCTGCATCCTTGCCAAAGACATCGGCCACAAACTGCTGAAGCTCAAGATCGACTGCAAGCTTGATGTTTTGACTTTGTGGTGCTTGATAGTTTATCTGCTCGATCTCTTCATTTAAGGCATTTACCTTTATCTTTTTAAATCCTTGAATTCCTTGTAAGATCGGATTATAAAACCGCTCCACACCACTTCTTCCAATGTAATTTGTAAGCTTAGTCAAAGGATCATTTTCCATATCTTTTTGATTTGCCCTACCGACATAGCCGATGATGTGAGAAGCTAGGTCGTTATACGGATAGTGGCGTTTTGAAGCGGGCCTTATCTCTAAATTTTCACGCAAAGAAAGTGATGCAAAAAATGGCAAAAATTTATCATAATCAATAAATTCAACCACATTTATAAAATCTTGGTTATAAGCTGAGTCATTTTTTATGTATTCATTTTTAAGCTTTGTAACATTTAGATCGCTAAATAGTGAGCCAATGTAAGCTAGCTCATCATCTAAAATTTTTACCTTTTTATTAGCACTTAAATGAGGTCTAATGGATACCGAAAAACCAAGACGATTAACAGCCATTGGCTTATCATGTGCGTCAAAGATGATACCCCTAACTGGCGGAATATAAATAGTCTTTATCGCGTTTTGTTCTGCGATCTCGTTGTAGTAGGTATTTGAGTTTATGCTTAGGTGATAAATTCGTCCCAAAAGTATAATCCAAAAAAGAGCGATCACACTAAAGACGATGCGCATCCTCATAGCACTTTATCCCTAAAAAGAACGATAGCAAGGATACTTTCAAATGCTATAAAAAATAGATATTCAGACGAAAATGTTAAATTTTGCTCATTCAAAACGTAAGCAAATAGATTATTTACAAGAAATGTTAAAGTATATCCAGCTGCTACAAAGATGATAAGTAGGCAATTTCGCCACTTCATCGTGGTATAGAGCCAGTCTAAAATAAAATTATAAAAAAGCAAAAAGGCAATAATCGTTGAAAAAAGATGAAATCCATGAATTTGCTCAGCAAATATTATAAAAATTATCGCAAAGTACCAATTGTGCTTAAACTCGTCGTATTGCTTTTGTTTTCTTGAATACTCCAAAATCATATAAGTAAAAAAAATACCAATGAGTGGCGGCAAGAAACCAAATTGCGTAGTTGCGATCTCATATGAGAATAAAAAAACAGCCCACCAAAATTCTTTAAAAATTTTAATATCTAAGCTGCTTATGGTTTGCATTTTATCTACCAAGAGCGTTATTTATGATAGCTTCTCTAGCCTTTTCGATACCGCTTTTATTAAGAGTTGAGACCAAGATGCCACTTGGATCAAATTTCATTACCGCACTCTTTTGGCTTTGATTTAGCTTATCGCTTTTTGTATATAAATTTAAAATTTTCTGATCAGCCCTTAAAAAGCTTTTTAGATAAGCATCCACATTTACGTCTATATCTAAATCAAAATGTCTAGCATCAATTAGATGTATAAAAAGTCTAATGTCGCTTCTAAATTTCAAAAACTCATCTAAATTTTTACGCCATTCATCATGCTTTGACTTTGCCACTTTTGCATAGCCAAAGCCTGGCAAATCAACCAAAATAAGCTTAAATTTATCTTTTTCTTCCTGCTCATCTTTTTGCTCACAAAACTCAGCCTCAAAAAAATTTATAAGCTGAGTTTTGCCAGGAATCGATGAGCTTTTGGCTAGATTTTTTTGATTTACAAGTGTATTTATGAGGCTACTTTTACCAACATTTGATCTCCCCAAAAAGACGACTTCACTTGTTACGAAGCTTGGAGCCTCTTTTATACTTGGACTTGATGTGATAAATTTAGCACTTAGTGGCCTTATCACTTATCTTTTTCCTCTACCTGAAAGATAAATTTAACAGGCTTTTTTTCATCACTGTTTACGCTATATGTGCCATCTTTTTGATTGACAACGATCTTTTCACCATAAACATTCTTATCAGTTTCTACCTCATGCAAATAGCCATTTCCACTAACAGTATAGATCTGTTTTGCTGGCTCGTATGTAAGAGTATTGCCTTTGCCATCATAGTGCTTATCTTTTATAAAAATTTTTGCTCTAGCATTGCCAGTGGCCACATATTTTATAGGCTGGCGTTTTTTGTCAAAATAGACAACCACCTTATCTGCCTTAAGCTCATCAAATGAGCCCTTTTTGATATTTACATTACCTATAAATTCACTAGTTTGCTTATTCTCATCTGCAAAAAAATCATTTGATGTGATTTCAACTTGCTCTGCATTTAAAAATGTAAAACCCAATATCACCGCTAAAATCGCTGATTTTCTTCTACCCATGCCCTTAACCCTTTTACCTGCGTTTGTTTTTTGCCAAGATCATAGCTTCCACTCTCGCCCAGTGCCTTATCATTATTTCTTATGAGCGTGAAATTTGCTTCAGATCTTACTATTTTTGTTTTTGTTCCATATATCACTTCGTCACTTATAAATCTCAAACTATCGTTGTTTTCATAGTTTGCATTCTTTTGAAAGATGATTTCGTCATTTTGTGAGATTGCTTTGTCTGAGCTTAGAAAATGTTTTAAATTTCCTCTTAAAATTTTTGCTTTAAAACTCAAAAATTCATCTTTATCATTGTATCTATTTAGCTCATCAACCTCGTAGACTCCGCTTATTTTCGTGGAATTTATCTCATAATCTATCACGTCATTTATCTGCATATTTGATATCTTTGTATCGATCTTTAAAACATTTGTAAGGTATGGATCTTGAGCTGCCAAAAATATCATCACGACACTAAAAATTGCCACGACGAAGTAGAAAATTTTTACAACCAACGCTTAGACCACTCGTCATATAAATTTTCTGATTTTATAATAAGCTCGATCATCTCTCTAACCGCGCCATTGCCACCTTTATGCTTTAGCTTTGTCTTTACGTCAAGCTCTTTTATCGCATCTTTTGGCTTAAAGCTCCAAGCAACTGCATTCAAAATTTTATAGTCATTGTAATCATCGCCGATAGCTGCTGCATTTTTAAAGCTAAGCCCTTCAAATTTTAATATCTCACTCGCCACTTCAAATTTATCACCAACACCTTGATAGACGTGATTTATCTTTAGATCCTCTGCTCTTCGCTCAACGATGGCTGACTTTCTGCCTGTAATGATAGCTACTTTTTTACCAAGCTTTAGCCAGCTTTCTATCGCGTAGCCATCTTTTACATCAAAAAATTTAAGCTCTTCGCCATTTGCATTGTAGATGATCTTGCCATCAGTCAGGCACCCATCAATATCTAAAAAAATAATCTCTATCATAAAACACCCTTTGTACTTGGTGTGCCTATCCTTGCGTTTTTAGCAAGCGCCCTACGAAGTGCGACGGCAAATGATTTAAATGTTGCTTCGATGATGTGATGAGTATTTTTGCCACGAATTTGATTTAGATGAAGAGTGATGGCTGAATTTATCGCAACTGCTCTAAAAAACTCTTCCACAAGCTCCGTGTCAAACTCGCCAACCTTGGCATTTTCATTAAAATTTTCATATGCAAGGTAAGCTCTGTTGCTAAGATCTAGTGTGCAAAAAACAGCCGCCTCATCCATAACAACGCTTGCCTCGCCAAATCTCTCAACACCACTTAAAGGATACAAGGCCTCTTTTAAAAGCTGACCCAAAACTATGCCTACATCCTCAACGCTGTGGTGAAAATCCACATGCGTGTCGCCCTTGCATGAAATTTCAAGATCAAGCAAAGAATGCTTTGTAAAAGCTTCAAGCATATGGTCAAAAAAGCCAATGCCAGTATCTATCTTTGCAACCCCGGAGCCATAAATTTTAAGCTTCATTGAGATTTGTGTCTCTTTTGTATTTCTAGTTAGTTCTAAAATTTCTTCTCTCACGCCCTAACCTCTTACTATAAATGCACCTTGGAATTTACCGCTTCTTGCGTAATCTCTAGCCTCGTCCTCACTTCTAAAGCCATTTAAAAATACTCTATAAATGGTCGAGCCGTCTATGGTAAATGTCTTAACTACCGACTTATAGCCATCTATACTTTGATGCTCTCTTTGATATCTATTTGCGCCCTCAAGGTTTTTAAATGAGCCAATTTGCACCATAAAATCTCCACCTATGACTCGTTGCTCTGACGAAATAATAATGCCTCCAGTTGGAGCTGTCGGAGAAACTGGATTTGGCACTTTTATGCCAGTGCTTGTCGGTTTTGTTTGAGTGTTAATGCTTGCAACAGCATTAATATCTTCATTAAAGCCTATGACTTCCATACTGACTGGAGCTGTGCCTGTACCGATAATATCAAGTTTAGTTGCAGCCGCCTTTGAAAGGTCTAAAACTCTATCAGCCACAAAAGGTCCACGATCATTTACGCGAACAATGACGCTTTTTTGATTTCTTAAATTTGTTACTTTAAGGATCGTATTCATCGGCAAAGTTTTGTGTGCAACAGTCATGTTGTACATATTATAAATTTCGCCGTTTGAGGTTGTTTTGCCATGAAAATTTGGACCATACCAGCTTGCCGTACCACTTGCCTTATCACCAACGCTTACAACGGTTGGGTAGTATGTTTTGCCATTTATCGTGTAAGGCCTCATTGTTGCTTTTTGGATAGAAGCTGAATTGTTGCCCTTTACATTAGTTGGGCCACTTGGTGTAAATGGTGCCCCGCTCCAAGAGCAACCAGTAACTAGAAGAGTAAAACTTAGTCCTATATAAAATTTTAGGCTCTTATGGTATGACAATATTTGCTCCAACATTTAAATTTGAACTAGCAAAAGAATTTGCATCTTTTAAATCTTTTTCGCTCACATTAAATTTTTTAGATAAAGAAGCTATCGTATCACCAGTTTGGACTATATAGTTTTGAGATTTATTTTGTGCGGAAAATGGAATAATTAGTTTTTGATTATAGCTTACGGCATTTGTGCTAAGTTCGTTGTAGTCCTTGATTGCTCTATGGCTAACACCTGTTTTTTTAGAGATAGAAAGTAATGTTTCGCCTTTTTTTACAACGTAGGCATAAAAATTATTTTTACCATTAAATGGCTTGAAATTTTCTGCAAAAAGCTGCTTTTTATTTTCAGGGATATAAACATAATAATCTTTTAGAGTTGGTGGAGTAAATACAAATTTTAAGTGCGGATTGTTGTTTTTCATTTTTTTTGTACTAAGACCGATACTATCGCCTATTTGAGCTAAATTTGTACCACCAGGTACTTTTACTTTTACAAGCTTTAGTCCTCCGTTTATGTTTAACAAAGATGAATCTTTAGACATCAAGAAGTCTGCGTCTTTTGCGGTATATGCTGCTCTTAAAATTTTGATAACAAAATTTCTAGTTTCGGCTGGAAGGTATTTTTTCTCTGCATCAAGAAGTGTTACAAGATCATCTGTGCCAGCTTTTTGTATGGCTCTTTTTAAGGCACCATCACCACAGTTATAGGCCATAGCTGCTAAATACCACTTACCAAATTGATTTTTAAGCGACTTTAGATAATTTGTTGCTGCAATAGTAGACTCTACTGGATCTTTTCTCTCATCGACATACTGTCCTACCTTTAGACCATGCAGTCTAGCCGTTTGCTCCATAAACTGCCACATGCCAGTAGCTTTTGCGTTTGAGACTGTGTGATTTGAAAAGCCTGATTCTATCATAGCTAGATAAAAGAATGACTCGGGTACGCCTGATTTTTTGATCTGCTCTTTTACCATCGGTATATACATATAACCATTTTTTAGAGCTTCTGTAAATGTTTCAAGTTGTGATTGTTTGATACCTTGCCTCATCTTTGCATAGTGAGAAGTCTTCATAAAGCTAGCGTCAATATCCAGCTCTTTTAAAATTTTTACCTGAGTGTCGTATGAGCTTTTTTCAGGTGTATTTGCTAGTAGCAAGGTACTACATGCAAACATTAAAAATATTTTAAGCATTGCTTTCATTTCTATCCTTTTTCGTGTCAAAGCTTAATGATGCTAACATCTTAAGCAAGCGCAATGCCCAAATTTTAGGCAAAACACTTAAATAACCTTTTGGCATTATCTGAAGTTTTTTCGCAAACAACTTCAAATTCAAGGTTTAAAATTTCAGCTATCTTTTTAGCAACAAATGTCGTAAACGCCGGCTCATTTCTCTTACCACGATTTGGCTCTGGCGTGAGATAAGGAGCGTCAGTTTCAATAACTATCCTATCAAATGGGATTTTTGGCAAAATTTCGACTAAATTTTTAGCATTTTTAAATGTTAAAACACCGCCTATGCCAAAGTAAAAATTCCCAAATCTACAAAGCTCTAAAAGAAGTGGTGAAGCATTATAACAATGCAAAATCGCTCCAGCTTCAAGCTTTGGTGCATACTCTTTTAAGATGTTAAAAGAGTCCTCATTAGCCTCCCTAATGTGAAGAATAACGGGTTTTTTTAACTCAACAGCCAAATCAAGTTGAGCTAAAAAAATACGTTTTTGATCCTCTTTTTCTTTTAACTTTTCACTTTCATCTTTTGGTAAGCGAAAGTAGTCCAGACCGCATTCACCCATTGCCACACACTTTTCATCTTTGGCAAAATTTCTTAAAATTTCAATACTAAAACTCTCTTTATCATATGGATGAACTCCAGCGGCAAAGAAAATGTCAGAATTTTCATGCGCTATTTTAGCCGCTTTTGGTAAATCATTGATATCAGCTCCCGGGATAATAAAGCCTTTTAGCCCTAAATTTCTAGCTTCATCTAAAATTTTATCAAGGTCAGGATCATAAACTTTACTATCTAAATGACAATGCGTATCTATAATCATAAAGCTATTTCTACTCTATTTCTACCATTTTCTTTTGCGGTGTAAAGTGCTGAATCGCAAGCCTCAAGCATATCGTCTATCTCGCAATGCCCATTGCCAAAAGATACACCTATTGATATAGTAACTTTTACTTTTTCCTTTTTTATAGTTACTTCATTTTCAGCCACTTTGGCTCGTAAATTTACAAAAAATTTAACAGCTTCTTCTTGGCTTATCTTTTTAAGCACAACGCAAAATTCTTCGCCGCCAAATCTAGCAACAATATCACTTCCTTTTGTATTGTCATTTAAACTTTTTGCGATTGATTTTAGTATCCTGTCTCCCCCATCATGGCCATATGTATCATTTATCTTCTTAAAATAATCAATATCAATCATTGCAAAAGCATAAGGCTCATTGGTCTCTTCAGCTGCTTGGACATACTCTTCCACGTCGGAATAAAAAAATCTTCTATTATAAACTCCGGTTAAGAAGTCGCGATTTGCAAAATTTGCTATCTTGTTTATATTTTCCATCGCTTCAATCGTATTATTAACACGGCATATTAGCTCTTCTTTTGAAAATGGCTTTGCTATAAAATCGCTCGCACCATTTTTTAAAAATATTGATGCGTCAGTCTTTTCGCTAGGAGATGTCATAACGATTACACCAAGACTATTTTTATCTTTTTCTTTTCTAACCTCTTTTAAAACTTCAAGGCCGTCTTTTACCGGCATTCTATAATCAGTTATTATAAGATTTATATCGGGATTATCCGCAAAATAATTCATTGCCTCTTCGCCATGAGCTGCGGCCAAAACTTTAAACTGAAGGCTAGTTAATATCTTTTTTATCATATTTCTAAAAGGGAGTGAGTCTTCGACAACCAAAACCTTGTATTGTCTATTTTTGCTCAGTCTATTTATCATTTGAAAGATATAGTTGATATCGTCCATATTTCCTTTATAAACATAATCAACAATATCTTTATTTATAAAATTTTGCCTTGTTTCATCATCAATGCTACCTGTTAAAACAATAGCTGAAAGTCCTTTGGAAAGCGCATAATCAACAATTTCGCCATTTGGAGCATCTGGCAAATTTAAATCCAAAATAGTCATAAAATAATCTTTATCATGCTCGCTAATTAGCGTCTTAGCCTCGGCAAAACTATATGCAACATCAATTGTCATATCATCAATGCTCTTTTCCATTTGCATAACAATCAGCTTTGCTAACGCCTTATTATCATCAACTACAAGAATTCTTTCCATATTGTTTCCATAAAAATTTTTATTAAATTAGTGACAATTTTATCAAATAAATTTATTTACAAAGCTTAAATTAATAATTTAAATTAAGCTACTTTAAAAGCCCTTTAGCAAAATTTATTGCCTCTTCGCTTATGTGCTCACCGCTTATCATACGTGCTAATTCGCTCACTCGTTCATCTTTATCAAGCTCTCTTACGACCGAGTTTTCTCCATGACGCTCTACTAAAAAGTGTGAATTTGCCTTTGAGCTAAGCTGTGGCTGATGTGAAATGGCAAAAATTTGATAAAAATTTGCAAGCTTAAGCAAAACATTTGCGATACTCATTGCCTCTTTTCCGCTTAAATTTGCATCTATTTCATCAAGTATGATGACATCACCGCCCGTTTTTGTAATCTCACTAGATGCGGCTATAAAAGCCAGTCTTAGGCGGTTTAGCTCGCCCGAACTTAAATTTTTAAGCGAAGTCTCATTTAAATTTAGACAAACCTCATCAAGTCCTAAAATATCAAGTCTTTTTTCTTCTATTTTTAGCGTAATATCTGGCATATAAAGCTCTTTTAAATATAAATTTATCATCGCTTCAAGCTCTTTTAAATTTACGCCCCTTGTCTTGCTTAAAGCGCCAGCTAGCTCATTTGCCTTTTTGCTTAAAATTTCAAATTTCTTCTCAAGCTCGCTCTTTTCAAAGCTTAAATTTTCATATCTAGCAAGCTCTTTTTCCTTTTTATCAAGTGCCTCTAGCGCCTCTTCCTCACTACCATATCGCCTAATAATAGCATTTAGTGCTTCTATCCTATCAAGCACGCTCTCAACATCGATATCGTCAAGCTCTTCCATATTTAGGCTATCTCTTGCAACCCTTAGCTCGTTCATTGCATCTTCAAAAAAGCCATTGTCAAGATCACTGATACTTAGTGCTTCATTTACGCTGTGCTCTAGCTCAAATATCCGATCAGCTCTAGCCCACGCCTCATTTATCTTATCCTTTTTACTAAGCCTTTTTTTAGTCTCCATAAGCTCTTCAAACTCGCCTTTTTTAGGCCCAACATTTCTTATCTTCTCGATCTCAAAGCTAGCAAGCTCCTTTAGCTCCTTGACCTTTTTCTCTTCCTCTTTTATAGTGGCTAGCTCTTTTGAAATTTTAGAAAATTCCAAAAAGGCCTCTTCAAATTCCTGCTTTATCTCTTTAAATTTCTCATTTTTCGAAATTTCTAGCCTGTCAAGCAAATTTAGAAATTTCTCATTTTCAAACTCGTTTGCCTCTTTTGCCGAGAGATATTTGATATGCTCACGCGCCACTTGGGCTAAATTTTTCTTTGAGATGGCTTGTTGGTTTATAAAATATCTCGTGCTTTTATCTTTTAAAAGCTTGAAAATATTGACCTCTTCGTTTTCTATGCCAAACTCATCAAGCTCAAATTTATGCTCCACGTCAGCTTCTATCAGCCTTGCCTCGCTATCTTTTAGCCCAAAAACAGCCATTATGGCGCTCATTAGCACCGACTTACCAGCGCCGCTAACGCCCGTAAATACACTAAGACCCTCTTTGAAATTTAGCTCGACATTTTTAAAATTTAGATAATCTTTAATCAAAATTCGATCAATCATTATAACCCCAGTGAAGTTTCTCTTTTAAAATTTGAAAATAATCTCTACCGATATGGCGTATCAGCCTCGCTTTTTTGTTGCTAAGGCTCATGCTAACGGCCGAAATTTTACTCATATCAAACCTATCTTGACCATCAAGTACCAAAATCGCATCGCTATTTGTTCTAAATTTAACCGTATGATTTTTCGTGAGTACGACTGGACGCTGTGTAAGTGAGTGCGAGCAGATAGGAGTTACTGTAAAAACTTCGCTTAATGGATAGATAATAGGGCCATTTGCACTCATGTTATATGCCGTTGTTCCAGCAGGTGTCGCCACTATAACGCCGTCTCCAAAATATGAATTAAAATATTTTTCATTTAAAAGTGCCTCGATATGCGTCATCGAACCACCATTTTTACTAACGATAACCGCGTCATTAAATGCTACCTTTTGCTCGGTTTTGCCATCATTTTTGTGAAGCGTCACATCAAGCATAAAAGGCGTTTCTACTTCAAATTTATCATCAAAAAAGTCTTTAAAAAATTTCTCACTCTCATTTATCGTGATATCTGTCAAAAAGCCTAGCCTACCAGCATGTATGCCAAGGACAAGCGGTGAGATATGAGCTAGTTTTCTACAAGTTGAGATTATGGTGCCATCTCCGCCAAGAGTGATTAAAAATTCACACTCTTTAGCTAATTTTATAAGCTCAAAACCACTCTTTTCTATGCGCTTAGCACAATTTTTTTCAAGCAAAATTTCTGCGTTATACTTTTTTAAAATTTTTTCCAGCTTTGCTAAATCCTGCTTAAATAATGGATAATCTTTGGCGATAAGCCCCACTTTTTTGGCGTTTGCGGTATTAAATTTTTGTTCATTTTTCATAGAAATGATTGTAACATATTTTATTTTAACAAAGCTTTTCAAAAGAAAAAAGCGATTATAATTGCCTAAAAAACATTGCAAAGGAGCATTTTATGCGAAGTCATTATTGCACCGATCTTAGCAAAGCTGATATCGGCAAAGAAGTAATACTTTGTGGCTGGGCAAACACATATAGAGACCACGGAGGCGTTATCTTTATCGACTTAAGAGATGTTAGTGGGCTTATACAGTTAGTTTGTGACCCAGCTGACAGCAAAGAAGCACATGACGTGGCTGCAAAAGTAAGAGATGAATATGTCTTAAAAGCAAAAGGAAAAGTAAGGGCTAGAGGCGAAGGACTAACCAATTCAAAGCTAAAAACTGGTGAGATAGAAGTAATAGTAAGTGAGCTAATCATCGAAAATCCAAGCGAGCCACTACCATTTATGATAGGCGATGAGAGCGTAAATGAGGACATCAGACTAAAATACCGCTTTTTAGACCTTAGAAGTGAACGCTTGCAAAATATCTTTAAAATGCGTTCTCGCGCGGCGATAGCAGCTAGAAACAGCCTAGACAAAATGGGCTTTATCGAGTTTGAAACTCCAGTTTTAACACGTGCAACACCAGAAGGTGCGAGAGACTACCTAGTACCAAGCCGTGTATATCCAGGTCAGTTTTATGCGCTACCACAAAGCCCACAGCTATTTAAGCAGCTTTTGATGTGTTCTGGTTTTGATAAGTATTTTCAGATAGCAAAATGCTTCCGTGACGAGGACTTAAGGGCTGATCGCCAACCAGAATTTACTCAAATAGATATCGAAATGAGCTTTGTGGAGCAAGAAGATATCATAAATATGGCTGAAACGATGCTAAAAGACATCTTTAAAGCCTGCGGATACGATATCAAAACGCCATTTAGACGCATGAGCTACAAAGAGGCCACTGAGACTTACGGCTCAGACAAGCCTGATCTTAGATACGATCTAAAAATGATCGATGTTATCGATATTTTCGAGCACTCAAGCAATGAAATTTTTAGCTCTATCGCAAAAGATAAGAAGAAAAATCGCATCAAAGCACTAAAAGTGCCAAATGGCGACAACATCTTTAGTAAGCGCGAGATGAATAGATTTGAGGAGTTTGTACGTAAATTTGGTGCACAAGGTCTTGGCTACTTCCAAATGAAAGAAGAAGGACTAAAAGGCCCACTTTGTAAATTTTTCGAGCAAAGCGATCTTGACGAGATCGTCTCAAGATGTGAACTAAAAGTTGGTGACGTCGTATTCTTTGGTGCTGGCAAGAAAAAGATCGTGCTTGATTATATGGGAAGATTTAGAATTTTCCTAGCTGAGCAAATGGGCATCATCGATCAAGACAAACTTGAGTTTTTATGGGTGCTTGACTTCCCAATGTTTGAGCAAAATGATGATGGCAGCTACTCTGCGATGCACCATCCATTCACAATGCCAAAAAATATAGACGAGCCTGATCTTGAGGACATCCTCTCTATAGCTCACGACGTCGTACTAAACGGCTTTGAGCTTGGTGGCGGAAGTATAAGAATTCACAAAAATGATATCCAACAAAAGGTCTTTAAGCTTCTTGGCATAGATGAAGAGGAGCAGCGTGAGAAATTTGGCTTCTTACTTGATGCATTGACATTTGGCGCGCCTCCGCATGGTGGTATCGCGATAGGATTTGACAGGCTAAATATGCTTGTAAATAAAGCGGGCTCGATCCGCGATGTTATAGCCTTCCCTAAAACACAGCGCGCTCAGTGCCCACTCACAAAAGCACCAAGTCACGCTAGCAACGAGCAGCTTAGAGAGCTAGGACTAAGGATAAGAGAAAAAGAGCAAAAGGCTTAAAATTTTGTTGTAATAAATTTGGACTTTTTGGATGTCTAAATTTGAGTTATTTTATTTTAAAGATTAAATTTTTGAGATAATTTTGGATGTTGTGCAGAAAATTTCATCCCAAAGCTAGACATATAGTCTGCTGCAGGGTGAAATTTTCAAACTCGTTCAAAGGTGCTCAAAAAATATAAAAAGGGAAAGAATGAAGAATTTATTTTTAATCATCGGCGCTCCAGGCAGCGGCAAAACGACAGACGCATCACTCATCGCACAGCAAGATGAAAAATTTGCACATTTTTCAACAGGCGATCTTTTAAGAGCTGAGGTTGCTAGCGGTAGCGAGCTTGGTAAGCTGATAGATGGCTTTATCTCAAAAGGAAATTTGGTTCCGCTTGATGTTGTCGTAAATGCGATCGTATCAGCCATTAAAGGCTCAGAAAAATCAAACATCATAATAGACGGCTACCCAAGAAGCGTTGAACAAATGACAGAGCTTGACAAGGTATTAAGCGAGCAAAAAGAAATTTCTCTTAAAGGCGTCATCGAAGTAGACGTTAGCGAAGATGTAGCAAGAGCAAGAGTGCTCGGCCGTGCAAGAGGCGCTGATGATAACAACGAAGTCTTTAACAACCGTATGAAAGTCTATCTTGATCCGATCAAACCTATCCGCAAATTTTACAGCGAAAAAGAGCTACTTCACGTAGTAAATGGCGAGCGTGGCATCGACGAGATCGTAGCTGACATCAAAAATTTACTAGCTAAACTTATATAATTCACAGACCTTGCATCAAAAGGTGCAAGGTTTTAAAACTTACCATTTATTAACACCAAAAATGTAATATCCTTTAAATTTAACAACCAACCAAAAAGGATAAAAATGAAAAAGATCATAACCGCTGCAATATCTGCTAGCATCGCAATAGCTGGAGGCTTCACATCAAAGCACTCAAGTGAAACGATAAGTGCAAAAGAGGCATTAAAGCTAAATGATGACGCAAAGGTCGTGCTTGAGGGCAAGATAAAGTCACACATAAAATCAGATAAGTATGAATTTATTGATAAAAATGGTGACGTCATCGTTGTTGAGATCGATAATAATAAATGGGGCAACATAACAGTCAATGAAGATACACCTTTACGAATAAGAGGTGAGATAGATAAAGACCTTACAAAAACAGAGATCGATGTAGATAGCGTAGAGGTTGTAAAGTAGTTAAATTTACGAGTATTTAATGCAAAAAATACTAAAATCACGAAAATTTCTAACACAAAGGACGAATATATGGACGTTTCAAAGATCAAATTTGGCTCAAACCCAGATAAAATCAATGCCGTAATCGAAATACCTTATGGCTCAAATATCAAATACGAGATCGATAAAGATAGCGGTGCAGTCGTTGTTGATCGCGTACTTTACTCAGCGATGTTCTATCCAGCAAACTATGGCTTTGTGCCAAATACACTTGCAGCCGATGGCGATCCAGCTGATATTTTGGTGCTAAATGAGTATCCACTCCAAGCTGGTAGCGTCATCCCTTGCCGCTTAATAGGTGTTTTGGTGATGGAAGATGAAGCAGGCATGGACGAGAAGCTTTTGGCTGTGCCAGTTACAAAGATCGATCCAAGATATGATGCGATAAAAAGCTACGAGGATCTACCAGCTGCAACACTAAATAAGATCAAAAATTTCTTTGAAACTTATAAAATTCTTGAGCCAAACAAATGGGTTAAGGTGAAAGAATTTAAAGATGCAAATACTGCAAAAGAGATTTTAGACGCTGCGATAAAAAATTATAAATAATTTATAAGCCCTATTTTAGGGCTTTTCTTTTTAAATTTGTTCGTTTTATACTCCACATAAAAAGGCTATTTTTTATATTTAGATAAGCTTTTTCTTGTATAATACGATTTTCTTTCAACTGTGGGTTCATAGCTCAGTTGGTTAGAGCATCCGGCTCATAACCGGATGGTCCCAGGTTCGAGTCCTGGTGAACCCACCACTTACTTTATCAACATTAAAAAATCAAAAATTTTTCATCACTTTTCCTTAGATTTTAAAATACTTTTAAAATACAAAAATGTTTAATAGTCCAAAATTTAAGCCAAATTTTCTAAACTCTTTCTAAAATTTCCTTGCGTTTTTGCCAATCAGGCATATAAAGCGTTAGATAGTCATAAAATTTCTTTGAGTGATTTGGATACAGCAGGTGAGCAAGCTCGTGAAATACGACATACTCGATACACACTCTTGGCTTTTTGATAAGCTCTATGTTTAAATTTATATATGATTTATAGGTGTTGCAACTCCCCCATCTTGTTTTCATCTGCCTTATTTTTACGCTTTTGATATCTTGTTTTACTATCTTGTTAAATTCTTGCAAGATATTAAAAAATATAACGTCGCCTTTTCATGATACCACTCATAGACTAAATTTTCTTTTTGCTCTAGGTCGCTTTTATCTTTAACAAAGAGCTCAAGATAGCCCATTTGTAGCTTTACGCGCTCCTCTTTAGACTGCACAACTTTAAGCCGGTAGCTTCGCCCAAGATATTTAAAGTCTTCGCCACTTACGTATTCTTTTTCGGATGTATTAAATGAGGTAAAAAACGCACGCTTTTGCGTTATCCATTTAGCTCTTTTTTTTATGATAAATTTTATATACTCATCGCTTGCCGTTTTTGGCGCCGTTAGGATCACTTCGCCATTTGGTCTAACTTTTAAGGTGATATTTTTCACCTCTTTTTTAATGATTTTCACCTCATTTAACATAAAAGCTTATCTCTATTCCACGGATAGTTTGGTAAATTTTCTCCTTCTCATCGATAGAAACGCCGTATTCGTCCTCGACATCCCAAAGGGCATCCTCCATAGCGCTTGTTATCTCATTTTCTACGTCCATATTTTTATACCACTCAGGTTTTTTTGAGGCTTCTTCGTAAATTTCATAAAATTTCATGCTCAAATTTTTAGCGACCACCTCAACATCCACAAGCTCCACATCTGCCAAAATGTCAAGCAAATTATCATAGATAGCAAATAAAATTTTCTTACCATTAAATTCTTTTGGATACCTATCTTCATTTGGCTTTAAAGCGCCAGTTATGATGTCTTTTAGCAGTTTTGCTTTGGCAAGCTTTTCTTCCTCGCTTAGCCTTTTTGCCTTGTATTCGTCGATGATATCTTGTATCTGCTGCGCTATTGATTTATAAAACGCTGGATTTGAGTCCATTTTCTCTTTTACCACCACGCTTACGGCGCTGATGATCGTATCAGCCTTTGCGTTTTTGCCCTCTACCCTTTGCACCTCATCGTCAAATTCCGTCTCAAAGATATTTACGAGTTTCGTAAGCTCATTAACCCGTTGTGCATTTACGTAAGTATCAAGCAGCTTTTGCATCTGCGCTTCGTATTTGCCAAAGTCGCAAGCCTCGTGATACCTTAGCTGCACAGCCTTTCTTAGCTCGTTATAAAATTTAACCCTCTGCTTATAAGCTTTAATCTCCTCTTCGCTTAATATGTCATAAATTTTCTCGCTAGAAAGCGCTAGCTTAAACGCCCTAGCAAACTGTGATAGCCACTCTTTAAAGTCATCTCGTTTTTGCACGTCCTCTAAAACCGCCACGTAGCTCTCCAGATCATCTTTAAATTTCACGCCGCTAAAAAGATCGTCCAAATGAGTATAGTAAGTCTTAGCCTTTATTATCTCGCTTCTTACGTCTATCACGGCTCCAGTTATATCTTCTGGGTCAAAGCCGCTTAGCGAAGCATAGCTAGTAAGCGCCTGATCAAGCTCTCCTAAAAGCCCTCTATAGTCTATGATGTAGCCATAATCTTTTCCGTCGTAAAGCCTATTTACTCTAGCTATGGCTTGAAGCAAATTATGCTCTTTTAGCTGTTTATCTATATAAAGCGTGCTTGCTCTTGGCGCGTCAAATCCCGTTAAAAGCTTATCCACGACGATGAGCAAATCTATCTCGTCGCCGTAAATAAATTTTAAGGGCTTTTTATATACGGTCGGCGTGTTTGAGTCATGCACGGGCTATATAACAGTAAAATACAGCTTGACAAAAATTAGTTTTTTTAACTTGACTCTATAATATAAATTTTCTTCTCGGTCTTACGTCAGGCTGAAAATTATATTTATGATTTTTCAAGATTTAATCTACATATGCGGCAAGTTATGTGCGATCTCGTTCTAGCCTTATGCTATTTTTTATTATTCCTTCATTTCTTATGCAAATAATAGATAATGATAAAATCGTGGTCAAAAATATCTTAAGAAATATGCTAAATTTGCATATACAAATCATCATCAGATACCGATAAAAACGCGCTAAAAAGCGTTTAAGTTTTTGCTTGATTTAAGCAATAATTCATTACAATCAAATCTTAAATTTAGATTTTCAAGCTATCATTTCGCAAAAATTAAGGAAAATCATGCAACCTATTTTTACGACGCAAATCATCAAATTTAAAGGCGCGCAAAAAAGCGTCGTTGATGATGTTTTGGTGCGCGAGATCAAGCTTGAGATCTACATAAACAGCAAGCGTTTCGGCGCGCTCATGGCGACTCCGACCGATCAGGAGGCACTAGCTGCAGGCTATCTCATCAGCGAAAATTTGATCGCAAGCCCTGAGGATATCGAGAGTATAGAGCTTTCAAGCGACGCTTTAAGCGTGCGGGTAAAGGCTAAAATCAACGAAAAGCGCCTCGAGCAGTTTGACGAGGAAAAGGTGATAATCAGCGGCTGCGGGCGCAGCTCGACGGCAAATATCGACCCGGGGGCTATGGCGGCGCGCTCCGTAAAGGCCGACGTCAAATTTAACAAAGACGAAATTTTGCGCCAGATGGGGCAGTTTTACACGCAGTGCGAGCTTTACGAGATGACGGGCTGCGTGCATACGGCTAAGCTTTTCGTGAACGGAGAGCAGTTTTACATCGGCGAGGATATCGCTCAGCATAACACCATAGACAAAGCCGTCGGCAAAGCTATACTAGCCGGCGCGCAGCTGCAAAATTCGTTTTTGATGGTGAGCGGCAGGCTCAGCTCCGAAATGGTCGCAAAAGCCGTCATGCACGGCATCCCAGTGCTCGTCTCGCGTACGGCTCCGACTAGTCTTGGTGTCGTGATAGCGCGTAAATTTAACCTAACGCTGTGCGGCTTTGCTCGCGGCGAAAACATAAACGTGTATAGCGGCGCAGAGAGAATCTATGAGTGAGCAAATCCGCGAACTGATAACAAAACTGTTAAATCCAAAGGGCAGGCTAGACTGCGGCGCGGCGTTTAAGATCGCCGCAAAGCTAGGCGTAGAGATCGGCGAGGTTAGCGACGAGGCTGAAAAAATGGGCGTAAAGATCGACAACTGCGAGCTGGGGCAGTTTGGCGGGCTGGAAAACGGACGCGGCAAATACACCGTGATGACGCAGCTAAAACAGATGACCGACGAAAAGGGCAGAATACTGTGCAAAGACGCTAGAGACGCAGCTGCGGACGTGGGGCTAAAGACGATCCGCTCGACGCTAAAAGACTATAAAATCGACGTAAAATACTGCCAGTTGGGGTGTTTTAAGGAGAAGAAAGGAAAAAAGATGAGAGTAAAAACCAAAACCTGGATAGAAAACGACGAGGGCGAGCTTATCTTCGGCAAAGGTAAAACCGAAGTCCTAGACGTCATCGCTGAGGTCGGCTCGATCTCAAAGGCTGCCGAAATCCTAGGCATGAACTATAAAAAATGCTGGACTCATCTGCAAATTTTGCAAAAAAATCTAAAAGAGGAGCTCTTTACCACCAAGCAAGGCGGCGGCGAAAACGCAGGCACGACGCTAAACGAGCGCGCGCATGAGCTCATAAACGCCTATAGGCAGCTTCAAAACGACATCGAGGATTTTGCGGATAAGCGCTTTAAGGAGTTGTTTTTGAAAAAAGACGGCGAGAAAAATGACGCAGCTAAAGACGACAAAAAAGATAAAAATAAATAAAACCACATCAAATTTAAGGGAGAAAAAATGTACGTAAAACTAAACGATAGGGTCTATCTAAACAAAGATAAGATCACCAGAGTAAAGGTAGATAGCGTCCAAGACGGTATCAGGATCCGCTTCTATGAGGGGCAAAATCAAGTCGCTAAAAGCGGACGCTTTGAAACCGAAGCAAAAGCTATCGAGTGGCTAGAGAAAAATTTTATAAACAAATAATAAAATGGTCGTGAGCCTCTGTGGCTCACGCTTCTGTGCTTTATCAAGTTAAATTTGCCGCTTTGCGGTTAAATTTAGCTTGCTCAAATTTAACCTCCAAATTTACTAAATCATTTCCACCGCAAAAGCCCCAAATTTGCGAAAATTTACTATAATTACCGTATCAAATTTAAAGAGTAAAAAATGGCAAATTTAGACGAAATAAGAAAAAATATCATCCTAAAGCCGGGCGTGCACTATTTTGATTTCGCGGCTTCGGGGCTTGCTTATGAGCCCGTAGAGCGCGAGATAGCGGAGGCGCTCAAAACCTACGCCAACACACACTCCGACAGTAGTTCGAGTGCGATCATCACGCAGAGGCGCTACGAGGGCGCGCGCGAGAGCCTAAAAAAGCTGCTAGGTCTTGACGAGCGGTTTTATCTCATCGCTTGCGGGCAGGGCGCGACGGCCGCGATCAAGAAATTTCAGGAGCTGCTTGGCATCTATCTACCGCCTGCGACCAGAAGCGCGATCGGCGAGGCAAATTTACGCGCTGTGCAGCTTCCGCTCGTGCTCGTTTCGCCCTACGAACACCACTCAAACGAACTTAGCTTTCGCGAGGGGCTTTGCGACTACATGCGCGTGCCGCTTAGCGAGGGCGGCGAGATCGATCTGCTCGCACTTGAGCGCATCCTGAAGCTAAATGCCGGACGCCGCATCATCGGCTCGTTTAGCGCCGCCTCAAACGTCACGGGCGTCATTAGCGACTATAAAAAGATCAGCGAGCTAATCAGAGCTGCGGGCGGCATCGTCGCTTTTGACTGCGCGGCGCTGAGCTCTCACGCAAATTTAGACTACGACTACTTTGACGCGATTTTTCTCTCGCCGCATAAGTTACTTGGCGGACCTGCTAGCTGCGGGCTTTTGGTGATTAAAAAAGAGCTGCTCAGTAGCGACGTGCCGACATTTGCCGCGGGCGGGACGGTCGCCTACGCCAGCCGTGAAGGGCACGTATTTTTGAAAAACCCCGAGCAGCTAGAAGAAGGCGGTACGCCGCCTATTATCGGGCTTATGCGGGCAAATTTGGCTTACGCGCTGCGAAACGAAGTCGGTTTTGATAGGATAAAAAGCGCCGAGGACGAGCTAGCACGGCTTTTTGAGAGCGAGCTAACGGGCATTGACGAGGTCATAAACTACGCTCCAAAAGGCGCGCCGCGGCTACCGATAATTTCGTTTAACGTGCGCGGCGTCTCGGCGTATGATTTCGCCGCGAGCCTTAGCAACGACTTTGGTATCCAGACGCGCGCGGGCGTGATGTGCGCGGGGCCGTACGCTCACGATCTGCTGGGTATCAAGGAGGGTCGCATGCCAGAAAGTAAGCCCGGCTTCGTGCGCGTGAGCCTGCACTACACGCACACCGAGCGCGACGTGCGCTATCTAGTTGGCGCGATAAAATCCTGCATCAAAAAACACCGCGAGCTTTGGGGCGAGGAAAAGGCGATGTATGAGATGTTCGGCGGGAAGATTTTCTAAGCAAAAAAATAAAATTTAATATATAAAAATTGGAATTTATACAAATTATATAAACTATTTGGAGTATAAAATGAAGATTCAAATACTAACTAAACGCACTTGCTTTTTGAGAGATGAAAGTTTTTGTATAAGCAAAATAAGCGAGCCGAGAAGTTTTGATGAATTTGACTTTAATATAATAGATTTTAATGATGGTAAGCTCTGGAAATCTGATAAAAGGAAAAGTATATGTTTGGACATTAAAGGATTTGCTAGCTTATTATCAGAAATACTTAAGGAAACTAAAAAAAGTAATACTTTGATAATAATGCCACAAAATATAACAACAGAAGAAATTGGTGGTGATGGCTGGACAATAAGTATTTCCAATGTAAAAATATCTAGTATAATCCAATATTTTCCGGATTCTTTATCGCCAATGATACGTAATTTTCCAACTATCAGATATGAAAGAAGTGTAACTAAAATAGATGATTACACATTCTTATCTGATTTTGTTTTTGATGAGTCTATACACAGATCGTTAAAAAAATCAAACGGCGGAAAAAATGTTATATTGGAGATTAATGGCGTATATATAACAACACTAGACATAAAAGACAATAATGCGGCTCGCGCGGTTCTTTATTTTATATTGTCTAAATATCAGAAGTCTGTAGCTCCGGAATGGATAAACAATATAGAGCATTTTAGTAATATAAGTTATTTGAATGAAAAAGATGAAATATTAAAACAACTTGATGTATTAGAAAAAGAAATATCTAAAAATAATAGATTTAAATCAATCCTATATTCAACAGGAGATGAGCTGGTTGGTGTAGTGAAGGAAATTTTAGTAGATATTTTTAAACTAACAGACAGCCATTTTATAGATGTAAAAAAAGAAGATTTTAGATTCGAATGTGGAAATATGAACTTTATAGTAGAAATAAAAGGGATAAACACAAACGTTAAAAATAGCAATATAGCACAATGCAAGAAACATGTAACTGATTTTTTAATAGCCGAAGATAATACTATGTCTCCTGATAACGTAAAGGGACTACTGATAATTAATCCTCAACGCGACATAGATCCTAGCAAAAGGGAGCCGATACATGCCAATCAAATAAGCTATGCAAAAAGTGAAGGTATATTAATAATAACGACTTTAGAATTACTAAAATTATATCAAGCATATACTAAAGACGAGGTGGTTAGTAATAAGTGTTTTGAAATATTTAAAAATAACGTCGGTGAGTTTAAATTTGAAGAAGAGGTAAAATAGATTTTGATTTATAAAAAGGGCGCAAAGCGCGCCCGAATTTACGCGAGTAGAGTCAAATTTGACCTAAACGCGCGAAAATTAGTTTTTGCGACTGTTTGCGTCAGGCGTGAAAAGCGGCTTATCTAGCAGCTTAAAGTCACCTATAAATTTCTGACCCTCTTCGCTTGTAGCCCATTTTATAAATTTCTCTGCATTTTCGATGTCGGCCTTAGCGCAGTGCTTCGGATTTACCGCGATTAGCGAGTAGAAGTTCTTTAGGTCGTTGTCGCCCTCGTTGATGATGACCATCTCAGGCGCGCCTTTTTTGGTGTCCTCGTACTTGATGTAGGTGCCGCGGTCAGTGAACGTCACGCCCTTTTGCTCGGCTGCAGCGTTGATGGTAGCTAGCATGCCTTGGCCGGTTTGCATATACCAGCCGTCTTTTTCAGGCACTTCGCCGATGATTTTTTTCCAGATACCTTTTTCTTTGTTGTCAGTGCCTGATTTATCGCCGCGAGAGAAAAATTTGATATTCTCTTTTTTGATCAGCTCAAAGCTCTCTTTTATGTCTTTGCCTTTAAATTTATCGGCGATAGATTTATCGGCGATAACGACGAAATCATTGTACATTACGGCTTTTCTCTCGACGCCAAAGCCTTTTTCTACGAATTCTTTCTCAACTTTTGGCGAATGCACGAAAAGTATGTCCGCATCGCAGTTTTCGCCAAGTTTTAAAGCAGCGCCCGTGCCTACGGCAGTCCATTTGATATCGACGCCGGTTTTTGCCTTATACGCAGGGTAGATCGCGTCTAGTAGCCCCGTGTTATCGGTGCTGGTGGTGGTAGCCATGATGAGTTCGCTATCGCCCGCAAACGCCAAAACGCTCGCGATTAGCGAGCCTAATATTACTTTTTTCATTTTTCTCCTTTTTTAAAAGTATGCTATTATAGCATATTAAATTAACCATATAAACATACGGAGAAATAATATTTGGACTTTCTACTAAACGGATTCTTAGAGGCCTTTAGGCTGCTTTTTAGCGGCGATGAGGAAACGTATTCGGCGATCAGAGCGACGCTTTACACTTCGAGCGTTTCGATATTTTTTGCGATTTTAGTCGGTTTTCCGCTAGGCTTTACGCTGGGATTTTACGATTTTAAAGGGCGCAGGATTTTGAGACTGCTCAGCGATACGGCGCTTGCGATGCCCACCGTTGCGATCGGACTTATTTTGTATGCATTTATCACGCGAAACGGCCCGTTTGGCGAGTTTGGGCTGCTTTTTACGCTAAAGGCCGTGATGCTGGGGCAGTTTGTACTGGCGCTACCCATCATCGTCTCGCTAAGCGCTAGCGTCGTTGAAAATATGGACAAAAAGCACTATCTAACCATCCTAAATTTACGCCTGAGCGCGCCAAGGCTCGTTGGCTGCGTGCTTTATGAGCTAAGATATGCTTTGATGGTAGTCGTAGCGACGGCGTACGGGCGTATCGTGGCCGAGGTCGGCGTGGCGATGATGATCGGCGGAAATATCAAATATTTTACCCGCACGATCACGACTGCGGTGTCGCTGGAGACGAACAAGGGCGAGTTTGCGATGGGTATAGCGCTAGCTTTGGTGCTTATCTTTATCGCATTTGCGGTAAATTTGGCGATACATGCGCTAAAAAGGCTGGATAGATGAAATTTGATAAATTTAGAAATTTTACGATCGCAAAAAGCTGGCTGGGCCCGTCAAATTTGAGCCCTTTATTTAAATTTAACGGTAAAGGCAAAAAGTGATAAACGTTAGAAATTTACGCCTAAACTACGGCACGAGTGAGATTTTAAACATCCCGCGCCTTGATATCGACGTTAGCAAAATCACCGCGCTAACGGGCAGCAACGGTAGCGGCAAAAGCACGCTGATGCGTGTGATTTCGTTTTTGCAAAAGCCAACTGGCGGCGAGGTGCGGCTGTGGGGAAGCAGCTCGCCTAGTCTAAATTTACTGCGCGACGTTAGCGTTTTGTTGCCAGAGCCCGCGCTTTTAAAACGCTCCGTGAGGGAAAATTTTAAAGCCGTCTTAAAAAGTCGCGGAGTGCTGGGGGAATTTGACGAGCGAGCGAGCGAGGCGTTAAATTTGGTCGGACTTGACGAGAGTTTTTTAAACAAGCGTCACTTTGAGCTTAGCTCCGGACAGACGCAGCGCGTTAGCTTTGCGTTAAATTTGGCGCTTAGATCGCGTCTTTATCTACTCGACGAGCCGACAAATAGTGTGGACGTGGGCACGTCAAAACTGTTTGGCAAGGCGGTGCTTTACATGCGGCAAAGATACGGCTGCGGCTTTGTGATCGCTAGCCACGACGACAAATGGCTAACCGCCATCGCCGAAGAAAACGTCTTTTTGCACAAAGGTCGCGTGTGCGAATTCGAGTACAAAAATATATTCGACGCGCGGGACGGGGTTTTAAAATTTGACGAAAACGCGAGCGTAAATTTGCCGCAAAATTTACGTAACGCCGTAAAGATCGCCGTAAATCCAAGTAAAATAACGCTAAGCAAAACGCTGATAGAAGGCTATCTTGAGGGCATCTTGCACTCGGTTTCGCTCTATCTTGGCAAAGAGCTTTTGGTGAAAATCAAAGTCGGCGACTTTTTGATAAAAACTTTGGTACCTAATTCGCAAAATTTTAACGTCGGCGAGAGGATTTATTTTAAATTTGACGAAGGGGCGTTTTTGGGGCTTGAATGAGCCTCAAATTTTGCAAATTTCGCTCCCGGTTTTAAATTTAGGCT
Organism: Campylobacter concisus; assembly: GCF_902460705.1. Lineage (GTDB taxonomy): Bacteria > Campylobacterota > Campylobacteria > Campylobacterales > Campylobacteraceae > Campylobacter_A > Campylobacter_A concisus_Z. Next base: position 97,873 of record NZ_CABPUP010000002.1, on the reverse strand, counting down.
CATTTAACGCCCGTTAAAATAGCCGAGTTAAAAGTAAATATCAAAATGAACGTAAATGCAAGATATATGCGCAAATTTCATATTTCTTTTATCCCCTAAAATTCGCTACAAGCAATATGCAATTAAGGCATATTTAAGCGTATATTAATTTTTTTAATTTATTTTTTTTTAAGTATAAGAAATAAGCCAAAAAGTAGTATAGTTTCACAATCGAGAAAAATCTCAAAAAATAGACAAAAATGATAAAGGAAGGCGATGACTAGCAAGGGAGAATTCGCGGCGGGACGCGGGCTTTACTACTCGCTATTTTCGCGTTTTTTCGTTTTTAGCCAGGACGCCGATAGATTTAGCGGCGTAAACGCGATGCTAGGCCTTGCCTCGGCATACGCTCTAAACGAAGAATCGGCCGCCGCGATAATGCGCATACAGGCAAAATTCGACGAGAAAAATTCGCAAAATTTAGCGGATGAATTCGATGAAATTTTCCACGCTCTGCCAAGTCCGCTTAGAAACTCGCTGTCCTACTACGACGAGGGCTACGAGGTCGGACACGCCTGCGCAAAAGTGCGTAAAATTTTAGCCCGCACAGACATTAGGCGCGACGAGGCTAAATTTAAAGAAAACGAAGATAACGTGGGCTTTGTATTTGCGCTGATGAGTGAATTTATCGCGCGAGAGAGCGAGCTGGAGCTATACGGCGAGCTTGAGGAGCAGCTTTTTAAAGAGGTCATAAATCCAAACATCGATGAGTTTATAGAGAGTCTTTTTAATCACGAAAGCAGCGAAATTTACAAGGACGTCGCAGTGCTACTGCAAGGATTTATCGAGTTTGAGCGCGTAGTTTTGAGCGCGCCGCGTCCTATAAATCACGGCGAAAATAAAAAGACGTTGGACGGAATTTCAAGATCTGAGGCTATAAGAAGACAAAAAAACCGAGTGAGAAAACTAAAAGCTATGGAGGAAGAAAATGCAAAAAAATAGGCGAGAATTTTTAAAAAAGGCGGGGCTAGTCGGAGCTGTAGCGGCTACGGCCGGAGTAGCGACGGCAGCGGCGTCAAACCTAAAATACGGTAAAAGCAAAAAGACAGAGGTGCTTTATAAAAGAAGCAAAAACTGGGATCTATACTACGAACAAGCAAAATAATAAAAATTTAAGAAAGGATAAATATGTCTGAGGCAAATTTACGTCTTATGCCCCACTCAAACGCAGTCGGGCGAAGATCGTTTTTAAAAATGGCCGCGCTAGCGGGCGTAGCGGGCGGCATGAGCGGACTGGCCGCTAGCGGCGTAACCAGAAGCGCGACTCAAGAAGAGATGGCAAATCCGTTTCCAAACTCTAAAATCGTAAAAACCGTTTGTACGGTTTGCTCCGTTGGATGCGGAGTGCGCGCCGAGGTAGAAAACGGAGTTTGGGTACGCCAAGAAGTAGCCCAAGATCACCCGGTAAGCGCTGGCGGCCACTGCTGTAAGGGCAGCGACGTCATCGATATGGTGCGCTCTCACTGCCGCGTAAAATACCCGATGAAAAAAGTAGGCGGCAAATGGAAACGCATCAGCTACAAAGAGGCTCTCGACGAGATCGGCGCCAAACTAAAAGCTTATCGCGAGAAAAACCCTGAACAAGTGATGTTTCTAGGCTCTGCAAAAGATTGCAACGAACAAAGCTATTATATAAGCAAATTCGTAGCGATGTTCGGGACTAATAATCTAGATCACCAAGCACGTCTTTGACACAGCTCTACAGTCGCCGGTGTGGCGAATACTTGGGGTTACGGAGCTATGACCAATCATCTTGGAGATATCCAAAACGCGAAGTCTATCTTTATAGTAGGCGCAAATCCGGCGGTAAATCACCCGGTCGGCTTTAGACATTTTCTAAAAGCGAAGGAAAATAACGGCGCAAAGCTAATCGTGGTCGATCCAAGATACACGAGAACTGCGGCTAAGGCTGATTATTTTGCTCAAATTCGCACCGGCACGGATATACCTTTTATGTACGGCATGATGAATATCATCTTTCAAAACGGCTGGGAAGATAAGGAATTTATAAACGACCGCGTCTACGGTATGGATCTGATCCGCGAAGAGGCTGCCAAATGGACGCCTGAAGTCGTGGCCGATGTTTGCGGGATCAAAAAAGAGACGCTTCTTGAGATAACCGAAGTTTATGCCAAAAATCGCCCAGGATCGGTCGTTTGGGCGATGGGTCTAACTCAGCACACCATAGGCAGCTCAAACACTCGTATCGCTCCGATCCTACAACTAGTGCTAGGAAATATGGGCGTATCGGGCGGCGGCTGTAATATTCTGCGCGGCCACGACAACGTTCAAGGCGCGACGGATATGGCGAATTTGCCGACCGAGCTACCCGGGTACTATCCAAAAAACGAAGCCAACTGGAAATACTTCGCTAAGATGTGGAAGGTCGATTTTGAATGGCTCCAAAAGAATTTCGTTAAGCCTGAAATGATGTTTAAACCCGGATTTACGCTATCAAAATGGTGGGCGGGCGTGCTTGACGGTAAAAACGGTAACGAAGCCGTAGATAATGCCGGCGACAGTATAAAAGCCTTAGTGGTAATCGGCAACGGTATCACATCAACCGCGCAACAAGTAAAAGTAAAAGAAGGCCTAGACGCGCTTGAACTTTTGGTTCTAGTAGATCCTTTCGTAAACGATGCCGGCGTGATAACTGACAAAAAAGACGACGTCTACATACTGCCTGCGGCGACGCAGTTTGAAACCAGCGGTACGGTTGTAGCGACAAACCGCAGCGGCCAGTGGAGAAGCCAGGTCGTAGAGCCTTTGTTTGAGAGTATGCCGGATCACGAAATTTTGTTTGAGCTTGCCAAAAGGCTAGGCTACTATGACGAGCTAACACGCACGATCAGAGACGCCGAAGGTAAGATCGAGTGGCCTGAGGTCGCTACGCGCGAGATCGCAAATATAATAAAAACTATCGGTATGACGGGTTGGACTCCGGAAAGGCTCAAAAAGCACCAAGAAAACTGGGATAAATTTGACGAAAAAACAAGTCTAGGAAAACCGGGCACCGTAGTCGAAGGCGAATACTACGGCTTGCCGTGGCCGTGCTGGACGGAGGATCATCCGGGCAGCCCAATACTTTACGATATAAACAAGTCCGTTAAGCAAGGCGGTATGGGTTTTAGAAACCGCTTCGGCTTAGAGCATAACGGAGTTAGCCAATTAGCCGCAGACGGTAGCGCGCCCGTAGATTCGTTTGTTAAGGGCGGATATCCGGAGATTAAAAAAGATAACATCGAAAAAGTGCTAGGCATCACGCTAACCGAGGATGAAAAGGCTAAAATAGGCGGTAGCTGGATACATGACGATAGTAATATCATCGCTAAAAAATGCATGGAGAAAAACATCGCTCCGTACGGTAACGCGCGAGCTAGGACGATCGTTTGGACTTTTGCGGATCAAATTCCTCTTCACAGAGAGCCGCTGCATACGCCTAGATTCGATCTAGCGCAGAAGTATCCGAGCTTTGAGGATAAGAAACTTCAAAACCGCGTCGATACGAAATTTAAATCCGTCCAGCTAGCAAAGGACTACTCAAAAGAGTTTCCTATTATCCTCACGACGGCTCGCCTCGTAAATTTTAGCGGCGCGGGCATGGAGACTAGAGCTAGTATGTATCTAAGCCGCTTGACGCCTGAGATGTTTGCGGATATCCACCCTGAACTTGCGGCTAAACACGGCATTAAAAACTGGGATTTCATCTGGGTTCATTCGCCTGAAGGTACTAAGGTTAAGGTGCGCGCCAGAGTAGTACCGTCCGTTAAACCCGACACCATCTTTATGCCGTTTCATTATGCGGGTTATATGCAAGGCGCCGATATGACGGGTAATTTCCCTGACGGCACGAAGCCTTATGCGGTAGGCGAGAGCGCAAATACCGTCACTAACTACGGATATGATATAAACACTCAGATCCCTGAAACCAAAAGCGGTCTATGCCGCATAGAAAAGGCGTAAAATGAGCGAATTTAACGATAATAATAGACTTAAATTTTACTGCGACGACGATAGATGTATCGACTGTAACGGCTGTGCGGTAGCTTGCGATGAGGCTCACGAGCTGCCTCTTGGTATCCGCCGCCGCCGCGTCATCACGCTAAACGAAGGCGTACCCGGCAAGGAAATATCGACATCGATAGCTTGCATGCACTGCGAGGATGCGCCGTGCTCGCTGGTTTGCCCGGTCGATTGTTTTTATATCAGAGCCGACGGCGTAGTACTACACGACAAAGATATCTGCATCGGCTGCGGATACTGCCTATACGCGTGTCCGTTCGGCGCACCACAATTCCCTAAAGATGGTGTATTTGGCGCAAGAGGCGTTATGGATAAATGTACGATGTGTGCAGGTGGTCCAGAGCCTACAAATAGCGAGCTAGAGCGTGAAGAGTATGGCCAAAACAGAATTTCCGAAGGTAAAGTACCAGTTTGTGCGGCTATGTGCTCGACAAAGGCGCTGCTAGTAGGAGAATCTACAATGATAGAGAAAATCTACGGTGATAGGGTCAAGGCACGCGGCTACGGCTTTAAAGACCTAAAGCAAACTCCGACCTGGAAGCTCGCCTACTATGCTGGCGATAGGCTTAAGATAAAATCTTAAAATTTAGCTCGCTCTCACCGAGATTGCGGGAGCGAGTAATCTCATCAAATTTGACGCGGTTTGGCTGCGTCAAATTTAACTCGCGCTTCTTTAGCTTCACTAAATTTTACATAGATAGTTCGTCAAATTTGACTCACACTTCTTTAGCTTTATTAAATTTTTACGCGATATTTCGTCAAATTTGAATGCTAGTAAATTTAAAATAAAAATGGATAAATTTAAGTAGAAAGGGCGGTCTCCCGCCCTAAATTTACGCTCTAACAGGCGACAAATACGGATTTGCCGAGTGCATCGACATCTCGTTTTGCTCTCTAAATTTGATAAACTCATCTTCGCTTAGACGTCTGATATTTGCTATCGTCATCTTTAGTGGCGTGATACCTGAGAGCGGATCGGGATCGCCGGCGTTTGCTAGCTCGTTGCCGTCGGCTTCGCTGTAGTGGAAGGTCGTAAATATCGTGCCTTCTTTTAGATCCGGATTTATGCGAAGTTTTGCCGCGATCTGGCCGCGTTTGTTTTGTACGAGCGCATAGCAGCCCTCCTCTAGCTCCCTCTCGCGAGCGATATCGGGACTCACCTCTATGAGCGCGCCCTCTACGCCGGCACCGTACTCTAGTGCAGGGCACTCTCTCGTCATCGTGCCTGTGTGGTAGTGATAGACCTTGCGTCCGGTCGTAAATAGGCACGGATAGACCTCGTCGGGCACTTCGCTAAGCGCGCCGCTACCGACCGGATAGCCGTCCGGGATATTCATCTTGGCTCTAAATTCGGCCTCGGCCTTTGCGCGCTCACCTTTATCGTCTAGGTATAGCACCGGCGCGAAGCGGAATTTGCCGCCAGGCAGCATGGACTTGTGATCGGAGTATAGCACCGGCGTACCAGGGTGTTCCTCATCCGGGCACGGCCAGCTGATACCGCCTAGCTTGCCTAGCCTATAGTAGCTGATACCGCCGAAAAATTTAGGCATAAGCTCCCTTAGCTCGTTCCAAATTTGCTCAGGGCTCGCAAAGTCAAATCCCTCTAGCCCCATGCGGTTTGCGATGTTGCAAACAACCTTCCAGTCAGGCTCCACGCCGCTAACGGGTTCGCTAGCCTTGCGCGTGCGTTGGACGCGGCGAGAGGTGTTGATAAAGGTGCCGTCCTTTTCGCCCCAGCCTGCGGCAGGTAGCACCACGTCGGCCTTGTGCGCGCTCTCGGTAAAGAAAAGATCCTGCACTATAAAGCAGTCTAGATGGTGCACGGCGTGGACGAAGTGCTCGGTCCAAGGATCGCTCATTACGGGGTTTTCGCCGTAGACGTAGAGGACTTTTAGCTCGCCGCTATCCATTTTATCCGGTGCTTGCGTTAGCTTAAAGCCCGGAACCGGATTTAGCTCAAAGTGCCATACTTTGCGCGCTTGCTCCTGTGCGTAAGGGCTATTTACCGCGCCGGCCGGGATGACGTTAGGCAGCGCGCCCATGTCGCATGCGCCTTGGACGTTGTTTTGACCGCGCAAAGGATTTACGCCCGCACCCTTTTTGCCTAAATTTCCCGTTAAAACGGCTAAATTTGATAGCGAAAAGACGTTTGACGTACCGTCGCTAAACTGCGTGATACCCATCGTGTAGCAAATCGCCGCCGCGCCTGCTTTAGCATACATTCTAGCTGCCTCTATGATGAGCTCTTTTTTTATACCGGTTTCTCGCTCGAAACGCTCAGGCGTAAAGTCCTTAACCGCTTCTTTTAGATATTCAAATCCTTCGGAGTACTTCTCGATAAACTCGCTATCTTGCAAATTTTCGGCGATGATTACGTGCATCATCGTATTTAGCGTTTTGATATTCGCTCCGATCGGGATTTGCAAGAAAATATCGGCTTTTTTGGCCATATCGGTGCGCTTTGGATCTACGACGATCATCTTTGCGCCTCGCTGAAGGCCGCGCTGCATCTGCATAGCGATGATCGGGTGACACTCGCTTGTGTTGGTACCGATCAGTAAAAATACGTCCGTATCGGTCGCAAATTCGACCAAGTCGTTCGTCATCGTTCCGTTTCCTAGCGTGCTGGCAAGACCTGCCACTGTAGGAGCGTGTCAAAGACGAGCACAGTGATCGACGTTGTTGCTGCCCTGAGCGCGGAAAAATTTCTGGAAGACGTAGTTGTCTTCGTTATTTGAGCGCGCGGAGCTAAAGCCCATGATCGAGCTTGGGCCGTATTTTTCGACGGTGGATTTAAATTTATCCGCAAGGAAATCATAAACCTCCTCAAAACTCACTTCTTCAAGCTCGCCGTGTTTGTCGTAGACGCCGTTTAGCTTTCTCATCATCGGTCGGCTTAAGCGTTTAGGAGAGTTTACGAACTCCCATCCGAACATTCCTTTTAAGCAAAGCTCGCCGTCGTTTACGTGGTGGTCTTTGCTGGGTTTGGCGTCTACGATTCTACCGTTTCGCACGATAAGATCGATGCCGCAGCCCGTACCGCAATATGGACAGGTGGTCTTTACGATCTCTTCCATTTTTGCTCCTTTCTAGTATTACTGAAAATTATGAGATTATTATACAACTGCAAATATAAATTTAGTTTTAAAATTAGTATATTTTTTTAAGAATTATTTAAGTAATATGTAAATTTAGAATATTCCTTTTTTAGCTAAATTTGCCTTTAAAATAGTATTTTGAAAGCAAAAATCACATATTAGTCATTTTGATAAAATTTGTCCTACCGGTACCCACTCTATAACAATCTATTAAAGATTTCTTGCTGCCGATAACTTGCTTATATCTCCATCCCATCCCTACTGTATGCTTTGCCTTTTATCTCATTTTTTATCTCTGTAGGCTCATCATCCAGCAGCTTACTAAAATTCGGTATTAAATTGCTTATTTTTGAGATAAAATTAATAACCTTCGTTTTAAAGTTTTCTAATATAGTTAACTTATCCTGTAAATTTTCTATCGTTTCGTCTTTGTTTTTTACTTCTCCTTCCAGCTCGGATATTCTTTGATCTTTGCCATTTATAGAAGTTTGTAGTTTAACAATTTGTAGTCGTTTACTATCATTGTCTTCCTTTAAGGTATTCTCGTTACTTAGCGACGCCTCCAGCTCTTCGTTTCTTTGTTTCAAAGACTGATTTGTTTTTTCTTTGCTTTCTAGATCTGTATTAGCTTCTTCGAGCTTGCTTTGTAGGGCATCGCTTTGGTCGGCTTTTTGTTTTAGTTTATCTATTTGCGCTATATCAGCTTCAATATTTTCTAATCGGCTTTTTAATTTATTGTTTTCATCTTCTTTTTGGATTAGCTCGGCCGAGAGGTTGCTTATTTGCAAATTCCTATCTTTTATAATATTGTCTTGATTGTTTAGGTTCGCGTTAATCTCTTTTAGATTTTTATTTTCTTGGATTAGATTTTCATTGGATTGATCCAGCTCGTTATTTTTTGCAATTATCTCACCCTTGTTTATTAGTTGATTCGTTAGCTCGTAAACCCTTTGTTTTAGTTCTACGTCGGTAACTATACTTATATTATTTTGCATTTGATCTAATACTAAATTCGTAAGACTCGTTATAAAAGTCTTATCGTCCTCGATTTCCAATCTCAAATAGTCTTTGCCGAACATAGACTCTTTCTTTTTTATATACTTTCTTGCTTCATCGACTATGGATTGTCTAATTTTATTTTTAAACTTTTGCTCATTACTATACTCTTTTTCGGTTTTGTGCATTTGTTTTATATTTTTATGCCTCATCTTAGAGCCTAGCTCGCCGCGCAATGCTATGCCCTTAAACGCCGCCCCTCCCATTTCTTGCATACTTCTGCCGAATTTTAGCGTTTCGCCCTTGCCGTTAAACCTAAGATTTTTATGGTTTTCAAATTGGTAATTCGTAAAAATAAGCTGATAATGCTTAGTTTTCTCATCGTTGTGCTCAGCGATTAGCAGGCATTTAACGCCGTATTTAGCGCAATAATCGTTTGCAAATCTTCTAACTCTGTCGAGCGAGACCTGAGCGTTGATAAAATTTACTTCGGTTTTATTTAGCCCTTCTTTGGATTCTTTATTCCGATCGGTGCCGAAACTTATGACTATTTCGGAAAACCCGACCATATTTTCTCGCCAACGATTCTTTACCACCTTGCCGTTTTTATAGATTTTAGTTTGGGCTTCGTAGTCGGCCTTCATTTTTTCGTGGTATTTTTTCAAGAGTGCTTTTATATACTTTCTATCGCTAAATTCCCTATCGCTATTAGGCATCTCTCGCATATTGCCGTTATCGTTATATTCGCTAAGCACTATGTATCTATTATTACGGCTGTTGCCTCTAAGATATCCGATCTTAGAGGCGTGCTTAACCTCTCTAACATTGTGCTCATACCTTATAATAGCCTTTTTGAGCGTCAAGAATTCGCTTCTTACACAAAGAACTAGGCTGTGTCCGCCTATTTGAAGAGCATCACTCATTTTTAGTCCTTTTCTTTATTATCTACTATAGAAATTAAGAGCATGTTTTAACCCTTTTTTGAAAAATATAAGTCGCAATGTCCGTTATCGCAAACGCTATGCGAGAATTCTTTGCATCTCCCATCTTTATATAACGCGGAATATCTCTGCCCTGCGATATACGAAGATCAAGAGTAGATACGCCGATGCCAAGAACCCCTGCGGTTTGCTTTCTGTCTAGAACTACCTTTCCTTTATATTGGCTAGATATGTGCTCAAGAAGCGTTTTGTACTCTACATCGTTATATAGTTCGTTAAGCATCCCATTTTCTCCTTATGCTTATTCTTATATAACTAATTATATGTACTTTTCATTTACTCTTGCTATTTTGAGTAGTTTTTGGATAGTTTTTGAAAAATTTTTAATACCCTATGATTCCTTAGGGTATTTTAGAGTAATTTAGGATAAAAAATGTTTTTTTGTTTTTAAAAACAAAAATAAAGCATCTTAGATTGACTTAGAAAACATGGCGAGAAATTGGAATATTAAAAAATTTCGGGAACAAATAGGGAACAAATTTTATAAAACTAAGAAAACTTAAAGCTCTTGAAACATTGTAAAAATCGGAGTTTTAAAAGGATTTTTGAATATAAATGGCTCCGGATGCTGGGTTCGAACCAGCGACCAAGTGATTAACAGTCACCTACTCTACCGCTGAGCTAATCCGGAACACTTGAAAAGAGCTCGTATTATAGACGAAAAGATATGTTTTGTCAATAAATTTTAGCTTAATTTATAAAAAATTATGCAGAGCCCAATAAATTTTTATAAAAGGCTAAAACTAGCCTTTTATAAATCCACTTGCAATAACCTTATCACCATCATACATAACACAAAGCTGGCCTTGTGCCACACCAAGTGCATTTTGATTTAGTGTTAGTTTTGCTGTTTTATTCTCTTTATCAACCTCAACAAAAGCATCAAGTTTAGGGCTTCTATATCTTATCTTTGTTTCGCAATCAAATTTATCTTTATCTATAAATAAATTTACGTTTTCAAGCTCGACTACTTTTTGAGCCAAGTCGTCTTTTGTTCCTACAACGATCTCGTTTTTATCGGCATTTATCTTTATAACGAAATGTGGCTCATGGGCGCCAAAAACCTCAAAACCACGGCGCTTACCGATAGTATAGTGCATATAACCTTGGTGACGGCCGATTATTTTGCCGTCTTTATCAACTACGTTTCCTGGCAAATTTGTATTGTAATGCTTATTTAAAACTTCGATATAGGTATCTTCCACAAAGCAAATTTCACTACTTTCTGCCTGCGTAGCAAATTCTTCAAGCACTTTTACACTTCTTGCAAGCTCTTTTATATCTTTTTTAAATTTATCCCCAAGCGGGAAAATAACATCTTTTAATATCTCTTTTGGCACTTGAGCTAAAAAGTAGCTTTGATCCTTGCTAGGATCTTTTGCACATGTGATAAATCCATCAATAGCTTGCACATAATGCCCAGTAGCAAGCTTCTCACAGCCATTTGCCTTTGCAAAATCAAGCAACGCACCAAGCTTTATAAATTTATTGCACAAAGCACAAGGATTTGGCGTCTTGCCCTCTTTATAGAGCTTCACAAAAGGATCATAGACAAACTCGTTAAATTTATCCTGCAGATCCAAAATATGCACCTTTATGCCAAGATACTCGCCTACTTTTTTTACTTTTCTGATATTTTCTTCGTGATATCCTGGCTTTTGATGTAGCATCATATAGCAACCTTGCACTTCATGACCAGCTTCTTGCAGAAATTTAGCCGTCATAGTGCTATCTACACCACCGCTCATTGCGACCATTATTTTCATATTTTTTACCTCTTTGAAATTTAAAAGCGGATATTTTATATCTTATTTTTAAATAGTCAAAATTTCGTTTGCGATAAGCTCTAAATCATCGGTGATTTTGTATAAATTTATATCTTCTTTTTTTATTGTTTTTTGGCTAACTAGCGTATTTTTTATAAATTCATCAAGCCCTTGCCAAAACTCGCTCCCAAAAAGAAAAATTTTTACTTTTTTACTACCAACTTGAGCAAGTACTAAAATTTCAAAAAGTTCATCAAGAGTGCCAAAGCCGCCCGGAAAGACGACAAATGCGACTGAACGATCGGTAAGTGCAAATTTTCTTGGACTTAAATTTGAAAAGAGATATTTTGCTGTGACGTAAGGGTTTGTATTTTGTTCAAACGGAAGTCTCACATTTAAGGCTATACTTGGCGATTTTGCACTATCAAATGCGCCCTTGTTTGCGGCTCTCATTATGCCGTCCCCACCACCAGTTAAGATGGCATATCCTAGCTCGTTTAGTTTGTAAGCTAGCTCATAAGCCTTTTTGCAGTAGAAATTTTCTTCGTCAAATCTAGCCGAGCCAAAGAAGGTAACATTTTTATTTTTATATTTTAAGACGTTTGGAAAATTTAAAAGATCGCTAACTAAATCATTATTCATTATTTTAACTGTTGAAGCCTCTCGCGTTTTGAGCCTATCTGAGTGATCTGAATGCCAAAGTTTCCGTCTATTATCACCACTTCGCCAAGAGCTATTACCTTATCGCCGATCAAAATTTCAAGCGGATCGTTTGCTAATTGATTTAACTCGATAACTGAGCCAATATCCATGGTAAGCACATCTTTTAAGAGCATTCTTTTTGAGCCGATACGAACACGAATAGGTAGCCTAACATCCATTATAAGACCGATATTTCTCATCTCTTCAGCGCTAAAATCACCCTTAGCTACGTGAGAGGTGCTCGCTGGTGTAGCTGGTGCTTCAGTCTTTGTTGGCTCAAAAAATTTCATCAACGAATGATCGCAAGCAAAACCGATATGCTCACTTAGATCTTCGATTTTGACATTAAATAAAAATAACTTTTCATAAACACTAAAATCAAGCGAAGAATTTTCATCTAAAAAATTTACATTTATTACTTCAAAATTTATCTTTGGCATACCCTTTTGAGCACCCAAAGATGTACTAAAGGCACTAAAAAGGTTTGAAAATATCTCTTTTGCAGCGTCAAGCTCATCACTGCCTAAATTTTCATTCTTTGAAATTTCCTCTTCGCCCATCATCCATTCGCTAATGGCACTTATTAAAACTGGAGTACATACTATCTCTGTTTTAGCATTGATGTCGCCACTTAAAGAGATATTAGCCATCACTACCGGCGGTTTTATGCCATTTTGCGTTGGTGCATCAAATTCATTTCTTTCACCAACCTCTGGAGCTCTGCCCGTAAGTCCTTCGATAGTAGCTTTTAATTCATTAGAAAATATATTAAAAAAATCATTCATCATCTTCGTCGTCCTCTTCTTCTTCCATTTTGCGCTCATTAGCTTCATACGCCATCAGCTTTGCTTTTCGCTCTTCTTCGTATTTTTCTAAGATATTTTTGATCTCATCTTTATCAGAGCGTATTAATTGCTCAATCCTTATAGATTTTCTAAATCTATGAAGCCCAACTTCAGCTAAGAAAACTTCTTTTTTATCGATACAAACGATCGCCTTATCATCAGCTCCTCTATCAAGCCTTAAAATATCGCCTTCTTTTAAATTTAAAAACTCATTGACGCTGATGATCGATTTGCCAAGTATGGCTTCATATAAAATTTCTGCTCGTCCGATAAGTGTTTTTAGCTCTTTGTTTCTACTTTTTTTTGCACTTGTTTCGCCAAGCATAATGTCTCTGTTTGCAAGGCGTGAGAGTATCGGCTCAAGGTAGATGACTGGATAGCATAAATTTATCATACCGCTTGAGCCACCAACTATGATCTCCATAACGACCATGATGACGATCTCGTTTTGAGAGACGATCTGTACGACATTTGGGCTGCTCTCTTTGGCTTCCACATTTGGGTACATATCAGTTATCATTGACCAGCTCTCTTTTAGACGCTGCATGATCATTCTAAGCACCGCATCAAGCAAATTTACTTCTATGTCGGTTAGCTCTCTATTTGCCTCAAAATTTTCACCAGTTCCACCAAGCAAACGATCTATCATAGGAAAAGCAATACTTGGATTTATCTCCAAAACACAGTTTCCATCAAGCGGCTTTATAGAAAAAACGTTGAAACTAGTTGGACTTGGCAAGCTCATCAAAAATTCGCCATAAGTCATCTGATCAACACTGTGAAGTCTGATCTCGACGATACTTCTCATCACGCTTGAAATTTGACTAGCTAAATTTCTAGCAAGCTTATCATGGATACCTTTTATCGCACGGAGTTGCTCTTTACTAACGCGGTTTGGACGCTTAAAATCATAAATAATAATCTGTTTTTGTTCGCCTTGCGATCTCTCTTCGACCTCGATATTACTCGTATCGCCGTCTTCATCAACAACTTCAAGTAGCGCGTCTATCTCTTCTTGACTTAAAATATCAGCCATTAAACCCCCAAGCTACGCCTGATACGATCAAGCAAACGTTTATGAATTTGTGAAATTCTACTCTCGCTGATATTCATGATCTGGCTTATCTCTTTTAAATTTAGCTCTTCATAATAATAAAGCTGAACCAACATCTGATCTCTTTCGTCAAAATCTTTTAAAGCTTCTTCTATTTTTAAAATGAGATCCTCTCTCTCAATGCTCTTTTCGACGTCACTTTGACCAATTAGCTCCATTTGCTCATCTATTGGCAAAATAGTAATGATACCGCTAACGCCTCTTGCCTCTCTTATCTTCTCAATATCTTCATTAAGTTTTTCAGCCAAATACTCATCGCTTGGCTCTTCTTCGTGCTCATTGAAGTAATTATCTATCTCGCTATTTATACTCTTTACGAGTTTTCTATCGCTTCTGCTAACAACATCAAGCGTCCTTAGATAATCAAGCATAGAACCATAAATTCTCTTCTTGCCATACCCCCAAAAAGAGTCATTTTGCTCTTTGTCATACTTCCTGCTAAGTTTTATCATCTCTTCAACGCCAATGCTTATCAGATCATTTGCATCTATACTTGATGGCAAACGCTCCTTTAGTCTAAACGCCATTGCACGCAATGCTGGCATGTATTTTAAGACAATCTCGTCTTGTTCTTTTTTTATTGTATTTTTATAAGCGTTAAGCTGCTTTTGCTTTAGTTCGTGCATTTCGCTTACCAGAATCAAAATTTTCAGTGGCTATTTTTACCATGATATTTTCCATACGTTTTTCCCTAGTGTTTAGCTCAGAGATGAGATAATCTGCGATCTCCTCATGCTTTTGCTTATCAAAAATTTTATTCAAAGCTCTTTTTACATCGATGTAATTCATGATAACAATGTGAATTATAAGGTAAAAAAACAAGGTGATAACTAGCGTATAAATAAGCATTTCAACAGGCTCACTCACCTTTAGCAAGGTAAAAACTATACCCACAAAAAAACCACAAACAGTAAAAAAAGCTATAAAATTTTCTGCACGCAAAGCTCAATCTCCATTAAAATTGTTCTATCAAACGCTTAAAGAAGCCCCCAAAGCTCCTGCTTTGCTCATCTTTAAGCACTTTTCGTTCCAACCTATAAAGCAAATTCGAAGCTATCTGCTTGATCTGCACGCTAGGATCAAGGTATGGAGCGTCATCTGTAAAGAGCGTCCTTTGTTTTATACTCCTTGCTACACTTCTATCAGAGGCTACATAGCCAATTAGATCTAAATTTAAGCTGGGTCCAATATTTGCGTTAGCCACTCGCTTTATATTTTCATAAATTCTAGTCGCTTCTGCTTCATTTTTTACCATATTTAAAAGCAAAAGCTCACTATTTTTAAACCTTGAGACGATCTTTATGACAGCGTATGCATCAGTTATCGCTGCAGGATCAGGTACAGTTACCACCACGACCTCATCAGCTGCCTCTAAAAATAGCTGCGTGCTACCGCCTATGCCAGCTCCAGTATCGATGATCAAAAAATCAAGCTCATCAAGCTCGCTCGCCTCATCCAAAAACCTCTCAAATAAAAATTGATTGTTAAATTTCAAAATTTCATCACCACTCTCGCCAGGGATAAGGATCAAATTTTTATTTATAGGTATCAAGATATCTTTTAGGCTGCACTCGCCTTTTAGCACGTGAAGTAAATTTTTACCCATTTTTACATTTAAGATGACATCAAGGTTTGCAAGGCCGATATCAGCGTCAAAAAGCCCTACTTTGTAGCCATTTTTTGATAAAACATTTGCTAAATTTGCGCTTATCGTACTCTTGCCAACACCGCCCTTACCACTAGTTATCGCAATAAAATGCGTATTTTTGCTCTTGCTTTGAGACTGGACTAAACTTTGTAATTTTTGCGCTTGATTATTCATCGCTAGCCTTTTGCTTTGTAAAGCCGTCAAACACGCACTCTACTAAAAATTCGCTCTTTGCCTCCACAAGATCATCAGGCACCTCTTGACCCACGCTAAAGTAGCTAACCGGCGTATTTGTCTCATATATCAGCGAAAAGACATTACCAAAAATTTTAGTTTCGTCAAATTTGGTGATTATTAGCGTGTCAATATCCAAAAATGAAAACCCATTATAAATTTCTATTAGATCTTCAACCTTTGAGCCAGCCGAAAGGACCAAATTTACATCAATCTTTGCACCGCTATGCTTTAAAAATTTATCAAGCCTTTCAAGCTTTTCTTTGTCATACTGCGAATTTCCAGTCGTATCAATAAGTATCACATCACAATAATTAAGCTGTTTGATAGCATTTTGAAAGTCATCTATCTCGATAACATCGAGAATAGGCAGCTTCATCATTTTAGCGTATTGAAATAGCTGCTCAACCGCTCCGATACGATATGTATCAAGCGTAATGATGCCTGTTTTATAGCGCTTTTCATTGCCGTAAGCAAAACGAGCAGCTAGCTTTGCAAGAGTCGTAGTCTTACCAACTCCAGTTGGGCCAACTAGCATCATGATACGTTGTTTTTTATCGCTTGGCTCTTTTCTGCAAGGTAGCATATTTCGCAAAAGCGAATAAAAATATCTCTTTACAGCAGTTGGATTACTCTTCATTGACACTGGTAAATTTTCAAGCGTCGTTTGCATGATAGCCTCTAAATGCTCCTCTTTCATGCCGCTTTGTTTTGCGAGCTTATAGATACTAGCAAACTCCGGCGGGATCGAGAGATTATTGCGATTTGGGGCTTTTTCATCCCAGATCATGTCAGTTATGAGCCCTATTTTTTCGCTTAGTACGCTTACTTGCTTTGCCACATCGTCTATTTTTTTATTCATGCCACTTGGTATGCTTGACTCTTTATCTTTGACATCATCGATATTTACATTTGCGATCGTGCTTATCTCTTTTGCAGCGGCTGAGATATTTAAAAGCACGCTCTCGTTTGGATCATAAGGCTCTGGCGATGCTGTCTTTGCCTCAAATTTAGCAGGCTCCTCTTTTATCTCAAATTTTGGCTTAGCAGGCTCATAGTTTTTATTAAATTTAGAATAGGCATTTTCGTAATTTATGGCTTTTGTATTTGGTTTTGGGGGTTGCTTCACGTCGTCTTCTTCGACGCTTACTAAAATTTCATAAAGCGGTTTTTTATTTATCGTTTTGGCTTGAATCTGTTTTGTAGTAACTAGTATGGCCTTTTCACCGCACGTTTCTTGAGCCTTTTTCAAAGCCTCGATGGTGCTCTCGCCTGTAAAAGTATGAAATTTTGTAGCCATTTATATCCTTTTAACCTCTCATAAGACCTAGTGGCACGATCACGCTAAACCTCTTATCGGCTCCTGGGTGCGGGACGATAAGGCGCGGTGTCTTATAGACTTTTTTACTAAAATACAAAATATCCAGATCAAGCGTGCGTGGCGCATTTTTAAATGTCCTCACGCGCTTAAATTTACTCTCATAGTGCCTCAAAATTTTTAGTAAATCCCGAGGGCTCATAGATGTTTGTAAATTTATAACAGCGTTACTAAAATCATCCTGCGCTTCGTAGCCAAACGCCGCATTTATAAGGATCGGCGAAACTTCAACTACATGAAATCTGCTATCACTTGTAATCGCTCTTATAAATCTATCAAACCTCTTTGCGCTATCGCCGATGTTGCCACCCATACCAACTAGCGCCTCATACTTAAACTCATCTCTTTTATGAAAAAAACTAGGGCAAAAACGGCTTCTTGCGATCTTTCTTGCTCCAGCTAGGCTCATAAAATCTCGCACCCACCTTCTCTTGCGACCACCACGTCTTCGATGCGCACGCCAAATTCATTTTCTAGATAAATTCCAGGCTCCACACTAAAGACCATGCCCTCTTTTATGAGCGTTTCGCTCCTTGCTGAGATGACTGGGAGCTCGTGTATATCGACACCCACGCCGTGTCCTGTCGAGTGAAAAAAGGCCTTTTCATATCCGGCCTTTACTATCACATCTCTTGCCGCAAGATCTATCTCGCACGCCCTAATGCCAGCTCTAGCAACCTTTATCGCAGCAGCCTGAGCCTCTTTTACGATCTCGTAAATTTCTTGCATTTTGGCGTTTGTAAATTTTTGCTCTTTTGAGAAGTTAAAATTTTTATCAAAGCAAGCAGTTCTGGTGCGATCAGAGCAGTAGCGACTAAATTTCACTCCAGCATCAAGTAGCAACAAATCGCCTCTTTTTAAAATTTTATCCCCAGGTAGCGCATGCGCCTTTGCGGCATTTTCATTTATTGCCACGATCGGATCAAAGCTAAGACCTAGCTCGTTTTTTTGCCTAAATATGAGCGAAGCGTTAAAATGAAGCTCTTTTTCGCTCATCCCTTCGCCATTTTCACGCACAAATTTAGCAAATTCATCAAAGCATTTTGCTCCAAATTCGCTAGCTCTTTTTAAAATTTTTATCTCATCCTCGCTCTTGCAAATTCTCTTTAGCCTAGAGAAATTTGTCTTTGGCTTGAAATTTATCTTAAAACCTTTGCTAAGTGCGTTAAACTCGCTGATACTTAGCTCATCAGGGTTAAAAACGAGGCTTTTTGGCTTCATCTTTCTTAAAAACGCTCTGACCTCACTTATTAAATTTCTCTGCGCCAAAAGAACGACTACGCCAGCATTTACGTAGCTTTTTGCCTCAAAATAATACCTCGCGTCCGTGAAAAAGTATTTCACGCCGTCAAGGCATAGCAAAAACTCATTATCGCAGCTGTAGCCACACTCGTAAAATACGGCGTTTTCGTCCTTTAAGATGAAATTCATTGTGCTTTTTGATTTGCTCTTACTGCTTTGATTTGCTCAAAAATTTGAAGCATGCCTATCATCGCCAAATGATAGCCAACTGGTCCAAAGCCCACGATCTGGCCTGCTGCAACTGGTGCGATGAGGCTTTTGTGGCGGAATTCTTCTCTTCTATAAACGTTGCTGATATGCACCTCGATAACTGGCAAAGCAACCGCACTTAGCGCGTCACGGATGGCAATAGAGGTGTGAGTGTAAGCAGCTGGGTTTATGATGATGCCATCAGCATCGCCCAAGCACTCTTGGATCTTATCGACTAGCTCGCCCTCAAGGTTGCTTTGAAAAAACTCGATCTCAACGTCATTTTGATCGGCAACGATCTTCATTTGAGAGTGGATGTCCTCCATCTTCATAACGCCGTAAATTCCTGGCTCTCTAGCGCCAAGCATGTTGATATTTGGGCCTTGGATGACCATTATTTTTAGCTTCTTATCCATGTCACTCCTTTTTGATTAAATAGCCCAAATTATACATTTTCGTTCCTAAATTTTCGCTACAATAACAAAAATTTAAGGCTCAAATGTGGAAATTTTAAAAGCGAAAAAAATAATCACTGGCGGAGAAAATCCAAAAATTTTAAGAAATTCTTGTCTTGTCATCGATGAGGGTAAAATTTTAGAAATTACAAACGAAAAAGAGGCGCAAAAGAAATTTAAAGAAGCGAAAATTTGCGACTTTTGCGACAGCGTGATCGCCCCAGCCTTTGTAAATACGCACGTTCATTTAGAGTTTAGCTCAAATGTCAGCACCCTAAAATATGGCGACTTCGTAAAATGGCTTGGCTCCATCATCGATAAAGGTGGCGAGCTAGCCAAAATGGACGCCAAAAAAGCGATGAGTGGGGCTATAAATTCTCTACTAAAAAGCGGAGTTTGTGCCATTGGCGAGATATCTAGCTTTGGTAGTGATCTTGAAATTTTAGCCGCTAGTCCGCTAAAAGTCGTACTTTTTAGTGAAATTTTAGGCTCAAGCGAGCAAATGACCCACCAAAATTTGCAAAATTTCTTAGCCAAATTTGAAAAAACAAAGGACTGCAAAAGTAAAAATTTCACCCCAGCCATATCGCTGCACTCGCCCTACTCTGTGCATCCAAAGCTCGCTAAAGCCGCCCTTGAGATAGCCAAAAAAGACGATCTTCTTGTTAGCACGCACTTTTTAGAGAGCAAGGCTGAAAAGCAGTGGCTAGAGCACGGCAGTGGAGGGTTTAAAAAACATCTTTTAAGATTTAATCCGGCCCCAAAGCCGATGTATGATGCGGAGGGCTACTTTGCGATGTTTCGTGAGATAAATACGCTATTTACGCACTGCGTTTATGTGAGTGATTTTGCTAAATTTAGACCACATCACAGCGTGACACACTGTGCCGTTTCAAACAGGCTACTTGGCAAAAAGACGCTAAATTTAAAAGAAATTTTTAAAAACAATGTGAGCCTAAACATTGGCACAGACGGTCTTAGCTCAAACATCAGCCTAAATTTTTGGCATGAACTAAGAGCCGCTCTATTTACCCACGCGAGCCTTGATCTAAACAAGCTTGCCACTAGCCTTTTTGTTGCTGCAACGCATGGGGGCGCAAAGGCGCTTAGGACAAATAACGGCGAGATAAAGGCAGGACGCGCAGCAGATATCGCAATCTATAACGACCTAAAGTGCGATGATAGCGAGCTAATACTTCAGCTCATACTTCATACAAACGAGGCTAAAAAACTATATATCGGAGGTAAAATTTGCAAATTTTAAGGCTTATTTTTAGAGGAATTTTGGGAATTTTTAAATTTATCAATAACTACTTTAAGGCGCTCATATTTTTACTGATCTTATTTTTTATTTTCGCGCCAGATGGCAAGATGAAAGAGCCAAATTTAGCCCGCATAGACATCACCGGCACGATAGTAGATACGAGCGAAATTTTAGACGAGCTCGAAAAAGCAAGGCTTGATAGCAACATCAAAGGCGTGCTGCTCTACATCGATAGCCCAGGCGGCGCGCTAAGTCCTAGCGTGGAGCTAGCCATGGCGGTCAAGAGGCTAAAAGAGAGCAAAAAAGTGCTCGCATACGCAGCTGGCAACATGGCAAGTGGCAGCTACTACGCTGGCGTAAATGCCGATACTATCGTAGCAAACCCAGGCGCTTTCATAGGCTCCATTGGCGTCATCATGCAAGGGGCAAACATCGAAAATTTAGCCAAAAATTTAGGCGTGAGCGAGCAGGTGGTAAAAGCTGGCGAGTTTAAAGAGGCTGGCACATTTATGAGGAGCTGGAGCAAGCAGGAGCGTGAGAGCTTGCAAGGGCTCGTAAATGACGCTTACATACTATTTGTAAGCGACGTGGCAGAGGCTAGAAATTTAGACATCAATAAAAAAGACGAGTGGGCAAACGCAAGAGTGTTTTTAGCTCACAATGCCCTAAAGATGGGGCTAATTGATAGCCTTGGTAGCTACATGGACGCTCAAAACGAGCTAGCTAAAATGAGCCTCGTAGATGAGCCCATCTGGCAAGAAAAACCACAGCTCGAAAAGATAATGGAGAAATTTACAAAGCAAGGCATAAACTCGCTTTTTAATGCATTTTTTGAGACAAAGCTTAGATAATTTTTCTAAAATTTATAAATTTAAGCACCAAACAATAGGCTAAAAGAGTTTTTAATAAATCCTTTTAGCCAAGTCAAATACTAAAAATTTGTAATACTTTTTAGCTTAAACTCGTAAAGTAGATTTGAAATTTTATCTGTTGATTTGATATCCAGCCCAAGATCATTTGCTAAAATTTTGTAATAAATTTGCGGATTAGATCTTAGATCGATTGGCGGTGATTTTGAGCTTTTTGAGAGCTTTTTGCCATCTTTTAAAAGTAGCTTATGATGAATAAAATTAGCATTATAAAAGTTAAGATTTAGCCTTTTTGCAAGGTATCTTTGAGCTAGCGTGCAAGCCTTTAGATCCTCTCCTCTAACAACCAAATTTATACCCATATCCTCGTCATCTATCACGCTTGCAAAGTTGTAAGCAGGAGTAAAATCTTTTTTGTAAATCACAAAATCGCCCATTTGCTCTGCCACAAGCTTACCAAGAGGATCACCCTCATCCACGCTTAGTCTAATGGCGGTCTTGTCTTTTATAAATTTTAGATTTTTATTTTTACAAATTTTAGTGTAAATGCCGTTTTTATAGGCATTCTTTGTGGTTCTTGAACATTCACAGATATAAATTTCATCTAGTTTTTCAAGTACATCTTCGTATCTTTTAGCTCTTATTTTGAAGCTAAAATTACGCTCAAAGTCACTTACGCTAATTGGACCTTTATCGTATTCAAGCCCTAAAAATTCTAAAACATCAAAGATATTTTGGACAAATTCTTGCCGGTATCTACCAAGGTCATAGTCATCGATGCGTAAGTGCAAAATACCATTTACCGAACGTGTCAAAAGATAAGTTAGGATGAAGTTATAAGTATTGCCAGCATGTAAAAAACCACTAGGAGTAGGAGCTATGCGGGATGCTATGCCACCATTTGGTGGCAAATAGTCATTAATCCCTTGGTCTAGCCTCATTTACCCTTAAAGTACGTCCGCCTAGTTCTTTTTCATTTAGTGCGTCTATGGCTTTTTGTCCCTCGTTTGCATCGTCCATTTCAACAAAGCCAAAGCCTTTTGAGCGATCAGTTTCTCTATCTTTTACTATTTTTGCTCGCCTTACTTCACCAAATTGTGCAAAAGCTTCCTTTAATTCTGCCTCTGTCGTTCTATACGACAAATTTCCTACATAAATATTCACAGGAGTGTTCCTTAAAAAAATTACCGATTTATTCGGTTAGTGTGATAATAGCTAATTTTCGTCAAAAAGATGTAAAAAATCAAAAATTTATTATATTTTTTTGAAAAATATTCTTAAAAGCTACAAACTCGTATATATAGAGTTTCTATAACTATCACTAAACAAAATCTAATCTTGAGTTTAAAAAGAATAATTAAATAAAAAATTATTTTATCTTTATAAGCTATTTATAAAGTAAATTATTCTTTACTTGAAGATAGGCTTCATCGCCAAGTAAATTTTTAACTATAAAAAGTGCAAATTCCATTGAAAATGCAGGACCCTTTCCTGTGATGATGTTTTGATCTTTTAGCACGTTTTTATCGCTCACGTAGCCTCTTTTGTCGCTTCTTACATTTTCTTCGAATCCTGGATAACAAACAAAATGATCTTTTAGCACACCAGCACTCTCAAGCACCATAGGAGCAGCACAAATGGCACAAATAAGCTTATTGCTTTTATCAAAATTTTGCAAAATTGCTTTGAGCCTTGTATCGTTTGCTAGATTGCTAGCTCCTGGAAGTCCACCAGGAAGGACTATCGCATCATAGTCTAGCTCTTTCATCTCGCGAAGTGTTACGTCGGCTTTTACGCATATATTGTGACATCCTTTGATGTTTACGTCATTTAGCCCAACAATAGAAGCTATCGCTCCAGCTCTACGTAAAACATCAACAGAAGTTAGTGCTTCTATCTCCTCAAATCCTTCAGCTAAAATCACAGCAACTTTTTTCATAAATTTATCCTTTCAAGTAATATGTTTTATTTGTTAAGTAAAATTTTATATAATATTGGCTTATTTCACAAGAAAGGACAGAGCATGCAAGTAAAAATTATTTACTGCAACTCTTGAAACTATCGTCCGGTAGCTTCTCGTGTAGAAGATGAAATAAAAGCGAACTTTAGTGATGCAAGAGTCGAAAAGGTTATAGGTGATGGTGGAAATTTTATCGTCGAGGTTGATGGAGATGTTATATTTTCTAAGAAAGATCGCATCGGAAATGATGAAGCGAGATTTCCTCACGGTGAAGAGATCACAACTCTTATAAACAAATATCTTAAAGAAAAGTCGGCTTAATGCTAGCTACCGAGACGGGAAACCGTCTCGTTTTTTCCCATTTTTAACTTGCAATTCTACTATCTTGATATAAAAATTTTATAATTAAAACATTAGTCTATCTCGCTAAGAATTTTCATTTTTTTATATATTTTTTGATTATTAAAGATTTTACTAGCTGATGTTTGGCCATATTTGATTTTTATCGAGCATAAAAATTTTATGCATTCTATACTAGTGCTACTTGAAATTTTACAATGTATGAAATGAAGTTTTTTGCTAAAGCCAATACTTTTTAAATAGTGACTTTAGCTAAGCATTAGATTTACTAAACATAAATTTAGCAAGAAATATTAAGCTGCTTTATTTATTTGCGCGCTCAATATACTCGCCGCGAACAGTATCCACACGGATAACCTCGCCCTCAAGTACGTGAAATGGTATCTGAACTACCGCACCACTCTCAAGAGTAGCTGGCTTTTTACCGCCTTGCGTATCGCCCTTGAAATTTGGTGGAGTCTCAACTATCTTTAGCTCAACTACTTGCGGTACTTCAACGCCGATTGCATTGCCATTGTGAAATAAAATTTCAACCATCATGCCATCAATCATCCATTTTTTTACATCACCCACATCCTCATCGCTAATAGCAACTTGTTCATAAGTAACCGTATCCATAAACTGACAATACTCACCATCATCATAAAGATACTGCATCTCTTTTTCTTCAAGATGTGGTTGCTCGCATTTATCGCCTGCGTGAAAAGTCTTTTCAAGCACTTTTCCGTCGATAAAAGATTTGATTTTCGCACGAACAAAAGCTGCACCTTTGCCCGGTTTAACGTGTTGATATTCTACGATTTTATAAGGAACGCCATCGATCTCAATCTTTAGCCCTTTTTTTAGATCGCCCATTGAATATGAAGCCATTTTTTATCCTTTCAAAATTTTATATAACTGCGTATTGAGCCCAAACGCAAGCTTCAAGTGCGTTTAGTCTCTCTAACGTTTCTGCTTTTATATGTTCATCAACCAAGATGACAGCAAGTGCCATATTGTGATCATCTCTACCAAGGCGGAAGTCTGCGATATTAATCTTTTCATCAGCCAAGATTTTACTAATCTGAGCAATAACACCTGGCACGTCGTGATTTTTAAAGATGATCATCTTACCTTTTGGCTTAAAGTCGGTCTTAAATCCATTTATCGTTACGATGCGTTGCTGATTTTCACCAAATACCGTTCCACCAACGGTTACAATGCCATTTTCGGTAGTTAAGCGAACGGTGATTTTATTTTTAAAAATACTATCTCCACCAAGACTAGTTTCGGTCACTATACCTTTTTCATCGCATAAAAATTTAGCATTTACGTAATTTATCGCATCACCAAGACTCTCTTTTAATGCACCAACTATGGCAAATGTTAGCATTGAATTTGCATATTCGCTGATTTGACCATGAGTTTCTATACGGATAGCCTTGATAGCGCTTTTATTTATCTGTGCAGCAAGAAATGCCATCTTGCTTGTAAGATCGATATAAGGCTCAACAAATGGCGGTAGATCTTCTGTTTTTATAGGTAAATTTAACGCATTTGGATAGCTTATGCCGCGAGCTGCTAAAATAGCTTGTTCGACTGCCTCGACTGCGATATTTCGCTGTGATTCAAGTGTATTTGCTCCAAGGTGTGGGGTGACACTTACATTATTTAGATCAAGAAGTGGATGATCAGTTGCTGGCTCTCTTGTAAAAACATCAATACCGGCAAATGCTATTTTGCCACTTTTTAGTCCTTCATAAAGCGCTTCTTCGTTATAAAGACCGCCTCTAGCACAGTTTATAAGTCTTACGCCATCTTTCATTTTTGCGATCTCTTTGGCGCCGATCATATTTGTTGTCTCTTTAGTTTTTGGTGTATGTATCGTGATAAAATCACATGCTAAAATATCATCAAAATTTTTAGTATAAGTACCGCCCATATCGATAATTTTAGATGGATCAATATATGGATCATAAGCTATGATCTCCATACCAAAAGCTTTTGCACGAACAGCTACCCTTGAGCCAATATTTCCAAAGCCGATCACGCCAAGTTTTTTCTTAAAAAGCTCAACCCCATACCATTTCTCACGCTTCCAAATTCTATCTAGCTTTAAATCATTATGAGCGTATTCAAGAGATCTAGCTGAAGCTAGCATATGTGCCATTGTTAGCTCAACTGCAGCAATAGTGTTTGCAGTTGGAACGTTCATAGCTATTATGCCACGCCTTGAGCACCCTTCTATATCAACATTATCTACACCAACACCAGCTCTAACAATAGCTTTTAGTTTTTTACCAGCGTTTAAAAAGGCCTCGTTTACTTCAGTTGAGCTTCTTGTTATAGCAACATCAGCCTCGCCTAAAATTTTTAAAAGTTCATCTTTGGGAGTATTAACTGCGTCTATTACGTTTATATCTTGCTCTTTCTTTAAAAGTTCAAAACCTACTGGATGTATCGCATCGCAAACAATGATAGTCTTCATAATTTTACCTCTCTCACACTTGAGTGGATATCATAAACTCTTAGTTCTAAAATGATATTTTGTAGAAGTTTAGAGTCTTGAGTATTTAAAAATATCTGGCTTTTCGCACCATCTTTTACAACAGTAAAATCAACCTCACTTTTTCTTAAAGTCTGCATCAAACAAAACATTGAATAGATATCATTTTTATCTATCAAAAGTTCATATGCAGTAATCTTTGGTTTTTCTATTTTGGGTCGGTTGTATTCTATAAAAATTTCATTTACGGGCAGTACATAATCTCTTTTTCTAATAGTTGCTAGCTCACTCATCCAGTTGGTATTACTGGTCGTGTTTTTGGTTAAATTTTGCTCATTTGTGATATTTTCTTCAGACATTTGACTGAAATTTACACTTGCAAATTTAACAAGAGAAATTCCAACCAAACCCAATATTACAAATAGCAGGACAACTACTAATAAAAGTATGCGTCTGCCCATTTAAACTAAAGTAATTGTTCTTTTATAATATCGCCAAGTGTTACTTTATCATCGTTATCATTGATCTCATTTAACACTTCACGCTCTTTTTGTTTTGCTAAACGGCGTATGCTCAGGCGAATTCTATTTTTCTTCTCATCGATAAATGCGATAGCTGCTTCGATCTCATCGCCAATCTTAAGTGTACTAACGTCTACACTACCTAAATCTTCTTTGCGGATCAGCGCATCAACGTTATCACCAAGCTCTACAAATACGCCAAAGTCTTTAATGTCGCGAATTGTTCCTTTTACGATATCACCTACATTAAATTTATCAGCAAATGCTTGAACTGGACTTTGTTTTAGGTCTTTTAGGCTAAGTGAAACTTTTTGTTCAGTACTATCGATTTTGATTATTTTTACTTCAAGCTCGTCACCAGCTTTAAACATATCTTTGCATTTATCGTTTCTATCCCAAGACGCGTCTTCATTATGTAGTAAGCCTTCAACGCAACCCACTCTAACAAATGCACCAAAATTTGTGATAGTTGTCACAACGCCTTTTACTACGTCGCCCTCTTTGTGTTTTGCCTTAAACTCATCAAATGGCTTTGGAAGTAAATTTTTAAGGCTTACTCTTAGGCGGTGTCCTTTAGCATCAATTTCAATAACTTCAACATCAATCTCTTGACCTTCATTGATGTGATCTTTTGGATTTTTGATATTTTTGTCCCATGAAATTTCAGATATATGTAAAAATCCTTCAATATCATTTCCAAGATCAACAAATGCACCATAAGGCTCAATATTGCTAACTGTTACTTTGATAGTGTCACCAACCTCTAATCCATCATTTATGATCTCTTCCCAAGGGTCTGGAGTAGCTGCCTTGATAGATAGAGACAAGTGGCGTTTTTCGTTGTCATAGCTGATAACTTTAACTAAAACTTTATCACCTTCTTTATATAGTGAGCTAGGATTTACTGGGCCCTTATAGCTTATCTCACTATAATGTACAAGCCCATCGACTCCGCCAACATCAACAAACATACCATAAGTTGTGATTTTTTTAACTGTGCCCTCTATAACACTATCATTTTCTACTATGCTTGATAGAGCTTCTTTACGTTTTTTGCGATCATCATCTAAAATTTTCTTTCTAGAGACGACTATGCTATTTTCTTCTTTATCAATTTTTATAACTCTTACTTTATATGTTTTACCAATTACTCCTTCAGCATTTTTAAAGCCACTGTGAGTTTTTGGTAAGAAAAATTCCACTCCATTTACATCTTGAGTTATAAAACCACCTTTATTTTTTCCAACTACTTTTACATCTATTTCGCCAGAATTTTCAGGATCGTAAGCTTCGATGAAAGCTTTAACTTTCTCTTTTCTAAGTGCTTTTTTGTGCGACACTATAGGTCTTCCATTTCTTGATCCAGTTATTACAACTTTGATCGTATCGCCAACTTTATGCGTCAGGTTGCCGTTTGCATCAGTGATCTCAGAAACATTTAAAATGCCTTCTGACTTCTTGCCAACGTCGATTAAAACCTCATCGCCATTGATACTGACGATCTTTGCGTCACTATCTTCTTCAGTCTTTTTAAAAGACTCCTCTAACATCGCAGCAAAATCGATATCTTCAATATCTTCGTCTTTTGCTTTTCCTAATTGAACACTTTTGTTCACAGCCATCTTGATCCTTTAAATTTTATTATGCCAGTAGAGGCAAATTAGCTTATTATAGTTAATTGTGGCTTTAGCTAGGATAAATTTTATACTTTTTTGATTCTGTCAACGACTTTTTGTATGATCCAGTCAGGCGTACTTGCACCCGCACTTATGCCACACAAATTTTTGCCCTCAAACCATGACTTTTCAAGCTCTTCTTCACTTTCTATCAGGTAGCTATCTTCGCAGAAATTTTTAGATATTAGATAGAGTTGTTTTGTATTTGAGCTATTTTTTCCACCAATTATTATCATCACATCAGCTCTTTTTGCCAAATTTTTAGCAGCCTCTTGGTTTTCAAATGTTGCGTTGCAGATAGTGTTAAAAACGCGTACCTCTTTTACGTGAAGCATAAGGTAGTTTGCGATTTGCATAAATTTCTCGACTTTTCTAGTCGTTTGGCTAACAAGTGCGACCTTTTGCTTAAATTTAATGCCATCTAGCTCGCTCTCTTCAAGCACAACATAGACGTTACCCTTGGCGTATGACTTCACGCCCTTTACCTCAGGGTGGTGCATGTCGCCATAGATCACCACATCATAGCCCTCTTCGCTCATTTTTTCACAAATTTGCTGTGGCTTTGTCACAAACGGACAAGTTGCGTCAATCACTTTTATATCTGTCTTTTTTAGCTCTGCAAGGTCATTTTTGGTGATGCCATGAGTGCGGATGATCGCCTTTTTCTCATCTTTTAGCTCGTCTATGCCATCAAGCGTCTTTACATTATAGTTTTTTTCAAGCCTATTTATCTCTTCATTGTTATGAATGAGTGGCCCAATAGTTGCAGCATCTCCTGCATTTTCAGCGATTTTTATCGCCCTTTTTACACCAAAACAAAATCCATAGCTACTAGCAAGCTCAATTTTCAATTTTAGCTCCCATTTTCTTTAAAATTTCAGCAAAATTTGGAAATGAAGTGGCGATAAATTCGCTCTTTTCTATCTGCATGCCACATTTTAGTCCAAGTATGGCAAAGCTCATAGCGATCCTGTGATCTCCGTGGCTATCTATCGTGGCAAATTTAGCCTCTGAACCATTTATGATAAAACCATCTTCAAGCTCGCTAGCATCTACACCGCACTGCTTTAGCGCATTTATCGTGACAGCTATCCTGTCGCTCTCTTTTACACGAAGCTCTTTAGCATTTGTTAGCTTGCTTTGACCTTTAGTGCAGGCAAATGCGATGGCTAAAGCCGGGGCTTCATCGATGAGCCACGAGATATTTTCACTAACTTCCACGCCTTTTAAATTTGGTGAGTATCTAACCTCTATATCACCGATATCTTCGTATTTGCTTGATGTTTTATGAAATTTTATCTCAGCACCCATTTTTTCTAAAATCTTGTAAGCTTCTATGCGAGTTTTATTTAGCAAGATATTTTTTAAAACGATATGCGAATTTGGGATGATTAGAGCTGCAACTGCAAAGAAAAATGCTGAGCTTGGATCATTTGGCACATCTATATCAAGTGGCGCAAGTGGCGATTTCATAGGCTCTAGAGTGATATCTAAGCCATCACGCTTTATATCAGCTCCCATGCCTGCAAGCATGCGCTCAGTATGATCTCTACTTAGCTCTAGTTCGCTAAATTTGCAGCCATTTGAATAAAGTGCTGCCAGCAAAAGCGCACTTTTTACCTGAGCTGAGGCAATCTTGCTATCAAAACTAAATCTTTCAAATTTTGTCCCTCTTATGCAAAGCGGGGCGTTGTTTGCGTTGTTTGCACCATCTATCTTTGCACCCATATCGTTTAGTGGATTTGCTATTCTTGCCATCGGGCGTGAGTTTAAATATCTATCGCCACTTAGTACGAAAAAGCCATCCTGTGCGGCTAATAGCCCCATAAAAAGCCTCATTGCCGTACCAGAGTTGCCACACTCTAAAATTTCATTTGGCTCTTTTATCTTTTGTGGCGGTGTGATCGTTATTTCAGAACCACTGTCTTCGACCTTTGCACCTAAAAGCTCGACTATTTTTAAGGTATTTAGCGTGTCGCCTGCTCTTAGATAGTTTCTAACGCGAGATGGTTTATCGCTTAAAAGCGAAAACATCGCGCATCTATGTGAGATAGACTTATCAGCCGCGATGTCATCGATGGTTAAATTTAGACTTTTTTCTAATGGATAAATTCTCATCTTATTCCGATATTTAGTTTCTCTTTTAGCTCGCTTAAAATTTTATCCATAAGTGCGTTTATATCGTCATCTTCGAGCGTTTTTTCCATATCTTGGAATGTAAATTTAAGGCTAAGGCTGATCGCGCCATTTAGTTTCGCATCTTTATAAATATCAACTGGTAAAAATTCTTTTAGCTCTTTTAAATTTAGCCCTCTTATGCACTCATAAATTCGTCCAGCCTCGAAATTTTCAGGCACGATGAGGCTAAGATCTCTTGTGGTGCTTTGGAATTTCGAGTAAGGCACTGCTAAGACCGGTTCAAATTTAAGCTTGGCAAAATCAATCTCGCAAACATATGTTCTTGGCAGATCTCTCTTTGCTTCTACTCTTGCATCAACTCTACCGATATAGCCAATATTTTCGCCATTTTGATAGATGTGTGCTTGCTCGTATGGGCTAAGATATGAGATGCCCTGGCAAGGTTTTAGCTCAAATTTACCTATGACATTTTGCACCATCGATGCAAATGCATAGAAATTTGCCTCCTCACCTTTTGCACCGTTTATCAGTGTTGGCTCTTTTAAAAGTCCGGACACAACAAAACCTAAATTTAAGCCCTGATTTACATTTTCGTCAAAAATTTCTCCAAGCTCAAAAAGTCTAACTGAGCGTTTCGAGTTTTTGATATTTTTCTCGCTTGAGCTTAGAAGATGATTAACAAGTGTCGGTCTAAGCGTATTTAGCTCGTTATTTATAGGATTTAGTATCTTGACTTTGCATGGTTTAAAATTTAGCTCGCTAAGCTCATCCTCACTATCAAAGACATAGTGCACACTTTCAAAAAAGCCATTATCAGCTGCTCTACGCCTTAAATTTAGGGCGTTTTTATAGTCAAAATATGTCTTATTTAGCCTATTTTTCTCAGAGAAATTTAGTGGTTTTGAAGCGATATTGTCTATGCCTACTATCCTTACGATCTCCTCGCAAACATCGTGAGAATTTACTATATCGTGGCGAAATAACGGCACTTTTACGTTAAAGCTTTCTTGCTCAACATTTACTGCGATCTCAAAGCCAAGTTTCTTTAAAATTTTAACGACATCATTTCTAGCAATATCTTGACCGATCATATTTTTAAGCTCAAAAAGAGAGATGCTTAGTGTTATAGGCTCGGTATTTAAAAGCGACTGCTGTGAGCCAGCAAAGAGATTTAGAACATCTTTAAAACTAGCAAGTCTTTTAAATAAATAATCCGCACCATAAGCTAAATTTGGCTCACTGCCACGACTTGAGCGATAAATTTGATCACCCTTTGGTAAATTTTTATTTTCAAAAATAGCTTTTGAAACAATATCTGGCTTTACGTAGCTAGCTTCTACTAGGATCACTTTTGACTTCTCATCTACCCTTGCTATGTCACTTTGGTAAATTCCGGCAATGCCTAAATTTTTATCCCCGCAATAAACGACACATTCGCCATTTTTGCCATTTTTTATATCAAAAACAGCCTTTTCACCTTCACTTACAAGTTTAGCGTGATCATAAGCTCTAAATAAAACACCCGTGCAAAATGTTGCGTATTCAAGCAGTCTCTCCACTAAATTTATCTTTTGACACTCTATTAATGCTAGACGCATGCGAGTTATTAGATTTTCATATAGTCCCTCTTTTAGTTCAAAAGCCTTATATAAAAATGACCCATTTACTTTATCCTCTGCTCGCACAGAAGCTATTCTGCCAATACCTAGTAAATTTTCGCTTTCATCGTCTTCGTGACTATCTTTCATATTTAGATCAAGCGCTGCACAAATTTCTCTTGCGATGCCATGTAAATTTTGACAATCGCCTCTGTTTGCTGTGACATCAACTTCGATTATCGTATCTTTAAATACCTCAAATTCGCTAAGACTTGTACCAAGTTTTAGCTTGCCGATACTCTCATCAAGCGGTAAAATTCCATCATTTACCTTTGGAAGTCCCAGCTCACTTGAAGAGCAGATCATACCACTTGACTCGATACCTCTTAGCTTTGCTTTTTTTATCTCAAGACCATTTGGCATAGTCGTGCCAATGAGCGCGACTGGCACAAATTGGCCAGCTTCAACGTTTTTAGCCCCACACACGATCTGAAGTGTCTCTCCGCCAACATCTACCTGACAAACGCTTAGCTTATCGGCATCTGGGTGCTTTTCTCTACTTTTTACGTATCCAACTACGATACTCTTTGGTAAATTTATCTCTTTATAGCTATCAACCTCTAGCCCGATAGAATTTAATGTCTTTGAAAGTGTCTCGCCGCTAACCTCGCTAAGGTCAATCCACTCGTTTAACCAATGCTTTGAAATTATCATTTAAACTGCTCCAACAATCTTAAATCTCCCTCAAAAAGTGACCTCAAATCAGGCACTCTATGAAGCAACATTGCAAATCTCTCAACGCCAAGGCCAAAGGCGTATCCACTTACATTTTTATAGCCAACTGCCTTAAATACATTTGGATCAACGACGCCGCATCCAAGTACCTCAAGCCAAGTAGTCTGCTTGCACACTCTGCAGCCCTTACCATGGCAGAATATACAACTAATATCAACCTCTGCGCTAGGCTCCGTAAATGGGAAAAAGCTAGGGCGAAAACGCACTTCAACATCGCCAAACATATGCTTTAAAAAGCCCTCAAGCATTGATTTTAAATTTGCAAAGCTAACTTTCTCAGCATCCTCTACCACAAGGCCCTCAACCTGGTGAAACATCGGTGTATGAGTTAAATCCATATCACGTCTAAAGACGGTGCCTGGCGCTATCATGCGAATAGGTGGCTTTTGATTTAGCATAGTTCGCACCTGAACTGGGCTCGTATGCGTCCTTAAAAGTCTAAAATCATCTAGGTAAAATGTATCTTGCATGTCCCGTGCTGGGTGGTATTTTGGTAAATTTAGCGCTTCAAAATTGTGAAAATCATCTTCTATCAGTGGTCCGGTCTCGAGCGAGAAATTTAGAGCCAAAAAGTATTCAATTATCTTATCCATCGTAGCCATAACAGGGTGCAGCGCTCCGCTAGCCACTGGCTCATTAAATAGCGTGATATCAGCGGCTTCTTTTTTCATCTTGTTATCTATCTCTTGTTCGCTAAGCTCAGCTTTTTTAGCTTCTATTAGCGCGCCAAGCTCATCTCTTTGTTTGTTTAAATTTGCTGCAAATTCCTTTTTCTCATCTTCACCAAGCTCTTTTAGCTTTGCAAAGCCTTGTGCCAAGATACCCTTTTTGCCAAAAATTTCTACCCTGACTTTTTCCAAATCATCAAGCGTTGAAATTTCATTTTTGATTTTATTAACGAAATCTTGCAATTTTTTGCCTTTATAAATTTTTGAGTCGATTTTATAGAAAAAGAGTTAAAATCAAGATAAAGAGCACGAAATTTAAGCACACTTTGATATAATTTTGCAAAATTTCAAAGGAGCTAAAATGACCATATTTGAAAAGATCGTAGCTGGTGAAATCCCTTGCAACAAAGTGCTTGAAAGCGAGAAATTTCTAGCTTTTAACGATATAAATCCAAAAGCACCGATCCACATCCTAATCATCCCAAAAAAACACTATAAAAATTTCCAAGAGATGGATCCGGTTTTAATGGGAGAGATGACTAAATTTATCCAAGAAGTGGCGACCTTAATGGGCGTTGATAAGAGCGGATACCGACTCATCACAAACTGCGGTGAAAACGGCGGTCAAGAAGTTATGCATCTGCATTTTCACCTGCTTGGCGGAGCTAAGCTTGGCTGGAGCGAAGGCGTAGCTGATCCACAAAGCACATTTTAATAACTTCTAAATTTTAGACTCAAAGCATGAGTCTAAAATTTATTTTCTTGCAGCCTTAATAGCTTCAAGCAACTCTTCAAAACCTACTTTACTTGAGTTTTCGACATCTTTTAATATTTCAACGCCAGGTAGATTTCCTTTGTCTTTATCAGCAAAAATAACCATCGCTTTTTCTAGACCATGATGAACATTTTCATGATGAGCTGCGATACTTGAGAGAATTTTGGCATCTTTTACGAGAGTATTTTTCACATCTTTTTCATACCATTTGCCAAATCTACACTCATGAACATCTTGAATCTTATTAAACTCATTTAAAAGCACGCCTCTATATCCATTTAATTTCATATTTATATGATCTATTTTTCCATTGCTTACATAGACTTCATTTGTAACATTTAGAGCCTGATTTAGGATATTTTGCGTATTTGCATTTACGCTTGAGATATTTCCTTCAAATCCACCTAAAATTTTCATAGCATTTGTAGAAATTTTTGAGAAATTCTCACTCATTTCGATCATCGTATTCGCACTTTGCTTAAGGCCATTTATATTTACTTCTACTTCAAGTGTCGCTTTTTGAGTGCGTTCAGCTAGCTTTCTAACCTCATCTGCTACGACAGCAAAACCTCGTCCATGCTCACCAGCACGGGCCGCCTCGATAGCAGCATTTAAAGCTAGCAAATTTGTCTGATCTGAGATATCTTTAATAAGATTTATAATCTCAGCAATCGAATTTACGCTTCCATTAAGCGAAGAAGCATCATTTGAAAGGTCATTGCTCATCTGGCTTACTTGCTCGATCGAGTTTAAAATTTCAGCCGTTTGCGACTTGAGTTCGCCCGTCTCTTTGAAAGTCTTTTCATTTAGTCCATTTATACTTTCAAGCATTTTTAGATTTTCTTCCATTGTTAATTGCAAGAAATTTATACCATCTTGATAACTTGAAAGCAATAAATTTACAGCCTCTTGCTTATCCTTAGCTTGCTCTTTTGGCTCGCAAGTTTTAACGTTTTTTAGCTCCTCTTTAAGTGCTAAAATTTCAGCCTTTAAAGCTTCATTTTCTCTTTGTAAAGCTTCATTTTTACTAGAAAGCTCTTTATTCTTGCCATCAAAAAACATTTTTCATCCTTTAAAATTTGTATATTTTGCGTAATTATAACTCTTTTTTCTTAAGACAGTAGTCTAAGATTTCTATCTGCTCATCAACGCTTTTATTTGCCGTGCCGCCCTGCGAACAACGCGCCTCTTTTGAAGCGTGAAGATCTAAAAATTTAATAGCATTTGCATCTAAATTTTCATCCACACTTTTTAGCTGCTCTTCGTTTAATTCACTCAAATCAAGGCCCAAACTTTCAGCCTTTGCCACAGCTTTTCCAGTGATAAAGTGTGCCGTTCTAAATGGGATATTTTTCTCACGCACTAGATAGTCCGCTAGATCGGTCGCGCTCAAATGCCCTGTTTTTGTAGCTTTTAGCATATTTTTTTCATTAAATTTAGCTGTTTTTATCATCTCATTTAGGATGGTAGCCGAGCTTAAAATGGTTGAGACGCTGTCAAACACACCCTCTTTATCTTCTTGCATATCTTTATTATAAGCAAGTGGCAGACCCTTCATCGTAGTTAGTAGCGCTACCAAATTTCCATTTACGCGCCCAGTTTTACCGCGTATGAGCTCAGCGACGTCTGGATTTTTCTTTTGAGGCATTATGGAACTTCCTGTACTATAAGCGTCACTGATACTTACAAAGCCAAATTCTTGTGAGCTCCAAAGTATGAGCTCCTCGCAAAGCCTAGAAGCGTGCGTCATAAAAACGCTAATGTTAAATAAAATTTCCAGCGCAAAATCACGGTCACTCACGCTATCCATCGCATTTTGCGTGCAGCCTGCAAAGCCAAGCTCGCTTGCAACGATAGTTCTATCTATCTTATGCGGTGTGCCTGCAAGGGCTGCTGAACCAAGCGGACTTAGGTTGTTTCGCTCATATGAGCTAACAAAACGCTCGAAATCTCTTTTAAACATAAATGCATATGCTAGCAAGTGATAGCTAAGGCTTACTGGCTGAGCGTGTTGAAGATGTGTGTAGCCTGGCATTAGCGTATCTTTGTGGTTTTTTGCCAAATTTGTAAGCGTGGCGATGAGCTCTTTGATGAGAGATGAAATTTCTAAATTTTTCTTCAAAACATAAAATTTAAAATCAAGCGCAACTTGGTCGTTTCTACTTCTAGCTGTGTGCAGTCTGCCGCCAAGCTCAGCTCCGATGATCTCGCTAAGGCGCTTTTCAACGGCCATGTGGATATCCTCATCCTCTATCTTAAAAGCAAATTTACCAGCCCTTATCTCAGCCAAAACCTCATCAAGCCCTTTTATGATCGCCTCTGACTCCTCTTTTTTCAAAATTCCACAAACCCCAAGCATCTTTGCGTGAGCCTTACTACCAGCG
This sequence comes from Campylobacter concisus, assembly GCF_902460705.1. Lineage (GTDB taxonomy): Bacteria > Campylobacterota > Campylobacteria > Campylobacterales > Campylobacteraceae > Campylobacter_A > Campylobacter_A concisus_Z. The sequence continues at coordinate 61,589 of NZ_CABPUP010000002.1, read as the reverse complement.
ATATCTTCTTCAAAAAGATTTTTATCAAAATTTATAGAGGCATTAAATTCCTCAAGTAACTTCGAACTAGCCTCGCTAAATCTGCCCTCCCACATCTTTTTGTGTGCATTTTTCTCTTCTTTCATAGCTTTACCTTTGATTAGTTTTGTGTGATTTTAACAAAATAGCACTTAACTGGGTATTTTAACTATAAAGTTGCAAAAAAGTTATAAATATAATTTATCTTTAAGGATATAGAAATATAATTCAAAATATAACTTTTTAAAAACTATTTTAATTTTCTATTGAATATAGTTTAAAATAAAAATAATCTATATAAGAGGAAAGATGATATGCAAATAGATGCGAATATGAACTCAAACATTTTCTATCATGACGGCTATACATCTATCTCTTCAAATAGCTCAAAAACAAGCATGTTAGTATCTTCTGGCTATGACAAGAAAGATATTGTAAGAAGCAATGAAGTACATGTAGAACAAAGAGAAGATGCTAAAATTTCCCCTATAATTATTAATAAAGCAAGTGCCATACAGTTACAAAAGGACTTAGAAAAATTACAAGATCAAAAGCTAGATATTTCGCATCAAATTTCAAGCATTCAAAGCCTAAAAGATCGTAATTCTATGCAAATGCTTCATTACTTAAATTTAGAGCAGTCAGCCATTCAAAATAACATTTTAAGCATTAAAACTCAAATGATAGAAATGGCACAGGCTTAAAACTAAGCCTTACCAATAATAGTTTCTAAAACCAAGCAAAAATCCTCTAAAAAATATCCCATTGATTTATAAAAATTGCTAGTCGCGTCTTTTTGGATATCTTTTGAAAGCTGTTTAGCATAAGGCAAGAAAAATGAGACACTAAAAGCTGCAAGAAGCTTCATAGACTCCTTAGATGCTTCGCTTTTTAAAATATTTGCTATTAAAATTAGCTGATTTGAGATGCTATCAACCTCGCCCATTTTTGGCTGAAAATTTATAGCCTTATAAAATTGAGCTAGATCATCTTTTGCAGACGAAAAATAGTAACTTGCTTCAAATTTTGACTTTAAAATGACAAAATCGTCACATAAAGCAGCACTACTTTCATCTTTGATAAATTTGGTATAAAGCTCATTGCCTTTTTTATTTGCTTCGTTATTTGTCTGCGTTATCCACGCATTTGTCTTTTTGATACGCATAAAAGATGAAACGTCTAAAATGCCGCTAAAATTTACAGCAAGCGCAGCCGCTACAACGCTATAAAGTTCTCCAAATTTCAAATTTTAATCCTTAAGTCGTAGATATCTAAGTCTAAGTGCGTTTAAAACGACAGTAACAGAGCTAAGACACATCGCCATTGAGCCATAAACTGGGCTTAAAAGTAGCCCAAAGACCGGGTAAAGCACGCCAGCAGCCACTGGAATACAAATCGCGTTATACATAAATGCCCAAAATAAATTTTCTTTTATGTTTACCATAGTAGCATTTGCTAGTCTAACTAGTCCGGTCACGCCACGCAAATCATTTTTAATAAGCACGATATCTCCAGCACCTTTTGCTATATCTGAGCCCGAGTTCATAGCGATACCAACACTTGCTTCTTTAAGTGATGGTGAGTCGTTTACGCCATCTCCAACAAAGATAACGCCACCATGATTTGTAAGCTCTTTTATCTCATTAAATTTATCTTCAGGCAGCATATTTGCGTGATATTTACTCACATTTAGCTTCTTGGCAATACTTGCAACCACCTTCTCATCATCGCCTGAAAGGATCACACTTTGTAAATTTAGACTAGTAAGCTCATTTATAACATCGCTCGCCTCGTCTTTTAACTCATCACTAAGCGTTAAAAAACCAACAAATTTTTTATTTATAGCACAAAGTATGACGCCGCTTCCATCGTTTGTAGCCTCTTTTATAGCGTTACTTTCATCCGGATTTAAACTTACTTCATTTGCCAAAAGCAGCTTTTCGTTTCCGATTATTATCTGATTATTCTCATCCTCATAGATGATGCCTTGCCCGACAACATTTTGAAATTTTCCATTTAGCTTTTGTAAATCTATACATTTTTGCTTTGCATATCTAACGATAGCTTTTGAGATGAGATGCTCACTTAAATTTTCAGCAGAAGCGATAAGAGCTAAATCTTGCTCGCTTAAATTTGAGCTTTTGACGCTGATTTGCCCTTTACTAAGTGTGCCTGTTTTGTCAAATGCTACGAATTTAGCATCTTTTATTAGCTCTAAAACTTCTGGATTTTTTACTAAAATTCCAGCTTTTGCACCACATGCAAGCGAGCTTACTATTGCTATTGGCGTAGCAAGTCCAAGAGCGCATGGACATGAGATTATTAAAACGCAGATCGCGCTAGAGATCGCATAGGCGAAATTTCCACTAAAAATTATCCATATTAAAAATGTAAGAACTGAGATCGCCACGACACTTGGCACAAAGATGTTTGCTATCTTATCAGCGAGCCTACCTATTGGCATCTTTTTAGAGCTAGCGTCGCTTAGTAGGTTTAAAATTTGAGATAGCAAGCTCTCGTAAGAGCTCTTTGTCACCTTGATGCTTATGTAGCCATTTGTGTTTAGAGTGCCGGCAAATACGCCATCTCCTACCTCTTTATAAACTGGCAGGCTCTCGCCTGTTAGCATAGAAGCATATATCTCAGCGCCACCTTGAACTATCACGCCATCACTTGGAATGTTGTAGCCATTTTTTACGATGACGATGTCGCCTACTTTTAGCTCATTTACATTTACCTCTTTACTATGTCCATCTGGCATGACCAAAAAGGCGGTCTTTGGCGAAATTTTAAGTAGCGTCTTTAGGTAGTCGCCTGCCTTTGCCTTTGAGCGCTCTTCAAGATACTTACCTAGCAAAACAAAGGCTATTATCATCGCTGCGCCCGAGACATAGACATTTTTTAGATCATCTGGGATGAAATCTGAAAAGATCACAACAAAAAGCGAGTATAAAAATGCACTGCCGCTTCCAAGAGCTACAAGCACGTTCATATCGTAGTTTTTGTTTTTAACAGCCTCTATGGCGTGAGCAAAGAAGTCTTTGCCACTAAAAGCTAGCACCAAAAAGCCAAGCGCTAAAATGGCTAAATTTACAACCACGCTAGGCCTTACAAACATCTCAAGCGCCATGATGACCATGCTCGCTAGAAATGCAAATATAAATTTATTTCTGATCGCAGTTATATGCTCGTCTCTTTTGGCTTCAAATTCATCAATATTTGTCGCCACAAAATAGCCAAGCTTCTTTATCTTTTGCTCTAAAACTTCACGCACGCTAGCGTCTTTTAGGACAAATTCGCCGCTTGCATTTGCAAAATTTACATTTGCTTCAAGCACCCCATCTATCTTTTTAGAAACTTTCTCGATAGCGTTTGAGCAATTTACGCAGCTCATTCCCGCTATATTTAGCTTGACTTTTAAAGGCATATCAAAGCTCCTTTATAACGTCAAATCCAAGATCAGCCATTTCAGATTTAAATTTTTCAACTTCACTATCTTTAAGATCAACCCTAACTTGTCTTGGCTCTTTGCTAAGATCAACTTCTATCTTGCCAAAGTCATCTTCAAGTGCGTTTTTTATAGTGTTTGCGCAGTTTTGGCAGTGGATATTGTTTGCTTCAAATGTTTTCATATTATCTCCTTTATCATATGGTCGTATTCATGTAAATTTACAATTTTCTTGACATTAAATTTAAAGCCCAAACTCTCGTAAAATTTACGAACTTTTGGCTTATTTGTATCTACTATTAATGAAACCTTTTTATGCCCTAGTTCTTTTGCCTTGACAAATGAATACCTTATGAGCTCTTTTGCAAGCCCTTGGCCTCTAAAATTTTCATCAACAGCGATACTATCTATATAAAACTCATCATCAAAACACTCTTTTTCTACCTGGGCGTCTTTGCCAAGCGCCTTTAAATGCTGTGAAATTTCTCTATCAAGCTGCTCCGCGTCGCCACCAAAATATACACACATAGCAGCGATAATTTCCTCATTATGTTTATAAACAAAGACATTTTTATAGCTTAGTCTATTTGTCTCACTTTTGAAAAAAATTTCTAAAATTTCATTACTTTTAATAGGATCATCGTAACCACTTAGCTTGTAGGCGATATCTTCCATCGCTAAATTTAGTAGTTTTATGCAGATTTTTGCATCTTGTTTTTGAGCATTTTTTATCATGGCTTGATTATATGCCTTTAGCTTAAATTTTTACCAAATATTTTTTTAAATTTACAAATTAGGCGCTTTGGCTGGCAAACTAAAAATGTTTTAAAAAAGTATAAAATTTTTTTAGTTATAATCCGTAAAAAATTTATTTAAGGATATTTATGGGACGAGCATTTGAGTACCGAAGGGCCGCAAAAGAAGCTAGATGGGATAAGATGAGCAAGGTATTTCCAAAACTTGCAAAAGCTATAACAGTAGCGGCAAAAGATGGCGGATGTGATCCAGATATGAACCCAAAACTTCGCGCAGCCATCGCAGCAGCAAAAGCTGAAAATATGCCAAAAGATAACATCGATGCGGCTATAAAAAGAGCAAATGGCAAAGATAGCGCTGATATCAAGACTATCTTTTATGACGGCAAAGCAGCTCACGGCGTGCAAATCATCGTTGAGTGCGCTACTGACAACCCAACAAGAACAGTTGCAAATGTAAAAGCGATATTTAGCAAAAATGGCGGAGAAATTTTGCCAAGCGGCAGCCTTAGTTTTATGTTTACAAGAAAGAGCGTTTTTGAGCTTGAAAAACCAAGTGCAGATATCGAAGAGATCGAGCTTGAGTTGATTGATTATGGTCTAAGCGACATCGAAGAAGACGAAAACGCACTATTTGTTTATGGCGATTACGCAAATTTTGGCACACTTCATGAAGGCATAGAGAAGTTAAATTTAGTAGTTAAAAAAGCTTCACTTCAGTACTTGCCAAATCAAACCGTGAGCCTAGATGAAGAGCAAATGCTTGAGGTTGAAAGGCTTCTTGATAAGTTAGAAGACGATGATGACGTTCAAGCAGTTTATACAAATATTGAATAAAAAGGATATACATGCGTTTTGATGAATTAAAAGTTTATGATATAAATTTAGACGAGCTTAAAAAAGATAAATTTGCAGTTTTAGAGACAGATAAAGGCGAGATCAGACTTGAACTTTTTGCAGAAGAAGCACCACAAGCTGTCGCAAATTTTATCCATTTGATAAAATCAGGCTTTTATAATGGTCTAAATTTTCACAGAGTTATACCAAATTTTGTCATCCAAGGTGGCTGCCCAAATGGCACGGGCACGGGCGGTCCTGGCTGGAGGATAAAATGCGAATGCGACAACCAAAAGGTAAAACATGAGCGCGGTAGCCTTAGCATGGCTCATGCAGGACGCGATACTGGCGGATCGCAGTTTTTCATCTGTCATAGCAAGCAACCTCATCTTGATGGCGTGCATACAGTCTTTGGAAAATGCGTTGATGAAGAGAGCCTAAAGGTGCTTGACGCTATAAGACAAGGCGATAAGATCATCTCTGCTAAGATCAGAGAAAGCCTATAAAGGGGAAATTTATGAATAATACTAAAAAGCAAGGAAATCTTGCTGTAAGATTATTTACCAATCTTGCCTTTTGGGTTGTGATCGGTATTGTTGGTGGTGTTGTCGTTGGCATGGTCGCGCCTGAGCTTGGTATAGCAAGCAAGCCAGGCATTGATTATTTTATAAAAGCACTTAAAATTTTAATCGGCCCTATTATCTTTTTAACGATCGTTTCAGGTATCGTTGGGCTCGAGAGTCTAAAAGATCTTGGGTCTATTGGATTAAAGGCATTTATCTATTTTGAGATAGTTAGCACACTTGCGCTTGCTGTTGGTATCATCTTTGGCGAGACACTTCGTCCAGGACATGGCATGAATCTTGACTACACTCAGCTTGATGCCTCAAGCGTAGCTAAATTTACATCTCAGGCTGCAAATATGGACGCAAATAGCGGATTTGTAGCACATACACTTCATCTTTTAAGAGGAGCTGTGCCAGTAGATGACATTTTTCCTTACGTGCATATACTTGATCCATTTATAAAATCAAACACACTTCAAGTACTTTTCATGGCTATTATCGTTGCCATCGTACTTTCGCTGCTAGCTCATGATAAAAAACAAGCTTGCCTAAAGCCACTTGAATTTATTCAGCACTATGTCTTAAAACTTCTTAGTTGGCTTATGCTCTTTAGCCCAGTGGCTGCATTTTCGGCTATGGCTTATCTAATCGGTAAATTTGGTATCGGAACGCTTCTTGGCATGATGGAGCTTTTGGTTGTTATGGCACTTGCGAGCTGCTTTTTTATCTTTGTTGTGCTTGGCGTTATCTGCTATTTTGCGAAAATCAATGTCTTTAAATTTATGCGTTTTATTTCAAAAGAGGTATTGGTAGTCTTCGCAACAAGCTCGAGTGAAACGGCTCTTGCGCCACTTATGCAAAAGCTAGAATCAGCTGGTATAAATAGAGGCGCTGTTGGTCTTATCATTCCAACTGGCTACTCATTTAACCTTGACTGCACCAACATCTATCTAAGTCTAAGCGTTATTTTCCTAGCTCAAGCTTTCAACATCCCGCTAAGCTTTGAGCATCTAATAAGTATACTAATCGTACTAATGATCACAAGTAAAGGCGCAGTTGGCGTTACAGGATCGGGCTTTGTCGTCCTTGCTGGCACATTAAGCGCACTTCCGAGCACTGGCATACCAGTAGTCACCGTAGCTGTGCTACTTGGCGTTGATAAATTTATGTCAGAGATGCGTGCAGTTGGTAATCTTTGCGGTAACGCTGTTGGTTGCATGATAGTTTCTATCTGGGATAAAAAAGTCGATATGGATAAATTTAGATACGCACTAGATCATCCAGAAGAATTTCACTTTCACTCATAATATACATTTATAACTATAAGGGCAACTTTGCCCTTATTTTTCTTTTTATTCTAAATTTATACAATCTTCCTCCTCCTCAAACCTATAAAAATTTTTAGAAAATAACACAATAAACAATATTTGATAACTGGTTCAAGCACAAAAAGAAAAACTAGGAGCTAAGTGTAATAGGAAAAATTTTATTAGTAACTCATATATTTGTATCTAATATTTTGTTACTTACTAGAATAAATTTACAAATGTAATACTTGAACTTGGAATTTAGAAGAAAGATACTTTAATATCAAAAATGCCAACTAAAAAGACTAGCCTTGCAAGAAGCTTTTTTGCAAGGCTATATATAAATTAAGCGTTTGGTCCAGCTTTTGCGTACTCAACGCCCTCTTTTACATCTTCATAGCGTTTGAAATTTTCAACAAACATTTTAGCGAGCTTATCGCGTGAAGCGTTATACTCAGCTGCATTTGCCCATGTGTTTATAGGATTTAGCAGTTTTGTCTCGACGCCGTCAAGCTCTTTTGGGATAGCGAAGTTAAATTTATCAAAATTTTCAAATTCGCATTTTGTGATGCTACCATCAAGGATCGCATTTATGCAAGCACGTGTCGCTTTTATGCTCATACGCTTGCCAACGCCGTAAGCACCGCCGCTCCAGCCTGTATTTACAAGATAGACATTTACGCCGTGTTTATCTATTTTCTCACCAAGTAATTTTGCATAGACAGTTGGGTGAAGTGGCATAAATGGCTCGCCAAAGCAAGCACTAAAAGTAGCGACTGGCTCGGTGATACCGCGCTCTGTACCAGCAACTTTTGCCGTGTAGCCACTTAGAAAATAATACATAGCCTGCTCTTTTGTAAGCTTCGCAACTGGAGGAAGCACGCCAAAAGCGTCGGCACTTAAAAAGATGATATTTTTTGGATGGCCAGCACTTGAGCTTGGTTCGTAGTTGTCAATGTGATAGATCGGATAGCTTACGCGTGTATTTTCAGTCTTTGAGCCATCTTTGTAATCAACCACTCCATTTTCATCAGCCACGACGTTTTCAAGTAGCGCGTCACGCCTGATCGCTGCGTAAATTTCTGGCTCGCTACTTGGATCAAGGTTTATACATTTTGCGTAGCAACCGCCCTCGAAGTTAAATACACCATCATCGTCCCAGCCGTGCTCATCATCACCTATTAGCTTGCGCTTTGGATCAGTTGAAAGTGTAGTTTTACCAGTACCAGATAGGCCAAAAAATAGCGCTGTATCGCCTTTCTTGCCTACGTTTGCAGAGCAGTGCATACTTAGTTTACCTTCAAGTGGCAACCAGTAGTTCATCATAGAAAAAATACCCTTTTTCATCTCGCCGCCGTACCATGTGCCGCCGATCACTGCGACATTTTCCTCAACGTTAAATATAACAAAGACATCTGAATGTAGCCCATCAGCCTTGTAGTCCTCATTTTTTGTCTTACAAGCGTTATATACTACAAAATCAGGCTCAAATTTAGCTAGCTCTTCCTTGCTTGGACGTATAAACATATTTTTTACAAAGTGTGCTTGCCACGCTACTTCAGTGACAAAGCGGACTGATTTTTGGCTCTTTTTGCTAGCTCCACAAAATGCGTCTTGGATAAAAATTTCCTTGCCGCTAAGCTGCTCTTTTGCTTTTTTAAGAAGCTTGTCAAATAGCTCCTTTGTTATAGGCTGATTTATCTTGCCCCAAGCGATATACTTCTGACTTGGATCTTGTTTGACAAAGTACTTATCTTTTGGGCTTCTTCCAGTAAAAATTCCCGTATCAACCATAAATGTGCCGTTGCTTGAAACCCTGCCTTCGTTGTTTGCCTTTTCAAGCTCAAAAAGCTCGTCGTAGCTTAGATTGTGATTTATCTTTTTGATCTCTTTTAGACCTAGTTCGTCTAGTTTGTTTATCATGTTATTTCCTTTTAAAATTTTCATTTTTTATAAATTCTGACCTAAAAGTCATCAAAATGTTAATCAAATTTCGCTTAACACTCTCTTTTTAAAATGGGCAAATTTATTTAAATTTAGCCACCACTTGATTGTTCGCGACACTTTGACCTTTGCTAACTTCAATAGAGCCTATTACGCCATCTTTTGGGGCTTTGACCTCTATCTCCATCTTCATTGCTTCAAGCACGACTACAGCTTGCCCTTTTTTGACATGGTCTCCTGCGCTTACTAAAATTTTATGCACAGCACCCGGTAAGCTAGCAACGATATCATTTGCTGTTGCGCCTGCTGCTGCACTTTTAGCATTTTTTACGCTCTTGCCTTCAACTTCGGTGATCGATTTTACTTGGATGCTATCGTTAAAGCCCTCGCTTACTTCGACATTGTAGCGGCTACCATTTACGACGACACTATATCTGCCACTTTGAGTTTGTCTGCCCTCGTTTGCCTTAGCGTTTGGATCTACTTTTCTTACATTTACTTTTGCTTCGCCTTTTAAAAATGCGATGCCTTTTTCTTTACAAGCTGCTGCTATAAAAACATTTTCTTCGGTGACTTTGATCTTATTTTGTTTTAAAATTTCTTTTACGTGTGCAAGCGACTTACTCTCGTCTTTATCTGCTATATCAACTGCGTGTTTTGTAGTTGGTTTTAAGCCTAGTTGCTCGCTTGCAAGCTTGATGATCTCTTGATCAGGCGTAACTGGGGTCTTGCCAAAGTAGCCAAGCACCATTTTGCCATATCCCTCAGCGATCTTTTTCCACTTGCCAAACATTACATTATTAAACGCTTGTTGGAAGTAAAACTGGCTAACAGGGGTCACTGAAGTGCCGTATCCACCCTTTTGCACCACCTCGCGCATAGCAAGGATGACCTCTGGGAATTTATCTAAGATATTATTATCTCTCATCATCTGGGTATTTGCAGTGAGTGCGCCACCTGGCATTGGTGAAAATGGTATGAGCGGGCTTACTTGCACGGCTTCAGGTGGTAAGAAATACTCTTTTAAGCAATCATTCAAAACGCTTTCGTATTTTAAAATTTTCTCCACGTCAAGTCCGCCAAGATCGTAGTTTTTGCCTTTTACTGCATGAAGCATAGTTAAGATATCTGGCTGACTTGTACCACCACTTACTGGGCTTGCGGCTAGATCTATGCCATCAACGCCGGCTTCAAGCGCTGCAAGATAGCAAGCCACACTTACGCCTGCAGTTTCATGTGTATGAAGTCTGATATGAGTTTTTTCTGGAAGTAGCTTTCTAGCCATTTTTATGGTTTCATAGACCTTTTGCGGGCTACTTGTACCACTTGCGTCTTTAAAGCAAACGCTGTGATAAGGGATATTTGCATCTAAAATTTCTCTTAAAATTTTCTCATAAAATTTAACATCATGAGCTCCCACACAGCCACTAGGCAAATCCATCATCGTAACAACAACTTCGTGTTTTAGTCCGTGATGAGCGATCCTCTCGCCTGAATATTTTAAATTTTCAACGTCATTTAGTGCGTCAAAATTTCTGATGGTGGTGGTTCCATGTTTTTTGAAAAGTTTTGCGTGAAGGTCGATTAGCTCACGGCTGCCAGTATCAAGTGTGACGGTATTTACGCCCCTACTTAGGGTTTGAAGATTTGCTTTTGGTCCTACGATGCTTCTAAATTTATCCATCATCGCAAAAGCATCTTCATTTAGGTAAAAATAAAGGCTTTGAAATCTCGCTCCGCCACCAAATTCAAAATGCTCTATGCCAGCCTCTTTGGCTGCTTCAAGCGCAGGCAAAAAGTCATTCATAAGCACTCTAGCGCCATAAACTGACTGAAAGCCATCTCTAAAGGTCGTATCCATAACATCGATAAATTTCTTCGCCATCACCCACCTCATTAATTTTATAAATTTATTTAAAGAATTCATAGAAAATGACTAAATTGGTTAGAAACTCAAATTAGCCATTTTGCTTATTTCTTGGTATTTTACAACCAAAAACTTTTATATCATTTAAAAAGTGAGAGTAAGAAGTTTAATAATCCGCCGTGGCTCGCATCAAGCATTGGCTTTAATTCCATTAGAAAGACGCAGAAAAATACAAGTACAGCAAGCTGAATAAAAATATAAGGCACAACACCTTTATAAATAGCAGTCGTTTTTATCTCAGCTGGTGCGACTGATCTTAGGAAAAATAAGCTAAAACCAAATGGCGGTGTTAGGAACGAAGTTTGCAAATTCATCGCAACTAAGATTGCTAGATAAATTGGATTTATACCAAGCTTTGCGGCTATTGGTACCAAGATAGGAAGCACAATATATGAAATTTCAACAAAGTCGATAAAAAAGCCAAGCACAAAGATGACAACCATACTAAAAATGATAAAGCCCCACTTCTCACCTGGTAAATTTGTCATAAATTTTTCAACAATCTCATCGCCACCAGTGTAACTAAATACCATAGAAAAGGCTGTCGCACCAACAAGTATGGCAAAGACAAGTGCTGTAGTTTTTACGCTTTCTGCCAATGCCTCTTTTATCATAGAAAATGAAAAAGTCCTATAAAAAATAGCTAAAATAATGGCTCCAACGCAGCCAAAAGCTGAACTTTCAGTTGGTGTAGCGATACCTGCAAATATAGAACCCAATACACAAATAACCAGCAAAAGTGGCGGAAAGATAGCGATTAGTGCTCTCATGATCTGCTTAAATTTACTAACACCGCTCTCATCTTTTACTACAGGTGCAGTATCTGGTTTCAAATAAGCAACAATCAAAATATAAATGATATAAACTGCTACTAGCGTAAGTCCTGGGATGATGGCTTGATGAAAAAGCTCACCAACTGGCACTGAAAATATATCACCCAAAATAATCAGCACGATAGAAGGTGGAATGATCTGTCCAAGCGTACCAGCAGCACATATAGTGCCACAACCTAGCGCTTGGTCGTATTTATACTTTAGCATGACAGGCAAGCTTATAACACCCATTGCAACGACACTTGCACCAACAACACCAGTTGAAGCTGCAAGAAGTGCTCCAACCAAGATAGTGCTAATAGCAATGCCTCCGCGAATTTCTCCAAAAAGCATACCCATGCTCTCAAGTAGCCTCTCAGCTAGTTTTGACTTTTGAAGCACAACGCCCATAAAGACAAAAAGTGGAACTGCTATAAAAATTCTACTCTCCATGATAGAAAAAATTCTATAAGGCATGAAGTTAAACATATCTTTGAAGACTTCGATACTTCCAAGCAGTCCATCTCCGTCTCCAATGCTCTCAACAATACTGCCAATCATGCCAAATATCATCGAAACCGCACCAAAGGTAAAGGCTACCGGAAAGCCAATGCCTAGCATCAAAAGTGCAGCTATAAACATTATCAAGCCAGCCATTATTCCCCCTTTTTAGCTTTTTTGTAAAGATTAAAATTTCTTATAAAAAAGCCAATCGCAAAAAATACAAGTAGATAAAAAGAAAAAGGAATAAGTGCTTTTATGATCCATCTGTGAGTAAGACCGCCTGGATCCGCACTAGCTTCAGCTGAAGTATAAGCATCACTCACAAATTCAAACGATAAATTTGAAACCAAAAGTGCAAATGGGATTACAAAAATAAAAGTTCCTATCATATTTACAAGAGCTTTATTTTTTGGTGAAAATTTAGCATAAAATATATCAACTCTAACGTGCGCATCTTCTTTTAATGCATAGCTCATGCCAAGCAAAAATATCACAGCAAAAAAATGCCACTCAAGCTCCTGAAATGCGACATTTCCATAAGAGAAAAAATATCTTGCCACAACGTTAAAAAAAACATCTATTATCATCAAAGCCATAACAAACATGCAAATATAGCCGACTATATCGCCGACCTTATCAAAAAATTTCTCAACTTTTTGCATAAACAACCCTTAAAAAAACAATTTATTTATCATGATGATAAAGACGCAAACTGGCGCCACATATCTTAATAAAAAATACCATGCACTAAATACAAAGTCGCTCATATATGGACTAAATAGCACATAAAGTGCCTCTCTTTTCATAAAATATCCAACAAATATCGCTCCACCAATACCACTGATTGGAAGCAGAACATTTGAAGCGGTAAAGTCAAGAAAATCAAAGAAATTTTTACCAAAGAGCATAAATTTGTCGCCAACATTTTCTATATTTGATAAAAGACATAAAAATCCCAATACAAAAACACCGGCTCCAACTATGCTAAGAGCTTTTATCCTGCTAATGCTATACTCTCTGATCAAGAAAAATACAAACGGCTCTACGATAGAGATAGCCGAAGTAATGCCAGCAAAGATAAGTGCAGCAAAAAATGCCACAGCCAAAATTTGACCTATTACACCAAGCTTAGCAAAGAGCGTTGGAAGCGAAATAAAAACAAGTCCTGGTCCTTGAGACGGCTCAGCACCAAATTCAAATATAAATGTAAAGATAACAAGACCCATCATGATGGCTAGGACGATATTTATAAAGACGATACTTAGCGTAGAAGTGGCTAAATTTGTATCATCACTTAGGCTAGCTGAATATGTAATGATCGCTGCCATACCAAGTGAGAGTGTCCAAAAAGCAAGTCCAAGGGCAAGCAAGAGCGAATTAAATGAAATTTTGCTAAAGTCAGGAACAAGTAAAAACTCAGCAGATTTTGTAAAGCCATTCATTGTCATAGAAAAGATAAGCATGATTAAAACCATGATAAATAGGCTTGGCATCATCCAAACATTTAGCTTTTCGATACCACTTTTCACACCTTTTGAAAGGATAAAAAAGCAAGCTACAAATGCTATAACGAAATAAAGTGTCTGCTCGCCAAGACCATGTGTAAGAAGCTCGTTAAATATTACTTTTGAACTTTCTATATCGTTTGGAAGACCGGTAAAAGATAGTGTGAAATACTTAAAGACCCAGCCGATGATAACAATATAATAAGATGAGATTATGGCTGCGGTTACCATAGCTAAAATTCCAACTAGTTGCCATAAATTTTTATTTTTATCCGCCAACTTTCTAAAGGCATTTACACTATCACTTTCACTAAGCTTGCCGATACTTAGCTCTGCCATAAAGATAGGTATGCCAACTATAAACGTTATCAAAAGATATAAAATAACAAATGCTGATCCGCCATTTTCACCGACCATGTATGGAAATTTCCACGCATTGCCAAGTCCAACAGCTGACCCTGCAACTGCTAAAACATAACCTATTTTAGAAAACTGTTCTTTTGCCATTATGCAATCTCCCTTACTAGCACCACAAAAACTAGAACTGGCGCTATAAACCTTATTAAAAAATACCAAATTTTAAAAACAATCTCACTCATATAAGGCAAGAATAGCTCTTTTAAAAGCTCAAATTTCATAAAGTATCCAACAAAAATGGCAAATATAATGCCACCAAGTGGGAGCATAATGTTTGAGCTAAGATAATCAAGCAAATCAAAAAAGCTCTTACCAAAAAATGTAAGTGACTCCTTAAAATCGCCAATGCCGCTTAACGCACATAAAATTCCCAAAAGATAAACTACGGCACCGACAATGATAATTGATCTATTTCTACTAAGTCCCAAGCTTTTATTTAAGAAAAATATAAATGGCTCGACCATTGAAATAACCGAGGTGATGCCAGCAAAAAATAGCGATATAAAAAATGTAAATGCCAAGAAATTTCCAAGCGTACCGAGCTTTGCAAATAGTGTTGGTAATGAGATAAATGCTAGTCCTGCACCCTTTGACGGCTCTGAGCCAAATTCAAATGTAAAAGTAAAAACAATAAGTCCGATAATCACACTAATAATAATATTTGCAAAGACAACATAAAGTGACGATGTAAATAAATTTGTGTCATCTCCAAGACTTGATGAATAAGTAAGTATACACCCTATGCCTATACACATCGTAAAAAAAGCTAACCCAAGAGCATTTAATATAGCGCCTTGATCGATCTTTGAAAAGTCTGGCACTAGTAAAAATTTAGCCGCCTCGTCAAAACCATTCATGCCAAAAGAGTAGCCAAGCATAAGCAAAAGCAAAATAAAAAGTGCTGGAATAAGATATACATTTATACGCTCTATTCCACTTTTTATACCTTTTGTAAGTATAAAAAAGTAGGCAAAAAAAGCGATGCTAAAATATAAAATTTGCTCCCATGCGCCATTTGAAGTAAAATTTACAAAAAGCGCTTCTGAGCTTGCCATATCTTTTGGAAGCTCACCAAGACTTAAGATAACGTATTTTAAAACCCAGCCGATAATGAGCGTATAAAAAGAGGCAATGAATAACCCTGTCACCATCACAACACCAGCAAATTTCCATACATTTGCACCTTTTGTAGCTAGACTTTTAAACGCTCCAACCGTATCAAGACGAGAAATTTTACCCATTGCCATCTCAGCAAAAAATATGCTAAGCCCAACCACAAAAGCAAAAAATAGATATATAAGAATAAATGCTGAACCGCCATTACTACCGACCATATATGGGAATTTCCATGCATTACCAAGGCCAATAGCCGCTCCAATGATAGAAAGAACAAAACCAACTTTACTAAATCTATCCATCATTTACCTGCTATTTGATAGATCATGATGGCGCAAATTGCAATTGGCACTATATATCTTAGAGTAAAGTACCAAATTTCAAAAAATACTTTTCCCATAAATTCACCAAAGAGTAGATATAGGCTCTCTTTTTTAAGTTTATAGCCAACAAAAAAACTAAAAATTATGGCACCTATTGGCATCATTATATTTGAAGTAAGAAAATCAAGTGCATCAAAGACTGGCTTACCAAAAATACTAAAGATATTAGCCGTCTGCGCATAATATGAAAAAATACAAAAAAGGCCTAAAA
Organism: Campylobacter concisus; assembly: GCF_902460705.1. Classification (GTDB taxonomy): domain Bacteria; phylum Campylobacterota; class Campylobacteria; order Campylobacterales; family Campylobacteraceae; genus Campylobacter_A; species Campylobacter_A concisus_Z. The sequence continues at coordinate 45,839 of NZ_CABPUP010000002.1, read as the reverse complement.
TATAGACAAAAATTCCAATATAAACAAGAGCCATTTTACGTGAAATTTCAAATTTTCTAACCAAATAATAAGCAAATGGTTCAATCATCGAAACAGCACTTGTAACACCAGCAAATAAAAGTGAAACAAAAAATGCGATAGCCATAACATTGCCAACTATCCCAAGCTTTGCAAAAAGCGTAACAAGTGAGATAAAAATAAGCCCTGGGCCACTTGCCGTGCTATCAGCTCCATAAGCAAATATAAATGTAAAGACCACAAGCCCCATCATAATGCCTATTAATATGTTTATAAAGATGATAGAAAGCGTTGATTTTATAAGATTTGTCTGCTCTGGTAAATTTGCAGCGTATGTCGGTATGACGCCAACACCCATAGATAGCGAGAAGAACGCGAGTCCAAGAGCTTGCAAAACAACATCTGGCGTGATCGCGCTAAAATTTGGTACAAATAAAAATTTAGCCGCCTTAACAAAGCCATCACCCATACTAATTGCATAAAAAAGTATACAAACAAGCAGTATAAAAAGACCCGGCATCATCCAAATATTTAGCTTCTCAATGCCACTTTTCACACCCTTTGAAACAGCAAAAAATACCATTAAAAAGACTAGACTAAAGCAAATCACGGCACTAGTTAGATCATTTGCCAAAAGTGTATTAAACTGCTGGGCTGCCTCTTCTTGATTGCTTAAAAGTGGCGAAAAGCCAAGATAAATATACTTTAATATCCAGCCAATGACAACCATATAAAACGAAGCAATAAGTATCGCTCCTATCATAAAAAAGCCTGAAAAAGACCATATTTTTTTGTGTTTTGGAGCAAGTTTATAAATGGAGCTTACAACGTCACTCTCACCAAGCTTACCAATGCTAAGCTCTGCTAAAAACGCTACAAAAGCGATAGCAAACGTGAGAAGTAAATATAAAATTATAAACGCTGAGCCACCATTGTTTCCTACCATTGTTGGAAATTTCCATGCATTACCAAGTCCAACAGCCGATCCTGCCATAGCAAGAACAAAGCCTATTTTTGAAAATTTTTCATTTATCATTGATTACCTGAGATTAAGAATAAATTAATTTTTTCAAAGATAACATAAAAAAACTTTTATTTTTCTAAGCCAAGAATTTTTTATGGGCAATTTAAATTTTTAGTGTTTTTATTTGAAACAAAGTTTTGTTTTTGTAATATTACGGCTCATAAAGTTTAAGTAGGGGACAGATCCGAAAGAACTTTAAAAATTTTAAAGGAGCAACGATGAAAAAGATCGTGTTTTTAATTCTTGGTCTTGCTGCATTCGCATTTGGCGCTGACGGCGAGATGATTAGATCATATTCAGTTATCGCTGGTGGTATTGGCCTTGGCCTTGCAGCTCTTGGTGGCGCTATTGGTATGGGCAATACAGCTGCTGCAACAATTAGTGGAACAGCTAGAAACCCAGGCGTTGGTAGCAAACTTATGACTACAATGTTTATCGCTCTTGCGATGATCGAAGCACAAGTTATCTACGCACTTGTTATTACGCTTATCGTTCTTTACGCAAACCCAATGCTTGGCTAAGCGTAAAGCTTAAATTTAGCCCCTCTTTGGGGCTTTACTCTTTTTGCGATCATGGTGGAATTGGTAGACACGCTATCTTGAGGGGGTAGTGCCACTAGGTGTGCGAGTTCGAGTCTCGCTGATCGCACCATCTAATCTTACACTTCAAAATCCAAAATCTTACAAAATTTAAAAAGGGGAATTTATGCTAGATAAAAAGCGTGCTTTAAAACAGCTACAAAATGAAGCAGATGATACCGCTATCTATACGTTACTTGAAGCTAGTGAAAAAAATAAAGAAAATAAAAAAATACTTCGTAAATTAATCACTGAAGAAAAACGACACTATGCTTTTTGCCAAAAGATAACAGGTGAGAGTAGAACTGCAAATTTATTCAAAGTCATCTTCTATACGATACTTGTTAAAATTTTTGGTACATCTTTTACTTTAAAATTTATGGAGTCACGCGAAGAAGACGCAGAGCAATTTTATCTTGGTATTGTCGATGAGTATCCTGAAGCTAGAGATATTTATGATGAAGAAGTAAATCATGAAAATAATTTAATCTCTATGCTAAAAGACATAAAGCTCGTAAATGCCGGCGGCATTGTTCTTGGTATGAATGACGCATTAGTTGAGCTAACTGGCACGCTAAGTGGCATTGCACTTGCTTTTTCAAATACAAAATCAGTTGGTGCGACGGGCCTTATCATGGGCATTGCAGCTGCTCTTTCTATGGCAGGATCAGCCTATCTTGAGTCAAAAGAAAATCCAAGTGACGAGATCAAACCGCTTACCTATTCGCTCTACACAGGTGGTTCGTACATCATAACAACGGTGTTTTTGATACTTCCTTTTTTCATCTTTTCAAGTGGTCTTTACGCTGTCTTGTCGATGTTTTTCTTTGCCTTTGTTGCCATTATCACTTACAACTTTTACATAAGCGTGGCAAAAGAGCTTAAATTTTTGCCAAGAGTGATTGAAATGTGTGTGATAACTTTTGGTGTTGCGATCATTTCATTTGGCATTGGCTTTTTAGTTAAGCACTATTTTGGCCTAGATATTTAATCCAAAATTTCATACCAGGTGTAGCTATCGTCTCCAAAATTCCCACTAAATAGTGGCTTTAAATTTAGATCAAGGCTTAAATTTTTACCATCCTTAAAATTTGAGCTTTGATATATAAGTAGCCATTTCACGTTTGCTAGCTTGCCATCTTTTGCAAGTTTTAAAAACTCACTAGCACCTTCAAACATGCTAAGCCCTTTTAAGCTAAGCTTTTTTTGAATGCTAACTTTGCGCCCTGGCACGCTAAAAAGTGGTATCGTCTTATCAAATTTATCACTTCTTGAATAGATTATGACATCTGGATTTTTGCCGCCACTTACTAGCCTACTATCAAGCTTTGGGCGATCAACTCGCACTGTGTTACCGCCGATCACTAGCGTATCTATGACGCTTCTTAGTTTATGGACGTGTGTACGGCTAAGTTCATTTGTGATGATGCCGCCACTTGCCACACCATTTTTACTAATTGCGATTTTTAAAAAGCTAAAGCCACCATTTTGATAGGCTAAAAATGGCTCAAGTAGCTTATCACAATGCTCTTTTAAAACGCCAAATTTAACTTTTATACCAGCGCTTTTAAGCAAATTACCACCGCCACTTGCTACCTTATTTTCATCGTAGCTACCTATTATCACCTCACTAAAACCAAGCTCTTTTAGTAAATTTGCACAAGGTGGCGTTTTGCCATGATGCGAGCAAGGTTCAAGAGTGACGTAGGCTTTTGCGTTTTTTAGTAAATTTGAGTGGTTGTTTAGTATAAATTCGTAAGTAAATTTTGGCTCTAAAAGGCTAAATTCGCCCTCTTTTATATTAGAGCTAAATTTATCGTTATAAGCTTTTATAAAATCTTTTTTAAATTTTTCACTTTTTTTGCAAAGTGAAAAAAATATCGCCGTTGGCTCAGCGTGCAAATATCCAGCCTTTTCATGGGCCTTACAAGACAGAATTTGCCAATTTTCATCAAGTATAAGGCATCCAACGGCTGGATTTGGATAGGTTAATATTTGAAATTTCCAAGCCTCGCTTAAAGCAAGATCCATGTAAAATTCGTCGTTCATCTATACCTCTTAAAAAAGATACTGGCGTTTGCCAGTATCTTTTTCATAAATTTACGACAAACCGTCGATCTTGCCATCTACGTCTATCTTCATATTGACAGCGGCTGGTACTTTTGGAAGTCCTGGCATCAGCATGATCTTACCGCAAACCGCGACGATAAAGCCAGCTCCCGTTCTAATATCAAGGTCTTTTACGCTAAATGTAAAGCCCTTTGCTCTGCCTAACAGCTTCGCATCGTCACTAAATGAGTACTGAGTTTTTGCGATACAAACTGGCAAATGGCTCAAATTTAGCTCTTTTATCATTTCAAGCTTTTTAAGAGCAGCCTCTTCAAAGACTACCTCACCAGCTCCATAAATTTCCTTAGCGACTTTTTCTATTTTAGTTCTCGTATCGTCGCTCATCTCGTATGTGAAATTTATCTTGCTTGGCTTATCGCACGCTTTTAAAACTAGCTCAGCAAGTTCAAGTGCACCTTTGCCACCTTTTAAGAAATTCTCACAAACTGCCACCTCTACACCAAGCTCACGGCAGTATTCTTTTACAAAATTTATCTCTTCATCGGTATCAAAGCCAAATTTATTAAGCGCTACGACTACGTTTTGACCAAATTTGACTTTTAAATTTTCGATATGTCCGCCAAGGTTTTCGATACCTTTCTTAAGGGCGTTCATATCTGGTTTTGTTATCTCGTCCTTGTTTGCTTCGCCGTTATATTTTAGCGACCTGATCGTACTTACAAGCACTACAGCGCTTGGCTTAATGTCCGCAATCCTGCATTTTATATCTAAAAATTTCTCCGCACCAAGCTCCGAACCAAAGCCGGCCTCAGTGATGACATAGTCTGCTAAATTTAGAGCTGTTTTTGTTGCGATGACTGAGTTGCAGCCATGTGCGATGTTTGCAAATGGACCACCATGCACGAGCGTAGGTGTGTGTTCTAATGTTTGAAATAAATTTGGCTTGATCGCATCTTTTAAAAGTATACAAACAGCGTCTTCGCAGCCTAGATCACGCACATAGATAGGCTTTTTGTCGCTATCATAGGCGACCATGATGTTTGCCACGCGCTCTTTTAGATCAGAGAGGCTCGTAGCCAGACAAAGTACGGCCATGATCTCGCTTGCAGCGGTGATGTTAAAGCCATCTTCTCTTGGCACACCATCAGTCCTGCCACCCTGCCCCACAGTGACAAAACGAAGCGCGCGGTCGTTCATATCCATACAGCGCTTCCATAAAATTTTCTCTATTTTGAGTGGATTTTCTTGATAGAGGCTATTATCTATCATCGCTGAAATCAGGTTATTTGCTGATGTTATAGCATGAAAATCGCCAGTAAAGTGTAAATTTAGATCTTCCATCGGCGCAAGCTGCGAGTAGCCGCCACCTGCTGCTCCACCCTTTATGCCAAAAACTGGTCCAAGAGATGGCTCGCGAAGCGCTAAACAAACCTTTTTATTAAGTGAATTTAGTGCGTCAGCTAGACCGATAGACATAGTCGTTTTGCCTTCGCCGTATGGGGTTGGATTAGTCGCGGTGACTAAGATGAGCTTTGAGTTTGATGGCTCAAGTCTAGGGGAAATTTTAGCCTTAAATTTTCCGTAAAGCTCGAGCTCGTCTTCACTTAAGCCTAGTCTTGCAGCAACTTTACTGATATGTTCTAGCTTTGTTTGATGAGTTATCTCGATGTCGCTTAGCATTTTACCACTCCAAATATGTTTTTGCTTTTTTTATCTCACTGATGTTGATCTCAAAAATTTCCTCTTCATTTTCAACTGCAATGTTCTCTTCATCCGCTTTTACGAGTCTTCCTCTGAATTTATCAGCCTCGGTTTGAACTTTCACAAGCTCGCCAACACTCGCTTTAAAATGAGACGGCTTACTAAGTTTTCGCTCAAGTCCGGGCGAGCTAACCTCTAGGTTGTAGTCTCCACTAACTGGTGGTGTCACGTCAAAAATAGGTGAAAGCAGACGGCTCACTTTTTCGCAGTCATCTAGGCTAACTCCGCCATTTTTTGTGATGTAAACTCTAAAAATAGCCCTGCCATTTTCATTTGCGATCTCGCTGTCGTAAAGCTCAACACCGCATTCGCGTACTAGTTTGTCTAAATTATCCATTTTTGTTTAAATCCTTTGAAATTTTATCAAACAACTTATCCATATGGTTTTGGTACTCTAATCTATCGTCAAATTTAAAGTGAAAATTTGGGCATCTATACCAGCCCTCAGCTGCCATACAGTGGTTTTGCAAATGCCTACAAACTCGCTTTAAATGCCCCAAAATATACTCTTGCTCGCGCTCATCAAATGCCATCTTGTCAAGATAGACAAAGGCGTCGTATCTACCCTTTTTGCACTCGACGTCAGTGACGCAAAGCCCCTTTAAAATGCTATCTTCAAGAGTAGCTAGAGCCTCTGGAATGAGCTCTTTTAACACACTCTCTGTTCTCATACGCTTTATTTCGTTAGCGTTCATAGAGTAGCTTTCTCCTTAACTTCTTTGAAGCTTTCGATGTAGTCATTTTCTCTGATGTCGTTGAAATTCTCGATACCAACGCCGCATTCATAGCCTTTAGCAACCTCTTTGACATCATCTTTGAAGCGTTTGAGCGAGCTAACCGAGCCCTCATAAACAACCACACCTTCTCTAATAAGGCGAATTTTTGCACCTCTGTTTATCGTGCCCTCAGTGACGATACATCCAGCAATAGCACCAACTTTTGGTACATGGATCACTTGGCGAACCTGAGCTTGACCAAGCTGCTCTTCGCGAATGATAGGCGACATCAATCCACCTAAAATCGCCTTCACATCGTCAATTAGATTATAAATAACATTATAAGTCTTTATCTCGACACCGCTCTCTTTTGCCTTCTCTTTTATCTCGCCAGTTGGCCTTATGTTGAAACCAAGGATTACGCAGTCTTCGCTCGCACTAGCGAGTGCCACGTCGCTTTGTGTGATGCCACCAACGCCTGAGTGGATGACATTTACTCTGATCTCATCATTTGCAAGTTTTTCTAAGCTTGCTTTTAGTGCCTCAAGTGAGCCACCAACGTCAGCTTTGATGATGACTGGAAGCGTCTTTAACTCACCCTCAGCGATCTTAGCACTAAGCTCGTCAATACTAACTTTTGTGCTCTTGCTAAGCTCTTTTTGGCGGATATATTCAGCCTTTTTCTGTGCGTATTCACGAGCCTCTTTATCAGTTTTTACACCTATTAGCGTCTCGCCTGCCTCTGCTATCTCGCTAAGACCTACTATAACACCGCATTCGCCTGGTTTTATATCTTGCAAAGGTTTACCCTGGTCATCAAGTAAGCTTCTTATCTTTCCATATGCAACGCCAGCTACGACAGTATCTCCAACATGAAGTGTGCCATTTTCAACGATAATAGTAGCTACTGGACCACGGCCTTTTTGAAGTGAGCTCTCGATAACAGTTGCTTTTGCATTTGCCTTTGGATTTGCTTTTAGTTCTAAAAGGTCAGCTTGTAAAAGTACGATCTCAAGTAGATCATCTATACCCATGCCTGTTTTTGCAGAGATTGGCACAAATTCATACTTTCCGCCCCACTCTGTTGGCATGATATCAAGCTCAGCAAGACCAGTCTTTACCAGGTCAGGATTTGCCGACTCTTTATCCATTTTGTTTATCGCGATGATTATTGGTACACCAGCAGCTTTTGCGTGGCTGACCGCCTCTTTTGTTTGTGGTTTTACACCATCATCTGCCGCAACAACGATGATAACTATATCAGTTACGCCAGCACCCCTTGCACGCATAGCGGTAAACGCTTCGTGACCTGGAGTGTCGATAAATGTGATATTTTTGCCGTTTTTATTTACCATATAAGCACCCACGTGCTGAGTGATACCGCCAGCCTCGCCAGCTGCTACGCGAGACTTTCTTATGTAATCAAGCAGTGAAGTTTTACCATGATCAACGTGACCCATGATGGTTATGACTGGTGCTCTTGGCTGGAGATTTTCATCATCTTTTATCTCTTCTTCATAGGCTGCTACGTAGTCAAATTCTTTTTGATCGTCGATGATATTAACCTCTACATTAAACTCATCAGCCAAAATTTCTATCGCATCTTCATCCAAAAAGTCATTTTTTGTTGTCATCATACCAAGCATGAAAAGCTTACCAATAATCTCACTTGGCTGCTTGTTTAGCTTTTCAGCAAATTCATAAACACGAATTTCTTTTGGAATATTTATAGACGTCACAGCTTCGTTGTTTTGTTTATTTTCAGGCTTTTTGTGTTTTTTTCTAGCTCTTCTTTGAATGCCGCCTTCGCCAAATGAATTTATCGTATTGTTGACCGTAGTTCTCATAACATTTGGCTGTTTTATCTTTTGTGCAGGTACTGGTGCTGGGGTTTTAAAACTAAAATCAGGAAGAACAACTACATCTTCATCTTCTAGTACGATGTCACCAAAATCACTTCCACCAAGCAGATCCATCTTCTGAGCGCTATCCTTTTTACTTACAACAACTACTTTTTTATCTTTTTTCTTTTTCTTAGCTAAATTTTCATCATTTGCTGAAAACATACTTTTAAAATCGCTTATGTTAGCTATGCTTGGTTCAGGCTTTTTCTCTTCTTTTGTAGCAATTGGCGCTTCATAATCTTTTTTCTTTTTTACTATCACAAGACCACGTCTTTTTTGAGTCACATCGGCCAAACTCTCTTTTGGTCTTGGAGCTTCGACTTGTTTTTGCTCTACTTTGATTTCTTCTTTTTTAGGCTCAATTTTTTGTTTTTCTTCTAAAATTTGTGCCTCTTTCTTAGTCTCAGCTTTTACCGACTTTGACTCGGTTTTAGTAGTAGCTTTTTTAGGTTCGCTTTTTTGTTTTTCTTCTTTTTTTACTGACTCTTTTTCTACTTCTTTTTTAGGCTCTTTTTTTGGTTTAGGTTCACTCTTTTTCTTTTTAAATTTATCTGGTATCACGCCAGTTTGAACATATTCATATATAGCTTCGGCCTCTTCAAGGCTAACTGCATTTGAGTGAGTTTTGACTTTTAATCCTAACTCTTGAGCTTTTTCTACTATCTCTTTACTTGGATAGCCAAGCTCGTTTGCGATCTCTGAAATCCTAACATTGCTCATTTAAGAGTATCTCCTTTAACTTCGGTGCATCACAAATAAAAGCACCTTTAGTTTGTTTATCAATTATTTTTTTTAAAATTTTTATATCTTTTTGTATACATTTGTCACACAAATAAAAGCTACGACCATTTCCTTTGCCATGCTCTAAATTTTTACCTACCAAGCGGTATCTTTTTAGCAAGCCCTGAGAAATTTTAATTTTACAAGCGACACATGTCCTTACAGGATTATTTTTGTTCATTATATCTTTTTAAACTTGTTTTTAGCTTTGCGTAATTTCGTATCCATCGTTATCAAATGAAAAAACCTCAACCCTAAAATCACCAAATTTACTCTTTAAAATATCTTGTAAATTTTTAGCATCATCTTTGTAAGCGATATTTAAAAAGCTTGAACCTGAGCCTGAAAGCGTGCTCATTAAAGCACCATTTTCATAAGCTACTTTTCTAACTTCAAAAAGCTCTTCTAAAGCGTACATTCTACGCTCTTCATGCATCAAATCTTTGCTTGCTATTTTTAAGAGATCATACTTTTTTTCATAAAAACAAGACGTTAAAAAAGCGGCATGAGATAAGTTATTTACGCATTCTTTCATCGTATAATTCTTTGGTAAAATTTGTCTTGACGAGGATGTACTCATTGGTTTATTTGGGATAACAACTACTGCTTTTATCTCGTCACTTAAATTTATTTTATTTGCGTAGACATTGCCATTTTTTACGATCGCGCTGATAAATCCGCCGTGAACTGCTGGCGAGATATTATCAGGATGGGTTTCGTAGATGATAGCTTTATTTAAAACTGTTTCTTTGCTTGCCTTAAAGCCAGCCATTTCGTATGCTGAAGCAATGGCTCCAACGATCACAGCGGAGCTACTGCCAAGTCCCCTTGAAAATGGGATATTATTTTCAAAAACGACTCTAAAATTTTCATTTTTACCAGTTAGCTCAAAAAAAATTTCATTAAAAATACTTAAGAATATATTATTTCTTTTTAAATTTACACTTCCACTGCCTTCGCCGTTTATCGACACTGAACTAAATTTTGCTGGCTCGATTTTCACGCTATTAAAAAGCTTCAAACTAAGCCCCAAAGCATCAAAACCAGGGCCCAAATTCGCACTTGTTGCAGGCACTAAGATATTCAAAATTTCTCCTAAACTGCTTGGATGATATAATCTGGTAGTGTATCTGAATTTAGTTTTAATTCATCTAAATTTAAAGGCAACCTAAATCCTACTGGCTCTACTTTTTCAAGTGAAATTTTGCCATCTTTTAAAATGAAGCTTAAATTTTTATTTGCTCTGATCGCTTGGCCTCCATTTAAGCCAAAGCCGCTAACCGCATAAAATTCGCAACCCTTTGCTAAAGAGAAAGTCTTTAAGATAACATAGGCCACCTTTAACCCCATAAAGCTTCCGGGCGTATTTGCATAGATAATTTTTGTGATATTAAATTTAGAGGATAAATTTTCTAAGATTTTTATCAAAACTTCACTGACATGTTCATCAGTCGTAATTTCATCAAATTTTACGCCGTCTTTATATACTCCAACTAAAAGCGGAGTAGATAAAGAGACAACTAAAATTTCAATATTTTCTATGCAAATACCTTTTGATACTCTTTTAAAAGCTCGCCACTAAGCGTTGCGATCTCATAATTTTTCTCATCTGCCATTAAAGCAAGTGTTAGTTTGTGGTTTAGATCGTGGCTGCCCGCAAATGCTGTGTAATCCCCAAGTAAAGGTGCTCCAAGCAAGCTCAAATCGCCAACCGCGTCTAAAATTTTATGTCTTACAAACTCATTTTCAAATCTCAAACCCTCTGGATTTAAAATATGTGTATCATCGATAGCCACGGCGTTATCAAGCGATGCACCAAGGGCTAAATTTTGAGCTTGCAAGCGTTGTAAATCTTTTAAAAAGCCAAAAGTTCTAGCACGAGCGATATTTTTTACAAATGAGCTCTTGCTAAATTCAAAAACATATCTTTGCTCGCCGATAACTGGGTGGTCAAATTTGATCGTATAGTCAAATTTTGGATTTCTTGAAGGCGAAGTTCGCACAAATTTTGACCCCTCAACCACCTCGACCTCGCGGCAGACAAGTATCACTTTTTTACCGGCATCAAGATATCTTATGCCAGCTTCATCAAGTAGCATGCAAAAGCTTATCGCACTGCCATCCATCACTGGAATTTCATTTGCATCAACAGAAATTCTAATATTATCAATACCATAACCATTTATGGCTGACATCAGGTGTTCGATCGTACTAATAAAGCCCTTTTCGTTGCCAACAACGGTTGCCATCTGCGTATTTATCACATTTTTAGGTTCGGCTTTAAAACTAATACCAAGATCTTCGCGGTGCAAAATAATGCCAGAATTTGCATCAAGAGGTTCTAGTATAAGTCTTATCGGCTCACCTTTATGAAGCCCTATACCAACGGTCTCAACGCGTCTTGCGATAGTAGTTTGTTTCAAGAGTTTCCCTTATATTTTTAATCCGTTTATAATAGCACTAAAAAATCAATTTTGCAAATTTTTAGTTCTTGTCTATCATCGCTTTTGCAGCATCTAAAACACTTGTTATATTGTCTTTTATCCACTTTTTATCCATCCATTGTTGAGGTCTTACCTCTTCACCTTGGACTAAAATTCCAAAGTGAAGGTGATCACCAAGTGCAAGACCGCTAGTTCCAGTAGTACCTATTTGATCACCAGCCACCACCATATCGCCCTCTTTTACTCTAGCGCTTGAGCAGTGTCCATAAAGCGAATAAAGCCCAAATCCATGATCGATCACAATATTTAATCCATAAATTCCATTTTCAGATGCAAGTACGACACGGCCGGCATTGCTAGCTATTATAGGAGCTGCGGCCACACTTGCAAAGTCTATTCCCATATGCCATGATTCGCTTACTTGCTCGTTATTATATGTATAGTATCGGTGATCGGCGAAATCAGCCACTTTTTTACCATTTCTTAGTGGATAAAATGGTATCACACTAAAGCCAGTTAACATCTCATCGCCAGGATTTGTAGTAAGTGCTGTTATTTTTTCTTCGTTTGAGTTTCTAAGTGTTTCATTGACAAATCTCATCTTTTCAAGCCTTGAAAGCACGCTTGGATCTTTTGCATATTGATCAGTTAGATCAACTATCTTACCATCTAAAAATCTATCATTTAATGCAATAGTTGAAGTTTTATACTTTACATTTTCGTAAAAATATCTGACATGTGATTTGCTCTCGTTGCCTGCAAAGTCTCTTGCAATGACTTCTGCGCTAAAATTTTCAACCTGAACTGGCCAAGCAACAAGTGCTGCATAAAAGCCCTCTTTATAAAATGGGACTGCCTTAAATTTCTTACCAAAATTTGTCTGGACATAGACCTCTTTTAGCTGATTATCAGTTGCTCTAAAGACTACAACAGCACTACCACCTTTTGAGATAGAATAAGACTGCGAAAGTACGTAAAGATCAGGCTTTGAAGTATCAAGCACTACTTCAACCTTTTTACTAGCTTTGTTGCCAGTAAAAAAGCTCCATTTGCTAGTATCGACCGCTTCTATGCTCATCTCATAAGTATCTTTTTGAGCAAAAAAGCCAGTCTTTGGGAAGGTTAAGTTTACATCAAGCTCAGTACTTGGATTTTGTATGATTTGATTTAACAAATTTAGATCATTTTTCCCATCATTCATACTAATTCGTACAAATTTTATGCCACTATCGTCTTTAAATTTGATATTCATTGGGGTTCTAAGATTCCAATAAACCTTATCAGCAACACCAATTATCGGCTCATTTCGCTCAAAATCTTTTGACATCAAAGCATAGCCAAAACCACCGGCTAAAATTAAAATTAGCAAAAGCACAACAATACCAAATCCGCCAACTCCACGTCTATACATATATTTTTACCTTAAATTTAATTTGCAAAATTTTACACGTAAATCAATAAATTTTTAGTTAATTACAAAATTTCTCTTACAGCTCTAGCGTCGCTCATCCATGCAAAAAGCTCATCCCAGCGTTCATCTTTGATGAGATCTTTGCACAAATTTAGCTCTTTTTCAAACATATTTATGGCTTCAACAACATTATTTTTATTTTGCTTAAAAATATCGCTCCACATAAAAGGCGAACTCTTTGCGACACGTATCATGCCCTTAAATGTAGGTCCGCCAAGCGCTACGATGTGCCTTTTATCCTCTTCTTTTAAAATTCCACTAGCAAGCGAAAATGCGATCGCATGAGGTAAATGTGAAATAAGACCTACGTGATGATCATGCTCTTTTGCGCTCATGAAAATGATCTTCATGCCAAGACAAGAAAATAACTCAACGCTTCTTTTTACATGTTTTTCTGCGCTCTCAGCAAAGTCACAAACGATAACAGTTGCCCCTGTGTAAAGTGACTTAAAGGCAGCCTCTGGACCAGAATACTCAGTACCTGCCATTGGGTGAGCTGGGATGAAATTTTTACGAATTTTTTCTGGCACAGCTTCTATTATCTTTTGTTTGGTTGAGCCAAAATCAATGATAGTTGTATCTTCGCTAATATCGGTTAAATTTTGCACTATTGATACGATAGCTTCAACTGGCACAGCCAAAAAGATGATGTCACACTTCTTTTTCATCTCGTCAATGCTTAAAATTTCATGCACCAAGCCAAGTTCTAAGGCCTTTTTGCTATGATTTTCATCTTTGTCATATCCACTAACACAAGAGATTAATTTTTCATCTTTTAGTGCAAGACCAAGCGAGCCACCCATAAGACCAAGTCCGATGATACCTATTTTCATAAAAAACCTTCAAAATTATAAAATTTAAATTTATTAAAAATAAAATATGATATTATACGCACTTATACTAAAACTCTAGGTTAAATTTAATGAGAAAGAAATTATTTTTATTAGCATTAGCTTTCAGCGGCCTAAGCGCACAAACAATCCAGTCAATAAATTTTAAAGGTCTAATTCACCTTTCGCCTGAAGTAGCAAGCCAAATAATGGGACTAAAAGTCGGTCAGGATCTAACTCCAAAGCTTAGCGATAAGGCGATCACAAATTTATACAAACAAAACTATTTCGACGATATCTATATAGAAGATACAGGCAATGGTAATCTTTTAGTAGCTGTAAAAGAGAAGCCAAGTGTTGCGAGAGTCGATCTAAAAGGCGTCGTAACAAATGATAAAACTGCCATAGAGTCGTTAATCAATATCAAACCAGGCAATATGTACGATGAGCTTACAATAGAAAAAACTAAAGAGAGAATTCGTCAGTATTATGAGTCAAAGGGTTATTTTGATACCGTTGTAGACGTAGAAAAACAACCAGTTGCAGATAACGACAGCTCACTTTTTATAACACTTAACATAAACCGTGGCGAAAATATGATAATCAAAAATGTAAATTTAGTCGGTGCAAAAGAGTTTGATTATGACGACATTGAGCCAGTAGTTGCAAATAAAAGTAGAGAATTTATGGGTTGGCTTTGGGGCAGAAATGACGGTAAAGTTAAACTTTTTGAGCTTGAAAATGATCCAGCAAGAATACAAGACAAATATTTCCAAAAAGGCTATTTAGACGCGACTATTTCGTCACCTTATTTAAATTCATCGTTTGATAATTACACAGCCGATCTTACTTATTATGTTCATGAGGGTGAGCCTTATAAGGTTTCAAATGTAAGCATTACAGCACCTGAGGAGCTAGAGCTTGATACTAAAAAGATTATAGATGACTTTAGGCTTGAGGCCGGTGATACGATGAACTCAGCAAGACTTCGCCAAGATATGAAAAAGCTCGATGATATGGTTGCTGATAAAGGTTATGCGTTTGTGAAGGTCTATCCAAAGACTGATAAATTTGATGAAAATAAAACTGTCGATATTGATTATGAAGTCGATCCTGGCGAAAAAGTATATATAAGAAATGTTCAAATTTCAGGAAATGATAGGACTGTTGACCGCGTTGTAAGACGTGAACTTTATCTAACTGAAGGAAATTTATATAGCAGGACCGACCTTCAAGACTCAAAAGATGCACTAAAAAGAACAAGCTACTTTGATGATGTTGAGATAGAAGAAGATCCAGTTGATAAAAATACAGTTGATCTAAAAGTAAAAGTAAAAGAGGCTTCAACTGGCTCAATAAGCGGTGGTATCGGATACGGTAGCAGTGACGGACTACTACTAAATGCAGCACTTTCTGACACAAACATTTTTGGCTCTGGTCTTCAAGGACAAATAAGCGTAGATAAAAGTGACAGAGAACTTTCAGGTCAGATAAGTCTTACAAACCCAAGGATTTTTGACTCAGAGTATAGCCTTGGCGGAACACTTTATGCAAATGACTATGACTGGAGAACATATAAAGAGAGAAGCTATGGCTTTAGCACAACACTAGGTAGAAAACTAACTAGAAATTTAAGCGCATCACTTACTTACAACATTGAGCAAAGTAAAATTACCTTAAAAGATGATGAGCTAAGAGATATCAACACAAAAACCAAAAAAGAAATTTATAGAGAAGGTAAAGCCATAAAAAGCGCCATAACTCCAGCTTTAACATATAATAGCACCGATGATTATTACTTGCCAAGACGTGGCATCATAGCTAGCACATCATTTGAGATAGCTGGGCTTGGTGGCGATATAGACTTTATCAAAAATCGCACAAATTTTAACTACTATCTAGGCCTTAGAGAATACATCGACTACGATCTTATCTTAAGATACAAAGCAAGCTTTGGCAAAATTTGGGAAAGAGGATATACTCCGATCAACGAAAGACTTTACCTTGGTGGTATAAGAAGCTTACGTGGTTACGAGAGCAGAACCGTATCTCCAAAGGTAAAATATAATGGCGACTACTACGAATACGGCGGTGAAACTTCATTTAATAATTCAGCTGAAATAAGCTTCCCTATAATAGATCGTGTCAAAATGCGTGGTGTTGTATTTTATGACTACGGCATGATCGGTGAAAATAGTCTAAATGAGATAAAAAGATCATCAGTTGGTACTGGTATCGAGTGGATAACTCCTATCGGACCACTTCAACTAATCTTTGCAAAAGCTCTTAAACCTAAAGAGGGCGATGATACAAATACATTTGAATTTACTATTGGAAGACGATTCTAATAAGATACTTTAAAGGGGCTAACTTGCCCCTTTAAACCTCCACAAATAAACAAACTTTAAGTCATATAAGAAAAAGCAAGGCAAACATTAGATATAATCCCACAATTTTTAATATAAGTGGGTAAAAATATGAATTTCTCAGACATTTTTTCAAAGATAAGAAAAGCTCAACCTCGTCCAGAAGAAGCGCCTACGCACTGGGTAAAATGCGATAATTGTCACTCACTGATGTACTACAAAGAAGTTGAAGCTTGTTTTAATGTATGCCCGAAATGTGGCTATCATATGAGATTAAAAGCTGATGATCGCATAAATTTGATCTGCGATGAAGGTAGCTTTGTAGAATTTGACGCGAATTTAAAACCGGTAGATCCATTAAATTTTGTTGATAAAAAATCATACAAAAAAAGAATCACAGAAAATAAAGAAAAAACAGGACGCACAAGCTCAGTGATATGTGGCGAAGGTAAATGCGACGGACAAGAGATCCAGCTAGTTGTTTTTGACTTTGGCTTCATGGGTGGTTCGCTAGCTTCAGTTGAGGGTGAAAAGATCGTAAGAGCGATAAAACGGGCAATAGAAAAACGCCAAGCTTTAGTCATAGTGAGTGCTTCAGGTGGAGCTAGAATGCAAGAGAGTACATTCTCTTTGATGCAAATGTCAAAGACATCAGCTGCTTTAAAACTACTTGATGAAGCGAAACTACCTTATATCTCAATACTTACTGATCCGACAATGGGTGGCGTTAGTGCTTCTTTTGCTTGGCTTGGAGATCTAATAATCGCTGAACCTGGCGCATTGATAGGCTTTGCTGGTCAAAGGGTCATCAAACAAACCATTGGTGCTGATTTACCAGAGGGATTTCAAAGAGCTGAGTTTTTGTTAGAGCATGGCCTAATCGATGCTATCGTGCCAAGAAGCGAACATAAAAAATATATAAGCGATATGGTTAAATTTCTCACAAACAATAAGACAATACATCAAAAAGATAACCAAGATGAGAGTGGAAGCAACTTTGAACTAAAACTAAAAACCAAAGGCTAAATTTGGAAATTTCAGTTTTTAGCATTCAAAAATCATCACGTGATAACTTTGAAAACGAGATACAAGAATATATAAAAATGAGTGCAAAATTTGCCAAGATAAATGATAAAGTCTTTTTCAATGAAAAAATAGTAAAAGCTCAAAGTGCTGGAAAAAGCGAAGCATTAAGAGCCTATGATGAAATTTATGAGCCAAATTTAAAAGGCTTTTGCGTAATGCTTGATGAAAATGGCTTGCAACTTGATAGCCAAGAATTTGCACAAATTTTAAACTCAAATTCACAAATTAACTTTTTCATAGGTGGAGCTTATGGCCTTAGCCAAAATTTAAAGAATAAAGCACAAAAAATCGTAAGTTTGAGCAAGATGACGATAGCGCATAAGGTTGCCAAGCTTGTACTTTTTGAGCAAATTTTTAGAGCACTTTGCATAAATGCAAACCACCCATATCACAAATAAAGGAATATAAATGACACAAACTGAGCTAAATTTTTTTAAAAAATTACTTGAAGAAAGAAAATTACAGATCAAAAAAAATATCTATGATTCATCTGTTGAAGTAAATGGCTTAAGAGATAGTGGCGTAAGCGATGAGTTTGATATAGCCTCAGTAAATACAGACCAGCTAATAGAGCATTCCATCTCGACGCAACAAAGAGCGGAGCTATCAGAAATAGATGAAGCACTAGAGAAGATAGCAAACAAAACTTATGGAATTTGTGATATGTGTGAAGAGGAGATCAGTATACCGCGACTAAAGGTAAAACCACATGCAAAATACTGCATAACTTGCCGTGAAATAATCGAAAAAACAGCAAAAAACTAAGGAGAAAACATGAAAACTAGAAAATTTCTCGTCTACTGCATAATCTACATAGTAGTTGTTGCAGGGCTTACTTATTCTCTTAATAGTTCTGATTACACATTTGAGCTTTTAGACCAAACTATAACTTTGCCAATTGCTATTTGGGTCGCTCTTCCAGTAGCTGTTTTAGCACTTCTTGCCCTACTTCATATCGCTTATCATGGATATGCTTTTTATAGATATAAAAAATGGATCAAAAAAGATAGCCAGCTTTATAAAGACTTAGCCAAAGAGACGCTTCTTGGCTTTGAGAGTAACAAAGACTTCAAAACCGACACTTACAAGATCGCCTCACAGCTTACTCGTTCTATCTCACCAGTAGGCGAGCTTAAAGATGTCGGTGTAGATGATGCCGAGATAAACAATATCTTACAAACTATAAAAAGTATAAAAAATAAAGAGATCGTCGATCTAAAGAAATTTAGACTAGCAAAAGATAGCAAGTTAAATATCCTAAATGAGCTAAATAAAATCGAGCAACTACCTACTTACTATCTTGACATACTTAAAAATCAAGATCAAAACGAGAGTCTTAAAAAAGCTGCATTTGATAAACTCATAAAAGTAGCTTCTTTTAGCGAGATCAAAAGATTAAATTTTGAGCTAGCAAGTGAAGATATAATGCTTATTATTACCCGATTTGTAAATGACGAGATTGATCTAAGCAGTGATGAAATTTTTGATCTTTTAAACAATGCAAAAGTGACAAAAGCACAATACGACAAAGCAGCCATAATGCTTAAAAATAAGCTAAAACCAGATGCATTTATCGGCATCTTTGAGAAGCTAAAAAGCATCCATGCTGACGCTGATGAGGCTTACGTATATGCGCTATTTGAGCTTCAGATGCTTGATAAAGTAAGAGAGGCTATCGAAGGTAGCGACCCAGATGAGTTTAAAGAGATAAAGGTCTTGCTGTTTTTACGAGATAACGGCAAAATGGTGCCTAGCTCGTTATTTTTTAAATGATAGACTTTAGCAAAAAGCCACTTTTCTTAGCACCTCTTGCTGGCTTTTCTGACCTGCCGTTACGAAGCGTCGTCAAGAAATTTGGCTGCGACATCACTGTTAGCGAAATGATCAGCGCAAACGCTCTAGTATATGAGAGCAGTGACAAAACTCTTGAAATGATTAAAAAATCCCCAAACGAAGAGCCTTATGTCGTTCAAATAGCTGGTAATGACATAGAAAATATAAAAAAAGCTGTGCAAATTATCAATAAATTTGATGGAATTTATGGGCTCGATCTAAACTGCGGCTGCCCTGTGCCAAAGGTCGTTAGACAAGGTGCGGGATCGGCTTTGCTAAACGATCTTGACAAACTTCAAAGCATAATCTCAGCTATAAAAAGCGTCTCAAACAAAGAGAGCCTGAGTGTTAAATTTAGACTTGGCTTTAACGATAAAAATGAAGAAAAAATCGCAAAGGCCTGCGAAGAAGCCGGCGCAGACTACATCGCAGTCCATGGTCGAACCAAAGCTGGGGGATACAGCGCAAAGGTTGATTACGAAGCGATCGCTAGAGTAAAGGCGAGTGTAAAAATTCCAGTCGTCGCAAATGGCGATATAAATACGCAAAATGCAGATGAAATTTTAAACCTTACAAAGTGCGATGCCCTAATGATTGGTAGAGCAAGCATCGGTAATCCCTGGATATTTCACGAGATAAAGACTAAAACTAGTGTAGATAAAGCATTAAAACAAAAGATCATACTAGCCCACTTTGATGCGATGATCGAGCACTACGGAGAGCATGGGCTTTGCATATTTAGAAAACACTTGCACCAATACAGCAAGGGCATCGACGGCGCAACAACCTTTAGAAACGATATAAATTTCATCAAAGACGTGACAGCGATGAGAGAGCGCATAAGGGAGTTTTTTGCCTAGATGCAAGGCTATATCCTGCGCGTGCAAAAGGTCAGAGACGAGGACCTTTTAGTCTTTGTGTTAACGCCAAATTTGCTCGTAAAGTCATATAGATTTTTTGGCGCACGCCACTCAAATATCATGACTGGCTACAAGATCGACTTTGAACTAGAGCAAGAGGCGAAATTTCTACCAAAGCTTAGAAACATACTTCACCTTGGCTTTAAATGGCTGCTAGAGCGCGACAAACTCATCATTTGGCAGCAGTTCATGCGCCTACTTTATGATCATCTAAAAGAGGTCGAGCAGCTCGATGAAATTTACTTTAACGAGCTTGATCGCTGCGCCAAACAGATGCAGCTACAAAATCCAAAGCGCCTTATCATCGAAAGCTACGTTAAAATTTTAGAGTATGAAGGCAGGCTTCACAGCGAGCTTGAGTGCTTTATCTGCGACGAGGAAATAGAAAGCGAGCTTTGCCTAACTCGTGGCTTTTTGCCCTCTCACAAGCACTGCCTTGATAGAAGCGAATTTGACGCTAGCAAGATCAAAAATTTATTTGATACAAAAAGCACGATCGAGCTAAATGACGATGAGATAAACCGCCTTTATAAAATTTTACTTGACGGACTTTAAACTCTATTATGACTATTTTTAAGCTTTAATTTTCTAAGTTACAAAATTCTAACCAGTAGTTTTTGCACTAAATGCTTTTGTATTTGCTATATATGATAGTTTTGATTTATTAACAAGTACAAGAATTTCATCTATTCATACATTTTTTTATTTATTTTGATACGAGCTAATTAAAATAGAAATATTTATAGCTTGCTTCTTGGGATTAGTCCCAAGAAGCAAGTAAAATTTTACTCTTCACTACTACTATTGAGAGCAAAAAAAGTATCAGTATGGATATTTTCAAATGCTGCTTTTAGCGAAGTAAAAAGTTTTGAATTTTCTTTTTCTAAAGTTGCCAAAAGCTGTTTAGTTTCATATCTAGCATGTGGCATCTTCACGTCAAATCTCATTGCAGGGCATGCTTCATCACCGATAACTCTTAATTCATTTTTGATAGCATTTTCGCGAAGCTGTCTCTCGCGAACGAAGATAAATGGCCTAATAACCGTGATTCCATTTTTTGCAGTATATTTTGGAGCAAGCGTCCTTAGTGCACCATTATATGTAAAGTTCATAAAAAAGCTCTCCGCTGCATCGTCTAAATGATGAGCAATCGCGAGTTTATTAAAACTATGCTTTAAGGCGTAAGTATAAAGATAGCCTCTTCTCATACGAGAAAAGAAACTACAAAAACTGGAATTCTTACGGATTTTCTCTTTTGAAATTTCAAAGATTGAGCTATCTATTACTTCGTGCTCTATTCCGTGCTCATTGCAATGCTTCGTAAGATAAGCGTAGTCCTCACCCATACCGTAGCTTAGCGTTACTGCCTTAAACTCAAATTTTTCAGGTGTGACGTTTTGGATATGCTTTAGTACGTGAGCTAGTGCGAGGCTATCTTTACCACCGCTAAGACCAAGCAAGATCTTATCTCCGCCCTCTATCATCTTGTATCTAGCATTTGTCTGACCAACTTGCCTAAGAAGCCTTTTACTAAGCTCTATCATAAGCTTTCTACCATTTCAAGTATAAATTTTGCACTAACATTTGCTGAATCTTGCAAAAATTTATCAAAGTCAAACTCTGCTGCATCACCAGCTCCATCGCTGATAGCTCTTAGTATAAAAAATGGCACACCAAGTGTTTCGCAAACTAGTGCAACGCTAGCACCTTCCATCTCTGTTGCGCTCGCATTAAATATCTTTTTAATCCAAGTTTTCTTTTCATTATCGCAGATAAACTGATCTCCAGTCGCAATAATACCAGCACTTAAGCTCATATCTTTTTTATCAGCTATCTTTTTTGCCAGTTCATTTAACCCTACATCACTTTCGACAAAGATACTTGTGCCTGGCACATAGCCATAAGGATGGCCAAAAGCCGTAATATCAAGATCATGTTGCACCAAGCTAGTAGCATAAAGCATATCACCTATTTTTAAACTCTCATCAAGTGAGCCAGCTACGCCGGTAAAGAGCAATTTTGAGGCCTTAAATTTTTCTATCATCAAAGTTGCTGTTATAGCTGCATTTACTTTGCCTATCTTTGAATAGGCAATAACTAGCTCTTTTTCTTTATAGTTTGCTAAGTAAAATTTATTATTTGCATATTGAATAGTTTTATATTCACCAACCATTTCAAGGATCGGCGTTATCTCTTCTTGCATGGCTCCAAGTATCGCTATCATCTCTCCTCCAAAATTTTCACAACTTCTTCAAGACTTGCCATATCAGTAATACTATAAGTTGGCTTTTCGGTATTTTTTTTATTGATACCCTTTAGCGTCGTAGCGCCAAGCTCGATAAAACAATCAACATTATTTTCATAGTTTTTAATGCTTTGTTTATAGCAAACTGGTTTTATTAGCTGCTCTTTTAGTAGGACTAGTGCTTCGCTTTTATCAGTATAAATTTTAGCATTTACATTTGAGACAACTGGAGAAAATTTGGCAGCCAAAGTACCCTCAAGCTCGCCTGTCAACCTAACACTAGCTGGTTCAAGTATCGGACAATGGCTTGCTACCGACATATTTAAAAGCATTGCTCTTTTTGCGCCAGCTTCTTTAAATTTTGCTTCATAGCTAGCAAGATCAGCTCTTACGCCAGCGACAACGATTTGTCCATCGCAGTTGTAGTTTGCAGCATAAATTTGTAAACCTTCTTCTCTTGCTTTTTTACAAATTTCTTCAACCACTTCATCACTAAGTCCGAGGACTACCATCATACCAGCATCTTTACCAACACAAGCCTCTTGCATAAATTTACCACGTAAATTTACAAGCCTAATCGCATCAATAAAATTAAATGCTTCGCTAACTGCAAGAGCAGTAAATTCTCCAAGTGAGTGCCCGAGACTAAATTCTGGTTTTTCTTTAATAAAATTTGAAAAAGCTAAATAAGTCATTAGCGAGTTTAAGACGATAGCTGGCTGAGTAAATTCTGTTTTATCCAACTTATCGTTTTGTGTGAATAAAAGCTCTTTGTAATCAATGCCAGTGTCATTACAAGCATCATTTAAAAGTAGTTTAGCAGTAGAAAAATTTTCGTAAAAGTCTTTTCCCATACCAATACTTTGCGAGCCTTGGCCCGCAAAAACAAAAGCAAATTTTTTCATTTTAACTTCTTAATGATGATGTCCGTGTCCACCGCAACCGCAACCACCATCCTCGTGTCCGTGTCCATGTCCATGTCCCCCGCAGCACTCATGCTCATGCTCATGATCGTGACCACCGCAACCGCAAGTATGAGCCCCAGCCACCATGCCTGTTGCTTTTTCATCTTCTGTTGCATCTCTAACTTCTAAAACTTCAACATTAAATAGTAAATCTTTACCAGCATATGGGTGATTAAAATCAACTGTTACTTCGTCATCTTTGATCTCTTTAACAATAACACGAACGCTTGAGCCATCCTCATTTTGACCAAAAAGTTCCATTCCTTCATGCAAATCTATACCAGCAAATTGCTCTTTTGGTAACGACTGAATGGCTTCATTATTATATTCACCACAACCCTCTGCCGCCTTTACACTTATAGTTGCTCTTTCGCCTGATTTTAATTTGCTTACTTCTTTTTCAAGCTTTTCTATAATATGGCCATGCCCTGTTATAAACGAAATTTGGCCACCTTCTTGCATGTTTGACTCTAAAATTTCACCAGTATTAGCATCTTTTAGTTCGTAAAACATAGTTATAACTTGATCTTTACTCACAATAATCTCCTTAGATTTGGTTTTTTGATTAATGTGGGATTATATCTAAAAAAGATTAAAATTTAGTTTCTATTGGGAGAGGCTTTGGCTTCTTTACTATCTGGATAACCGACTTTTAAAGCCTTATAAAATCTATTTGCACTTTGCGTGTCACCTATCTTATCAAAGCTTATAGCTGTGTGATATAGAAGTTTTGGTGTATAGTCAGCCTTATCTTCGTTCTGTATGCTTTTTTTATAGTATTGTATAGCTGTACTGTATGATTTTTGACTGTAAGCAACTTCACCTAAATAATAATTTGTTGCACCAGTTTTATAGCCTTTTTTATTTAAATATTCAAAATATTCAGCTGCTTCTGTGCTATTGCCAGAATTTAGAAGTTTAATGCCATCAGCCAAAATATCTTTATCGCTTTTTCCACTAAAATTTGAAGTTGGCTTACTTTGTTGTTTTGGATTTGCATTTTGCTTTGGTTGAGCAGCATTTTTATCCATTATTGCACCTAATTTATTTAAGGCAGCAGTAATATTTTTGTAGTTTTTGTCTTGTATATCTCTAGTTTCATCAACATAAGCCTTCAATGATGTCAAACTTACACCAGAATCACTTATGCCACCATTTACCTTCGTCTCTATATCATTTATTCTTTGCTCAAGCTTATTCATTCTAGCACTCATGCTCTCAATCAAGCTTTGCAAACCTTGAAGTTGTTCTAAAACATTATTCATATTCTCTTCAATATTTTGAACGCTTCGCTTATTATTTAAGGTAACTTTTTCATTATCAGTTAGACCATATGGATTCGCACTATCCATATTGCCTGCATCAAAAGCTGAAATCTCTTGGCCAGAGGTAATGGAGATAGTGGCTCCAATCAGAGCCACTACAATTATTTTTTTGTTCATTATTATTTAATTATAAATTATGGAAGTACTTTGAAATCTGCACGTCTATTTTGAGCATCGCAAGCTTTTGTTTTGTCTGTACAAACTGGATTGCTTTCTCCAAAACTAACTACAGCGATTCTATCAGCACTAACGCCATTTCTTACAAGAGCATCTTTAGCACTTTTAGCACGTTTTAAACCAAGAGCATAGTTATACTCATCTGTACCCCACTCATCGCAGTTACCTTCTACTTTTATAGAAAGAGCTTGAGCGTCAGCTTGGTTGAATACTGATGCATTTGAGCTAACAACGCCTTGTTGATCAGCTTTGATATTAAATTTATCGAAGTCAAAGTATACGCTTTTAACTTGACTCTCGATGTTAGCAATAAGAGCTGCTAATCTATCAGCATCACTCATGCTACCTGAATTGTCTGCAGATTGATTTGAATTTGAATTCATATCAACTTCAGGGTTTTTTGAGCTACAACCGCTCAACAATAAAGTTGCAACTGCAACACTTGCTAGAACTACTTTTTTCATTCCTTATCCTTTTTTAGAAATTTGGTCGAATTATATCACAAAAATTTTAAATTTTATCAGAATCTTACCAATCTATAGATTGAATTTTTCCTACTTTTAAAGGAAACTGAAAACTTCTGTTTTCATTTAGCCTAACAACACCTAGTGAACTTTGACCGCCAAGCTCTTTTATAAAGACAACACTTTGCCCATCGCTTGAGAATCTTGGATAGTTATTTTTGCCATTTGCTGTAAGCTGTCGTATAAAATCCGTTTGAGTTGAAATTAGATATATATTAAAACTACCGCTTGCTTCCCTGCTTGAATAAACAACATAATTTTCAAATGTGCTTACAGAGTTATTATTCTTACCATGAAATACCATTTGTTCAACGCTTCCGCCAGAAATCGCAGGAGTTGCAAAAACATTAGGATAACCAAGCCTATCTGATACAAAAACTATCTTACTATCATTATCTACAAAATTTCCATTTACATCTATGCCTGGATAATTAGTAATCTGCGTCAAATTTTTGCTATTTGTATTATAGATAAATATATCTGGTTGATCTTTTGGTGCCATAGTTAATAAAATTTTACTTCCATCTTTACTAACATCTGAGGCTATAAGCATGCCAATGCTATCAATTATCTTTGTTTTTGTACCAGAATTTAGATCATATCTAAATAAAGTTGGCTTATTGCTTACATAAGATGTATAGTAAAATTTACTTTGATCAGCTCCAGCCCATTTAGGGAAAATATTTAGTCCACCACTTACTATGGTCTTTTGATATGTAAGTGTATAATCAGCAACTATGATAGAACTTTGGCGAGCTGAAGTATATTTTGAAAGAATAATAAATTTTTCCATCCAGCCAACTGGTGGTAAATTTAGTTCATTAGTAAGCTCAACTATACTTTTATGCGCTAAAAACGGATACTTTGCACCGTCTGGCATTGTATAAACCTTCTCATATCTTGTAGTTGCTGTCTTAGCGTTTATCAGTTTTACTCTTAAAGTAAGAGGCGAGCCCATAGAGCCTTCAAGAGCATATCTAAAGATAAGCTCGACGCCTTTATCACTCATTGTATTAGTGGTTGCATCTCCTTCATAGGTAGAAGGCACATGATCTTCGATTACTTCAAAATCGGAACTAACCTTTAGATCTCCTAGCATGATTTTAAAGAATTTATCTTTAAAAGCCATATCGCTAACAGCAGTTGTTGCATCTTGCAAAGCTATCTTTGGCAAGGCAATACCTTGATTTACAACAGATATCGTCGCATCAGCAGCATAAAGCCCTAAAGCAACGCATAAAAAAAGAAAAATTTTCTTCATCTCTACTCCATAATTTTATAAATTTTAGTTTATTTTATCTTCTAAATTTAAATTAAAAGTAGTGCTCTTGTCTGGATTGAAAGGAAATTTCTCCGTCGTAAGCTTTTCAAGACACTCTTTTACTTTTGCATTAAATTCTTCATTGTATGATAGCTCTAAAATTTCATAGCTAAAATTTCCACTTTGATCTATCATAACTTTAACTTTAGCCAAATTTGCAGAATCAGCCTTATAGCTTTGCCATCTTCTTTGAATTTGTTTTGTTATCGCACCCATTAGTGGATCGTAAGTACCGGTAGATTGTGATTTCGGAGCGGTTGGATTTTGATCTATCTTTAGGCTTTTTATAATATCACTAGCCTCTTTTGCAGCCTTTGAGCTAGAAGCCTCGCTCTTTTTACGGCTTTGCACTTTATTTTCAACCTTTTTTATACCATCATCTTTTTTAAGTTTTGTAGGGTCTATGTCACTAAAGAGATCTTTTATATTTGGCTCTTTGGGTTTTGGCTTTTCAACTGGCTTTGGTGTAGGCTTAGGCTCTGGTTTTGGCTCTGGTTTAACATCTTCTTTAGACTCTTCACTTGGTTTTGGGATTTCAGGCTTTGGTTCTGGTTTTTTAGGCTCAGGTTTTGGTTCCTCTTTTGGAGGAGTTGGTAAGCTTGGCGTAGGCAATGGTTCATCTGGTACAACAGGCTTATTTGTAGTCTCTTGCTTATCTTCTTCAGATTCCTTTTTAGGTTCAGGCTTTGTCTCTTTAACTACTTCATCTGCTTGTTTTGGAGCTTTAATGGTTTGATCAACTTCTCTATCAACCATAACCACATCCATAATAGCATCTTTATCATCAGTATATTTTTTAGGAGGTTCTGCAAAAAAAGTAAGCTTTATAAACAAAATAAGTATAATAATAACGTAAATACAAGACGCTACAAGAAACGAACTAAGCGTTGGAAATTTAACTTTATTTGACATTTTAACCGTTTGTCTCTAAAGCTACTTTATTAAAACCAGCACCTTTCAAAGTCTTTAATACAAACATAACATCATCGTATTTTAAATTTTTGTCAGCTTTTATATAGATAGGCGAGGTTTTATCGTATTTTGTACTCATTAATGCGATATTATCAGGAAACTCAGCAAGGCTCATTGTACTTTGATCAACTCTAACTTGTCCCTGCGAATTTATAGATACTATAAGGTCTTTTTGCTTAGATGTTGAAGTTTTTGCCTTTGAACCATCCGGAAGAGTAATATCCTCTTGATATGTTATGGTTGGCATAGTAACCATTAAAATGGCTAGTAAAACAAGCATAATATCAACAAGAGGAGTTATATTTAGCTCTGGTGTCTCATCGGTAAATTTAACGGCCATTTATAGTATCTCATCATCTTTTTTAAGTGCTATCATTACATCAGCCTGACGCTCAATAACGCTCATTAATTCATAAGCTTTTCTTTTTATGAGTAAGTTAAACGTATATGCTGGGATGGCAACAAAAATTCCGCAACCAGTTGCAACAAGTGCCTCTGAAATAGCTGGAGCGATAATACCAAGTGATGAACCTCCGCCATTTCCAAGCTGTGAAAATGTCTCTAAAATAGAAACAACGGTTCCAAAAAGACCGATAAAAGGCGAAGTAGATGCTATTACACTTAGCCACGTTAGTCCACTTGTAGCATTTTTCTCGGCTATACTTATACATACGTTTAGTTTTTCTCTTGAGATTCTTCCATTTGCACATTTTCTCAAAGACGAATCATTTGGAATATTTTTAGCACCCATAAGCAGTGCTTCAAGTGCATTTTGCTCACGTTTTTGCCAAGCTCCAATACCAGCCATTCTTGAAAAAAGAATTGTGAAACTAACTATAAAATATATTGACAGCCAAGTTAAAACAATAATTGTAATAAAACTACTTCTTTGAATGTAATTTAAAAATAAATCTATACCGCCCACTTATCTAGTTCTCACTACATTTTCCATTTTAGATATAGTTGCTGCAAAAGCATTTGTATCACTGCTCATGCTCTCTATCAAATTTCTAGCAGCTTCCAATGAATTTGCAAGCTCACTTTCACTATCACCAGAGACGTAAACCGCACCGTCAGCAAGTATTACTACCTTACCTTCGTCAATCTTTGCGTAGCCCCAGTTAATCGCAACAACATCATGTTTTTTATTTTTATGTTCTATATCTATAATACCTGCTTTTAAAAGAGATATTAATGAGGCATGGTTTGGTAAAACACCAAACTCACCCTCGCTACCTGGAAGCACTACACTGCTCACGTCATCATTAAATATCTGACCTTGAGGAGTTACGATCTCTAAATGTAATTTATCCATTACGCTTCCTTTTTAAATTTAAGCCTTAAGTTTCTCAGCTTTAGCTAAAGCCTCATCTATATTTCCAACCATATAAAATGCTGCTTCTGGTAAATGGTCATATTTACCCTCTAAAATTCCCTTAAAGCCAGCAATATTTTCGTCAAGACTTACATATTTACCAGGGCTACCTGTAAATACTTCAGCAACAAAGAATGGCTGAGATAAAAATCTCTCAATCTTTCTTGCTCTATCAACTGTTAGCTTATCTTCTTCGCTAAGCTCGTCCATACCAAGGATAGCGATGATATCTTGAAGATCTTTATATTTTTGGAGCACAGCTTGAACGCCACGAGCTACCTTATAGTGATCTGCTCCTAAAATTTGAGGATCAAGCATTCTTGATGTTGAATCAAGCGGATCAACAGCTGGATAAATACCTTTTTCTGCAATAGATCTATTAAGAACTGTTGTGGCATCAAGGTGCGCAAAAACAGTTGCAGGAGCTGGGTCTGTAAGGTCGTCCGCAGGAACGTAAACGGCTTGAACAGAAGTGATTGAACCTTTTTTAGTTGATGTAATTCTCTCTTGGAATTTACCCATCTCACTTGCAAGAGTTGGCTGGTAACCAACAGCTGATGGAATACGTCCAAGTAGAGCTGACATCTCTGCACCTGATTGAGAGAAACGGAAGATATTATCGATAAACATCAAAACGTCAAGTCCCATCTCATCACGGAAATACTCAGCCATTGTAAGACCAGTTAGCGCGATACGGTTTCTTGCTCCTGGTGGCTCATTCATTTGACCATAACACAAGGCAACTTTATCCAAAACGTTACTTTCCTTCATTTCGTGATAAAGGTCATTTCCTTCACGAGTTCTCTCACCAACACCAGCGAATACAGAATAACCGCTGTGTTTAAACGCAACGTTATGGATAAGCTCCATAATAATAACCGTTTTACCAACACCAGCACCACCAAATAGGCCTACTTTACCACCTTTTGCATAAGGGGCTAGAAGGTCGACTACCTTGATACCGGTTTCAAAAATTTCACTCTTTGTACTTTGCTCTTCAAATGGAGGAGGATCGCGGTGAATAGACCAATGCTTATCAAAATTTATTCCCTCGCCCTCATCGATCAAATCACCAACTACGTTAAAAATTCTACCTAGAACTTTTTCACCAACTGGAACACTAATAGGCGCACCAAGCGCTTTAGCCTCTAAGCCACGAGTCAAGCCCTCGCTCATGTCCATAGCAATAGTTCTGACTCTATTATCACCTAGGTGAGCAGCAACTTCTAATATTAGTTTATGTTTCTTGCCCTCAACCTCAAAGAAAACTTCGATAGCTTCATTGATCTTCGGCAAGTAGTCATTAAAGTCAACATCGACCACAGGGCCCATAACTTGACTAATAACACCCTTCATTCATACTCCTTTTATTTCATTGATTCAACACCACTGATGATCTCAATAAGCTCAGTGGTAATAGACTCTTGTCTTGCTTTATTGTAAGCAAGATTTAACTGTTTGACGCGTTGTTTAGCATTGTTTGTTGCATTATCCATAGCTTGCATTCTAGCGCTGTGCTCAGCCGCTAAAGAGTCAACTAAAGCATAATACATACTATACTCAAAATATTTATTAAGCAATTCATCCATAATCTTAGTATAGTTGTCCTCTGGTTCAAATTCCATCAAAGAATTTGTCTCAACAGCAACTATCTTAGACGGCTCAATAGGCACAATATCATTTACTCTAATCTCTTGAGAAATCATATTTTTATAACCATTGTGTATTAGCACGACTTTATCAGTTATGCCGTTTGTAAAGTCATCGATGGCATCTTTTATGATTTTTTGAGCTTTTTCATATGTAGGAGAAGAGCTAGCTCCGACGTAAGTCTCAAGTAGTTCAACGCCTTGAAAATTGAAAAATTCTATACCTTTTTTACCAACAGCTCTTAGTCTGACCTTGATCTTTTTGGCTTTTAGCTCATCAATCATGCGCCTAACTGTCTTTATAGTTTGGACATTAAAGCCACCGCAAAGCCCTTTATCAGCGGTAACAAATATAATATCAACCTTTTCTACACTCTTTGTTGTGTTAAAAAATTTACTCTCAGTCATAACTGATGCATATTGATTGATCTTATAAGCTATCTCCGATAAAACCTCATTGATCTTAAGTGCGTAAACTCTAGAGTATCGAGCAGCCTCTTCGGCTTTGCGAAGCTTTGCTGTTGAGACAAGCTTCATCGCACGCGTCGTCTTTTGAGTATTCTGGACGCTCTTAATCTTTCGTTTTATATCTTTTAAATTTGACATATCTTAGCCCTAGTTAGCGGCAAAAGTCGCTTTAAAATCTTTCAACGCTTTATGTAAAATTTCTTCTACTTCTTTATCAAGAACCTTTTTAGTTCTGATTTGCTCAAAAATTTCAGGGTATTTTGCCTCAATATATGGATATAGCTCAGCCTCAAATTTTGTTACATTTGCAGTTGCAACATCATCTAAATAACCTTTAGCACCAGCAAATATGATAACTACTTGATTCTCAACTGGAAGTGGAGAATATGGAGGTTGTTTTAGTACTTCAACCATCTTTTGACCGCGCTCTAGTTGTTTTCTTGAACTCTCATCAAGGTCACTTGCAAACTGAGCAAACGCCTGTAGTTCACGGTACTGAGCAAGGTCTAGTCTTAACGTACCAGAAACTTGTTTGATAGCTTTGATCTGAGCTGCACCACCGACACGAGAAACAGAAAGACCAACGTTGATCGCTGGGCGGATACCTGAGTTAAATAAGTCACTTTCAAGGAAAATTTGACCATCTGTAATAGAAATAACGTTTGTTGGAATATAAGCTGAAACGTCACCTGCTTGAGTCTCAATAATAGGTAGAGCTGTCAAAGATCCAGCACCTAGTGCGTCATTTAGTTTACTTGCTCTTTCTAGAAGTCTTGAGTGAAGATAGAAAACGTCGCCTGGGTAAGCTTCACGGCCTGGTGGTCTTCTTAAGATCAAAGACATCTCACGGTAAGCAACCGCGTGTTTTGACAAGTCATCATAGATGATTAATGCGTGGCGAGAGTTATCTCTAAAGTATTCACCCATTGTTACACCAGCATAAGGAGCAAGGTATTGAAGAGCAGCTGCATCACTAGCACCAGCATTTACAACTATCGTGTAGTCCATAGCGCCGTACTCTTCAAGTTTTTTAACGACTTGAGCAACGGTTGATTGTTTTTGACCGATAGCTACATAGATACAAATAACATCTTGACCCTTTTGGTTGATGATAGTATCGATAGCAACTGTTGTTTTTCCAGTTTGGCGGTCGCCAATGATTAGCTCTCTTTGTCCTCTACCGATTGGCACAAGTGCATCGATCGCTTTAATACCTGTTTGAAGTGGCTCATGAACGCTCTTTCTAGCCATAATACCTTTTGCTTTTTCTTCAACAAAGCGAGATTCGGTAGCTTCAATTGGGCCTTTTGCGTCGATTGGCTCACCTAGTGAATTTACAACACGGCCGATCAATGCGTCGCCAACTGGCACACGTAGAAGTTTTTTTAGTCTTTTTACAGAGCTTCCTTCTGTGATACCGCTAGTTTTTCCAAGGATAACTATACCAACACTGCTCTCTTCAAGGTTAAGAGCCATGCCCTTTTCGCCGCTTTCAAACTCAACCATCTCACCAGCCATAACGTTTTTCAAACCATAAACGTTAGCAACGCCATCAGCAACTGAGATGACTTTACCGGTCTCTTCTACATCAACACTTAAATCAAAATTTTCAATACGCTCTTTGATTATCGTGCTAATTTCGTCAGCTTTAATTTTTGCACTCACGCTTTCACTCCTTTTTAAATTGCTTTTAATATATATTCACTCATTTGACTTTTTAGTCTGTCGATAGAGAAATTTACCTCGACACCTAAATCATCTAACTCAACTTTTACGCCGTTGTAATCGCTCTTTGAGCCATCAAGCTTGATCTTAGAGTTAAATTTCTTAGAGAAATTCTCTTCTAGAGCTTTTAACTGATCAACGCTTAGATCAAAATTTCCAATAACCTCGCCACGATATGTATTTTCAAGCA
The DNA here is from genome assembly GCF_902460705.1 of Campylobacter concisus. Classification (GTDB taxonomy): domain Bacteria; phylum Campylobacterota; class Campylobacteria; order Campylobacterales; family Campylobacteraceae; genus Campylobacter_A; species Campylobacter_A concisus_Z. The sequence goes on along the minus strand of NZ_CABPUP010000002.1, from coordinate 13,102 downwards.
AAGATTGCTCTATCTTCATCTCGTTTAAGATCGCTGGGATAAGTTCCAGTCTTTTATTTGCGCCAAGAAGCTTAATAAAATTTGCAAATTTGACATCTTGATTTTTAACCAAAGATAGTACAAAATCAACCTTTTGTGAAGCCTTTAATGTTGGCAAACTTATAATGCTTTTAAATTTATCGCTAGCAAAAGCTGCTGCCAGCTCTGATAAATTTTCAACAAATACATTAAGTTCATTTGATTTTACGTCACTTAAGATCGCTTTTACGTATTTTTTAGCTACTACTTCATTCATTAGCTAACCTTTTTAAGTATGATATTTACAAGCTCTTTTTGATCGACTTTTAGGCTATCGCTTGAGAAGATGTCGCTCAAAATTTCATTTACAACGCCTTTTGTCATCTTGCGCTCTTCAAATTCTTTTTGCTCTTTGTAACTCTTTTGGAGGTTTGCTATATCATTTTGAGTATCACTTTTAACCTTAGCAACTAAATTTAAAGCCTCTTTTTTAGCAGTTTCGATTAGGGAATTTGCATTTTGTTTAGCTTCCTCAACACGTTTTAGAGCATCATCTTTTTTGGCTTTAGAATCGCGTAGCTTTTCTTGGATACTTTCAAGCTTGTTTGCGATCCTGTCAATTCTGCTTTGATAAAGAGCTTTTAGTGGCTTAGCTGCAAAATATACCAAAATAGCAAAGAAAAGTAAGAAGTTTAGCGTTCTCTCTACTATATCGTAATTTGTTCCGCCATGCCCACTGGCATAAGCTAGAAATGGAAGTGCTAGAAAAAATAAAATTTTTATCTTCATAAAATTCCTTTAAATTTTAGAGAGCTTGGCATTTAAAGCCGCCCTAAGTTCAGGTAGTTTAGCTGATAGATCTGCCTTTAAGTTATCTTTATGGGAGCTTAAAGCATTTAAAAATTCATTGTAATCAACCTCTAAACTAGTTTTTACAGCATTTACTTCTTTCAAAGACTCTTCTTTTGCCAAATTTAAGGCTTCTTGCCTTATTTTATTGGCCTCAGTCCTTGCGTTTAATATAATCTCTTCAATCTCTTTTTCATGAACACTTAGATCACTTGCATTTTTACTAGTACTCTCTTCATCATTTTTTATAGAGGCATTTCTGTCATCTATGAATTTGAGCATTGGCTTATAAAGCAAGGAATTCAAAATAGCGATCAATACCAAGAAAACGATAGCCGTTAAAAGCATCAATGGCACATCTATTTCTAACATCCACTCTCCTTATTTTATCATTAAGTTTTATTTAATATTCAAATTAAAGTCTGATTTTACAATAAATTACTAAAAATAAAAATAAATTTGTAATTCTATTTTAGCCTAGCAATAAATTCTTCCACCTGTGAAATATTATTAAATTCTAAAACTAGATTGCTAGATTTTACTTTTGCTTTTATCTTTAAATTTTTAAAAATTTCTTGTAAATTTGATAGTTTTTTACTCATTTCCTCAGAAATTTTTGGCTTTTTGTCTTTTATCTCTTCCTTATTTTTTATCTTTTTTACTAAAATTTCTGTGTCTCTAACGCTTAGCTTTTGACCAATTATCGTATCAACAACCATCCTTTCTTCTTCAGTACTAAGTCCTACTATGACTTTAGCGTGACCTTGCGTTAGCTTATCTTCTTGTAAAAGTTTTTGCGTGTAGTCACTAAGAAGTAAAAGCCTCATCGTATTTGTTATTTGTGTTCTACTTTTATGAATGATATTTGCCAAGCCGTCTTGTGTGATCTTATACTCATTTATGAGCTCTTTATACGACTTTGCAAGTTCGATTGGATTTAAATTTTCACGTTGAATATTTTCAATAAGTGCAAGCTCTCTTAAATTTTGAGACTTGATATCAGCGATGATCGCCTTTATCTTGCTTGCTCCAAGCATCTTTGTGGCGCGGTATCTGCGCTCACCAGCTATTAACATATAGCCATCATCTTTTTTGATAACAATTATTGGCTGGATCAGTCCGTGCCTTTTGATGCTAGCACTTAGCTCCTTTAAGGCTTCTTCGTCAAAATGCGTTCTTGGCTGGTATGGGTTTGGTAAAATTTCATCTATATTTATCTCTTCGACTATCTCAGAGTCGTTTAAATTTGCGATCTCTTTACTGTAGGCCTGCTCTACATCTTCAAGTATCGCGCTAAGACCGCGCCCTAATCCACCTTTTTTAGCCATTTTTTTCCTTATTTTTTAGTTTAAAATACAATATGCCAAATTTTGATACGCGATCGAGCCTGGTGATTTTATATCATAAAGTATCACTGGCTTACCGAAACTTGGGCTTTCAGCAAGTTTCACATTTCTTGGAACGACCACAAATTCCTCTTTGCTGTCCTTACTCTTAAAGAGCTTATTTTCAAAATGCTGCTTTAAATTTGCAATTGTCTCTTTTGAGAGATTGTTTTGCGAGCTAAACATAGTCGGTAAAAAGCCCTTTATGTTAAGCTTTGGATTTATCGTTTTTTTGATGATCTTAACTGTATTTAGGATCTGCGCTAGTCCCTCAAGTGCATAAAATTCACATTGAATCGGGATAATAACGCTATCGCTTGCACTAAGAGCATTTATCGTGATGCTGCCAAGTGCCGGAGGGCTATCAATGATAATAAAATCATAGTCGTTTACAACTTCTGAAATTTTATTTTTAAGGATTAGCTTATAGTCCTTATTTTGATCGTTAAATTCTTGCTCAATGCCGACAAGCCCAATATTTGATGGAGCTAAAAAAAGTGTTGGGATCTCAGTTTTTAACACGATTTGCGAGAGCTTTTTTCTATCTGTTAAGACGTGATAGATGTTAAACTCATAGTCGCTTCTACTAAAACCAAGTCCAGTCGTCGCGTTTGCCTGTGGATCAATGTCTATTAATAATACTTTTTTTTCAGCAACCGCTAATGACGCGGCTAAATTTACGGCTGTTGTAGTCTTGCCAACGCCGCCTTTTTGATTAGCTATTGTTATTACTTCGCTCATCTTAAAGAATATACCTTTTCCCCATTTAGTAAAATCGCTCCATCCTCGCAAATTTCAGTATCTTGAAGCGAAACAGCCTTATTTGCAATATGCGTAATAAAACTTTTTGACTTGCAAAAGTCTATCCTAAATTTGCTAAAAATTGGCTTCCATAAAATCTTTTTATCAAGCATGCTAACAAAGCCCCAAACTAGCTCATCTACGCTAGTTTTTATATCTAAAATGCCCGCATTTTCGGGCGCGCTAGCTAAATTTATTCCCATGCCGCAGATGTAAAATTCATCCACTTTATTTGTCAAAGTACCGCCTATTTTACGCTCGTCCACGTAAAAATCATTTGGCCATTTTAGCCAGCACTTTGAGCCAAGCTCACTCAAGACTTCACGCATCAACATAGAAAAATATATCGAGATCGAGGGCGGAGGTATGTCGCTTGGCAGCTCATATTCGCTTATGCAAAATGACATAAACAAATTTCCGCCAAGCCCCTCCCAGCTGTTGCCACGGCTGCCGACCCCTTTGGTTTGATTGTATGCCACGACCATGTGCGGAGGCTTTATCTCGCCGTTTTTTAGGGCGTCTATCAAAAATTCCTGCGTCGAAGGCAGACTCTGGATAAACTCAACCTTCAAATCACACCTTAAATTTATAGAAGTGATTTACCGGATTTTGTCCACCGCCGATGATGACCGCGTTTTTAATAGCATTAAAGATATAATCATGCGCATTTTTCACGCTCTCTTTTAGACTATGGCCATTTGCTAAATTTGAAGCGATCGCGCTTGATAGCGAACAGCCTGAGCCGTGTGTCGCAGTCGTTTTTATGCGCTCATCGCTAAAAATTTCGTACTCGCTGCCATCATAAAATATATCAAGCGACTTGCCATTAAGCTCGCCACACTTTAGATAGACGCTCTTTGTGCCAAATTTTAAAAGATCCTTGCAAGCCTCTTTTAGTTCGCTCTCACCCTTTAGCTCGCGCTTTAAAATTTCACGCGCTTCAAAGATATTTGGTGTGATCACGCTTGCAAGCGGGAAAAGCTCCTCCACGATCGCATCTTTTGCAGCGCCCTCTAGCCAGATGTCGCCATTTTTACAGCTCATGACCGGATCAAGCACAACTGGCGGTAAATTTTTGATCTCTCTTAGTGTTTTTGCGACGCATTTTATGATATCTACACTTGGAACAACGCCTATTTTTATCACATCAACTCTTATATCATCAAATATCGCCTTGATCTGATCCTCGATGAGCTTAGTATCAACTAGCTGCATGCCAAAGATACCCTTTGTATTTTGAGCAGTGACCGCCGTGATCGCTCCCATCGCATATACGCCGTGTGCTATAAAGACCTTTATATCAGCTAAAACTCCAGCTCCACCGCTTGGATCAACACCTGCTATACTTAGTGCATTTTTCATATTTTCTCCTATAAATTTTTGATTTCTACTCTATCTTGTCGCCAACGCTAAGACGCTTACCATTTATATATGCTTTTGCGTTTGTTGGCTTTTTGCTTGGCTCTTGAAGCTCGTAAATTTTGACCGCCCCACCATTGCAAGCAACCACAACGTGATCTTTTTCTACACTTAAAATTTCTCCGCTTTTGCCACTTTTTTCGCTTAGCTCAAGCGATAAAATTTTTAGTCCGTTTGCCAAATAAATCCCAGGCCAAGGTGTGAATGCACGAAATTTATTATAAATTTGCCCCGCATTTTCATCAAAGCTAAAAAGTCCGTCACTCTTGCTTATCTTTTTGCAGTGCGTGGCCTCGCTCTCATCTTGCTTTTGTGGTTTTAAATTTTCAAAATTTCTTAGCACTTTTACGATTAGCTCACCGCCAAGCTCGCCAAGCTCACTAAAAAGTTCGCTTGACATCTTACTCTCGCAAGGTGTGTAGATGAAGTCCAGCATATCGCCAGTATCAAGGCCAGCATCCATTAGCATTGCAGTAACGCCAGTTTGCTTCTCGCCTGATAGGATCGCACTTTGTATAGGGCTCGCACCTCTATATTTTGGTAAGATCGAAGCATGCAAATTTATGCAAGTTGCAGCGTCAAGCACGCTTTGAGGCAAAATTTTGCCATAAGCTGCCACGACGATAAAGTCTGGACTAAACGCCTTTAGCTCGGCAACCACCGCCTCATCTTTTAGCGTATTTGGCGTAAGGACTGGCACACCTGCTAACTCGTTTTGCGCATAAATTTTTACCTCACTTGAAGTCAAAATTTGCTTTCTGCCAACTGGCTTATCAGGCTGGGTAAAGACCGCTTTTATATTAAAGCCAGCTTCTTTTAGGTGCCTAAGTATCCTAACCGCATAATCAGGCGTCCCCATAAAAACTACATTCATCACTTTCCTTTAAATTTCAACGACTTTTATTTTGATCTATGTTTTTGCTATCCCACGGCCAAGAGCTGCAAGGATCTTCTTTCCAATCAATCTTTTGAAACAGTAAACTTCCTAGCTCATCAACGCTAATTTTGCCGTTATGATTGGTATCTAACCTCTTAAATTCCTGCCCAGTGCATAGATCTGGCGCTATTTTTAGAGCTTGGGGCGCTTTGCAGGTCATCCATTCATCTAAATTTAGCGCGCCGTCGCGATTATTATCATTAAAATCCAAAAACATATATGCCGGATCGGCTGGATCACAGCTATATGCGCTAAGGTAAAATAGCATAATGCAAAAAATTTTCTTCATTTTATATTCTTAAATTTTTAAGTTTAAAGCGCCAAAAAGTCGCAACTCAAAGCTTCTTTTTAAGCAACTCAAGCAGTGCAAATTTAAGCTCATCGATGTTCTCGTTTGTCGCTGACGAGATCGGCAAAATAAAGTATGGTTTTTTGGCGTCAAAGCTGTATAGATCTTGCTTGTAGATAAATTTACCATCTTGTCTTGGCTCTAAATTTATACTCTTCATAAATTCTTTTATATTTTCATCTAAATTTTCAGCCGCATCAACTCTAGTAATCGCAATAGCATAATCCCTGCTGGCAAGCACGCTTGAAAATTTAGCGACCTCCTCTTTTAGCACACTAAACTGCTCACTCATGCTTCTGTAATTCGCACTATCTATCATGAAAAGTAAAATTTTATTTCTCTCGATGTGCTTTAAAAACTGCACGCCAAGGCCGCGTCCGTCGCTAGCTCCCTCAATGATACCAGGGATATCAGCCATGACAAAGCCGCTAAACTCATCAACCTCAACAAGTCCAAGCTTTGGCGTAAGCGTGGTAAATTCGTAGTTTGCGATCTGTGGTTTGGCGTTTGATACGGCTGAAATAAGGGTTGACTTGCCGACATTTGGAAAGCCAACAAGGCCTACGTCAGCTATAAGTTTTAGCTCAAGTCTGACCTCCACGCTCTCTTCTGGCATACCCTTCTGAGCATACTCTGGGGCTTGGTTGATAGAGTTTTTAAAGTGAAAATTTCCAAGTCCGCCCTTGCCACCTTTTAGAAATAGCGTCCTTTGTCCCTCATTTACCATGTCGCAAAGTAGCTCATTCGTCTGTGCGTCATAGACCGCCGTTCCTGGTGGCACGATGAGTTCTAGGCTCTCGCCCTTTTTACCAGTCATGCGTCTGCCCATGCCAGCCTCACCGTCGCTAGCTCTCATCGCCCTTTTACCCTTGTAGTTTGCCAGAGTGTGGGTGTTGTTGTCGCAGACAAAATAAACATCTCCGCCATCTCCGCCATCTCCGCCATCAGGACCACCTAAAATGACGTGTTTTTCACGGCGAAAACTCACAGCTCCAGCTCCACCATGCCCCGAACTTAGAGTCAATCTTGCACTATCTATAAACATTTTTTACCTTAAATTTTTTATTTGGATTATATCCAACTTTACTGAAATTAAATCGTAATATCTTGTCTAAAATAAAGCAAAGATAATCAGTATGAAGCCTAAAATATAAAGTTATGGTTGATTTAAAATTTCTCTCAAATAGCTATTTGAAAAATTCTAAACACTAAATAAAAATTTTGATTTTTGAATAATTTTAAGAAAGAAAGGGGCGATTGCCCCTGAGATTATGCAGCTGGATAAACAGATACTTTTTTTCTGTTTTTATCAAGTCTTTCAAATTTTACAAAGCCATCGACTAATGCAAAAATAGTGTGATCTTTGCCAAGACCTACGTTATTTCCAGCGTGAGTTGCTGTTCCTCTTTGACGGATGATTATATTTCCAGCACGAACGAACTCACCACCAAATTTTTTAACACCTAATCGGCGTCCGATACTATCACGGTTATTTTGGGTTGAACCTTGACCTTTTTTGTGTGCCATATCTTATCTCCTTAAGCTGCGATACTTACGACTTTTACACGTGTAAATTGTCTTCTAAAGCCGCGTTTTAGTTTTGAGTCTTTACGTCTGCGTTTTTTGTAGATAACTACTTTTTTGTCTTTGCCTTCATTTACGACCTCAAGAACAACTTTTGCACCCTTCACAAATGGCGCACCTACCTTTACTTCGCCGTCATTTACAGCCAAAACTTCTGTAATCTCAACGGTTGATTTAGCTTCAGCACTAAAGTGATCTAGCTTAAGGTACTCGCCCTCGCCAACACGATATTGCTTACCGCCATGCTTAAATATAGCGTATTTTGACATACTCTACCTTTCTAAAATTTGGTAAGACCAAAAAGCACTTTTTTGCAAAAGATTTATGGAGCTTTGTTGGTTGTAAGGTGTGAATATTAGCCAAAAGTTTATAAATTCTTCTTTAATGCTCCTGATTTTATGATCTCGTCGGCCAAATTTTTAATCATCGCATCGTGATCCAGAAAAAATGTTTTGTCATTTGGCAAATATGGCTGATATATCAGAGTTTTAGCTACTGGCGCATTTAAAATCACATTTATCAGTTCAAGCTCAGGCAGAAAAGTAAAATAAAGTTTTGGCTTGGGAATTTCATTTTGAAAGAGCCTTTTTGCGTAAAATTTACTGAAATTTTCGTTCTTTGGTAGCTTGATCTCTTTAAAGAGCTCAAACGATAAAAAGTAGCGTGCCAAAGCGTGAAGTCCGTGTGCGAAAATATAAAGCCTTTTTTCAAATTTAGGCGCATCTGTCCTGCCAAATGTAGAGCAAAATTTCTGCAAATGCTCGCTCATAGCGGCCGTATCTTTTTCATGCAAGGCAAGTACAAACTTAACCGCTTCTCTTTCATTTGCTGGCTTTTTGGACTCTGCAAAGGCGTGAGCCTTTTCTAGGGCAGGGGCAAGTAAATTTTCATCTTGCCAAAGCATTGCCGTGAGCAAATCATGCATAACGCATAGAAATTTATAGCCATTTTTGCTGGGTGGCAGGCCTTTTGGAAAGATCCTTGCCATACTATCTGTGTCACCGCAAGCGATAGCAAAAAATGCCGGTATGAGCCTCTCACACTGATCGTATCCACCGCTACATCCTGGGAGTAAATTTAGCTTAGCGTATTGAAAAATGAGATCATTTAGCCTCTCGGCATCGCCATCAGCTAGGCACTTTTCAAGGTAAATGTCGTAGCATCTAGCTCTTAAAAAAGAGAGTAATCGTATGAACTCACATAAAAAGTCGTATTCGTTTAAATTTTTCTCTTTTATTTGGTCGTAAATGCTTACATACTCGTCTAAAAGTAGCTCTTCATCGCTTTTTGGTAGTTTTTTGGTTTTGAAAATGTTAAATAAGCCTTCTAAAAATGACATTTTGTGTCTCCTTATTTTTGCTAATTTTAGCCAAAAAAGGCCTAATTTTCACGTGCAAAAGGTGGCTTTAGCGGATAGTTTAACCGCATTTTGGCTATAATCGCCCCAAATTTAAGCAAGCTTAGGATAAAGATGGCAGGCGAAGATCAGGAAAAAACCGAAGAAGCGACCCCCAAAAAGATAGAAGATGCCAAAAAAGACGGCAACGTCCCCAAAAGTCAGGACCTAGCTGGGTTCGTGACCCTAGTTATTGCTATTGGCGTACTACTTGCGATGCTAAATTTTATGAAAGAACAGATCATCTCACTTTATATATACTATTCAAAATTTATCGGTCAGCCACTGACCTTGCCAACTGTAAAAATGATCGTCGTAAATACCTTTGCAAGATCGCTTCTTATGATACTTCCGGTTTGTATCTGTGTGGCGATCGCTGGTGTCATCGCAAATGTAATGCAGTTTGGATTTATCTTTACCACAAAGCCTATAATGCCAAATTTTGGCAAGATAAATCCACTAAAGGGACTAAAAAATTTATTCTCGATGAAAAAAGTGATAGACAGCATCAAAATCGTGCTAAAAGTTAGCATTGTCTTTGGTGTTGGATTTTATTTTTTCTTGCAGTTTATCAAAGAGCTTCCACACACGCTCTTTTTTTCTATGTTTGATCAGCTTGCTTGGCTAAAAGAAAAGCTCATTATCCTAGTTAGCGTTATGCTTTTTATACTTTTCGTGATCGGACTTATCGACCTTCTCATTGTGCGTTTTCAATACTTTAAAGACCTTCGTATGAGCAAGCAAGAGATAAAAGATGAGTATAAGCAAATGGAAGGAGATCCGCAGGTAAAAGGCAGAATTCGTCAAGCACAAATGCGTGCAGCCAAGCGTCGAATGATGCAAAATATCCCACAAGCTGACGTAGTCATCACAAACCCTACTCACTACGCCGTGGCGATAAGATATGATAAAAGTCGCGATGAGGCGCCGATAATACTTGCCAAAGGTGTTGATTTTTTAGCACTGCAAATAAAAAAAATAGCCGTTGAAAATGGTGTGCAAATTTATGAAAATCCACCACTCGCAAGAGAGCTTTATAAAATTTGTGAAGTCGATGATACGATACCGGCACATCTTTTTAGAGCCGTAGCTGAGGTGCTAAGCTTTGTTTATATGAGCAATAAACAAAAATTTAAAGATAAGCTTTGATAAATTCTACCCTTGCTACTAGAAGTTACTAGCAGCAAGAGAATTTATCTATTATAGATATCCAAAAGCAGTTGCAAAAATATAGCCAAATATACAAGAAGATATAACACCAATAAGACCCGGAATGATAAAGCTGTGATTGATAACAAATTTACCAATATGTGTCGTACCGCTTCTATCAAACTGAATAGCTGCAAGATCGCTTGGATATGTTGGCAGGATGTAGTATCCGTAGCAAGCTGGCGCAAAGGCTAGAATGATAGCAGGATTAACATCGATATTTAATGCTAATGGCACAAATGCAACCAAGGCTGCAGCTTGAGAATTTACAAATTTTGAGATAATCAAGAGCATAACCGCATAAGTCCAAGGGTGCTCTTTTACGATGCTTCCTAGCGCCTCTTTCATCATCGGAGTGTGCACTGCAAACATAGTCTCAGCCATCCAAGAGATACCAAATACTGCAACAAGAGCGATCATACCTGATCTAAATATCTCGTTTTTACCGATCTTGCTAGCATCTGTTGGTGTAAAGATTAAAATGATAGCGCCAGTTAAAAGCATGAAAATTTGGATAACATGAACCATACTTAGGCTCTTTGAAGATGCTTGTTTGTTGCTTATATTGATGTAAGCACCTTGGAATTCTTCTTTTGCGCCTTTTTCATTTATATATGTTACTGCACCATCAGCTGTACGAGTAAGAGTTTGATTTGCATCTTTGCCGATGATTTTGACTGATTGAGCTTTTTGATTGGCATTTAGCTTATCGTTTGCTACTTTTAGCTCAGCCGCCTCTGTTTGGATGCTAGCGTCTTTTATTTTTAAGGTTTTTAAAACTTTTTGTTCAGTTGGAAGGTTAGCTATTACTTGAACGACTGTTGCGTCTTTGTAAGTAGTCCAGCTTGGACGAAGATCTTTAAAATATCCAAGAAGTGCAACTACAAGGATAGAGCCTAAAAATATCCACATCGCAGCCCATTGATAGCCAGGAAGCTTTTTGCCTAAAAGCGTCGCACTATCGCCATAAACATATTTTTTAAACTCAGGATCTTGAAGCTTTGCTTGAAATACTTCGTCTTTATCAAGATCTTTGCCTCTAAACCAGCTAAAAATTCCTACCGCTAAAACGCCGCAAAATGTTGATGGAATCGTAATCTTTAAAAGATCTAAATACCCATCAAAGCCAGCTAGGTGAGTTTTAGCATTAATAAGAAAGCTTGTAAGAGTTACAACAGCAACAGAAACTGGGCTTGCGATGATGCCCATTTGTGAAGCTATTGAGCTTGCTGCCATTGGTCGCTCTGGGCGGATACCATTTTTGATAGCAATATCATAAACGATAGGAAGCACGGTATAAACAACGTGTCCAGTACCGCATAAGATAGTAAGTGTACATGTTACAAATGGAGCCAAGATACTTACATATTTTGGATTTTTTCTAAGTATAGTCTCTGCTATTTGAAGCATAACATCAAGGCCACCACTGGCTTGAAGCGTAGCACTTGCCACAACGACAGCAAGGATAGTTAGCATAACATCAATAGCTGGCTTACCAGGCTCGATGTTAAATCCAAAAACAAGAACTATAAGACCGATACCGCCTAGCATACCAAGTGCGATACCGCCTTTTTTAGCTCCGTAGAACAAACAGATAAGGACGATGAGAAGCTGGATAGCAAACTGCATGCCTTCACTTAAATTCATGAGAAAATCCATGAAACCTCCTAAGTTAATATAAATTTAACTAAGATTATATCTCTTATGAATTTAGATTAAACTTATATTTTAAGGATAACTTGATATAAATATAATATTTTGATTAAAAAGCTTATTTAGGATAAATTTTTACAAGATTGTATTTTACAAAATTTTTATTTGATCTTGAAGATTTTATTTGTCTTAGAATATATAAGATAAAGATAGCATTGTTATATTTTAAATTTATTAATAATAAAAATTTATTTAAACTTTATAAATAACCTAGAAGTCTTGTAAATACGAAATTTAATAGAACTAAGAGAAAGGGATTAATATTTAAGGAAAGGTTAATGGTGGTTAGAGGCAGAATCGAACTGCCTAGTATTTCTTAAGACTTATTTTGGTTTATAAATCCCTAAAATACGTTACTTTATATTTTATATAAGTTTATTAAAATTGCTAATAATGCCTAAGTAGATGGCACCCAATATGGCACATATTTTTAGACGTTAAATATTAAGATAAAAAACTACCTTGTTAAAAATACCAAGCTCACATTAAAATATTTCTACTCAAAAGTTATTATAAATGATAATATCACTGGTGTAAAAAATAATTGCGAAAAATACTTTTACGATAAAAAGTGCTGACGACTATACTCTATCTTTGCTAGGCTAATCCACTTAAAACACTTGAAACGGATAGAGATACTGGATCACATTTGAGTAGGCATCATAGTGTTTCTTGGTAATAGACTATTTGAGCTTAGGATAATTTGAACGCTTTTGCTTTCTTATATAGATCTTTTTTGACTTTACAATTCTTGCTTGTAGATTGATGTTTCTTTTGATAGATGCCACTATTATCACATCTCTTGCTGTTATTTTCATTACTCTTCCTTTTGTAAATATGCAGCAACTTAAAATGAAACATAGGCAAGATATGTCGCAAAAAATGAAAGCAAAAAGATCTACAATTTTTATGTAAGCGAAATGGCCCAAATTTATATATGGATTATGGAATTTAGCCCCCTTGATCGGGTCAAATTTGTTTAAATTTCATCGATACTACGTTTTTCGGAAAAATGGCTGAAGTGTTTCAATCCCCTTGATCGGGTCAAATTTGTTTAAATGTTATTGTTGATCAGTATGCAACAAGCGATTATGTAACTGTTTTAATCCCCTTGATCGGGTCAAATTTGCTTAAATACAGATGTAGCAGTAACTGAAAAAGCGGTAAGCGAGTTTCAATCCCCTAAATCGGGTCAAATTTGTTTAAATTAAAATGCCTACAAAAGATAGTTTTAAAGTGCTTACTGGGGTTCAATCCCCTTGATCGGGTCAAATTTGTTTAAATAGCCTAAAAGACTATTTTTGCAAAGGAAAAATTAGCAAAATTATTTAAGAAACTGGCTTTAAAGATACCTAAAATTCGTGAAAAGCTCAAAAAAGTTCGCAAATGTATAGGTATTTAAAAATACTAACTCCATAAAATTAACAATGATAAGTGAAAGA
>NZ_CABPUP010000001.1:735199-808538 GCF_902460705.1 Campylobacter concisus | reverse complement strand
ATATATATGAAGATGATAAGCTAAGCAAAGAGCTAAAAAGTGATGAGAAGACAAATAAGAGCTATCAAATTTATGCAAAAGAAGAGAGCTCTAGCAATAATCAGTCTAATATAGATAAAGATGATAAGCTTGGTATAAATTTATTAAATAAAAAGGATATGGATAAATTTATTAACTCTTTTAATGAATCAAAGAGTTTAACTAGAGTAGATAGTGGTATGTGGGAAGATGGTGATGAGGGGGTTGGGGTAATAAAGATAAAAAAAGAAGAGCTGCCTTGGATAGCTATCGCAAGAGAAGAAGTAGGAGTAAAAGAAATAACAGGCAAAGACCACAACCCTAAAATCATAGAATACCACTCGTTTACTTCAGGAAATTTCAAAGACGATGAAACACCTTGGTGCTCCAGTTTTGTAAACTGGGTAATGTCCCAGGTTGGTATAAAAGGAACCAATAGTGCTGGTGCATACTCCTGGAAAAATTGGGGGAAAAAATTGGACAAGCCCGCATATGGTAGTTTAGCAGTTATTGTTAATAAAAATGGAACAGGACATGTTGGGTTTGTTGTTGCTGTAACAAAAAATAATAATCTTGTAATATTAGGAGGTAACCAAAAAGATGAGGTAAGATATTCTATATATAAAAACAAAAATTTTACATTTGTATATCCGGAAAATTTTACACCCAATTACAGTCTACCTACTATAGAAAATGGCAATATTGACAACATAAAGGAAACTAGATGAAAAAAATTTTATTTATATTTTTTATAGTATTTTTTTGTAGTGGTTCGTTTGCACAAGTCTTTACATACAAAACAGATACCATAAGTATAGATTTAAGTACAAAGCAGATAGCAAAAGATAAGATCAAATTTAGTCTAACCTATGAAAATAACGCATATAAAGATATTGTAAAAATATCTGGAGTAGCCAGGAATAAAAATATAGATCTTGACCCAGAGACAGATGATGACGAATATGGCGAGAAAGTAGCCTACTTTGCAGATGAATACATATATGAAGGCAATGGATGCTACCTAGCACTACGAATAGATGCCGATGAAAACAAAAGAGCTATAGTAAATTTTGAAGAGTGTGAGACATTAAACAAAAAGGAATGGATACCAAAAAATATGCTTATATCAAAAGAGTATTTTAAAGAATTGCAGCGATCAAAATAAATTTAAAAAGATATAAAGTATAGTGGTTTTTAGATTTTCTTTTATTTGCTTATTTTTCTACTTTTTTTCAAAGCCGAAGAAATAGGATATTACTATGAAAATAAAAAATTTTTAATAGCTATTGTGATGCTTTGACTGTCACTAATGATCCAAACAATAAATTTAAAAGACGTAAAGACTTAGCAGATCCTATTGAGATATTAAAAGAGGGATATAAAAATACTTTTGAGGAAATATTATGAGGATAATCTTTAAAATAATCTTAGCTTTACTTGTAGCTGTAAATTTATCATTTTCAACAGATAATTATATAGATGATTATTATGATAGCTGGAAGCAAAAGACAATATCAAAAAAGTTTTTGAGTCAAGGTTGCAAAACAATATCAAAAGACATTTGGAATGAAAGCAAGGTTTCCTATCGTCAAACAACTATATTAAATATATACAAAGAGCCTATTTTAAATTTATATGGCGACTACGACTTAAAAATTAAAGAAATACAACATCTAAAAAATCAAAAATACAAAGAGTGTAATAAAAATTTTTGTTACGACTTTGATTTTAAGTGGTTAAACAACAAAAGTCTTTTGGTACAACTACATTTTCATGCTGATAAATATTCTAAATCAAGCTGTGAGTTATGGCTATATGAAGAAGAAGATGGTGGTGTAGATGTATATAGTTTTACGTCTAAAAATTTACCTGACTAATAATGAACGATATATTTATGAAATCAATCTTTAAAATAATCTTAGCTTTACTTGTAGCTGTAAATTTATCATTTGCAACAGATGATTATGATTATAACTGTGGAAAAAAGACAATACCTAAAAAGTTTTTGAATAAAGACTGTAAAAAGCTTACAAAGAAAATTTGGGTTGAAAGTATGGTCACTTACCGCAGAGATACAATATTAAATATGTATAAAGAGCCGATTTTAAATGTTCTTATTTATGAACCTCCTATAAAAGACATAGAATGTATGAAAAATATAAGATACAAGACCTATGATGCAAATAACTATTCTTATGACTTTGATTTTAAATGGATAAACAAAAATACTCTCTTGGTTCAGTTATTTGACACTAATCCTGAAAATATCTGTGAGCTATGGCTATATGAGGAAAAAGACGGTAGCGTAGATGTTTATAAATTTACATCCAAGAATTTACCTGACTAATAAATTTACAAAGGATAAAAGATTAAATTTAAAACCATACTATTAATAAGCTTTTTAATAGTCATAAATTTAAACGCTTTTGGGCCTCAAAAAATGCCAATATAGCCGAAATAAACTGCATGTTTATCTCTAAAAAGTTTCAAAGCCAATGGACAAAAGATGACTATGAGCAATGCAAAATAGATAGCAATAATACAATACCCCATAAGCCAGTTGCAGTAAAACTAGATGGTGCTTTAGCTGTGCTTACGTTTTTAAAAACACAAAACAACAAAATACAAATGATGCTTTTAAACACGGATAAAACCTTAATAAAACCTGATATTATAGACATTCTAGATGAAATAAAATCAGTATTTTTTACAGAAATAAATAAAAAGAAAAATCTTTGTGTCATCAATAGCTACTCTTTAAATGACACAAGAAGCAATGTAACTAATTGCTATTAGTTAAACAAAAAAAGAAAATTCGATCATTGTTTCGCTTCTAACAAAAGTCTTGAATTTTCAATGTGACGACAAGTGTATAGAATATGATGCGGATGCTGTTAAAAAAATTCCTAATAAAAAATCCTAATGGATATAGTACCGATGGATCATAGAATATGAAATTTTTCAAATTTTTAAATAGTGCACTTTTATTAGTATCATTGCTGGCCTTCAATGGTATGGAAAAAGATGAAATACCAAATTTTAAATGCAAAGACGTATCTAACTATTATTTTAAAATAGGTAGCGATAGCTATTCTGTAAAGATTTTACGTAATTATAATGAAGACAATCTGGGTCGAGCAATAGACATAAAAGAGTGTGCCATTATTTACAAAGAGAAAATGAAAAAATGGAGTTTTTGTTACGACGATATGTCTATGTGGAGCGTTACAGCTAATGGTAATACAGTTGAGTTTAAAGGCGGAACCCAAGACAGAGACGAAAATATAGTAGACTTTTATATACTTTTTAAAAAATTAGTCTCGGAATTTTATTTGTATGAGTATACTTGGAAATTTGGATATATAGATGAAACTACAAACGATGAAAAGATTAGTAAAGTAGAAAATTACTATACGAATCATGATAAAGACGATAGACTTTATATAAATCAAATCACTCCAAAAATTCTTAATGACATGAGAAAAAATTTTATGAAAAATAAGCAGTAACTAGGTAATTTGAGCAACATATTAAAAAGTAAATATATTTATAGTACAAAATTTATATGTTTTTGAGCTCTTAATACTTAGCAAAGCCACTAGAATATCGACCGGAAAATTCAAATAAATAGAAGATAGTGAGGTAAAGGTAACTTAACAGTCATAGATGATCCAATTAGTATCAGAAATATTTTGCGAAAAGCAAATATAATAAAAGATTTCACTACAAATTCTGGTATCAAACTTGGTGATAAACAAGAGCAAATTTTAAAGAAGCTAGGTAAGCCAAACGATCTGCAAGAAGAAAATGCCACCTCTATTGTCACCTACATCACTGAGCAAAATGAAAGCAAACTCTTACAAGAATTTGATATGCCACTCTACTACGAGAAATTCATCTTTTCTAATGGAGTTTTAAAAGAGTATGAATTTGGATTTGAATATCCGTGATATTCCGTGGATCAGGATATTAATTCCATAGGGCAGCAAAAGATATTTTACGGCCTAAAAGCGTAGAATTTCTACTCTTCGTCCAAATTTATTTCAGGTAGTTTCTCTTCGATAAAGCTCTTATCTTTTTTGACAGCTGACGCAACCTCGCTAGCTTTTTTTAAAAGTCCATCAAGCCCTTGTCTTGCCAAACGCTCATTTAGCTGCTCTGGCGTATCTTTCACACCATCAAGATCGCTAAAATCATCAAATTCTTCATCGTCTTCTTTTTGGATCTTTATCTCGTAATCAAGCTTGCCATTAAGTCTAGCTAGCTCGTCGCTTATCGCAGCGCAAAAGACCTCAGTATATCCTCTGTGAGCGCAGTTTTTGGCTAGAAATTCACTCATCACGTTTAGGTGATTTATATAGTCATCTTGCAAGATATTTGCCTGTAAAAGCTCGAATTTTAAAAAGAGCCAGTAGGTATTAAGCACGTCGCTTTCGCAGTATTCGTTGATCTTATCAAGCTCTCCTGCATAGTATAGCTCAAGCACTTGATCGCCGTGCACGTCGTACTTGCCAGGTAAATTTAAGCTAGCGCAAAGTGTGTCAAGCTTTAGTCCTCTTACGCTTCCAAAATCGCTTATAAAATCAAGCAGATCAAGGTGAAATTTAGGCGAATACCTTGCCCTATAATTTTCCCATTTGTTTTTGTTTAGCTCTTTATTTTCGCTCTCGTAATACGCCGCTGCGTTTAAGTTATAACGCATCGCACGCACCATTAGCATCGGCAGGTCAAAGCCACGGCCGTTAAAGCTAACAAGTCTTGGGTTATAATCATTTATAAATTTTAAAAATTTAGCGATGATCTCGCGCTCATTTTTGCCCTCCATCGTGCTAACTTTTAAAAATTTGCCGTACTCATCAGCCATAACAGCAGATATCGCCACAACTCTATGAAACATCACAGGCAAAAACTCACTACCACTGGCCTCTTTTTGCAGCGCCATCGCTTGCACGCTCACATCTTCATCGCTCCCATCAATGCCATAAATTTTTCTTATCAAATTTGCATCAGGTATCGTTTCGCAGTCAAAGACACAGATGTAACTTTTCGCCATTTTAGCCCTTTTTTAAGCATTTTTTTTTAAAATCATACCAAAAATTTATATCTAAAGTGATCAATGCAAAACAAAAATCAACTAAAAATAGCCATCGTCAAACTCTCCGCTCTTGGGGACATCGTGCACGCAGCTATTGTGCTTCAGTTTATCAAAAAACACTACCCAAATGCCCATATCACGTGGCTGGTTGATGCTCGTTTCGCAAGCCTTTTAAAAGATCATCCGCTTATCGACGAGCTAGTCGTTTTACCGCTTAAACAAAGCTTTAAACAAAGTTACAAGATACTAAAAACCCTTAGTAAATTTGACAAAGTGATCGATCTGCAAGGGCTTTTTAAATCAGCCGTCGTCGCAAAAATAATAGGCAAGCAAACTTATGGATTTAGCAGAGAAAGTGTCAAAGAAAAGATCGCAGCTAGGCTTTATAGGCATAAATTTAAAATTGATTACAACGAAAATATAATCATTAGAAATTTGGCACTTGTGGCTTTCGCTCTAAATTTTAGCTTTGAAGCAAGTGAAATTTTAGAAAAAGCGCCTTGCTTTGAAGTAAGTGAAATTTATAAAAATGAAAGTGGTAAAAAACGTGTTTTAATCGCTGCATTCGCAAGCGAAGAGAGCAAAATTTATAACAAATTTAAAGATGTGATCAGGCTACTTGAAGAGTGCGAAATTTACCTTTGCTACGGAAGTGAGAGCGAAAAAGTAAGGGCTGAGGCGATCATCTCAGACACCAAGGCAAAGTTACTTGAAAAGCTAAGCATAAAAGAGATGATAGATTTCATCTCAAGCTGCGATCTGGTAATCGGCAACGATAGTGGCCTAACACACCTTGCATGGGCGATAAATAGACCTTCTATCACACTTTTTGGTAACCGTCCAAGCCACAGAAATGCTTACATCACGGATAAAAATTTAGTTATAGATATGGGCAAGCAAATAGATGCGAGAAGTATCGATAAAAACGACTTTTGCATAAGAGAGATTTTTCCAGAAACGGTTGCAAATTTTGCAAAAAGGCTACTAAATGGATAAGCTCTATCTGACTGGCTTTTATACTTTAAAGTTTTTTATATTTTTACTACCTAGCTCACTTAGAGATTTGCTCGCTAAATTTTTAGCTTTTTCGTATATGAAGCTTAATAAAAAGCGACTTCATATCGTTATGACAAATTTAAATCTTGCATTTGGTGAGTCAAAAACCAAGGAAGAGAAGCTAGAGATCGCTAAAAAATGTTACTACAACTTTGCAAAATATCTTGGTATAAATTTTATCCTAAATCAAAACACGACAAAGCAAAAGATACTAGAGCAAGTTGTTTTTAAAAATGAGCACTTTTTACTTGATGCGATGAAGTCTGGCAGGCCTATCATCGTCACAACTGCGCATTTTGGGCAGTGGGAGATATTTGGCCTAGCAGTTGCAGCTCATTTTGGGCCATCTTCAGTGCTTGGCAGAAGGCTTGATAGCAGCATCATGGATAAAATTTTAAGAGCCAACAGATCGCAGTTTGATGTGGAGCTAATCGACAAAGATGGCGGTGCAAAAGATATCTTAAAAGCGCTAAAAGCTAGGCGAATAGTAGGAATTTTAGTTGATCAAAACACCGCACCAAAAGATGGCATAAAGGTGCGGTTTTTCGGCAAAGATGTGCTTCACACGCCAGCAGCAAGCGTGCTAGCGCAAAAGACAAATGCTTTAATCATAAATGCATTTATCTACCAAAAAGGTGAAAATTTAAATGAAATTTGCTTTGAGCAGCCTACTGACATAAGCACGTTTGACAAAGAAGATGCTGTGCAAAAAGCGACGCAAATGCAGTGCAGTGCGTGCGAAGAGATGGTTAGAGCAAGGCCAGAGGAGTACTTTTGGTTTCACAAACGCTTTAAAAGATTTTACGAAAAAGAGTATAAATGCTAAGTGTCGTTATCTTAACTTTTAACAGCCAAAAATATCTGCAAGAAGTACTAGAAAGTACAAATTTTGCGGATGAGGTCATTGTGGTTGATAGTGGCTCAAGCGATAGTACAAAGCAAATTTGTCAAAATTTTAGTAATGTTAAATTCTACGAGCAAGTATGGCTTGGATTTGGCGCGCAAAAGCAAAAGGGCGTGGATCTAGCTAAAAATGAGTGGGTCTTTGTGCTTGATAGCGATGAGGTGATCACGGATGAACTTAAAAACGAGATCATAGATACATTAAAAGAGCCAAAATTTATGGCTTACAACGTAGCTAGGCTAAATTTTTTCTTTGGCAAAGCGATCAAAAATATGGGGCTCTATCCAGACTACACGGTGAGGCTTTTTAACAAAAATTTTACCAAATTTGACGGCAGAGCCGTGCATGAAAAGGTCGTTTTAAATGACAGCACACAAAAGCTTGGAGTGCTTAAAAATCACTTCTTACACTATGCATATGAGAGCATCGAGCAGTTTATAGCTAAGCAAAATCGCTACTCAAGTATGGGTGCAAAGAGAAATTTATTTAAAGCTCTAACAAGCCCAGCGTGGACATTTTTTAAGCTTTATGTGCTAAAAGGTGGCTTTAAAGAGGGCTTTACTGGCTACGTCATAGCCAGACTTTACGCTCAGTACACATTTTGGAAATATATAAAATGAAAATACTTGTAATTAAATTTAGAAATATCGGCGACGTGCTTTTAACCACGCCGCTCATTGAAAATTTGCACCACTACTACCCAGATGCAACCATCGACTTTGCTCTAAACAAAGGCACAGAAGCGATGATCGAAGGAAATCCTTACATAAATAAAATTCACATTTACGATAGACAAAGTGCAAATTCTGGCTTTTTTAAAAAGCTCGGCACAGAGCTAAAATTTATAAGAGCGATCAAAAAAGAGAAGTATGACATGGCGATACAAACGACCACTGGCGATCGCGGTGTGATCATCTCAAAATATGCAAAGATCAAAAAAATAGTTGGCTTTTTGAGCAAGCACGAGGCAATAAACAATCTCTTAAGCGTAAAGGCAAAATACTACGAAAATTTTTCTCACACGGTCGATCTAAATTTAAACGCGCTAAGAGCTTTAGGATTTGAACCAGTGAGTAAAAAGGTAGGTGTATTTTCAGATAAGAGCGTGGATCATCTAAATTTACCAAAACACTTTGTACACATGCATCTAACGAGTCGCTGGATGTTTAAATGTGCAAACGATGAGAGCATGGCAGAGCTCATAGACTACTGCGAAAATGAGCTAAACATAAAAGTCGTGCTAACAAGCGACAACAAAGAAAACGAGCTTGAAAAGCTTGCAAGTGTGCTAAAAATTTGCAAAAGTGAGCCTATAAATTTAGGTGGCAAACTAAGCTTAAAACAAACTATCGCCCTCTCAAAGAGTTCAAGCCTTTTTATCGGTGTTGATACCGCCATCATGCACATTGCCGCTGCTAATGATGTGCCAGTCATAGCCTTTTTTGGTCCAAGCAATGCTTTTGAGTGGGGACCTTGGGATAACTCACTCATGGAAAATGGCTACACAGCGCAAAATGGAATCCAAAGCATGGGCAAACATACTGTTTATCAAAAAGACTGGGACTTTGTGCCTTGCGATAAAGAGGGCATAGCAAAGTATGGCATAGAAAAGACATTGATGGATTTTAGCGACGAAATGCCAAAAATAAAAGCCAAAATAAAAGAAATTTTAGGATAGGCAGATGAACATTCTTCACACGCAGACACTTTTTAACTGGGGTGGTGAGCAAAACAAGACGCTAAACGAGATGCGTTTTATGCGTGAGATGGGTCACAATGTCATACTTTTTTGCAACCCAAACTCTCAGATAGAAAGCATTGCAAAAGAAGAAGGCTTTAGTGTTATAGCACAAGAGATGAATAAGAAAAATTTTCATAAAAGCGTACCAGCACTTTGCGAAGCAATAAGCTCGAACAAGATAGATGTCTTGATCACACACGGCTCTACTGATAGCTGGGTTGGGGCAATTGCTGGGCTATTTTACAGAAGGAAAGGCGTTAAATTTTACAAGGAAAGGCATAATCTTTTTCCTATAAAAGGCTTTCTCTCAAAACTCATGCACAAAAAGCTATTTGATAAAATTTTATACATCTCAGATAGTGTCAAAGAGTATCTTCTAAGCATCGGCGTTAGCAAAGATAGGCTCTTTTTTATGCCAAGCACGGTCGATGTGGAGGCGATAGATGCTACAAAAAGCACATTTAGAGATGAGTTTAATATATCTCAAGATGAGCTAGTTATCGGTACATTTACTTCGTTTTACCGCAAGAAAGGTGTCTTTGACTTTGCAAGTGCTGCAAAAGAAATTTTAAAGACAAAGGATGCGACTATTGTTTTTTCTGGCAACATTAGCGACGGCACAAGAGAGCAGATCGCCTCTATGTTTGATGAAAAAGACAAGACCATCTTCACCGGCTTTAGAAATGACGCGGCAAATGTTATAAAAAGCTTTGATATCTACGTATTTGCCTCGCACTCTGAAGGGCTTGGTACGGTCTTACTTGAGGCAATGAGCTCAAAAGTGCCAGTCGTAGTCTATGATAACGCCCCGATGAACGTGCTAATTAAAGATAGAGAGCGTGGGCTTTGTGCTAGAAATTTAGATGAAATTTCACTAAAAGAGTGCATTTTGGAGCTGATAAATGAGCCTGAAAAAGCCAAAATTTACTCACAAAATGCCTTTAAATTTGTGGATGAAAACTTTAGCCATAAGACGCTAAAAGAGGCTATTAAAAATTTACTGGAGCAAAAATGAACTACCCAGTTTGCGTGCTAACGATGCATCACTGCAATAACAATGAAAACGACTTTGCCATTAAACCAGAGCTATTTAAAAAGGCGCTTTTGATGGCGTTAAATGAGGGCTATAAATTTATAAACTACAGCCAGTTTAAAGATATAACTAGTGGCCGAGCAAAAGCTTCAAAAAAGAGTATTTTACTAACTTTTGATGATGGATATTTTGATAATTATAAATTTGCATTTCCTATCCTAAAAGAGCTAAAAATTCCAGCTGTGTGCTTTTTGATAACAGATAAGATCAAGGATTTTAAAAGGCAAGATTACGACTTTGCATTTAAAAAACATAAAGAGATCGATTATGATAAAGATGCGGAGTATTTTTTAAATTTAGACGAGATCAGGCAGATGCAAGAGAGCGAACTTTTTGAGTTTGATAGCCATACAGCAAGCCACTTTTCTTGCAAAAGTAACGATGAAGTAAAATTAAGAGAGGAATTTTCTAGCTCGCTTGCTAAGATAAAAGAGCTATTTCCTAAAAAAAAAGAATTTGGGTTTTGCTTTCCCAAAGGGCACTTTAACGAGCTTTCACTAAAAGTCGTGAGAGATTATTATGACTTTGCTTTTAGCGTGATAGATGGCGGATTTTGCGTAGGAGATGATAAATTTAAGATAAGACGTATCGATATATCAAACAATGCGAAGAGCGAGAGTGACTACATTTTTAGAGTTAAAAAGAAGCTTTTTATATATTCGACTCCAATACTAGGAAATTTATATTCAAATTTTAGAAATAGAGGCTATAAATAATGCTTGAAGCATTAAATGAGGCTTGTAAAGAAATTTTAAAAGATAAAAAACAGGCCTTAATCGCTCTTACTGGGCTTCATGGTAGTGGCAAAAGCACACTTGCAAAGCAAATTAGAAAAAATGGATTTAAAAACTTTAAACCTTATCAAATCGCTGTAATCGATGATGATGTAATGAGCCTAAATTTATTTATAGCTCGTCCAAAGATAAAAATCAAAAGTGATCATCAAGATGAGTTAAAACCATTTTTTAAATTTATCATGCTATTCGTAAAAGTCGTAATATACGTAAGCGCAAACCCACTTTTACGTATAAGTAAATGTGACATTCTTTGTATTTTAAACGCTGATGAAGAAGCTCGAATCGCTGGAATTTATAAAAGAAATTCTAGTGACGATTTAATCAACACCCAAAAGCATATAAACAAAAAAGAGCTTGATCTAGCAGGCCTTGCATATAAAGTCAAGTTAGAATTTGACTCAAAAGTTGGAGCAAAAAATGAATAATCCCATCTATGTAATATCATTAAAAAGAGATGAAGAGCGAAGGCAAAATTTACAAAGACAATTTAAAAGATATGATGAATTTAAAATAATAGATGCGGTTGATGCTAAAAATTTTAGTGTAAATGAGTATTACAATGCAATGATAGATTGCTTATTAAAATCTTGCAATGAAGATTATAAATTTAAAATACCACCATTAATTGCGACACCAGGTGAGCTAGCATGCACAATGTCACACATAAAAGCTTATGAGGATTTTTTACAAGGCGACGCAGAATTTACTTTAATATTAGAGGATGATGTTATTGGAAATGACGAATTAATAAATGAGGCCTTTTTGCTATGCAAAGATATAAGTAGTGATAGCATTTTAATATGTGGTGTGCAAGATGGTTTAAATAGTAGATTTCGTGCTTTTGGCAAAAAAATAAAAGAAAATTTATATCTTATCTCACCATACTCATACGCTAGTATATATAGAACTGCTGCTTACATTCTAACAAGAAAGAGTGCAAAAGCTCTGCTTGATTTTTACAAAGATGGTCTTTACGGAGCCGATAAATGGGAAGCGATCCTAAAAAACACTGATCTAAAAATGTATTTTAGCAACATCTTTTCTCATCCAGAGGAACTAGGCAACTCTAGCTTGGAAAACCAAAGAAAGCAAAAAGAGAAGATAAATTCTCTTTTTAAAAAATCTAATAAAAATTTCTCATACAAAATTTCAAGATTTTATGAAAAACATATTGCTAAAAATGAGAGAATTTTTACAAAGTAAAATTTCTCCTAAGATTTTAGTGTTGAATATATTGAGCCTAAAAAGTCATTTTGATAGATAAATAGTGTCTTTTTTAGCCAACTTGCATCTTTTTTTACAGCTATGCGCCTTATATCATCAAGCACACCATCAGATTTATTTATCCCACGCTTTGTTGTAAAAAAAACCTCATAGCCAACGCTTTTTGCCACATTTTTTAGCTCATCATTAAATTTACCTCTTGGCCAGCAAAGTAGCTTATCATCAAAGCCAAAATTTTTATACATAAATTCTTTGCATTTTGTAAAATTTTCTTTCATTTCACAAATACCAAAATAATCATCAAAATGCGTATAAGTATGCGAGTGAAAGTCAAAGCACTCTTTCATCTTTGTTATTTCTTCGTAGTTTAAAAAGACATCTTCAGGTCTAGTTGGTGCAGCATTTTTGTATTCATTATGATCTAGCTCTATAAACTCGCCACTTTTTCTACTCGCCTGCTCTATCCAGCCAGCAACTAGAAAAATAGTCGCTTTAAGATTAAATTCCTTGATAATAGGATATGCGTAGACGAAATTATCCTTCCAGCCATCATCAAATGTGATAAAGACACTCTTTTTAGGCACACCAAGCTCACCTTTTTTATATGTCACAAACTCAGCCGAGCTTAGCGTTTTGTAGCCATTTTGAGCTAAAAATTTCATCTGATCTCTAAACTCATCTACGCTACTTGCAATAAACCCGCTTTTTTTAAGCACATGATGATACATTAAAACTGTTACGCTCATTTTGCAAGTTCCATATATAAATTTTGAGTGTTTTCTATCATTTTTTCGATACTAAAAATTTCTTTTACGTACTCTCTGCCAAACTCGCCCATCTGTTTTCTTAAATTTTTATCCAAAATAAGCTTTTCAAGCACTTTTTTTAGCCCCTCTTTATCGCCATTTTGAAATAAAAATCCACTCTTTCCGTCGCTTACTGCCTCGCCAAGACCTCCCACGTCGCTTCCGATGGTAGCCAGCTTACACGAAGACGCCTCAAGTAGCGCTCCACCGATGGCCTCCATATCTGAAGGTAACACACAAATATCAAGTGAGCCCAAAAAATCGCTCACATCGGTTCTGTTGCCGAGCATAAAGATATTTTTTTTATCTTTTATATACTCTTTTAGGTTCTCATTTTGAGGGCCGTCACCTACGATGAAAAGGGCTGACTTTTCTAAATTTAGCTCACTAAAAGCATCGATTAAGAGCTTGTGGTTTTTAGCAGCCCTTAGCACTGCCACAATACAAATGCCTACTACATCGTCACTTAGGCCAAATTCTTTTTTCATATTTATCTTAAATTCTGGTGTGTACTTTTGCGTATCAATGCCAGTGTAAATTTTTAGTACCTTCTCTTTTTTCACGCCTCTTTTGATAAGATCAGCACAAACTGAGTCACATACGCCTACTACTTTTGTACTTAGATTATAAGGCAAAGGGGATGTTATAGGCAGCTGCAAATGCCTAGTACGAACCACACTAACGCCACAAATTTTACCCACAATCGCCCCAATGGTACCATCTTTTCCTGAGTGCGTTGAGATGATTTTTATATTATTTTGTTTTACAAATTTGCAAATTTTTAAAATTTCAAAGATATTAAAAGACTTTTTGAGATTAAACTCGACAAATTCGCACTCTATCTGCTTTTCAAGGCTTTTTGAGCCAGGATTTAGCCCATAAAAAACCTTAAATTTACTCTTATCAAGTCCGTTTATCACGCGCTGTGTACGGTGTTCTTGCCCACCAAATCCAAGAGAGCTTTCAAGCTCAAGTATATTTATCATTTTCTACTCTTTAAATTCTTTCATTTTTTTATTTGACAAAAAGCCATTTATTGTATTAAAGATTTTTAAAATTTTTGATACATTTTCGTACGATTTTACATTTTTTAGCACTTTAAGCAAAATTCTCTGCTTTAGTCTAAGCTTTGAAAAACCAGATGAGTTTATGATGCTATCAATATCTGCATAAAAAAGATCAAGTGCCTTTACATAGCTACTATTTTTAAGATTTGGTCTTGCCAAAATAGCTGGCATATAGACGCTTTTTATCTTTCTAAGCTCTAGATCTGACACCATTTCAAGAGCTAAATTTTTGTTTTTTAAAATTGAGATTATGTCGTCATAAACAAATTTATGATCCATCACAGCTTTTAATTTTTCAAAGCCAGCAGTGTTGTTGTCTCCTATCTTATAGCAATAAAAAGTCTTATTTAGCTTTACAAGAGTTTTTGAAGCGATAACATTTCTCACTACAGTGTGAAAGTCTTCAGCTTGCGTGATCCCAACTGGAAATAAATTTTCTTTTAAAATTTTAGTCCTAATCGCCTTGTTTGCCGCATTATGCAAGACTTTGTTGTGCCTTGAGGCTAAAAGCCTTTTTAGATACTCGTTTTTATCTATTACGCCATCCTCTTTCGTCTCAAAATCCCTCAGAAGGAGCTTTTTATGACCATATACCTTACACATATCTGTTATCACTATGTCGGCATCAAATTTTTCTGCAATATCATAAACGCATGAAGCATAATCTTTTTCCACATAGTCATCAGCATCTACGCAGATAGTATATTTGCCACTAGCTAGCAATATACCGTCATTTCTGGCAGCGCTAACACCGGCATTGCTCTTTGTTTTTAATATTATTTTATCTTTATATTCTTCTAATATTTCTAGCGTATTATCAGTACTTCCATCATTAATAACTATAATCTCAATATCATCCATATCTTGAGATATAAGTGAATTTAAACAATCCTTAATGTGTTCCTTTTTGTTAAAAACGGGCACTACAAAGCTTATTTTCACATCAGGCACGATACTTCCTTTTAATTTTTGTTTAATTGTATATTATTTTTAGTTCAGCAATGATAAAATGCCCACTTAAAATTTAAAGGATCTGCATGAAAAACGATATTGTGTCTAAGCTCTACAATCTCTTTTTAGTTATTGTCTTATTTACACTGCCAGTAACTGAGGGCTTAAAGCAAATTTCACTTACACTTTTTGTATTGGTTGGAATTTATATTTGCGTCAAAGAAAAAAAGCAATTTAAATTTGATCTCATAAATATCTCGCTTTTTATCTTTGTTTTGGCTACTTTTATAAGTTGCCTTGTAAATGGAGTTTCTGCATCAAGAGCGCTTGATCCGCTAAGGTGTATGCTATTTTTCTTTGTAGCCAGAAGTGTCGGCGTAGAAAAAATAAATTTTAAATTTTTATTTTTTGCCTTATTTGCTGGTTTGATTGCTGCATTTATCCCTGCTTGTGTAGAAAAATTCACTTCAAATGATCCTTTAGCACTTTTTGAGCTTAAATCAATAGGACACGTAAATCATAGCGCTATTTTTATGCTGCTAGTTTTTTGTGTAGCATTAGTTTCGATAAATAGCAAAGAAATTTTTGAAAAGTATATAGGCATAAGTGTTGCCGGAATTTGCGTCCTTGGAATAATGATAGCTGGCTCTAGAGCTACAATGTATCTTTTACCAATCATTATTTTTACTTACTTACTTTTTGAAATTTTAAATAAACAGATAAAAATAAAATTTTTATTAGGCTTGATAATTTTGTTTAGCATAATAGCTATTTCTTATATATATATATCAACGAATATTACTCAAGATCAAAGATTTTATAGTCAACTAACAAAGGGGGTCACTGGATCAGAGACTAGATATCCGATCTTTGCTAGCGCGTTTTATACGTGGTTAGAACACCCTTTATTTGGGATAGGTTCTGGTGAGTTTAAGATCATTGATATAACAAAATATTTTCCAGGCAATGTTGAAGTTCATGTTAGTCACGCACACAATACCTTTTTAACATTTTTAACAGAAAAGGGCGTCGTTGCCTTGTTTGCATATTTGGTATTTCAACTATTACTCTTTATAAAATTCATTAAAAATTTTAGACAAAATAGCATAGTTTTTCTTGCACTTTTAATGCTTATGGCTAATAATATAATTTCACTTGCAAATACAACATTTCATCATGAAAATGCACTTTTAATGCTACTATTTTGGGCCCTAGCTTTAAGTGCGATAGATGAAAAATCGACCTTAAAAATTAGCTAACGCTCCAACACGCCTCAACCGTTTTAAATTGTATAAAGAAACGGTTGAGGCAAATTTTTTATTTTTTCTTCATTTCCTCAAGCTCTTGCGCTAGAAATTCCCCTGTGTAGCTGCCAGTTTTTTTATAGTTTTTAGCCACCTCTTTGACGCTGCCGCACGCTATCACTTTACCGCCTTTTGCACCGCCTTCTGGTCCCATATCTACGATATAGTCGCAGTTTTTGATAACATCCATATTATGCTCGATCACAAAGACTGAATTTCCAAGATCGACCAGGTGATTTAGCACCTTTACCAGCCTATCAACATCTGCAAAATGAAGTCCTGTCGTTGGCTCATCAAGGATGTAAAGCGTATTTCCAGTGTCACTTCTACTAAGCTCTTTTGCTAGCTTTACGCGCTGCGCCTCACCACCACTAAGTGTGACTGCATTTTGTCCAAGCGTGATGTAGCCAAGCCCCACGTCTTGCAGCGTAGTGAGCTTTGAAGCGATCTTTGGGACAGCCTTAAAGAACTCAACCGCCTCATCTATGCTCATATTTAGTACTTCGGCGATGTTTTTGCCCTTGTATAAAATTTCCAAGGTTTGGGCGTTATATCTAGCGCCGTTGCAAACGTCACAAACCACGTTGATATCAGGCAAAAAGTGCATCTCGATCGTGATCTCACCCTCGCCTTGGCACTTCTCGCAGCGCCCACCTTTGACATTAAAGCTAAAACGCCCTATTTTATAGCCTCTAAGTTTAGCTTCTTTGGTCTGAGCAAACAAATTTCTTATCTCATCCATCACGCCAGTATATGTCGCTGGATTTGAGCGTGGAGTGCGGCCGATTGGGCTTTGATCAAGATAGATCACCTTGTCTAGATTCTCAAGTCCACTTAAATTTACCCCAGCTATTTTTTTCACCTTTTTAGCTCTATTTAGCTGCTCCTGTGCCTCCGGGAGCAAGGTCTGAAGTATTAGCGAGCTCTTACCAGATCCTGAAACGCCAGTGATGCCCACAAGGTTTCTAAGCGGAAATTTAGCGGTTAAATTTGAGATATTGTTGATATTTACATTTGAAATTTCAAGCCACTTCTCGGCTTTTCTATTTTTTTGATAGTCGATCTTTTTCTTGCCATTTATGTATTGTGCAGTCTGAGTGTCTGAGCCTAAAAGCTCTTTTGCTGTGCCTGCAAAGACCACGCTACCGCCAAATTTACCAGCTCCAGGACCGATATCTACGATAAAATCAGCCTCCTCTATCGTCTTTTTATCATGCTCGACGACGATTACGGAGTTGCCTTTGGCTTGTAAATTTCTAAGCGTCTTTATGAGCTTTAGCGTATCTCGCTCGTGTAGGCCAATACTTGGCTCATCAAGCACATACATGACGCCACTTAGCCCGCTTCCTATCTGGCTCGCTATCCTGATGCGCTGTGCCTCGCCACCACTGATCGTCCTAGCATCACGTCCAAGTGACAAATAGCCAAGCCCCACGTCATACAAAAAGAAAAGCCTCTCGTTGATCTCTTTTAAGATAGGCTTTGCGATCGCCTTGTCATAGTCGCTAAGATAGGCGAAATTTTTCTCATTCGAGAAAAAAGCGGTGCAGTTTTCTATGCTCATATCTAAAATTTCACCAAGCCCAAGGCCAGCGACCTTGACCGCTAAGCTTTGAGGCTTTAGTCTGTGACCGTTACAAGCGTCACAAATTTTCTCGCTCATATACTCGTCAAAGTCTTTGTAATCCTTCAAAAGTCCATGTGAAATTTTAACTACACCATCAAATTTTCTAAGCAATTTATTTCGCTTCCAAAAAAACTCAACTTCTTTGACATTTCCATATAAAACGAGCCTCTTTTCATCTTCGCTAAGCTCATAATATGACTTTTTGATATCGATACCATTTTGCTCGCAAAAAGCAAGTAAAAATTTATAGTAATAGCTCATGTTATAGCCGTAAAGTAGCTTGATCGCGCCATTTTCTATCGACTTTTCCTCGTCGATGATCTTGCTCATATCTAGGCTATATCTTATACCAAGTCCGTCACAGTGCTCGCAAGCACCCTTTGGTGAGTTGAAGCTAAAGCTAAGCGGCTCAAGCGGAGTAAATGAAATTTTACAATCAAAACAAGCCATGTGCTCGCTGTAATGTATAAAACTCTCTTTAAGTCCTAGTTCATCAGCATTTGCAATCTCTATCTCGACCTCGCCAAAGCTCTCATTTAGCGCTTTTTCCACGTCGCTTGCAAGGCGTTCGTGATTTTGCTCATCGATAGCGATCCTATCAACGATGACCTTTATCGTGTGTTTTTTCGTTTTTGCAAGCTCGATCTCCTCGTCAAGCCTCACCACCACGCCATCTATTTGTGCTCTTACAAAGCCTTTTTGGCGTAAATTTTCGATCAAGTCCGCCCATGTGCCCTTTTTCTCACGCACTAGCGGCGCATAGATGATCACTTTTGCACCAAGTGGGAGCTTTGAGATTTCGTTTATGATATCGCTTGCACTCATTTTTGAGATAGGTTTACCACATTTATGGCAGTGTTGCACGCCAACTCTTGCATATAAGAGCCTTAGATAGTCATAAATTTCTGTAATCGTACCGACTGTTGAGCGAGGATTTTTAGAAGTCGTCTTTTGATCGATCGCAATAGCAGGCGTTAAACCCTCGATCTTATCAACATCAGGCTTACCCACACGGTCTAAAAACTGCCTAGCATAGCTGCTGAGGCTCTCCATGTATCTCCTTTGCCCCTCAGCATAGAGTGTATCAAAGGCTAGCGTACTTTTGCCGCTTCCGCTAAGACCGGTAAAAACCACTAATTTATTTTTTGGAATTTTGAGATTAATATTTTTTAAGTTATGTTCTCTTGCACCAGTTATTTCAATAATATCGTTCATTAAATTTATACAACCTTTTTAAAATTTTAATCTGTAAATTTAGTCTAAAAGTGATAAAAGATTTATAAAGTAGTTTTTCTAAAATTTAAGATCGTAGTTAAATTTAAGGGCTTATTTATATCATTTTCAGCTTTTTTTGATATTCTACGCCAAATTTTAATCTAAGGAGAAAAAATGTCTGTAAAAATAACTGATATATGCATAAGCTGTGGTTCATGTATTGATGAATGCCCAGTTTCAGCTATCGTTGATGATAGCGACAACCCAACTGGAGCAGATACATACTATGTTTATTCAAATAAATGCGTTGAGTGCGTAGGCTATAATGATGAGCCAGCCTGTGCATCTGCCTGTCCAACTGATGGTTGTATCGTATGGGACGCTGTTGTAGCAGGACAACCTTCGCGCGATCAGATCGGTGCTGATGCACGCAATGGCTCTATTCCAGTTATTCAATAAATTTATATTTATAAATTTTTAGGCTCAAATTGAGCCTATTTTATTTTTAAGCTTTATTTGATATAATTGCCAACTTCAATTTAAATAACCTAGATTTAAGGAAAATTTATGCAAAGAACACTTTCTATTATTAAGCCTGATGCTGTTAAGAAAAATGTTGTTGGAAAAATTATAGATAGATTTGAAAGTAACGGCCTAAGGATCGCAGCTACAAAGAAAATCAAGCTTAGCAAATGCGATGCAAAAGCGTTTTACGCAGTTCACAAAGATAGACCTTTTTTCAATGATTTAGTTGATTTTATGGTAAGCGGACCAGTTGTAGTTATAGTTTTAGAGGGTGAAAATGCAGTTGCTAAAAACCGCGAGCTAATGGGTGCAACTAACCCAAAAGAAGCAGCTCCTGGCACTATAAGAGCTGATTTTGCTGATAGTATTGATGCAAATGCAGTTCACGGAAGTGACAGCCTAGAAAATGCTGTGAATGAGATAAATTTCTTCTTTGCTTCAAGAGAAATTTGCTAACTTTAGGTCAAGAAAATTGATTATATCTTTTTCTAAAATAGCAAACAAAGATATAAGCTTTGAGCTAGTAGGAAATGATAATTTAGTTTTTATTGGAATTTTAAAAAGAAAAGACCCTTTTTTGGTAAAATGTCAAGGTAAGATAAAAGGGAATATAAATTATGTTTGCGATCGATGTGGTGAGTCATTTATATTACCTATCGATCAAGATGTAGAGCTAAATTTAAGTGACGGTATTTATAAAGATAGCGAAAATGAGCTTAGCGATACGATGGAATTTTTTGATGGTAATATTGATTTAAAAGAAGTCCTTGAGAGTGAGTTAGAAGCTTTTAAAAGCGATTATTTCTATTGTGAAAAATGTAAAAATTTATAAAGGAGAGTAAAAATGGCAGTACCAAAGCGAAGAGTGAGTCATTCTCGTGCAGCAAAACGTAGAACACATTATAAAGTTACACTTCCAGTGCCTGTAAAAGACAAAGATGGTTCTTGGAAAATGCCTCACCGCATAAACAAAACTACAGGTGAATATTAAAATATGATTCGCATTGCTATCGATGCTATGGGTGGTGATTTTGGTGCAGATCCTATAATATCTGGTGTTATTGATGCACTAAAAGAGACAGAATTTAAAGCTGTATTAGTCGGCGATAGCAATGTCATCAAACCACTCATTCCACAATCTTATTTAAAAAATATCGAATTTTTAGAAGCTAGCGAGGTTGTCTCAATGGCAGATGGCGCAACTGATGCGCTTAAAAGAAAAGATAGTACGATCTACAAAGCAATTGAACTTTTAAAAAATAAGGAAGTTGATGCTGTAGTTTCTGCTGGTCATAGTGGTGCAACTATGAGTTTAGCTACCCTAAGAATTGGTAGACTAAAAAATATTTCTCGCCCAGCAATTGCAACACTTATGCCAAATTCAAAAGAATCTGCGACTTTAGTTTTAGATGTTGGTGCAAATGTTGATTGCAGAAGTGAGCATTTGTTTCAATTTGCCATAATGGGTGAAGCCTATGCAAAAGAAATTTTAGGTAGAAAAGAGCCAAAAGTTGGTCTTTTATCAAATGGTGAAGAAGAGAGCAAAGGTAATGAAGTTAGTAAAGAAGCATTTAAATTAGTTTCTAGGCTTGATAGCTTTGTTGGTAATGCAGAAGGCAATCAAATTTTTGATGGTAGTATAGACGTAATGGTTTGTGATGGTTTTATGGGAAATATTCTTTTAAAGACTAGCGAAGGCGTTGCAGATACTATAGGTAAAATTATCAAAAAACAAATTAAAAAGTCACCTCTTGCTATAGCTGGCTCTGTACTCATGAGAAAAGTTTTTAAGACACTTAAAAAGCAGGTTAGCTATGACGAATATGGCGGTGCACCGCTTCTTGGTGTAAATGGTTGTGTTATCATAAGTCACGGCAAAAGTAATTCAAAAGCTATAAAAAATGCAATTTTTCAAGCAATAAAATTTGCTAATTCAAATATAAATAAAGTTATCGAAGAAGAACTTTCGCACTTTGCAAGGTAAAATATGCCAAAAGCTTCACTGATTTCTATCGCTTCTTACATTCCAGAAAAAATTCTGACAAATTTTGACTTTGAAAAAATGGTTGAAACGAGTGATGAATGGATAGTAAAGCGAACAGGTATCGAACAAAGGCATATTGCAACCAACGAAACAACAAGTGACCTTGGCACAAAAGCTGGTGAATTAGCTATAAAACGCTCAGGACTTGATAAATCTCAAATCGATGCAATCATCTGTGCTACGATATCTCCAGATCATCTTTGTATGCCTTCTACTGCTTGCAAAATAGCTAAAAATTTGGGTTTAAACTATGGAGTTACAGCATTTGATATAAGTGCGGCTTGTACCGGTTTTATTTATCTTTTAGAGCTTGCAAATTCTCTCATTGTTAGCGGTGCCAAAAAGAATGTCTTAATCATTGGGGCCGAAAAATTAAGCTCTATTGTTGACTATACAGATAGAAGCACTTGTATACTCTTTGGTGATGGAGCAGGTGCGGCTGTAATTAGTAGCTGCAATAATAATGAGATCATTGATATTCATACGGCAAGCGACGGTAAGCAAGCTGAACTTTTAATAACTCCAGGATGTGGGAGTGTATTTCCAGCCAGCGAGGAAACACTAAAAAATAGGCTAAATTTTATCCATATGAGTGGAAATGAAGTTTTTAAAATAGCAGTTCAAACACTTAGCAAAAGTGTAATAGAAATTTTGCACGCAAATAAAATGCAAAGCGAAGATATCGATTTTTTTATACCTCATCAAGCAAATATAAGAATAATAGATGCGGTAAAAAATAGATTAAATTTTAAAGATGAGCAGTGTGTCTTGACCGTTGCTAAATATGGCAATACAAGCTCCGCTTCAATTCCGATGGCTATAAATGATGCCTATGAAGACGGCCGTATCAAAAATGGTTCAGTTTTGCTTCTTGACGCATTTGGTGGCGGCTTTACATGGGGATCAGCGATTCTAAAATTTGGTGGAAAAAATTTTAGCGACTTACAATAATTACAGCAAGTAATCTTCTAAAAATTTTAACAGTACTTTTACTAATTTCTTTCAAATATTCTTATCAATAAATTTTTAAAATTCAAATTTTTACAACTTTTAACAAAATCCATTTTCTATTTTTTCCAATAATACTAAATTTACTAAATAAAAATTTCTAAAATATGTTTAAACTAAATTTAATTTTGAATAGATATAATTTCGCAATCAATAAAATTTATTATTAAGGAGAACAAATGTTAGTAACAAAAAAAGCACCTGATTTTACAGCTGCAGCAGTTTTAGGAAACAATCAAATTGTAAATGATTTTAATCTTTATAAAAATATTGGCGAGAAAGGCGCAGTTGTATTTTTCTATCCAATGGACTTTACTTTTGTTTGCCCAAGCGAAATTATCGCATTTGATAAAAGATATGACGAGTTCAAGTCACGTGGTATCGAAGTTATCGCGGTTTCATGCGACAACCAATTTTCACATTTTGCATGGAAAGAGACTCCAGTAAACAAAGGCGGTATCGGCAAAGTTCGCTTCCCTATCGTAGCTGACATGACAAAATCAATCGCTCGCGGATTTGACGTACTTCTAGAAGATGCTGGTGTAGCACTTCGCGGCTCATTCTTGCTAGACAAAGATGGAACTGTTCGCCATGCAGTTATCAACGATCTTCCGCTTGGTAGAAATATCGATGAGATGATAAGAATGGTTGATACTATGCTATTTACAAATGAGCACGGCGAAGTTTGCCCAGCTGGCTGGAATAAAGGTGATGCTGGTATGAAACCAAGCACTGAAGGTGTTGCTGACTACCTTTCACACAACGAAGGCAAACTATAATCAATAGAAATTTCTAGGTATCCTTTACCTAGAAATTTCTCCTCCAAATAAATTTAAATACTTTTTTAATATAACTTTTTATATCATAGCCTTGGCTTTAATCAACAACATTCCGGAGACTACATGGATTTTAAAGGCAGGCAAGAGCTTGTAATAAATTGCGAAGACAGCATACTTAAATTAAGAGATAAATTTATCGATGAAGGTATCAAATTTTGTAGGCAGCTAACATTTATCGTGCCGCACGATCAGGTAAGAATTTGTCTTGAAAATATCTTTGATACACTGCTTATTCAAAAGCCAAATGCTACGCAGCTACAAGATGATTTAAATAATCTAATACCAAAATCAAATGCAAGAGATGAATTAATAAATTTCCTACTTTTAAATTTGACTTTAAATTTTAGTCACTCTTGCGACAATAGCACTTTCGTAGGTTATTTCGTAAATGCCGTTTCAAGAATCAAAGAAATTTTATGTGGCGCCAAAGATCAGCAAGAAACAAATGTAAAAGATATGATTGAAACCGGAACATTTTTTTATGAAGATCCGATCAATACATTCACTCGTATGAAAAAAGCCAAGGTAAGGCCAGAGCTTTTAAATTTATATGATGGATTAAATATAAAATATGAGGCTGAAATTTTAGAAGTTAAAGAAGATAGTGTCGTTTTTCGCGTGGATATGATGCAAATTTTAGCTATGAAACAAGACGGCAAAGGTTTTATTTTGCCAAATAGCTTTTTCTCAAAGCCATTATGTGCTGATATTGTTAATTACAATATAGTCAATAAAGGCGTCACTCTTTCAAATTTCTTACGAAATACAACGATGTACGCATATAAAAGAAAATTCCAACGTATCTTGCCAAATCGTTTTACCAAAACTATTATCAAAGGCAAGCAAGACAAGATCGAAGGTAGCCTTTATGATGTTTCTGAAGGCGGCATAAGCGTATTAAGCCCGCAAACTACAAATTTTCAAGATGGAGAAGAACTAGAAGCAACCTTTGAAATCTTAATCGCACCAGATAAAGTAAAAAACGTGACTTTAAAGCTAAGACTTGTTACAGAGCTGGCATATAAAGGCTACATCAGATACTGTATGAAGCTTATCGATGATGATGAAACTATAAAAGATTTTACGCAAAAGCGCATAAAAGAGACACTTGATGAGCTTCGCTCACGTATAAATTTATACGAATAAGGCAGCTAGTGAAAACAATACAAGAAAATTTAAAACTTTTTTATATCGGGCTAAAAGACAAAGAACCATTTTTTTATAAAAATAAGGATCTAACCACCCATGCAGCCATCATCGGTATGACTGGCAGCGGCAAAACAGGCCTTGGTATCACTCTTTTAGAAGAAGCCTGCATAGATAATATCCCTTCCATCATCATCGATCCAAAGGGCGACATCACAAATTTAGCTCTCACTTTTCCGCAGATGAGAGCGGAGGATTTTTTACCATACGTCGATGAAGCAGAGGCCACAAACAAAGGACAAAGCGTAGAGGAATTTGCCGCTGCTCAGGCTGAGCTTTGGAGAAATGGCATAGAGTCGAGCTTTCAAGATCTTGAGCGTGTAAAAATTTTAAAAGAAAGCGCTAGCTTTAACATCTACACACCAAAAAGTTCAGCTGGCATAGGCGTGACGCTACTTAGCGACTTTGCCTGCCCAAATATCAATGACGAAGAAATTTTTAGCAACTATATAAATTCGCTTGCAGCCTCGGTATTATCTCTCATTGGTATAAATTCCGAGGACATGAATTCAAAAGAACAGCTGCTCATCTCAACTATATTTGAGACTAAATTTAAAGAGCAAAAAGACGTCAGCATCGAAGAGCTAATAAATTTCATCGTAAATCCGCCTTGTAAAAAGATAGGCGTTTTTGATGTCGATACCTTCTATCCAAGCAGTGAGCGCCTAAAGCTTGCCATGAAGATAAACGCACTTATCGCAAGCCCAAGTTTTAAAGGCTGGACGCAAGGCGTTAGACTTGAAATTTCAAAGATGCTATTTGACGAAAACGGCAAAGCAAAGTGCAATATCTTTACAATCTCGCATCTAAATGATGCTGAGAGGATGTTTTTTGTCACTCTTTTACTAAACGAGATCATCGCGTGGATGCGCGGCACAGAGGGCACTAGCTCACTTAGAGCGATCCTATATATGGATGAAATTTTTGGCTTTTTTCCGCCAAATGCAAACCCTCCGTCAAAAACGCCTA
Source organism: Campylobacter concisus (assembly GCF_902460705.1). GTDB lineage: Bacteria > Campylobacterota > Campylobacteria > Campylobacterales > Campylobacteraceae > Campylobacter_A > Campylobacter_A concisus_Z. The sequence goes on along the minus strand of NZ_CABPUP010000001.1, from coordinate 783,049 downwards.
TGCTCACGCTTTTAAAACAAGCTCGTGCATTTGGTTTAGGCTGTGTTTTAAGCACGCAAAACCCAGTCGATCTTGATTATAAAGGCCTTAGCAACATCGGCACTTGGTTCATCGGCCGCCTCCAAACAGCGCAGGACAAAGCTCGCGTGATCGACGGACTAAGTGGCATAGCAGGCTCAAACCTAGATAAAGCCTCACTTGAAAATCTCATATCAAATTTAGCCAAAAGAAATTTTTTACTCAAAAATATAAACGAGGACGGCTTAAATGTCATCTCCACTCGCTGGGCACTTAGCTATCTAAAAGGCCCACTAAGTCGTGAGCAAATTTCAAATTTGATGAAAGATAAAAAAGAAAATTTAAACAGCCAAAGTATAGATAAAAGCGAGATGAAATTTAGCGCAAAACCTATCATCTCAAGTGCGATCACGCAGCTTTATGCTAACTCAAAAAGCCTCACGCCAAATTTATTTGCAAGTGCAAAGGTGAGAATTTATGATGCCAAAAAAGGCATAGACAGCGTTTGTGAGGTGAGCTACCTTTACGAGCTTAATGAAAACGACAAAGTGCCAAACTGGAGTGAGGCTAGCGAGGGCATGCACGTTGATGCAAGCGAAAATGAGCCAAGCGGTGCAAGCTTTGCCGCTGTGCCAAATTTCATTTTAAAAGCTAAAAATTTTGACAATATCCAAAAAGATTTTAAAGAGTATCTGTATAGAAATTTCAAATTTAACACCTTTGAAGCATTGGGAATTTATTCAAACAACAATGAAACAAAGGAGCAGTTTTATATTAGGCTTCAAGATAAGTGCAATGAAATTTCAGAAGAACAAACTGCAAAACTCACAGCAAAATTTGAAAAAGAGCGAAAAAGCTTACAAGACAAGCTAAACAAGGCTCTAGCAAAGCTTGATAAAGAGCAAAAAGAGATGACCACAAGTGGGCTTGATGCTGCCATAAATATAGGCGCTAGCATACTTGGAGCGATATTTGGCAACAAGCTTTTATCTCGTCAAAATGCGGGTAAAATCGCATCGAGTGCAAGAAGCGCAAATAGAGTCTTAAAAGAGCGAAGTGATGTAAAGCTTAGCGAGCAAAGTGTAAATGATATAAATTTAGCCATTAGCGAACTTGAAGAGAAATTTGAAAAAGAAAGCAACGAGCTAAAAGAAGCAAATGATATAAAAAACATAACCATAAATGAAATACAAATTTCACCAAAGAAAAGCGATATCTACGACGAAAAAGTCGTACTTTTGTGGAGATGATTTATAAAATAATTAGTATTTTTTTACTATCATTTCTCTTTAAATTTAAAAGGTAAAATATGCAAAATTTAATACTTTATGCCATTAGCTATCTACTTGGAAGTATTCCATCTGGTCTCATTCTTGCAAAAATTTTTGGGCATGTTGATATAAAAAATGAAGGTAGCAAGAGCATCGGTGCGACAAATGTTTTAAGAGTTTTAAAACAAAAAGATCCAAAATTAGCCAAGAAACTAGCCATTTTAACGATAGTCTGTGATGTTTTAAAAGGCGTTTTGCCACTTGTTGTCGCTTCACATTTGGGAGCTAGCCAAAGCGTGCTTTGGACGATGGCGGTTTTAAGCGTGGCTGGACATTGTTTTTCAATATTCTTAGGATTTCAGGGCGGCAAAGGAGTCGCAACTGGAGCTGGCGTGCTCGTATTTTTCTTACCAGTTGAGATCATTATCGCTCTAGCTGTTTGGTTTGTGGTCGGAAAATTTTTAAAAATTAGCTCTCTTGCTTCACTTTGTGCGTTGATAGCTCTGATTGCATCAAGCTTTATAATCCACCCAGAGTTAGATGAAATTTACACACATGCTCCGATACTAATCATCGCATTTTTAGTAGTTTATAAACACATACCAAATATCGTTCGCCTGCTTTCAGGCAAGGAGAAAAAAGTCGTATGAAAAGTGAAATGACGACGATCATTAAAGATTATAAATTTGAAACGATCATCGGAATGCTTGATTTTGAGCGAGTCACTAAGCAAGAGGTGCAAATGAATCTAGAAATTTGCTCAACCAGTTTTATTGATTATGTTTTAATTATTGACTTTGTTAAAAATTTTTATAATGAAAGACAGTTTCAAAGCGTTGAAGAGTCGCTTGAAAAAACCAGCAAAGCGTTAAAAGAGAAATTTGGCTCACTAACTAGCCTTAAAATGGAAATTTTAAAAACTGAAATTTTACCAAACGCAGTTGTTGGAGCAAAAATAAACACTATTTTTTAAAAATTTATTAAACTATCTTGAAATATTGCTTAATTTATGATACAATCGCCCATAAATTTTAGTTTAAGGAAGCAAAATGCGTATTTTAATAGTTGAAGATGAAGTGACGCTAAATAAGACGATTGCTGAGGGCTTGCAGGAGTTTGGCTATCAAACTGATAGCTCTGAAAATTTTAAAGATGCTGAGTACTATATAGGTATCAGAAATTACGATCTAGTTTTGACTGATTGGATGCTCCAAGATGGCGATGGCATAGATCTTATAAACATCATCAAACATAAATCTCCACGCACTTCAGTTGTAGTTCTTTCTGCAAAAGATGACAAAGAAAGCGAAATAAAAGCACTTAGAGCTGGTGCTGATGACTATATCAAAAAACCATTTGATTTTGACATCTTAGTAGCTAGACTTGAAGCAAGACTACGCTTTGGCGGCACAAATATTATAAAAATAGATGAGCTCATCATCAATCCAGATGAGGAGAAAATCACATATTTAGGTCGTGATATTGAGCTTAAGGGCAAACCTTTTGAAGTCCTAACTCATCTTGCAAGACACTCAGATCAGATCGTATCTAAAGAGCAACTGCTTGATGCTATCTGGGAAGAGCCAGAGCTTGTAACTCCAAACGTCATTGAAGTCGCTATCAACCAAATCCGCCAAAAAATGGATAAACCACTAAATATTTCAACAATTGAAACTGTTAGAAGACGCGGATATAGATTTTGTTTTCCCAAAAAAGCCTAAGGAATAGATTTATACTACAATTAGCATCTGGTGCTATGATGCTAATTGTAGTTATTTCGGTAATGCTTTATCACTATATAAGGGTTACCGTTTTTCAAAGTGTAGTTAATGAGCTAAACTATCAAGCAGAAGCTTATAAAAAAAATCCTCAGAATTTCAATCCTTTAAATTTAAAAACCTTTACGATAGAAAATCCAAACAAAACTCTAGCAACGATAAAAACAGACGAGCCACAAGATAAAGAAACATATATCGTAACGCAAAAATCAAAGGATCAAAGTAAAACTTTTTTAATAATAAAACTCTATGAAAGCAGTTATTTAAGCCTAGAAAAAGATACTACTCTTCAAGCCCATATAGTAGAAGAAATTTTTATAGATATTATAATCGTAAATGTGTCAGCGATACTTTTGGTGCTTTTTTATGCACTATTTTTATCAAGAATGCTTTTAATACCTATAAAAATTTTGAGTCATAAACTTACAAATTTAGACGAAAAATTTCTTCATGAGATCGATATAAAAAGTCTACCAGATGAGTTTTTGCCACTTGGGCAGAGCATAAACAGGCTAATCTCTCGTATCCAAACATTTGTCTTATACCAAAAAGAACTTTTTGTAGGCGTGGCACATGAGTTAAAAACACCGTTGGCTGTAATGAAAACAAAAAATGAAGTTACGCTTTTAAAGCCACGCGAGAGTGAAAAATATATCGAGGCTCTAAAATCAAATAATGAAGCTATAAACGGTATGAACGCAATGATAAGTTCTGTGCTTGAGATCGGTCGCCAAGAGGGAGCTCAGTTTGAAGAGCCAGTAAATACCGATGTCATAGGATTTTTAAAAAAACTTGCAAAAAACTATGAGATACTTGCAAAAAATGATGGAAAAAATATAAAACTAAACCTAAAGCCAGAAATTTTAAATCTAAAAATACAAACTAGCTTACTAACCCACATTGTGCAAAATTTTGTTCAAAATGCCATTAAATTTTCACCAAAAAATAGCACTATTGCGATTAACTCTAAGCTCATAAAAAATAAATTTATCATTGAAGTAATAGATGAAGGAATAGGCATAGATGAGAGCAAAGATTTATTTGCTCCATTTAAAAGATACGGCGACAAAGGTGGTGCTGGGCTTGGGTTGTTTCTAGCTAAAGGTGCGGCGCAGGCTCTTGGTGGCGAAGTAGACATTAAAAATAGAAACGATAGAAGCGGTGCAGTCGCAAGCCTAGTTTTAAATATAAAAGGATAAAAATGGCAAAGAGAACCGCAGTAATCGACCTTGGCTCAAATTCCATGCGAATGGCAATATTTGAGAGAACGTCACGCTTAGCATTTTTTATACTAGCTGAATATAAAACAAAGGTTCGCCTAGGTGAAGGCGGATATGGCTCAAACAATGAAATATCCAAAAGCTCAATGGAAAAAGCACTAAAGGCCTTTAGCGAATTTTCAAATATCATAAAAAGCCACAAATGCAATAAAGTCTTATGTGTTGGTACTTCAGCGCTTAGGGACGCTCCAAACGCAAATGTTTTGATCTCTCTTTTAAGAAAAAAACTTGGCATAAATTTAAAAGTCATAGACGGCAAAGAAGAGGCTACTTTTGGTGCAATCGCGGCCAAGAATTTACTCCATAACATCGCTGAATGCGTCACTATTGATATCGGTGGCGGATCAACTGAGCTTGCCAGAATAAGCAAAGGCAAAATAATAGGTACGCTCTCACTTGACATTGGTACAGTTAGGTTAAAAGAGCTTTTTTTTGATAAGAAAAACTTAAATAAGTTGCCAAAATTTTTAGAACAAGTTACAAAACAGATAGATGAGCGATTTAAATGCCAAAATATAATCGCTATTGGTGGCTCTCTTAGAGCGATATCATCTGCTATAATGAGCAAAAATTTATATCCACTCTCATCACTGCATGGCTTTTGCTATAAGCTTAGCGACGAGCAAGCCTACATCGAGAGCATTGCAAATGTTAGCGTGCTTGAGCTAAATAAATTTCCTATTAAAAAAGATAGATACGACACCATTAGAGAAGGCGCACATATCTTTTTAGCCCTTGCCGAAGCTCTAAATGCCAAAAATATTATAACAAGCGGGGTTGGTGTAAGAGAGGGAGTGTTCTTAAAAGATTTTTTACGCCCTAGCCTTAAATTTCCGCAAAATTTTAATCCAAGCATCAAAAGTTTGCAAGATCGTTTTATATTATCATGCAATAAATCTGTCACAAGATATGCAAAAGATATATTTATGGTATTAAAAAAGCTTCACGGTCTAAGTGATAACTATCTTGAAGCGCTTTTAGTTGCTGCAAAACTTCACAATGTTGGTCAAGAGATTGGCTTTTATGGTGATCATAAAAACTCAGCCTATATAGTCTTAAATGCCTTAAATTATGGCTTTTCGCATGAACAAAAAGCATTGATTGCAGTAGTAATTGGCACAAACGGAAAGAAAAATATCTATGAATTTGAACGGTATAAAAATTTACTTCCAAAAGCCGAGTGTATAAGATGGCTGAGTTTTATACTCTCACTAGCAAAGGCACTTGATCTAACTTGTGAAAGAATAAATTTAAACTTCGAATTTAGTGGGCATACGCTAAAAATAGAAGGCGCAAAAGAATTCGCTATGGCAAAAGAAGAGATAAAAAAGATCACAAAACCTGAAATTTTTGCTATTTCGTTTGTATAAATTTTGAAACTAGCTTTAACGCATAAAAATTTAAATTGGATGAGAATTTTAGCTAAAACTACTAAAATTCTCCGCTCATTTTATCTTTATAGTTACTTAAACTATTTTTTCGCTCTTCTAAAAATGAGCTTAGTTTTTTCTTGTTCTCTTCGAAAAATATAGCAAAATCTTGCTCATTTTGTATCTTGTCTTCACCAAAGCTATCAAGCATTACATTTGAGCTACCAACTATCACTAAATAACGTCTATTTTCATAGCTTAATAGCATTAGTTTATTAGTGCGATCAAGATACTTTTCATATATTATATTGACGTTACTATTTTGATTTTTAAGTAGCCAGTTCATTGATTTTGTATCATTTTGAGACTGATTTCTAGGTGTTTTAAACCCGCTAAAATCACTACTCTTTGAAGTAATATATCTTTTAAATACATATAAAAACACAAGAAGCGCTATAAGTATGCTTAAGACTATAAAATACCTTGAATCTATGCTTAACATAGGTTCTTCTTCAGTTTTTGGTATAGTAGCTGCCTCTATTTTTGCACTAGCTTGAGGCATATTTTGTATTTGAGGTTTTGTATTTTTTAGTGTTACACGAATGCGGAGTCCAAAGCTATCAGTTGTCTTTGAGGCGTTTACAATAATAGCATCGTTTGAGCGCAAATTTAAAACTAGCGAGTTTTGCTTTGGCTCTATCTCTAGCTCTTGAATGATTTTTGAGTTTATATCCTTGCTAGCACTTTGATCATAACTTAGCGAATTTAATATCAAAGATGTTGTGTCCTTTTCGCGCTTTTGAAAGATATTTCCTTCATAAGGTGCATCAAAGCTAAGCATAATATCGACTCTATCAGCACGTTCATAGATATTGTAAGTTAATAGGTTTGAAGCTAAAATTTGAGTTGCAAAAAGTAAGAAAAATAGTATAAATTTCATAAAAGTTCTTTTTTGAAGTACTGAATAACTGACTTTGAATCCAAAATTTCATTTATCCTGATGGCTAAATTTTTCTCATAAACCATTACTTCACCTTTTCCAAAAATTCTATTATTTATATATAGCTCCACGCTCTCACCAGCTGGCTTTTCGAGGTCTATAACCGAGCCAGCTTCAAATTTCAAAAGCTCATTTATACTAACCGTGGTAGTTCCTAGCTCAGCTATAAAATCAACGCTTATATCCATAAGCTCATCATAGCTCTTAAAAAGCCCTAGCTGCTCTAGCGTCTCTATCGCACTCTCGTCGTTCATTGTATGTCGTAGCCTATTTGAAATGTTCTATTTTTTATTTTATATACAAATTTCTCTTTTAGTTTGATACCAAAATTTTCAACTTCGCCTAAAAATTCAGGCGTTCCAAGCTTATAAGCATTTGGCTCTTTTTCGTTTAGCAAATTTTTAGCTTTGCCAATGATCTGATTTGCTATCTCTTTACAAAGATCGTCCAGATCGCCACCATCAACATCTTCGTGACCAAAAAAGGCATTCATGAAAATTTTCAAAGTATCTTTTTTAAAAAATAGGTAAAAATGATACTCGCTTTTACCCTTATAGACTGGTATGCTAGCTCCGTAAAATCCTTTGCCTAGACTCTTGCCAAACTCTAAATCTAGCCCTAAAGTATCCTTACAAAGATAGCTTGTAGCTTCATCTATAACTTTTCTCATATCTCTTCCTTAAGACTTGAAATGCATTTTCAATTATACTTTGGCTTTACTAAATTAGCTATAAATTTATTAAGCATTTTAAAAGAGTTTATCTATCTCTTTTACTAGCTTTTCACCGCTAAATTCGGCACAAAGCTTAACTATTTGCGTACCTATGATTGCTCCATCAGCATATTTTTTTACCTCATTAACATCATCTTTGTTTTTGATACCAAAGCCCACAGCTACTGGTAGATCGCTCTTTTTCTTAAGCTCTAGAACTAAATTTTTTATCCTATCTTCATCAGCCCTTTTTGAACCACTAACGCCGATTGCGCCAAGAGCGTAGATAAATCCTGAGCCAAATTTTAAAATTCCATCCGCCCTGCCCCCAGAGGTGACGCTGATAAGTGGTATCAGGCTTAAATTTAGCTCCTTGCACTTTAGAGCAAATTCCTCGCACTCCTCGCAAGGCAGATCCGGCACGATAAAGCCGCTCACTCCAGCTTCAACTGATCTTTTGAGAAATTTATCAACGCCGTAAGCAAAGATAATGTTGTAATAAACCAGAAAAACAAGTGGTTTTGTCACTTTTGCCTTGCAACTCTCAAGCATATCAAAGACAACGTCGGTATTTACGCCATTTTGCACCGTCTCAAAGCTAGCTTGCGCGATGAGTTTGCCGTCAGCCAGTGGATCAGAGTAAGGGATGCCGATCTCGACTAGATCAAGTGTGCTCTCATCTAAATTTTCTAAAAATTCCTTCGTTTTTTCTAGGCTTGGATATCCAGCCACGATGTAGCCGATATTTGCTTTTTTGCCGTTAAATGCGCTTTTGATCTTATCCATAAATTTTTCCTTTTTCATAGCCGATAACTGTGTTTATGTCCTTATCGCCCCTGCCTGAGACGTTTACGACGATGACGCTTTTTTTATCAAGTTTTGGGCAAAGCTTTTCTAGATACGCCAGTGCGTGTGCGCTTTCGATGGCTGGGATGATGCCCTCCATCTTGCTTAGAAAATACAAGGCATTTATGCACTCATCGTCGGTCACGGCCTCGTATCTCACCCTTTTGATGTCGTTTAGGTGGGCGTGCTCTGGGCCGATGCCTGGGTAGTCTAGGCCTGCTGAGATGCTGTGAACTGGCGAGATCATACCGTATTCATCTTGCAACACAGTCGTTTTCATGCCGTGGATGATGCCGGTTTTGCCTTTGCTAAGCGTAGCTGCGTGATAAGGCGTCTCTATGCCAAGACCGCCAGCTTCTATACCTACTAAATTTACGCTCTCATCGTCCAAAAACGCACTAAAAATACCAATAGCATTACTGCCGCCGCCAACGCAGGCTATGACGTAGTCAGCCTTTTTGCCATACTCTGCAAGCTGAGCTTTGGCCTCTGTGCCGATGATGCTTTGGAAGTCACGCACGATCTTTGGATACGGGTGCGGGCCGACGGCTGAGCCGATGACGTAAAACGCACTCTCTATCTCATTTACCCACGCCTGAATAGCCGCCGTAGTCGCCTCTTTTAGCGTTTTTAGGCCGTCTTCTACGCTCACCACTTTTGCGCCAAGAAGCTGCATGCGAAAGGCATTTAGTTGCTGCCTAGCAACGTCTGTAGCACCCATATATACGTCACACTCCAAGCCCAAAAGTGCCGCCGCAGTCGCTGTCGCCACGCCATGCTGACCAGCTCCGGTTTCAGCTAAAATTTTCTTCTTACCCATTTTTTTAGCAAGCAGTGCTTGAGCTAGGGCGTTATTTATCTTATGTGCGCCCGTGTGGTTTAGATCCTCTCTTTTTAGGTAAATTTCATGTCCGTAGTGCTCGCTTAGGCGCTTTGCAAAAAAGAGCGGACTAGGCCTGCCAACGTAGTTTTTAAGCAGATCATCAAGCTCATCTTTAAACTCTTTTATCTTTGCGATGCTCCCATAAGCATTTTCTAGCTCATCAAGGGCAAACATCACCGTCTCAGGCACGAACTGCCCGCCAAATTTTCCAAAATATGCTTTAGTATTCATTATTGATTTCCTTGTAAAAATTCTTTTGTTGCTTTTGCTATTGCATACGAAAGTGGCGGTGGAACAGCATTTCCAACTTGTTCACAACGCCTAGTATGAGAACCAAAAAATTTATAATCAAGCGGAAACCCAGTAATAACTGCCGCTTCTCTTACCGTAATACTTCTATGTTCTTCTGGATGAATAGGAAAATTACTATGCCCAGGCACGAGCGTTGGGGCAAGCGTATTAAAATCTAGCCTCATTGTGTTTCCGCGTGAATAAAATTTAGAAATTTTTAGCTCATCTGGCAAACTATCAATATGATCTACAATATTTCCACCTGCCTTTATAAATTTAAATCTTTCTACTGTTTTTTGACTATGTTTCATTGGGATATTATCACGGTCATCTTTATTGTTATAATCTATACTAGCAAGTGCTTCTTTAATACAAATTGCTTTTTTAAATTTTGCATTCTTCAACTCATCTTTACTGAAATCCATTTTGGTATTTATTTCGTTACTATTGTGTGTTGGAATAGGAAATTTAAACTTACCATTTAAATCGCTTCTTACAGCTATAATTATGAGTCTTTCACGCTTTGTTGAGCTACCATACCATGCAGAATTTAAAACCTTAAACTGAACCTTATAACCTATTTTTGTATATATCTTTATGATATCATCAATAACTGAAATCTGAAATTTAGAGATATGGTTTAAAATCTTTTGCTTTTTATTTCTTAGATCCTTGCCATATTTTTCAAATTCGTTACTAATTGCATTTTTCTTTCTTAAGTCTGCTTTTTTACCTTTATAATTTTCCATTTCCTGCCATAACTCGTCAACTTCATCTAAAATTTCTTTTGGTGTATCAAGTGGTAATATTTTAGCATTTAACATACCTTTCACATTCTCTATTATGCTAATTTTTGGGCGTAAAACATCAATGATTTTTAAGTAATAATCATAAAAATGATTTCGTGGATCATTTGGACTGCGCTCACCAGCAAGCGAGAAACCTTTGCAAACAATTCCCCCAAAGCAAACATCTATGTCTTTATTAATGCGCTTTTTTAGCTCTTGTGGATTAATTTTTGTAAAGTCACTACAATCCACAATAGTACTCTTTAATAATTTTTTATTATTGTATGTTAGTGTATGTATGGCATCTTTATCAAAATCATTAACATAAAGTGTTTCAAATCCATTTTTTAAAAAGCCTAGATGACTACCTCCTGCACCAACAAAAAATTCACATATATTAAAGCTCATTTATCGCCTTTTCAAATACATTCTTATACTCATTAAATTTAGATTTTTGAAGAATTTGTTTTATGAATGCATCTCTATTTGAAACAAAGGGATCAAATAAAATTTTTCTCTCATTACTGCGTGGAGCAAAATCCAATATAGCAAAATCATCACGTGCTATACTTAGCCAACTTGAAATATACCTACCATCTGACTGTGTTAGAAATAAAATATCTGTTTTAATATTTTGATTTTCTCTAATTTTTTCTGCAATTTTTTGATTACTTAAATTAGGTTCTTTTTTTAATACATCAAACAAAACTTCATAATAAGGAGATAAATATGAATCAAACATCATATAGGCAAAATTTGCAAAATCTAGATTCGCAAATTTTGCACCCATTTCATTCGGATAATTTTTGCTATCAATAAAACCTAGTGAAGCAAGTGATATAAAAGCATTCCTCCAATTTTGATTATTTATAGTATTTGTTTTTCTTAAGATTTGCAGCTCTAAGTCTTGTCTATCAACTTTCTTTGCTTTAATTTTATATATCAACAAAACTTTAAGCAGAAAATACAATTCAAAAATACGATTATCCCTTACATAATATTGTGAAATGATCTTTAAATTTTCCTGCTTGCTGTTACCAAGTTTTTTAAGTTCATTCTCGCTAACAAGTCTAACAGCCAAATTTTTAGAATTAATTTCTATAATTTTTTTAGTATCAGGATACTTAAAAAGTCCTATATTAAATTCATTTAGCCTAAGAACACTATCTGGAAAAATATAAATACTATAAAATTTTTCAAATTCACAAAAATTATAATTTTTATTTGTAAGCTTATTTTTTGCAAAATATTCATATTGAAAAATTTGTCCAATACCACGAACATAGTCAGTTACATTTATTTCACCACCCTTACACTCCATGATTGCACGCACGCTATTATTCTCAAATATAGTAAAATCAGCAGTTATGCCATTTATATATTTATCCTCGCGTACAAATTTAACATTTGAAAAATCAATGTCCAAACTTTTACAAATATCCTTTTGAATATCGTAATTTGCAAAAATTTCATCTTGAAATGTTTTTTCTAATCTAAAATCATACATTGATATTTAAAGCCTCCAAAATTCTCTCTATCTTTTGCGCATCTTTTATGCCGTTTTCGTCCTCGACTTTTGAGTTAATATCGACTAGATATGGCTTAAATTTGAGCGCCTCTTTTATGTTGTGCTCGCCTATGCCCCCAGCCATGCCAAATTTAAATTTGACCTCTTTTAAAATTTCCCACTCAAAGCTAGTGCCATTTCCGCCGGCATTTTCGCCCTTGCAATCAAAAAGCGCCATGTCAAAATGCTTAAAATCAACCTCTGGCAAGCTATCTTTCACGCTAAAAACCTGCCAAATTTCTTGTCCCATATCTTTTAAATTTGCATGCAAATTTTCGCTCACCACCCCATGCACCTGAGCCACGTCAAGCCCTACAAACTGGCAAATTTCCATTATCTCACAATTACTTTGATCAGCAAAAACGCCAACTACTTTTTTACCCTTACTGTGAGCAAATTTGGCTATCTGCCTAGCTAAATTTAGCTCGACTATTCTTTTGCTTTTGGCAAATATTAGCCCTATGTAATGGACTCCAAGCTCGCAAACCGCGCTTGCTTCATCTAGTGTTTTGATACCACAAATTTTAACTAGCGCCATTACGCTTGCGCCTTTATAAACTCTTCATAAAATTTATACGCCCTGCCAGAATTTATCGCCTCAAGCACCATTTTTTTGGCCTCGTCTGGGCTCTTTGCTCCATCAGCTGCGTAGAGTGCAAACATCGCGTTAAAGACCACGATGTCAAATTTCGCCCCCTGCTCCTCGCCCTTTAGCGTGCGGATCAAGGTTTTGGCATTTTCTTCTGGTGTGCCGCCCTCGATGTCGCTGTGAAGTGCTCTTTTAAAGCCAAACTGCTCTGGCGTGATGCTGTACTCAAAAATTTCTCCATTTTTTAGCTCAACAACGCTTGTTTCACTGCAAAGCGTGATCTCGTCTAATCCGTCATCACCTCGAACGACCAAAGCATGCTTTCTACCAAGGATTTTAAGTGTCTGAGCGTAGAGTTTTAAGACAGGCTTATGATAGACGCCAACTAGCTGGTTTGTAAGGTTTAAATTTGGATTTAAAAGCGGTCCAAGCACGTTAAAAACGGTCCTTATGCCAAGTCTTTGGCGCACTTCTCTTACCTCACCAACTAGTGGGTGGAAAAATGGCGCGTGAAAAAAGGCTAAATTTTTATTTGCTAAATTTTCACGCTGTTTCGCCAGTGATTTTTCACTTTTTACACCTAAAATTTCAAGCACATCAGAGCTGCCTGACTTACTTGAGACGGCCTTGTTACCGTGTTTTGCTACCTTTATACCAAGACTTGCAAGGATAAATGCCACAGTTGTTGAGATATTTATTGTCTTAAAGCCATCGCCTCCTGTGCCGCAAAGATCGATCATAGGCGTATCGTCGCGGTAGGTTTGCGAGTATTTTAGGATATTTTTTGCAAGCGCTGCAAGGCTTTTTGGGTATAAGCTCTTTTCGCTAATGAGCACCAAAAGGGCTGAAAGCTGCACGATCTCGTACTCTTTACTGGCTATTATCTCGCAAATTTGCTCAAAGTCGCTATCATCAAGCGGTATGCTCTCTTGAAGCTTGATAAGATATGGCTTAAGTGAGCGAATTTTTGGCTCTTTAACCTCATCTTTTGCTTTGTAATTTACAAAATTTTCAACGATCTTTTTGCCGTATTGCGTGAAGTAACTCTCAGGGTGAAACTGGATGCCAAAGATCGGCTTATCTTTTACGCTAAGTGCCATTACGACGCCATCATCGCTTATAGCATCAGCACTTAGACACTCTGGGAGCTCATCGACATAGAGTGAGTGGTAGCGCATAACCTCAAAGCGCTCAGGCAACCCATCAAAAAGTGGCTCTTTATTTTTTACATCAATAAAAGATGTTTTGCCATGAAGTGGGTCATCTAGTCTTTTTATCTTTGCACCATAGCTTAGACCGATAGCCTGATGTCCAAGACAAATTCCAAGCACCGGCACACCAAGGTCGGCTTTTAGAATTTCTAAACAAACTCCGCTATCTTTTGGGTGCTTTGGCCCTGGGCTTAAAATGATCTTGCTTGGGTTTAGTTTTTTGATCTCATCAAGCGCGATCTTGTCATTTCTAACACATCTAACCTCTTCATCTGTAAGCTCTTTTACATATTGCTCAACATTAAAAACAAAACTATCATAATTATCTATGAGTAAAATCAACCTATATCCTTTAAATTTAGCAGCGGTTGAGCCTTGCCTAAATTTCTATAAATTTAGGCAAAATTATAACTAAAAGAAAGTTTAATTAGGCTTTTGTACGGCTTTCGTAGGCTTTTAAAAGTGAAAGCATGTCGACATTTTCTAAATTTACACCAGTTGGCACGCCCTGGGCGATCTTGCTAAATGAAATTTCACTCATCCCTAGCTTATCCTCGACGTAAAGCATAAGTGCGTCAGAATTTAACCCCGGTGTAAAAGCAAAAACGACCTCTTTTGAGCCATTTTGTTTGATCGCACTTCGCAGCCTCTCTATGGCATCCTCGTCGATCTCGTCAAGCACGAAGTAAAGGCCATTATAGATGCCATTTTGCTCAAAGACTAGGATATCTTTTGGACTTTCAACTAACAAAATGACCTCACTGTCTCTACTCTCGTCGCTACAAATGTCACAAATTTCATTTTCGCTTAGCCCACCACAACGCTCACAACGTTTGATAAACCTCACCGCATCTTCGATATTTTGAGCGAGTCTTAGCCCTGCAAAGCTATCTTGCATGCAGACAAAATAGGCAAACCTTGCGGCTGATTTCTTACCAACACCAGGGAGCTTTGCAAAAGACTCGGTTAGCTCGTTAAATTTTTCTAAGCCTCTTTTCATGCGCGTTTTGCCTTTGCTTTAAGTAAAATTTTAAAGACGTGATAGCCGTCTTCATAGTCATAAACTAGCTCAAATTTTTGCATCTGACAAATTTGCTCGATGATATAAAGTCCAAGCCCCATACCACTTCCCGCACTCACTTTGTCGCCACGCACAAAGGCTTGTTTGTAGTAGTCAATCGGATGATTTAGCTTTTTGCCTAAATTTTTAACCGCTATAAATTCGCTATCGCAGATCAAGATGGCCTTTTTGTCCTCTGCGTATTTTAGGGCATTGTCTATCAAATTTTTAATTGCCAAACTAAAAAGCTGAAAATCCACTCTTAAAATGACGTCGTCTTTGATATTGCAGCTCACTCGCTCTTCAAATTTATCAAGCATGAGCATATCTTGCACTTGCTCCAATATAAGTGAAAAATGACACTCTTGATAGTTTAGTGCGTAGCTTTTAGAAAGGAGCTGTTCGACCTTGCTAAATTCATTTATCAGCATCTCAAGGCGCTCAAACACATTGATAAGCCTCATCTTTTGGGTCTCATTTGCGACCATCTCAGAGACGATCCTGCCCTTGCCAATAGGAGTCTTTAGCTCATGCATGATCGCACGTAAAAATAGCTGCCTTGAGCGAATGAGCTCTCTGATCTTGCAAACAGCATTATCAAACTCAACCGCGACCTGTCCGATCTCATCTTGCTCATTTTCATTTAGCCTAGCCGTCATCGCCATTTCCATATTTCCACTGGCAAATTTTCTGATATCTTTACTAAGCCTTCTAAGCGGCGAAAGACTTCTAAGAACAGAAACATAAAGTGAGATGAGAAGGGCTGAAACTATCAAAAAAGCAACCCAAAGCGGATCATTTACGTGTCTTGCGTCGTTACTTTCAAGAAGTAGTTGAAAAGATGGATTTTTAATAAGTAGATACAAATCGCCTTTGTAATTAACCGATTGTACCACTCCAAGAGGCGTGTGCTGTGTAAAAACAACAGTCCCGTTTGTAGCTATTGAAGTGGCTAAATTTTTATTTCCAACATACTCTAAGTAAAAATTTTTAAAATAATGCTCTAAATCTCTTGGAGGATTTCCGCGTTCATAGAGTGCGACAAGGTAGTTCATCGCACTTATTTGTCTATCCTTTAGCTTTTCTAAAGCGCTCTCTTGCTGAATGTTTGCAAAAGTTACAAAGAGCAAGCACATCAGCGAGAAAGCTATGGCAAAGATAATAGTTATCTTCGTAGTTATGGAATATTTCATCCGATAAGCTTATATCCTATGCCTCTTACTGAAAATATATGTTTTGGGGCTTTTGAGCTATCACCGATTTTTGATCTAAGGCGTCCGATAATAACATCTAAGCTCTTTGAATCTTTATCTTTTAGGCTTTTGCAGTTATAAACTAGCTGTTCGCGTGATACCGAAAAGCTGTGCTGCTTAATGAGATAGGTTAAAATTTCATACTCAGCTGGAGTAAGTGCCAACGGCTCATTGTTAAAGTAAATTTCGTGACGCTTATCATCAATCCTAAATGCGCTATCAACGACCTCTTCTTGTACTTCATTTGTCTTTTTATATCTTCTTATAAGACTTGTGATACGAGCATACATCTCTTTTGGATCGTATGGTTTTGGCAAATAATCATCAGCACCAAGCTGAAGTCCAACAACCTTGTCACTAATATCGCTTCTAGCTGAGCTTATGATGATAGGGATGTCATATTTTTGGCGAATTTCTTTACAAACCTCAAGCCCATCAATACCTGGTAAAGTAAGATCAAGTATTAGCAAATCATAGTTTTTTATCCCAGCGCTAAGTCCTAAATATGGATCTTCAAAATTCGTAACTTTTATATTAAAACTATCAAGATATTCAGATAAAATTTGTGCAAATTCTGGATCGTCTTCTATCATTAAAACATTAACCATGAATTATCCTTTTTATTAAAAATAGTAGAGATTATACGGCAAAAATGTAAATTCTTTTTTAAATTTAAACTTTTTTGGGTAAAATCCCATATTTAAAATAAGCTTAATTAACAAGGAAAAATGTGGAATTTGACTATTACGAAATCCTTGAAATTTCAAGAAATGCAAGCGGAGATGAGATCAAAAAAGCCTTTAGAAGGCTTGCTTTAAAATATCACCCAGATAGAAATTCTGGCGACAAAGAGGCTGAACTAAAATTTAAACAGATAAATGAGGCTTATCAAGTTTTAAGCGACGAGCAAAAACGCTCTATTTACGACAGATATGGCAAAGAAGGCCT
Organism: Campylobacter concisus; assembly: GCF_902460705.1. Taxonomy (GTDB): domain Bacteria; phylum Campylobacterota; class Campylobacteria; order Campylobacterales; family Campylobacteraceae; genus Campylobacter_A; species Campylobacter_A concisus_Z. Next base: position 766,184 of record NZ_CABPUP010000001.1, on the reverse strand, counting down.
TGAGGGTCGATTTGGTAGCGGTGGTGGATTTAGTGCCGATTTTGATCTTTCAGATATTTTTGACTCATTTTTTGGTGGCGGTTTTGCGAGTAGTTCTAGGCAGAGAAAAAGATACTCAGAAAAATACTCAGCCGATCTTGAAATTCCTATAGATTTGGAGTTTAACGAAGCTATTTTTGGTTGCGAAAAAGAGATAAAATTTGATCAAAAAGTGCCTTGCCCAACATGCAATGCAACCGGCAGTCAAGATGGCAAGAGCAAGACTTGCCAGCACTGTGGCGGAAGTGGCAGGATAACACGCGGAAATGGCTTTATGAATATCGTCCAAGAGTGCCCATATTGCCACGGAAGCGGTGAAGTAATAAGCGAACCATGCCCCGATTGTAACGCAAAAGCTTATAAAATCCAGCAACAAACTGTAAAGATTACTATCCCTGAGGGCGTTGATAGCGGCATGAGAATGAGAGTAGCTGGCAAAGGCAATATCGGTACAAACGGCGTTCAAGGCGATCTTTATGTAAGCATAAACGTCAAAGAAGATAAGCATTTTATTCGCCACAACGACGATGTTTATTTAGAAATTCCTGTCTTTTTCACGCAAGCTATACTTGGTGAAAGTATAAAAATTCCAACGCTTCGAGGAGAAACTGAGCTAAAACTACCTGTTGGAGCGAAGGATAAGCAGCAATTTATCTTTGAAAATGAAGGTATCAAAAGCGTAAATTCGCGCAAAAAAGGTAGGCTCGTAGCACAAATTTCTATTCAAACGCCTGAAAAACTAAGCGATGAGCAAAAAGAGCTTTTAAATAAACTTCAAGCTAGCTTTGGCATAGAATCAGGTAAATCAAATACCGATGAAAGCGTCTTTGATAAGATAAAAAGCTGGTTTAAAGGCGATGAGCCAAAGAAGAAAAAGAAAAAATAAATTTAAATTTGTGATGTTAAATTTGACGTCACAAATTCTTTCAAAATAAATTTTATATATCCTAATTTTTACAAGTAAATTTCACACAAATTTTAAAATTTCATGAACGGAGAATTTTGGCTCCAAATTTAGTAGCCTGCTAATGCGAGTGAGATAAGATTTTAAAATTTACAGAAATAAAACAGCATATATTTTTTGTTCTTTTATTAAGAGAGAAGGGAGCTTAAATTACGGTCTGATTGCAGTTGCGAGCTAGCAAAGCAAAAGAACTCCATTCTCCCTTAATAATCCCTCTATCCTGACAAGTTCAAGGTGCATGCGTTTTGCTATCGAGCAAGTGTCAGGCAAATTTTAGCAGTCAATTCTTTACAAGCAAGCAAAATTTTAAAATTTGCAAGAGAGTATAAATTTACTCAGTTGCAAGCTCCAAATAATAATCAAGCTGATCGCGTCTGATGATACGTATAAGGTTCGTGCTACCCTCAACGCCCGTAGGGTGACCGGCAGTGACAAGATAGGTCTTGTCGTGTTCGACATATCCCTCTTCATACGCCTTTTTCATGACATTTGCTAAAAGTGAGCTAAGCTTTGTTTTTTCTAGTACAAGCGCTGGTGTAACACCCCAAGCAAGAGTAAGCATGTGTGCTGTTTGCTCATCGTGAGCTACTGCGATGATGTCGATATTTGTGCGATTTCTAGCTAATTTTATAGCCGATTTTCCTGAGCCAGTGATCGAGATTAGTGCATCTGCTTTTATGCGAACAGCAAGAGATGCGGCACTACTTGCCACCATATCGGTCTCATCAAAAAAATCAAACTCATCAAATTTATTATATGGATAGATGCTTTGAGTTTGGATGATCGTCTGACTCATCGCCTCTACTACTGCGACTGGGTTTTTACCGATCGCACTCTCTTCACTTAGCATCACAGCATCAGTACCGTCTAGTACAGCATTTGCCACGTCACTGATCTCCGCTCTTGTGGCAGTTTCATGCTCTGCCATGCTTAGCATCATCTGAGTTGCTGTGATGACTGGCTTGCTTGCTGCATTTGCTTTTTTGATGATGAGTTTTTGGATAGTTGGAACCTTATAAAATGGCACCTCTATACCAAGATCGCCACGAGCTACCATGATACCATCACTCTTTGCGATGATGTCGTCTATATTTTCAACCGCATCAAATTTCTCGATCTTAGATAAAACAGCAGCTCTTGAGCCAAATTCTTTTAAGATATTTTTTGCCTTTATTACGTCATTTGCATCTTGCACGAAGCTAATGGCAACAAAATTTACGCCATGTTTTGCGCCAAATTTCATATCTTCTTTATCTTTTGGCGTGATGATCTCGATGCCAAGAGCTGTATTTGGAAAATTTACGCCTTTGTTTGAGTTTAAAATTCCATCATTTTCAATGATAGTTTTTACTACTTCTTTACCTTCGCTAACAACCTTTGCTCTTATAGAGCCATCATAGAGATAGACATACTCGCCAACCTTTAGCATAGGCAAAATTTGAGGCTGGTTTAGGCTTACTTTATAAAATCCCTTCTCAACTTTTTCACCAACGATATCCTCTGCGTAAATGCTTAGTTCGTCGCCAGCTTGCAGATAAAATGGCTCACTAAGCTTGCCAACTCTGATCTTTGGGCCGCAGATATCTTGTAAAATTCCTATTCTTTTATTTAGCTTTTTTTCGATATTTCTTATCTTGTCAATGTTTGATTTATGGTATTCGTGTGTCCCATGGCTAAAATTTAAACGAAAGACATTAACACCTGCCCTAACCATCGCCTCCATAGTCTCTTCATTATCACTCGCTGGCCCCAAAGTAGCTACGATTTTCGTCTTTTTTATCATTTTATGCCCCATAAATTTGATTTTTGCGATTATAACACATTTTAATAATGTAATTTTTTGTATAATAGGCAAAATTTCAAAGGAGAAGATATGAATAAATTTTTATTAGCGTCTCTTGGTCTAGCAGCTGTTGCTTGCGTTGCTATGGGAGATGATAAAGTTTATAAGCTAAAGCTTGCTAGCTCATGGGAGAGTACTATGCCAGTGCTTGGTGATGTGCCAAAAGAGCTAAAGGATAAAGTTGAAAAGATGAGTAATGGCAGACTTGAGCTAAGGATTGATTATCCATCAAAGCATAAATCGCCTTTTGCGATGCTTGATTTTGCTAAAAGCGGTCAATACGACATTACCTACACAAGTAGCTATTATTATAAAGGCAAAGATGCTAAAACTATATTTTTTACAGCAACTCCATTTATGATGAATACTGACGAGCAAACAGCTTGGTATGAATTTGGTGGCGGTAAGGAGCTTGAGGCAAAAGTTTACGATCCATACAATATCAAAATTTTTAGAGCTGGAAATACCGGCATGCAAATGGGTGGCTGGTTTAAAAAAGAGATAAAATCATTAGATGATATCAAAGGTTTAAAGATAAGAATTCCGGGCTTTGGTGGTGAAATTTACGCTAAACTTGGCGCTAACATCAATACTATCCCAACTGGTGAGCTTTACATGGCCCTTGAGATGGGAACGATTGACTCAGTCGAATGGGTTAGCCCAGCTTATGATATGGCGCTTGGCTTTCACAAAGTGGCAAAATACTACTACACAGGCTGGCAAGAGCCAAACGGTGAAACTCAGTTTTTCTTTAATAAAAAATCATACGAAAAACTTCCAGATGACCTAAAAGCGATCTTTGAAGCAGCTGCTGCAGAGGTGGCAAGAGATGCCAATACAAAAGTATTTTATTCAAATGTAGAGTACTGGGATAAAATGAAGAGCGAGTATCCAGACATCCAAGTAAAATCTTTCCCACCAGAAGTAATCGCAGCTCTTAAAAAAGCTACAAATGAACTACTTGATGAAGAAAGTGCTAAAGATCCATTATTTAAAGAGATCGTTGAGTCGCAAAGAGCTTTCCTTAAAAAAGCAAGAGAATGGACTAAAATTTCAGACTACGCTTATATCAAAACAAACGAATAGTAAAATTTAGCAGGGACCTTCCCTGCTTTTTATATTTGCTCCAGTTACTTTCAATAAAAATTTTAATCAAAATGTTTCTATAAGCTATAAATTTTTATAAAAATAAATACTGGTGGCTATTCTAGATAGAAAATTTCTCTCATTGAGCGCTCGATCTTTGACTCATCGAGTGTATTGTTAAAAAATAAATTTAGTGCTAAGACCGCTTGATATAAAAGCATATCGGCGCCATCTTTTACACCAAGGCTGCTTTGCTTGGCCATTTCTAAAAATGGTGTTTGCTTGCCATAAATCACATCAAATGCGAATTTAGCATCCTTAAAAATGCTTTTTAAAATTTCTTTAGGTGCTGGCAAAAAATCATCCTTTAAACCAGCAGAGGTCGAGTTAATGACTAGATCAAATTTTTGCTCTTCATAGTTATCCCAGCTAAAACATTTGTACTCATCTTTAAATTTCTCAAGTCTATCTTTGCTTCTATTTAGTATGCAAACATCAACACCTTGTTCTTTTAATGCATAAGTTATGGCATTTGCAGTACCGCCAGCTCCAAGAACAATAGCTTTTTTTACACCTTTAAAATTTTTTATTGCCTTTAGAAACCCAGGCGCATCTGTATTGTATGCATAAATTTTGTCATTTTTAAGCACAAGCGTATTTGCAGAGCCTATTTTGCGTGCTATATCCGAAGCTTCATCGGCTAAATTTAAAGCCCACTCTTTATGTGGAAGTGTTACGTTTGCACCGTTTAATTTTAAGGATTTAAATTTATTGATTAATTCGCTGCCATCTTTTAGCAGGACTCTTGTATAAAGTGCTTTTAAGCCCAGGTCTGCAATGGCTTTATTGTGCAGCCTCGGAGATACCGAGTGAGCTATTGGATCTCCAAAGACTGCGAATGTTTTCATTTTGCTCTAAAGATAAAAGCGTCTTTATTGATATCTTTTCTAATATCACCTACTGCTTTTTGAAGTGTTTTTTCATCAAATGGACCAACTAAAATTTTAGTCAGTTCACCAACTTTTATAGTTTTGTAGCTATATCCCTTAGCAGCGATCTTTTTCATATATTCAGCATTTGGATTAAATTTACTAGTCACAAATACTTGAACATAAGAGCCTTTTGTGGCAGGTTCACTTTTAGCTACCTCAGCTTTTTTGTCTGCTTTATCTATTTTGGTTTCAGCCTTTTTTTCAATCTTTTTATCTACTTTATTTTCAGTCTTAGCTGGTTTTGCCTCACTCTTTTTATCAGTAGCTGCTACTTTTTCGACTTTTTTAACTGGAGCATCTACCTTTGCCTCAGCTTTTTTAGCTGGTATTTCAGCTGGCTTTTCAATAGGCTTAACTATCTCTTTTGACTCTTCAGTTTTAGAAATAGGCTTATTGTTTTCTTTATCCTTTAGCTTTTTGATCATATCTTCAAATTCGTCTTGTTGCTTATTTTCAGGCACGATCGGTACTTGCTCAAAGAGCTGTGTATCGCCTTTTTTATTGTCTGAATTTGTATCAGCTATCGGAGCTTGTCTATCTACTGGCTGCTCAGCTGGTACTGGAGGAAGCACTAGTCTTGAATCAGCTTCATTTTGAGCTTGTGAAGGATCGCTTGAATTTACTAGCTTCATAGCCACTACAATAATCAAAAAAAGTATAATAAGAGCTGCTATAAATATCAGAAGTTTTTTTAGTTTCAATCCTCTTGCGTCATCATCTCTTTCTAAAAGAATATCTTTTAACTCATCGTTTTCCACTTTTTATCCTTAATTACATATATTTTGACCAACTTGCCCCACGCTCTTTTTGATAGAGTTTATAAGGTAAAGTTAGTATGTTAAATTCTTTTGGCATATCGATATTTGGAAACATCCTCCACTCTTTAGGCAGCTTCTGTGAAAGCTTTGCGTTGAGCATATTTGCTAGCTGGCAAGCCTCATTTAGCGTAGTGTGGCCTTTATGCACATAAAGATGTAGATGGCCTGGTGTCTTACTCTCGTAGGCTGTAAAATTTATAAATCCCTCTTCTCTTAGAAGAAGCTGTGCTTTATGCCAAAATCTATCTGGGGTTCTGCCGTTATAGTCAAAGACTATATTTTCAACTTTATCGTATGCATTTATTAAAGAGTGCGCGATAACAGCCTTGCCCTCTTCATGCTCTTTCATGACACTATAAGTTAGTGGCTCGTTGATCTTTTCAAATTTATCAAAGAAAATTTTGCCTCTGTATTCTATTTTATTAACGATCGTATCACGCTTAATATAGTAGTGAGTTGTAATAATCTTTATAAGTGCCGTATCAATAGTTTGCATCAAAATGTCGCTTTATCATAGATTATAAATTTATGAGCAAGTTCAACTAGCTCAGCTTTTGTCTTCTCTTGCAAAGATGTATTGTTTATATCGCTTAATACGTCAGCTATTTTGTTTGCTATTAGTTCAAACTCAGCCTCTTTCATGCCACGAGCCGTAAGCGCAGGACTACCAACACGTATACCACTTGTGATAAATGGGCTTCTTGTCTCGCCTGGAACCGTATTTTTATTTACCGTTATTCCAGCATTTCCAAGAGCGATATCAGCGTCTTTACCGCTAAAATCTCTATTTAGAAAGCTCATTAAAATTAGGTGGTTATCAGTGCCACCACTTACTAGATCAAAGCCTCTTTTTATTAGTACTTCGCCTAATTTTTTAGCGTTTGCTTTTACTTGTTTAGCATAAATTTTCCACTCAGGGCTAAGGTTGTGCTTAAAGCCAACTGCCTTTGCTGCGATGACATGAACTAGTGGTCCACCCTGGATACCTGGAAAAATAGAAGCATTTATCTTCTTAGCATACTCTTCGTTATTTGTCATAATGATACCGCCTCTTGGGCCTCTTAGGGTTTTATGCGTAGTTGAGCTTACGACATCGCAGTATGGAAAAGGATTTTGATGCTCACCAGCTACGACTAGACCAGCAATGTGAGCAACGTCTGCAAAAAGTATCGCCCCAACAGCGTCAGCTATCTCACGAAATTTTTTAAACTCAATCTCTCTTGTATATGCGCTTGCGCCACAAACGATCATTTTTGGTTTTACTATCTTTGCAATATCCATTACTCTATCGTAGTTTATGCGACCGTCAAGCTCGACGCCATAGAAAAAGCTCTCATACATCTTGCCAGAACTGCTTACCTTTGCACCGTGCGTTAAGTGTCCACCATGGCTTAGATCCATGCCTAAAATTTTATCACCTGGATTAAGCAAAGCGCCATAAACACCTTGGTTCGCCTGAGAGCCTGAGTTTGGTTGAACGTTTGCAAATTCACATCCGAAAAGCTCTTTACATCTATTGATCGCTATTTGCTCGATCTCATCGACAAATTCGCAGCCACCATAATATCTCTTGCCAGGATAGCCTTCAGCGTATTTGTTTGTTAGGATTGAGCCCATTACTTCCATAACTTCTGGATATGTAAAATTTTCGCTAGCGATCATCTCAAGGTGATCACATTGGCGTTTTAGCTCTAAATTTACTAGATCGTAAATGTCCTTATCGTAGCTTTGCAAACTCATTTTTCATTCTCCTTTATCTCATTTTTAAGTGGCCTCATCGCTGGGAAGAGTACAACGTCGCGAATTGATTTTTTATCCGTTAAAAGCATCACGAGCCTATCGATGCCTATACCCTCACCTGCAACTGGTGGCATGCCGTATCCTAGGGCTTTTACATAGTCCTCGTCCATCTCATGTGCCTCGTCATCGCCTGCGTTTTTAGCATCGATTTGCGCTTTAAAGCGGTTGTATTGATCGATTGGATCGTTTAGCTCGTTAAAGCCATTTGCTAGCTCACGACCAGCGATAAATAGCTCAAACCTCTCAGCCACATCAGGATTTGCATCACTTCTTCTTGAAAGTGGGCTGATCGAAATCGGATAATCAATAACAAATGTTGGGTGTATAAGCTTGCTCTCTACATAGTTATCAAATAGCTCAGCCTGCAAGTGACCAAGATCAAGCTTCTCATTTGCTTCAAGGCCATCAGCTCTTAGTTTTGCTAAAATTTTATCTTTGTCGTTTATGATATTCTCATCTAGTCCACCGATCTCAACGAGAGCTTTTTTGTAGCTTATTCGCTTAAATGGCTTACTAAAATCAATCTCCATGCCGTCAAAATTTACAACTTTTTCCATATCTAGCTTGTCTAAAATGACATTAAAAAGATCCTCTGTAATGCCCATTAAATCGTGATAGTTATGGTATGCCCAGTAAAACTCTATACTTGTAAACTCAGGATTATGAGTAAGATCCATACCTTCGTTTCTAAAATTTCTATTCATCTCATAAACAGCTTCGAAGCCACCTACTATAAGGCGTTTGAGGTATAATTCAGGCGCGATCCTTAGATATCTCTCAACTCCAAGGGCATTGTGAAAAGTGATAAATGGCTTAGCATTTGCACCACCTGCTATTGGGTGTAGCATCGGTGTTTCAACTTCTAAAAAGCCTTTTTCTTCAAAAAATCTTCTAATCGTACTAATAATCACTGAGCGTCTTTTAAAATCAGCTCTAACTTCAGGGTTCATTATCATATCAAGATATCTTTGGCGATATCTTGTCTCAACATCAACTAGACCATGATACTTCTCAGGAAGTGGGCTTATCGACTTTGAAGCAAGGCTAAGCTCGCTTACATGCATAGAAAATTCGCCAGTTTTTGTTATAAATGCATAACCTCTAACATAGACGATATCGCCTATCTCTACGTATTTTTTAACGATTTTAAACCACTCTGGATCAAGCGTTTTATTGCTAAAGTAAATTTGTAAATTTCCATCTTCATCTTCGATATTTGCAAAAACCGCTTTTCCAGCATCACGAATGAGTTTTATTCTACCCGCAAGACCTACTAGCTGACCTTCGGCCTTTTTCTCTTCCGTATCATTAATGTAGTTAAATTTTAGTCTAAATTTAGAGATATTCATATCTCTTCTAAGAAAATGCGGATATGGATTAATGCCTAAATTTCTTAGTTCGTCTATGCTTTGTAGTCGTTGAATCTCATGTTGGTTGTCAAATATCACCTTACTTTCCCTTTATATTATTTTTTGAGCATTTTTCACAAATTCCATAAAGCTGCATCATGTGACCAGTTAGTTTAAAGCCATGATCTTTTGCGATACTGATTTGTCTTTTTTCTATCATTGGATCTTCAAATTCTATGATAAGGCCGCACTTTCTGCATATCATATGGTCGTGATGTGGCTTTGTGGCAAGCTCAAATTTTTTGCCTTGTGAACCAAAGCTGATTGATGTCACCATCTCTGATTCTTCAAGTAGATTTAGTGTTCTATAAACAGTTGCGATACCAATATTTAGCTCAGGGTGCGTTTCTTTTATAAAAAGATAAAGTTTTTCTGGAGTAAAGTGTTCACCATTGTTGTATAGCGTTTTTAGTAAAATTTCACGCTGTTTCGTGTATTTTAAACCATTGTCGCGAAGCACTCTTTTGAATTTCTCAAGCAACGCATCATATTCTAAATTTTCTATCATCTTATTCCCCTTTTGTGATATTAGAGTCAGTATTTACACTAGCATTTGCATCCGTTGAGATAAATGCGTCAGTTTTATTTGTATCCATTGGTCTTGCTACTATCTCATCTAACTCACTTTTGATATTTTTCACATCAAGATTTGTTATCCATTTGCCAGTTTCTATCAAAACCGGATAGACTTTACTATTCGCGAAATAAGGTGCAATTATATTATTTAGCGAAGTACCAGATATTACAGCAACTACTGCCGAAAATGTTAAGAAAATTTTTCCACTTCCCATAACAAATCCACCAAGTCTATCCAAAAAACCAAGTCCGCTTACTGAAACTATTTTTGATAAAAATTTACCAACTAGCAAGCAAACTATCCAAAAAACCAACCAAAGAGAGATAAATGCGACAAACTGTAAAAATGAAGGATTTTCAAATTTATATATATTTTTAGTTATAAACTCACCAGATAGATCTGAAAACCTGCTAGCTATAATTAAGCCGCCGATAAGTCCGATAAGTCCGAAAGCTTCTTTGATAAGTCCATTTAATATGCCTTTTATGCCAAGCATCAAGACAAGAGCGATAATAATAATATCAAACCACGTTACTAAATCCATTATATAGTTCCTATTAAATTTTGAAGTTCTTGCTGACTAGTTGAATAAGCTAGTGCATTTTCTTTTGTAATCTTACCCTCTTTTAGTACTTTCATCAAAGCCTGAGTTTGCGTACTCATGCCAGTTTGTTGTTGATTTAGCTGCATCTGAGAGTAAATTTGATGTATTTTGTTTTCACGTATCAAGTTTGAGATAGCCATATTGTTTATTAAAATTTCATGCACAGCGCACCTTCCACCGCCTATCTTTGGGATCAGACTTTGTGAAACGACAGCAGTTAGCGAAACACTAAGCATATTTCTTACTTGTAATTGCTCACTTCCATCAAAACTATCAACGATCCTATTTATAGTTTGAATGGCTGAATTTGTGTGAAGCGTACCAAAGACTAAGTGTCCAGTCTCAGCCGCCGTAATAGCCGTTGAAATCGTCTCTCTATCTCTCATCTCGCCCACAAGTATGATATCTGGGTCTTCACGAACCGCAGATTTTAGAGCCCTTGAATAAGAAGTTGCGTCAGTGCCGATATTTCTATGAGAAAATAGAGCTTTTTTATTGTTATGCACAAACTCGACTGGATCCTCAATTGTAATAATATGCTTTCTATAATTTAAATTTATCTCATTAAGCATAGCTGCAAGTGTTGTTGATTTACCACTTCCTGTCGGTCCAGTAACCAAAATAAGACCTTTTTCACGCTTAATAATATGCTTAAAAATTTGTGGGGCGTTTAACTCATCAAGAGATGGGATATTGATTGGGATTATACGAAAAGCAGCAGCTAAATCGCCATTCATGGTATAGTAATAGTTGCCACGAAAGCGACCAATATCTGGAAGCTCGATCGCAAAGTCAAGTTCTTTATTGTTCTCAAGCTCACTTTTTTGTTCATCAGTAATCAAAGCAAAACATAAATTCTCTATATCCTTGCCTCTTAGCACGCCAAAATCAATAGGCTTTAAAGCACCATCTACTCTTATTTGAGGCTCAGATCTTGAAACAAGATGAAGATCGCTTGCCTTATCACTCACAACAGTTTTTAAAAGTGTTTTTATATCGCCAGCAAGATTATTAAGGTTATTATCTTCTGGTATTTTTACACTTAAATTCTTTGCCTGAAGCTGTTCGATTAGATCCATATCTTTACCATTATTCTATTATTTTTGGTACAGCAAAAAAATGCCCTTCACGTGAAGGAGCGTATTTCAAGATCGTATCAATCACATCACTTGGCCTTGGCTCATCTTCTCTTAAAGGTGTACCACCTTTTATAGAGCTAACTACAGCTTCATCGCTGCTTAGATCAAGTTCATTTAAAATATCAACAAAAGATACAATCTCACTTAGTTGTTTTTTTACTTCTTCTCTTTTTTCATCACTGATTTGTAAGGCAGAGAGTTTTTCTAATTTATTTAAAAGAGTATCATCTATTTGCATTATATAAGTAACCTTATTAATTAATTTTGAGCCATTATATCACATTCAAGCTTTAATTTTGGGATAGTTTTAATTTAATTATGTTAAAATCTGCGAATTAAAATTTTTTAAAAATAAAGGAAAAGCGTTGGCTATAAAAGAAGATCTAACACAGATAAAACAAGAGATTGGTGCTCAAGAACAGTTTTTAGAAAGCATGATCAAAGGTGAGCGTTTCTTTAGAAAGTATAAAAAATTTATGATAATTGCCATTATTGTTGCTGTCATTGCAATTATTGGATTCTATTCGAACAAAATAATAAATGATAATAGAATTGAAGATGCAAATTTGGCTTACTCAAAGCTCATTTTAAATCCAAACGATGCAAATGCCTTAAGCATTTTAAAAGAAAAAGAACCAAATTTATATGCGCTTTTTTCGCTTCAGCAAAAGCTTGATAAAAATGAGACAGATGGCATTAGTGAGCTTGCAAATTTAAAAGTAAATCCTATAGTAAAAGATATTATTCTTTCACAAAATGATAATGCAAACACTCAAATTTTAAGCGAATATAGCACGCTCTTAAAAGGTTTTGAGCTTTTAAAACAAAACAAAATCAAAGAAGCAAATGATGAGTTTAATAAAATTTCACTCGACTCTCAACTTCAAACTTTAGTTAAAAATTTAAAACACTATCAGGGAATAAAATAATGAAAAAAATTACTCTTTTCTTGGCTTTTGCCTTGGCCTTAGTTTTAAGTGGATGTGGCACAAAAAGACAATATTTCGAGCCAGCTCAAACCTCTGGCAAAATTTCTTTGTCAAAAGATATGCCATCTTATATCAAATCAGCAAATGCAAATGGTGCCACTCTTGACAACGGCAATATCATCACCAAAAACGGTCTAAATACAAACATCAAGTTGGCTGAAAATTTTAATTTCTTAAATGAAAACAACGGCTTTATCATCTCAGCTAGTATAAATGGCGATCTAAATGTGACAGATCCTAGCGAACACAGCGTTTATAGCAATAAATTTCCAACAGCAATCGTTGCTGCCTCTCTTGATCAAAACCTATTAGCAGCTATTAGTGCGGCAAACCACATCTATCTAATAGACATAAATACCGCAACAACAATAATGGAATATAGCTCGTCTAATATAGCAGCAGTTGATTCAAGGGTCGTAGCGCCATTTTTTATGAGCTCACTTATTGTCTATCCGGCATTAGATGGCAAAATTTATATAGTACAAAAAGAGACTGGTAGAATTTTACGTGACGTGGTCGTAAGCTCTGAAAATTTCTTTAATAACATCATATTTTTAGGCGTTGAGGGTGATAACCTAATAGCAGCAACAGCGAAAAAACTTATCGTCATAAATCCAAACCAAACAGTTTATTATGACGGTGAGATCAAAGATGTATTAGTTCATAACGATGAAATTTATATCTTTAAAAAAGATGGTACGATCGTAAGAACAAATCTTATGCTAAAAGAGCAAAATAAAGTTAATTTCAAATTTGCCATCTTCTCAGCAGCTACTATTATCAATAATAAGCTCTACATAATCGAAAAAACAGGCTACGTTATAAAGACAAATTTAGACCTCAGTGGAGCTGAAATTTATGAGTTTAGCGATGAGATAAAAGATAAAAGCTTTATGGGCAATGGTGCCTTTTATTATGATAATGAGCTTGTTAATTTAGGGCAATGAACCAAAAAATTTGGGAGCTTTTTGAAGCCAAAAAAATCCTTTTAAAAGATATCAAAGAACTTAACACAAGTGAATTTAGCACAAAAAAGACGCTTGATATCTTTTGGGGAGTGGACAATAAGAGCTTTTACAATCTTGTCTTTTTAAGAACAGCAAAAAGTAGATTGCTACGCAAAGAGGCTTTGGAGCTTGAAGAAATTTCTAAAAAAATAGAGATGAAATTCCAAACAAATCTAAGAAAAAAAACTATATTTTACAGCTCTGGCATTTGTTCTAAAGCCTTAAAAGAGCTACAAGATAATAATTGGCGATGTTATGATTTTGTGTAATATAGGCAATACTAACGCTACATTTTTAGAAGATGGCAAAATCTCACGTATGAAAATTTCTGAGTTTAAAAGCTATAAACCAGAGAAAAAAGTATATTTTATATCCGTAAATGATGAAATTTTAAATATTTTAAAAGGTAATAAAATATTTGTAAATTTAGAACCGTTTTTTACTATTGATACGATATATCAAGGTCTAGGTGTAGATAGAATCGCAGCATGTTACTCTATAAATAATGGCGTAATCGTTGATGCTGGAAGTGCCATAACAGTTGACATTATGGCAAATTCTATCCATCTTGGAGGATATATCTTGCCAGGCATTTCAAGTATGCTAAATGCCTACAAAAGCATCTCGCCGCGACTTGATATAACTATAAATTCACAAATTGACATAGATGCCCTACCACAAAAAACAGCCGATGCTGTGAGTTATGGCATTATTAAACCGATAATAACTCTACTAGATAAACTAGCCGGTGATAAAAAAGTATATTTTACTGGTGGAGATGGCGACTTTTTGTCAAAATTTTTTAAAAATGCTATTTGCGACAAGATGCTAGTTTTTCGTGCCATGCAAAAGCTAATAACTGAAAAGAAAGATATGATAATATGATAACAGTAGCACTACCAAAGGGAAGAATAGCCGAAGCAACGCTGGAAATTTTTAGAAAAATTTTTGGTTCAAGTTTTTTATTTGAAGACAGAAAATTAATCCTTGAAGAAGGAAATTTTAGATTTTTAATGGTTCGTAACCAAGATATCCCAACTTACGTCACTGAAGGTGCAGCTGATATCGGTGTAGTGGGGCTTGACGTGCTTGAAGAGCACAAGCCAAATGTTGTAAGACTACTGGATTTAAAAATCGGACGATGCAAAGTTTGCATCGGTATAAAAAATGACTCTGAATTAGATCTAAACCAGCCAGAGCTAAAAATAGCCACAAAAATGCCAAATATAACAAGAAATTATTTTACAAAACAAGCTGTAGCTGTAAAGATCATCAAGCTTTATGGCTCGATCGAACTTGCACCATTGGTTGGGTTAAGCGATGCAATAGTTGATGTAGTAGAGACCGGCTCAACCATGAAACAAAACGGACTAAAGATCGCCGGTGATATCATGCAAAGCTCAGCTTATCTAATAGCAAATAAAAATAGCTTTATCATTAAAAAAGATGAGATTTTAGAGCTTTATAAAAAAATCAAAGAAGAGATTTAAGGTCCTTCTCTATTATCATAAAGTACAAAATTTCTCTAGTGATATAAAGTCCGACTATTTCACTTATAAATTTCTTCAGAATAACGTATTGGTAATTATTTACATACTTTTTATATTAATTTATCTTAATAGATTAGTACTGACATACAAATAACGATCTAAACGTAACAAAAATAGTAGCCTCCAACGAGCCAAGAGCCGAATATAAGCTAAAGCCTCACCACAAACATCTAGCTTTGATTGTATTGCTTGCCACCAAAATCAAGGCGATAATCCTAGCAAATTTAAAGAGATCGGTGACAATGGCTGCACTAGCTGCCATACAAATACGATAGGTAGCAATAAAATATCAGCACAAGCTCAAAATATGTATACTCACTATAAAAAATTCTTGGCAGTGACAAAAAACTAAAATTTGTAAGTTGCCACTATGAAGCAGGACATAGCGCTGGCTTTATAAATTACCTTGAGTACTGAAGCCAACATATAAAATTTATTAGAAGAAAAAGATCGATGATAAGAAAAATTCTTCAAAGATGAGTATAAACCTACAAAATAGAAAGAGAAATTTTTAAAATAAAAGGCCGATAAGAATAATACAAAACCTGTTGTTAGGTTAACGGGATAAGTCTAAACTTTCTATTAATCAGGCAAGCAATTTAGTCTTACCTGATTTTACCTATTACATAAAGCTTTTTAATAAAAATTTATATTATAAATTGACTAAATTTACAAACATACTAAAAGATAAAATAGTAAATTTTGATCTTTAAAATTTAAAAAATCTGTATAAGTTCTTTGTTTTCAAGCTTGTATGAGTTGTCGCATTTAGCTGCTAGATCGTTGTCATGAGTAACTAGCACAAGGGCAGCGTTATTTTCATTTATATAGTCAAATAAAACCTGCATAACTTCATTTGCTGTTTGCTTGTCAAGGTTACCCGTTGGCTCATCTGCAAAGATGATCTTTGGCTTCTTGGTAAGTACTCTAGCAATGCTCACACGCTGCTGCTGACCGCCACTTAGCTCGCCAACTTTTTGATTTATCACATTTGAAATTTTAAGCGCTTCAAGCTCATTTTTTTCTATCTTTTCACCAGATAAAATACTAGCAAGCTCGATATTTTCATAAGCACTAAATCCTTTAAAAAGATAATGCGACTGAAAAATGATGCCAAAATGAAGCCTTCTAATAGCCAAAAGCTCGTTTTGTGAAAGCCCATAGATCGATCTATCTTGATAGATAACCTCGCCAAAATTTGGTTTCAAAAGTGTTGAAAGTATGTGCAAAAGCGTTGATTTGCCACAACCGCTAACGCCGGTTATCGCGATGCTTTGTTTTTGATTGAGAGTTAAATTTATATTATTAAAGAGCGTATAATCGTACGCAAAGCCTAGATTAGACGCTCTTAAAATTTCCATTAGCCTATTTGAGCAGCAACTTCTGCAGCAAAGTCATCTACTTTTTTCTCTAAGCCTTCGCCAAGCTCAAAACGAACGTATTTCACGATCTCGATCTTGCCACCAAGCTCTTTACTCTTCTCTTCGATAACTTGTTCAATAGTCTTTTTATCGTCCATTACATAAAACTGACCTAAAAGTGTAAGGCGTTGATCAAGCACTGTGTTATCAGCGTAAAATCTCTCGATCTTGCCAGGGATGATCTTGTCCCAAATTTTCTCAGGTTTGCCCTCAGCTTTTAGCTCTTCTTCGATCGCTTTAGTAGCTTTTGCAAGCTCAGCTTCGCCTATCTGGCAGCGGCTAGCATACTCAGGGATGTGATGAAGTGGCTTGCCTAGGCGTTTTAGCTCTTCATTTTCTTTTTCAAGCTCAGCGCGAAGTGCGATAAATTCTTTCTCAACAAAATCTTTATCAAGATCTTTGTAGCTTATAACGCTTGGCTTCATAGCAGCTGCATGCATACATAAATTTCTTATAAATTCAGCTGCTTTGTTTGCAACTTCAGCACTTTCGCAAGCTGCACCGATAAGTACACCAACGCGACCATTTGAGTGAACATAGCCATTTACTACGCCCTTATCATCAGCGCTAATAGTCTCAAAGCGACGAACTACAAGGTTTTCACCGATGGTTGCGATCTGAGTTTTGAAGTAATCTTCAAATTTAACACCATTTAAAGTACTCGCATTTAGCTCTTCAACTGTTTTTATGCCGCTTGATTGGATGTGAGCTGTTGCATCTTTTGCAAGTGCTTGAAACTGTGGATTTCTAGCAACGAAGTCAGTTTCAGAGTTGATCTCGCTAATAGTTGCTTTTTTGCATTTTGAGCAAACTTCAACACTTACTAAGCCCTCGCTTGCAAGGCGGTCAGCCTTTTTAGCAGCTTGGCCTAGGCCCTTTTCACGAAGGATATCAACAGCTTTTTCCATATCACCATTTGCTTCGCCAAGTGCTTTTTTGCAGTCCATCATGCCAGCTCCGGTTGATTCGCGGAGCTCTTTTACCATTTGTGCAGTTATTTCCATTATTCTTCGTCCTCGCCAAAGTCTTCTTCGCTCATAGCCTCAGCTACAACCGCGTCTTTTTCATCTTGGCTTACTTCTTCGCCAGCAACTTGCTCGCCACCATCTTGCTCAAGAAGTGATTTACCTTCATTGATCGCTTCAGCCATCTCTTGGCAGAAAAGCTGAACAGAGCGGATCGCGTCATCGTTTCCTGGGATCGGATAGTCAACAACGTCAGGATCGCAGTTTGTATCGATCGGTGCTACAACTGGTATTTTTAGGCGATTTGCCTCTTGAACGGCGATCTTTTCTTTAACTGTATCAACAACAAATATCATATCAGGTAGGCTTTTCATATTGCGGATACCACCAAGAGTTGCGATAAGTTTCTCTTTTTTGCGGCGAAGCATCAAAGCCTCTTTTTTAGTTAGTAAATTTATCGAACCATCTTCTTCCATAGTCTCGATAACTTCTAGTTTGCGGATAGACTGGCGGATAGTACCAAAGTTTGTCATCATACCACCTAACCAGCGGTGATTTACATAAGGCATTCCACATTTTTCAGCATACTCTTTGATAGCGTCGATAGCTTGTTTTTTAGTACCAACAAATAGCACTGACTTGCCTTCAGCAGCTGCGTCACGAACGATGTTGTAAGTGTAGCGGAAGTAGCGGATAGTCTTTTGTAGATCTATAATATAGATACCTTTTCTCTCGCCAAAGATAAATTTTTTCATCTTTGGATTCCAGCGGCGTGTTTGGTGACCAAAATGTACGCCACACTCTAATAAATCTCTCATAGTTACCATGAGTTTCTCCTTGTTTTAGGCATTTTGCCTTGAATTTAGTTTTATCCTCCACGACCATTAATGCTTTCGCACAACCAAATTTAGGATTGTCGTGTGTGAAATAAAGGGGGATTATACTTAAACTAATATGAATTTAAACTAAAGTTTATTTACTTAATTGTGAGTCTTCTTCGATTTTTATTAACTTAGCAAAAATTTCTGCCATTGCTTGCCTTTGTTCGGATGAAATTTCAAGCTTCTTAACATTTAAAAGAATGCTTACAAACTCCTCGTTTTGTAGTGTTTCTACGCCAAATTTTCTTGCGTTTGTAGTGATTTTTAGCACAAGAGGATTTTTTGATTTAAAGTTTTCGTAAGGCATTCTTTCTCTACTTTCAAAATTACAAAGCAATTATAAAAAATTTATAATAAATTCGGACTCAAATTTATATCAAACTTTTATTCTTTTATCTCAAAACTAAGCGTCGTTTTTAACGTCTCTTTATCGCACTTCGCAGTGTCTGGATAAGGTCTTTCATAAATCACCTAAAATACCCAAAATCCTGGTCTTAGAGCTAACACTTCAGTGATGCCTTGCTCATCAGTCACACCATAAAACGCATGCTTATGGTCTAAAATCCAGCAAAAGTACCAGTTAGCTTAGCTCGCTCTAGCGGCTTTCCATCAGCAAAAACCTGCAATTTAAAAGGCTTATCTACTCTAAATTCCGCTGGGTTTTGTAGCGGTACGATCTCGATTTTAACTCCAACAGGTTTAGTTACGAAGTCGTTTGTTTCACCTAAATTTAAGACTCTCTTAGATGTTATCGTCATCAGCCGGTAAATCTGTATATCACTTGGATCCTTTAGAACAAGCTTAGTTTTGTCTATTAGTCACTTGCCATCACTACGTTTTTAAGCGAATACATAGGATTTTGCTGTGCTAGTAAGATATATGTGCCTTTATCTAATCTTTCGCCCTCATAGCGGTAGTTCTCGCCACTTTGCTTAAGCTTCTTTTTGCTACCATCTTTACTTATTATAGTAATTGGCGCAAAAAGATGGACGCGTTCGGCCATAATAGGCTCTAGCTTTGGAAAATCATCGCTATAACCCATGTTTGCGATAAATTTTCCTAGCTTTTCATCATTAGCTCCATCTACCCAAAACATGTGTGCTTGCACCATATAAAAGGCTCCTGTTAACATAATGGCAGTCAAAATTCTACCTATTTTCATGATTTTCCTCGTTGTTATTTTTGAGATTTGATGTCAAATTGTAGCTAAAAATTATTATATTTAGCCATTTTTTAGATCAAATTAAATATCAAAACGTTCAATACAATTTAGCTGGCAAATTTTAATAGGCAAGCAATGAAGCTAAAAATTTACTTTTATTTTTTAGTATTTACCGATGTGGCTCTATTCATCACAAATCCGCAAAAACGCCCAGTCCTACTCTGTTTGCGGTATGAGAATAATTCATCTCTCTCAAAAGTGCAGCGAGGATCTAGCAATATTTGCTCTACCCCGAGCTTAGCAAATTCGTCTAATAAAGCTGCGTTTATATCAAATTTTCCATCTTTTTTGTATCGGTTAAATTCGCCAAGATCTAGCTTGCCTACTTCGTAGTTTTGCACTTTGATATTTGCGCCTATAAATACGCGTAAATTACTAGTGCTGCAACCAAACTCACTCGTCATCAGTCCTACCGCATTTGTGCAAATTTTACTAGTAACACCTGCGCGTCCCGCATGCACAGCTGCGACTACGCCAAGATGTTCATCTATTATCAAAACAGGCGCGCAGTCCGCGACTAATACGCAAAGTGCCGCGCCTTTTAGTGATGTTATCACACCATCACACGGAGGTAGGGTATCGTTAAAATCTTGCAAAATTTCCACTTTATTTGAGTGGATTTGGTTCATAAATTTTAAACTAACAGGCATAATACCAAGCGCCGTCGCTAAAATTTCACGATTTTGTGCGACCTTTAGTGGATCATCGCCAACATGATCTGCTAAATTTAAGCTCTCAAAAGTGTCCTCACTCACACCGCCAAATCTATTTGTAAAGCCAGCTAATACGCCATCTTTATCAAAGACGATCTCTAAATTTTTACGCATTTTATCCACCTAGTAAAGGCTAGAAATTCGCTCAACATCATCCCAGCTAAGGCCACTATCTTGCTTACAAAAAAGCTGCCTAGCTACGTATCGAGCCAAAAGATCGCTTTCGATATTTACGCGTCTACCGACCTTAAAAGTACCAAAAAGGCTATCTCTAAAAGTGATTGGTATGATTGTGAGCCTTATACCCTTTGGTAAAATTTCATTTACGGTTAGGCTCACACCCTCGACGCCCACTGAGCCTTTATTTGACATCAAGCTCATAGCATCGTGCGGCAAGTCGATGTAAAAATCAATCCCATTCTCATTCTTTTTTATATTTGAAATTTTACCGATAAAATCGATATGTCCTTGCATCAAATGCCCATCCACGCGCTCTCCTAGCTTCATCGCTGGCTCGATATGCACTCTTTCTTTTAAATTTTCAACCGCGATATTTGCCCTACTCTCTGCGCTTAGCTCCACACTAAAGCCATCTTCATGCAGTTTTATTACGCTCAGGCAAGCACCATTTACGGCAATGCTATCGCCTAAATTTGGACGAAAATTTGCCTTTAGCCTTAAAATATTTTGTGAATAACTAACAACCTGTGCGATCTCACGAATCAAGCCATTAAACATATTTTGCCTTTAAAATTTTTAAGGATTTTACTAAATTTTGCCTAAATTTGGGCATTACCATCTTTGATTATTTTATATATTTAAGTAGTTAGTGGTAGAAATGGAAGTGAAATTTTGATAATCGCACTAAAAATGTTAGTAAAAATTTATTGTGTAACCCTAGTATAAAATTTCCCTATAAATTTTAATTTTTATCTTTTATAAATTCGGTAGCCTTAACTTGTTTGCAAAACTAGCCAAGTCTTGCTAAAATCGCGTGCTACCAGATCATCCCTCTTTATCCACAGATAAATTCTGCCCTCTCCGTCCCAGTCCATGTCGCCCTCATCATCACTATCTATCTGTAAAAGCAGTTGCCACTGGGCAGAATTTTTCTCAAATTCCGCTATTCTTGGGTGGTGATAAGCGCTACCATCACCACAGCTAAGTCCATTTGCAACCAGCTCACACTCTAGCTCCATGCCATCTTGGACATTATCAGAGTGCCCAAGGAGCTTATTTTCTTTAGCCTGCCAGCTTGGCTCAATAACCTCATGATAGGCCTCCCACTCAGCTTCACTAATTTTACTAAATGGCACAATCGAGCTTTGTAAATTTGGCAAATTTATCTCATTTTTAAAGCTGAGCAAGCGCGCATTAAATGTGAAATTTTCTCCCTCTAAGCTCTCCGCTCTCCTGCGAGAAAGTGGCCCATGATTTACATCAGAAAAGATCACTGCAAAGCCCTTTTTATCAGCAGGATCATAGCCCCAAATACGCAAATTTCTATCATAAAAGAGATAGAGCATTCCACTTTTTGGCAGTAGTGAGTCAATGTCAAATTTGCTAACTTCAGCAAAATTTATCTGTGCCACAAAGCTAAGCGCGCCGTTTTCATTTGAAGGCCATGCTAAACTATCTGGCATATCTGGTGAGCCACCAAATTTAGACACTCCAACGGCGATATCATCGTCATTTTTAGCTTGCGTATCTATCCTTATGGCATTTCTTGCTAGTGGCGACAAAAGTTTAAAAAGTTCATCCAGCCCGCGTTCTTTACAACCTTTAGAAATTTTTGCAATATCCATATTTTCCTCTTTAACAAGCATCAACGTATATATGATACTTCTTACAATGCAGACAACGAAACAAATATCCGGCAATATCGCCAGCTTTAACAAGATATTCGCGTAGCATTTTATCGTCATATTCGGCCCTTTTTGCATAGTCCTCAAAGACCTCGTCTGCTATGCCCATTTCTTCGAGCTCTTTTGTTCCAACATCACCTAAAAATTCGCAATAATCATCACAACAAGCTATCCAATGCTCGCCCTGCCAGCTCTCGTAGCCCGGGGTTCTTCTAAAAAGTTCGTCATTCTTTTTAGTATCACTTGTATTTAGTTTGTCAGCATCTTGCACAAATGTAGCGTCAAATTTCTTAGCAGCCTTACCACTAGAAATACAAGTAGGACAAAGATACGAAATATCTTGCTCGCAATAAATGCTACCGTTATAATAGACTTCAGTATCTTTGCCACAACACTCACACACTATGTTCATATCATCTTTAAATGCACCGGCTCTTAAAGGATTAGGATGGTAGATAAATTTTGACAGCGTGGAAGCTTTTTCTTTTTGAGCTAAAATTTGGCCTCTACTTTTTGGGCGAGGTAGTGCCCATCTATCATTTTCATCAATGAATTGCACTAGATAGCCAAGTGTCTTTAGCTGTTTTTTATCACTTTTGTCATGTATTTTTAAAAGTAAGTCGTAAGCACTCTTTCTCATAGATAAAAGCTGATAAACATCGACTAAAACATACTTTGCGCAAATGTCATCACAATTTTCCAACTCTTCTTTAAACTGATAGAGTGCCTCAATACTAGAAGCATTGCCATTATTTTTATAATATTCTTTTGAAAGAGTGATATATTTTTCTTGAAATTTATTCATTAATACTCTTTATGTAGATTTGATATTAATAATTTTAGTGTTTAAATCTTAAAGATATAAAAGCTAGTATAAAAATTATGGCTGTTAAAGCGATTAAATTTATATCGATTTTTAAATGTTTTAGTATTTTGATAGATGATGCCACAAGCAAATTTGATAAGAATTCTTATAAAATTGTTGTGACTATAAATTTATTCTTCAAATGCTCCAATAGAGAGAATTTTTTCTATTCTTTTTGCTACAAGATCATTTATATCTAGCTTTTCAAGCTCAGCTAGCTCTGAGATAAAATAATTTGCAAGTGCTTTTGTAGCACCATCTTTATCTCTATGGGCTCCATTTATCGGCTCATCTATAACAGCATCAATCAGTGATAGACTTTTTAAATCATCAGCTGTTATTTTCATAGATTTTGTAGCTTGTTCTTGTTTAGCTGGATCATTCCAAAGTATTGCTGCACAGCCTTCTGGCGAAATAACCGAAAACACAGAATTTTTCATCATAGCAAGCCTATCAGCCACACCAATAGCTAACGCGCCACCGCTTCCACCTTCGCCGATAACAACAGCAACTATTGGAGTTTTTAAATTTGCAAACTCAAACAAATTTCTAGCTATGGCTTCACTTTGTCCTCGCTCTTCAGCTCCAACACCTGGATATGCGCCTGGAGTGTCTATGAGAAATAAAATAGGTAGATTAAATTTCTCAGCCATTTTTGCAACTCTAAGAGCCTTGCGATAACCCTCAGGGTGAGGCATACCAAAATTTCTTCTTAATTTATTTTTAGTACCACGGCCCTTTTGCTCGCCTATAACAACAGTCTTTTTGCCTCCGATATAACCGATGTAGCAAACTATTGCTGGATCATCTCTAAATGCTCTATCTCCATGAATCTCATATCCATCAATCAAAAACGAATTAATATAATCAATAGAATATGGTCTATCTGGATGACGAGCAAGTTGCAAACGTTGATATTCGTTTAAATTTTTATATACTTTTGATATCTCTTTGGATAAATTCTTATTTAAAATTTCAACAGCATGTTCATCGCCTCTGATCTTAGCATTTGCTATATCTTCATCAATTTGCTTTATGCTTTTTTCAAAATCTAAATAATTTGACATCTTAATCCAACTTTTTAAATATTACGACGCCGTTTGTTCCACCAAAGCCAAATGAGTTGCTCATAACAGCTTTTATATCAGCTTTTCTAGCTTTATTTGGAACGTAGTCTAGATCGCACTCTGGATCTGGCGTTTCGTAGTTTATCGTTGGAGGGATGATGCCATCTCTCATTGCCATTATAGATATGACAGCTTCGATCGCACCAGCACCACCTAGGCAGTGTCCAGTTTGACCTTTTGTTGAGCTAACTGGTGGACATTTGTCACCAAAAACTGCTTTTAACGCCGCAGTTTCATTCTTGTCATTTACAGGTGTTGAAGTACCATGTGCATTGACATAGTCTATCTTTACACCTTTTGCCATATCAAGTGCTTGTTTCATTGCACTTAATGGGCCTTCAAGTGTTGGTGACGTGATATGATGGGCATCTCCACTCTCGCCAAATCCAACCACTTCAGCATAAATTTTAGCACCTCTTGCAATAGCTGACTCATACTCTTCAAGTACAAGCGCACCGGCTCCTTCACCCATTACAAAACCATCACGATTTGCGTCAAATGGCCTTGATGCCTTACTTGGTTCATCATTTCTAGTTGAGAGAGCTTTCATTGCTGCAAAGCCGCCTATACCTACACCACAAATAGTAGACTCAGCACCGATAACTAGCATATTTGTAGCTTGACCGATCATTATACATTTTGCAGCTTGCGATATCGCATGAGTGCTTGCTGCACATGCTGTTACACTAGACAAATTTGGACCCTTAAGTCCGTGATTTATAGAAACTATGCCACCTAGCATATTTACAAGTGCTGATGGAATGAAAAATGGCGAAATTCGCTTTACACCTTTTTCAAAATATGTAATTGAATTTTTCTCAATATTTGGTAATCCGCCTATACCAGCTGCTGAACTAACGCCAAATTTATGAGCATCAAACTCTTTAAAATTTGCATCTGCCATAGCTTCATTAGATGCTTTTATGCCAAGCTGTATGAAACGATCTACTTTTTTCACCTCTTTGCCGTCCAAAATACTATTTGGATCAAAATCAGTTATCTCGGCAGCAATTTTAACAGGGAAGTCACTTACATCAAAGCTCGTGATCTCTTTCACACCTGTTTTACCCTCGCAAATAGCCTTAAAAGAACTCTCTTTGTCAAGGCCAAGTGCGTTTATCATGCCTATACCAGTTACAACGACTCGTTTCAATACATCTCCTTAAATCAAACTGTGTAAATTTTAATTATTTACCTAGTTTTTCTATATAATTTACAACGTCTTGAATGCTTATTAATTTCTCTGCTTCACTATCAGGAATTTCTACTTCAAATTTTTCTTCTAAAGCCATAACTAGCTCTACAACGTCAAGTGAATCAGCACCTAAATCTTCGATGATTTTAGACTCTAATTTTACTGCTTGTGGATCTACGCTTAGTTGCTCTACAACTACGTCTCTTACGTCTTCAAATACTGCCATTTTAAGGTCTCCTTATAAAAAATGTCTGTTATCTTATAATATTTACGCTTTTATTTATTTTAAATTTCAAAACTTGTCTGAAATTTACCTACATATAAAGTCCGCCATTTATTTTTAGCGTCTCTCCAGTTACGTAGCTTGCGTGATCGCTTAGTAAAAATGCAACAGCCTCAGCTACTTCACTAGCACTGCCAAAACGTTTTAGCGGAATGTTATCGCTATAAGTTTTCTTCACCTCATCACTTAGCCCATGTGTCATATCAGTCTCGATAAAGCCTGGAGTTACGCTGTTAAAGCGGATATTCCTACTTGCGCCCTCTTTTGCAAAACTCTTACTCATAGCAATCAGTCCGCCCTTGCTAGCTGAATAATTTACCTGTCCAGCGTTTCCCATCTCACCAACGATAGATGCGACGTTTACGACCGCTCCAAAGCGCTTTTTGCTCATCACTTTTAAAGCCTCTCTACATCCGATGAAAGCTGAAGTTAAATTTGCATTTATCACATCTGTAAATTCGCTAGTTTTCATGCGAAGCGCTAGCTTATCATTTGTGATACCAGCGTTATTTACGAGGTAGCTTAGCTCGCCATCGCTATCAACTATCAAATTTATACCTTTTATAAACTCATCTTCGTCAGTTGCGTCAAATTTTATCACTGCAGCCTTGCCGCCATTTTGCTCAATCTCAGCTTGCAAAGCGTCTGCTATCTCAGGCTTTGAGCGGTAGTTTATCCACACTTTTAAGCCCATATTTGCAAGCGTTTTTGCAATCTGTGCGCCGATACCTCTGCTTGCACCTGTTATTAGCACATTTTTCCCGCTAAATTTCATAAATTCTCCTTATTTTTTAATTTTTCAATGATTGTAGCTTATATAAGCTTAACGTCTAAATTTTATCGTTTCTTTCCCACCTTATCTTTTTGCCAAAACCAAGAACATTACTTGTAAATTTTAGTTTTTCAAGGCTTATAGACCAAATTTTTGGATCCATCACCTTTGCGTAAAAAAATCTTTTAAAGTAAATTTCTCGCTCGCTTGCGTTAGCCTCTCTCATCACTCCTTGAAACTGTACGCCCTCTATCTTGCCAACGATTTTTGTATCAAGAGCGACTGTGCCAGCTACAAACTTTGAATTTTTTAAAAATTTAACATGCGAGCTATCATCTGAGCTAGCTAGCAAAAGGCTAAAATTTACATCATCAAAGGCATAAAATGCGCTAAAAGCATAAGGCTGACCCTCATCATCAATGGCACAGACACTTGCGAGATGCATCTTTTTTAGAAATTTTACTATCCTCTCATCCATCTAAATTCCCCTAAAAATGTCAAGAATGACTTGAAATTTAAAGATAACTATGGCGATTATTAGTACCCAAAGCGTAAAAATAATAAGCTCTATTAGAGTAAATTTATCTTTTGCAACTTTTTTAAAAACAAGAATTGTTAAAAATGCTCCAAAAAAGCCACCAATAAGCGAAAAATAGTGGATCGCATTTACCTTTACGAAGCTTGGCAAAAGCCCTTTAAAAAACAGTGAAAACATTAAAATGGCAAGCAAATTTGCAAGTATCAAATAATAGCCAACGACTGGTAAAACTGGGCAAATTCTAGCAAAAACGAAGCTTAAAACAGTGATAAGCATAAGCAAAAAGATCCTAGTCCCAAAACAACACATCGCCCGTCCTTTTTTGACGCATTTTACAAAATTTTGCTTTATGAAGTTAAAAATTTGCCGATGTAGCCTCAAAAGGATTTAAAAATGCAAACAAATTTTTACTCTCAAGGAAGCTACAACAACATGAGCTTTTCGATGAAAACTAGCTCAGGCGATGAGATAAGCTTTTCGATGTATGACAACAAAAGTTTGGAGTTTTCAAGCCAGAAAAATGGCACTTCAAGCCAAAGAAGTCTTACTCTCATGCACGAATACGGCTACGAGTTTGCCTATAAAGGCAACGGCATAGACGAGCAAGACATGAAAGAGATCGAAGAGGCGATGAAGCAAATTCGCCCACAAGTTGATGAGTTTATGAAAAATGTCAAAGAGGGCGACAAGATCGCTGGTAGTAGCCAAAGCATAAGTGATCTTTCAAACAAGATCAAGCAGATGTTGCCTGACGCAAAAGATCTAAATCACAAAAATTTCATAAATGACAATATGCTAAAGATGTTTGACGAGCTTCTAGCTAAAAATGATGCAAACAAAAATCTACTAAATGCCACAAAAAGGCTATTTGACACATTGCTTGATGAGAGCAACAAAGTATCTTACTATGCGTAAATTTAGGGCCTTTTGGCTCTAAATTTTTATAAGTGCTTCTTTCTCGAAAAAGAGGTGTGACAAGACTATCACGAAATAAAGCTGAAAAAATAGTCCCACAAGCGGCACAAGCGAGATGAGATAAAATAAAAGTGTAAAAACTATAAATTTAACCCCGCCACCTTCAAGCAGTGCTAGCTCAAATTTATCGCTATCAAGAGTGTTTGAGCCAACGTCTATCAGTAAAAGTTTGTAATAGATATAAAAAAACGGCACATTTATGATGAAAAAATTTAATACTGGTACAAATAAAAGTGGCAGGCAAACGAGCAAGATCCCAAGAAATTTTATGATCTCAACCATCATCACCTTTAGCACTCTAGCCGTGCTAACCTCACTTTTGATCACGTAGTTGTAGTATCTTTTGTTTATCTCTTTAGTAACAACTGGAGTTAAAAAGCCAGCTACGATTAGGGCAATCACGATGCTAATAATGATCATTAAAAAGGTGCTTAAAACGTAAAAAAGTATGCTAACTATCCATTTTGTGGCACTAAAGCTTAAAATTTTAATAGCGATAAAAGAGAGCGCCGAGTTTGGCTCTAAAAAGGCAAAATTTTCGTTTTTGGCACTATCACTTAAAAGATCAAATATCTCGCCACCTCCCCAGATGCTAAGCCAAGCTAGGCAGACGATGCTAAGGAGAAGCGGCAAGATGGATAGCGTTATAAATTTGGCTGTAAAAAAATCTTTAAAACCAAGACGAAGAAGGTTTATCATTTCACCTTTTTATACTCGTGCTCAAGTGCGGCATAAATTTCATCAATCTTACTAACGCCATTTGATAAAATTTCACTCATCACTTCATTATCTTCGCGTCCGTTCCAATTTTTCTTATAGCTGCCTTCTTTGTAGCCATTATTTTGACGGAAGCGATTTAGCACGTTTTTAGCGATGTAGCACTCATAAAGTGAGTATAAATTTACGCCACATTTTAAAGACATAGAGAAGTAAATTTTTAAAATATCAAATATATCGTAGTCAAATCCGCTGCACTCATGTATGAGCATCTCAACATCATTCATTATCTCATAAATGCTCTCATCTTCGATCCTTAATGGCTCTTTACAAAACTCACTAAATCCGCTTGATTGGCAAATATCATCGGCTAAAGTTTCTATATCTCCAAGCTGTTTTGATTTATAAATTTGCAAAGCTAGACTCATTATAAAGTGCCAGATATCAACAACTTCTATGCGTAAATTTTGCTCATCAGTCTTAGCATCGATGCTCTTCCAGTGCTTCCAAGCAAAGCTATCAATCAGTTCAGCGCACTCCATATATATGCAGCGCCTCCAGCTGATTAATTTATTTTTATTAGTATAACCATTTTCCCAGCCAAGCCCATTTGTCTCATCATTTAGGCTTTGCTGCATCTTTAACATCTCTAAAATAATCGTTCTTTCATTCATTTTAGGCCTTTAAAAATTTTAAAGGATTATAACAAAAAATTATTAAATGCCACGAGGCAAGCTTGACTTAAATCATTTTATGTATAAAATTTAGGAGCTAAAATAGGCAAAAATTTCAAAGGAGAAAAAATGAGAGAAAAAGATCTAGTGGTTTGCAATGTTTGTGGACTAAAAAGCAGTGATGATACAAATGCGGTTTTTATCCACGCTCATAAAAATGGTGAAGAAGTTGATATCTGCACCAGTTGTGTTCCAAGCGTGATCCATGGCTCAGGCATGGTTGTAAAATCAAACGAAGAGATAAAGACTGAAATTTAAACTTTAGCTATCATTTGAGGATCTTGTCTTACAAGGTCTTCAAATTCTTCTGCACTCATAGGACGAGATAAGAAAAGTCCTTGTACTTCATTACAATCAAGCTCTTTTAAGAAATGGATATCTTCTTCTTTTTCTATGCCTTTTGCACCAACTTTTATCTTCATTGCCTTTGCTAAATCGATAATTGCAGATACGATTTGTGCATCTATTTTGCTATTTGATGCTTGAGCAACAAATTCACTTGCTATTTTTATACGCTTAACACCGTACTTTCTAATATAAATAAATGAAGTATATCCAGAGCCAAAATTATCTATACAAACATCTATATTATTTTCTTTAAGAATAGAAAAAATTTTATTGAGCGTTTTAGAATTATTTGTCCATATTTCTTCGCCAAATTCTATTTCAAAAAGCTCTGGATTTATATGGTGCGAGCGTAAGATAGAAACAAAATCTGAAACAAATTTTTCTGATTTACTTTGAATCTGTGCAACATTTATACTTATTTTTGGTATCAAGAGTTTTTCTTTTTGCCATCTATCTACATACTCTATGGTCTTTGAAACTAAAAGCGAGCAAATATCGTTTAAAATATCGCTATTTACATTTACCTCTTTCATAAATTTACTTGCTTCCATCAAGCCAAATTTTTCTGATTTCCAATATAAAAAAACCTCCGCGCAGATCATTTTTTCGATTTTTAGATCAAATATTGGTTGAAAATATACATGAAGGTCTTCTTGTAAATTAGCTTTTTTAAGCGCAATCTCGATACTTGAGCTTAGGTGCATTTCATTGCTAATTTTATCACTATAAACCATAGGATTTAAAGCTGGATTTTTCTTGGCATAATACATTGCCATATCTGCATTTTTTATAATATTTCTTGGATTTGACGAGCTATTTTTTGTTGCTACGTCTATGCCTATTATACACTTAAGTCCAAAGTGATATCTATCTATTTGAATTGGTTTTTCAATAGCATCTTTTAAGGCAATTCCAAGATTTAAGCGTTTTGTATGACTATTTATCTCCATTTTTGCTAGTACGATAAATTCGTCCGCACTAATCCTTGCTATGGCTTCTTGTCTATTGCAAACTTCAAGTATCCTTTTTGCAACTAGCTTTAAAATTCTATCGCCTATTTCATGCCCGTAAGATGTATTTATGCTTTTAAAACGGCTTAAATTTATATAATAAACTGCGATTTCCTCATCTTCAGAGATGCTTTTGCACATTATTTCAAGCTCATTTACTATAAAATTTCTATTGCCAAGATCTGTCAAATAGTCCTTCTCAGACATATCTTGGAGCCTTAAATTCGCGAGCATAAGTTCATTGGTTCGCTCATGCATCGACTTTTCCATCTCTCTATGAAGATTTCTCTCATAATCTAATATTTTTCTACTTGCGATAGAGCTTTTAACGTAGTAATTAACAATAGCATTTACAACCAAGATAAATAGTGAGATAAGTGCGCTAAAAGATGTTAGATCTTCTTGTAATAGCAAAGGTAGAACTATTATTATTGGTAGCCATTTTGATCCTATTGAGATATCTTTATCGGTATTTGTAACATATTTATTTTTAGCTTTTAAATGAAAAGCTCCTATCATCAAAAAAAAGAAAGGAAC
>NZ_CABPUP010000001.1:629626-734740 GCF_902460705.1 Campylobacter concisus | reverse complement strand
AGTAATAAAAAGTATAAGAAAATTTATGGCTACAATAGAGAGAAAAACAATATTTGATCTATTATTTATCATTGATGAAATATCTATTTCGTCAAAAATACCATATATTAAAATTACTATTAAAAAAAAGACACTTATGCTATCCATAATGATGGCCAATTTTTCTTGACTGGCTGCAAATTTTGAATACAAAAATATACTAACGCCAGCTAAAATAGATATCATCGGCAACATAAAAAACACATCAAGATATGCATAAGAACTATGAGCCCGCAATAGCACATCTTGATTTAACACCATTAATGCATCGCAAATAGACCATAAAAAAACACCAAAACATATTGCAAGCCAATGCGTTATTTTGGTTTTTACTTTATCCATTGAAGTATAAATGCCAAAAGTTATCATAAAGAAACCAAGCAAAATAGATATTTTTCCAATTAGATTATAGTCTAGTAAAGATGCTAATAGTGCAAATACGAATAGCGCTACAACTGCAACTAATATCCATTTTCGCATGCCAGTTATAGATGATTTTGATATTAAAAAAATAGTGTCCCTCTCCTAAGAAATAGTCCAAATTATACAAAAATTGACTTTGCTTTTGGTTATAATTTCCCAAAAAATTTTAAAATTCACAAAGGTATCTTATGAAGTGCAATATCGTCATAAATGGACAAAATTTAATAGATTATAAATCTTTTATCTTATTTTTCTCAAAGGCGGCAAGAAAGCAGTATTTTATAAACACTTTTATGATATTTACCGAAGCCATCATAGCTGGTTTTGTTGTAGATATGCTATTAAAAAGTAAAATTTTTACTGTTATCGGAGCTGTTTTTGCTATATTTTGGATCATTTTTTATCCTATTTTTTTAAAAAGAAGTCGCATAGCTGCATTAAAGAGAATTGAAATTTCAGATGTTCAAAAGCAAATGAATTTTGAAGTAAATGAGAATTTTCTGGCTTACTATGAAAACGAACCCAAAGAAAATGAAAAATTTGACCTAAATAAAGTTAGTGAAATTTATGAACTCAAAAATATCTTTATCATTTTTTTAGAAGAAAAAATTCATCTAATAATCCCAAAAGATGAAGCTAGCTCAAAAATGATAAATGAGCTGGCCAAACTTTGCCATAAAGATATTTTGAAATTTGAAAATTTTAGCGCAAAAAGCGTGCTTAAATAGCACTTATTATAAGCTTTTCAAAATCCTCTGCACTCATTGGCTTGCCCCAAAGATACCCTTGCACCTCATCGCATCCAAGCTCTCTTAAAATTTCAAGCTGGGTTTCATCTTCGACGCCTTCAGCAATAGTCTTTAGCTCCACATTTTTAGCCAAAGCTATAACGCTTTTTACCACGTCTTTATCTATATCATTTTTAGCAATATTGTCTATCAGCTCTTTAGCGATCTTTAGGCAACTCATAGGATATTTTTTGATATAACTCATCGATGAAAAGCCTGTGCCAAAATCATCTATTGAGATACAAATTCCTCTATTTGAAAGCTCAGATAACGCACTTTGCATCATCTCTTCGGCATTTACAAGGCTAGCCTCAGTGATCTCAACATCTACACAAGATGGATCGATGCCGTATCTATCTATATAGCTTAAAAATTTAGATGCAAAATTTATATTATCAATCTGTTTTGGTGAGATATTTATGCCTATTTTTAGGTTTGTATTATATTTCTCATTCCAAAAGGCCATTTGTTTTATAGCATTTTTTGCTACCCATTTTCCTATCGCATTGATAATAGAGCTTTGTTCGGCTATTGGGATAAATTTTGATTGATCTACCGGACCTTTTATAGGAGAGTTCCACCTAACAAGAGCCTCTGCTCCTACTATTTTTTTACCTTCTATTAGATACTGGGGCTGAAATTTTAGCTCAAATTCTTCATCAAAGCTTATGCTATTTAGCAATATTTCTATATAGTTTCTATCCTGAATCATGTTTTTTATATCACTATAAAAAACATACTTTTCAGATACATCTTTCTTTGCTGCTTCTAGTGCTGCTTCTGATTGCATGATAAAATCATCAGCCAAAATTTCACTAGTTTGTGTCGAGCTAATCCCTATTTTCGCATCAAGTACAATTTTATAATCATCTATAACGATTGGCTCTGAAATAGCTTTTAGTAGATAGCGTAAAAATTCCCTGCAATGTACATTTTCATTTTGCTTAAGAACAACGATAAAGTCATCTCCACCAGACCTTGCAAATAAGGAATCGTTTGGTGGCAATATTGACTCAATGTTTAAAGCAAACTTTGCTATTACATCATCACCGATATAGTGCCCATACGAGTCATTTATCGCTTTAAAATGGTTTATATCGATACTATAAATATCTATCTTCTCGCCAAGTGCCTTTGACTTTATCAACTCTTCAAGCTTTGCGATAAAATACTGGCGATTTAGAGCATTTGTCAAATAATCATATTTACTGATCCTTTGTAAGTGTCTATTTGTCTCTTCAAGCTCTTTTACTTTACTTTCTATCTGATTATTTAACACTTTTTTGATATGTATTTCACGTTTAATTAAAATGTCCATCTTTCTAACATTAGAAAATGTATAAGATAATGCTCCGTATGCAAGCAAAGTAACTAAAATAGAAAATAACCATGTCAAATTTATCTTCCAAGAGTACAAGATCATAATCGTCAAAAATACGGCGAAAACAAATAGCTTTTGTATTAAAATTTTATCAAAATCGTTTCTGAGTGCCCTAAATTTTAGATTTGCCTCGCCCTCTCTTAAATGAAGCGTAGCAACAAACAACATAAAAAATAAACTCTTAAATACAATGTCGTATCCAAAAAATGATATTTCATCTATCCAAAAATCCATTGTAGTGGTAAAAATATCATAAGTGCTTATTGCAATAAGCGCTATCAAGCATAAAAGTATAGATAGTCTTCTTTTTGAAAATTTAAGTGAAAAAAATGCAATAAATGAAGTACAAAACATAAACAAATCTATGGCGATGTAACTTAGATTAAAAAAATCTTTTTGGCTTAAAACTTGAGTTAAATTTCTATTAAAAATCATAAACCACATAAAGCTAAAATATATTGCAGAAATAGAAATTGAGTCCACAAATACTTGCATTAAAAATAAATTTTTCAAATTTTTGATCAAAATGTAAAAAGCGGAAAATGCAAACATAAAATATGAAACTACGTATGAGATTTGTATAAAATTGACTTTAGAAAGAAATTGTTTAAGAAAACCAACCTTATCATATAGCATCCACATAATGTCTGATGCTACCCAGCAAGTAAGGCCTAATAATATATATATCCAATATGTTTTTAAATTTCTTGTCTCTTTTAGCTTTAAAAAGATAAATAATGTGATCATAAAATCAAATAGGGTAGTAATTATGTCTTCATAAAAACCACTAGCAATAAAATAACTAACAACATATACACAAAAAAGTATCAACATAAATACAAAAGATACTTGATTTTCGTTGCTTATTTTACTTATCATGTTCCGTCTTTATATATCTTTCTCTGCCTTTTTGGCTAAACTTTGCCATCTTTGCCACTCGCCACTATCATCGACGTCGTTGCCGATAGCTTCGTATCTAGCGTAAAAATGCTCAACAAATTTCTTACACTCTTCATCTTTTGGCAAATAGCTTAGTTCATCTTTTTGGCAAAATTTCTCCAAAAATGTGCTCGCATCAACTTTTTTAGCGTATGTTTGCGCTAGATCGTAGTAGTTTTCTAAGCAAATTTCTTTAAATTTAGCGTAAGCTTGCTCGCTCATATCCACGCTTAGTTTGCCATCAAATTTAAGCACGCCAGCCCTAAAAAGCAAGCTAAGATGTATGAGTCCCTCGCAGTAATAAGCCCTCACCTCATCGACCTTTCGCCACGCGATAAGCCCAACAGCACGAGCTATTAGCTCATGAAAAACGGCCATTTTATACTCCGCCTCTTCGTGCAAGAAAAAATTTACTAACCCACCAGTCGTCGCCTTATACTCTTCTATAAATTTAAAGACGCCACTTTTATTCATCATCATCTCAGTATCAAGCCCGATAAAGAGGATGTGTCCAAACTCATGGCCGATCGTTGAAATTTCATAGACTTTTTTCCAAATTTTTGGCTTTAAAAATAAAATTTCCCTACCAAAATCTAAAAATTCTTTACTAAAAATTTCAGCCCCAAGCTTCATAAAAGGCTTTGCCTTTGCGCCCTCATAGACGTGATTTACAAAGGCAAAAATTTTCTTACCACATTTTGCGCTCACGCTCTCATCATTTGGCACGACCTGAGCGCTAAAAAGCCCGTTTAGCTCCGCGCCGTAATAGATCATCGGCACGCTTATATAAAGCTGCGTTCTAGCGATATTTTCGCTAACTGCCTTGTTTGTCTCGGCATTATCAAATTTGATCTTTTCGCAAACGCTTTTGTAAGTTTTTGTCACTTTTTCTTTAAATTTAAGCTCATCAATGCCCTCGCTATCAACCAGCCTGATATCCCACTCTAGCGCAACTGCGTGCGTGTAGGCATCCTCGTAGTACTCTAGTGGATGACCCGGCTGAAGCGCACCTTTTACATCCATCCACGCTATCTCAGCCTCTTGCCAAGCGTTTATCACCTTTGCATTATCTTCTTCACAAAAGGCATTTTGTAGCTTTTCAAGGTATTTTACGTAAGATTTTTGCTCGTCGTTTTTGGCTAAATTTCTTAAAATTTCAAGATTTTTAACAAAAACACTTTTAAGCTCTCTAACCTCATCTTTAAAAGCAAGTGCGTAAGGCAAAAAGCTAAATTTATCACCTTCCTTTACTACCGCGCCATACGTTCTATCAGCCCTTACGCCGTTACTATCACACTGAAATAAAGTATTTTTAGTGATAAACTCATTTGCATCGCTTAAATCTTTAAATTTAGCTTCAAACTCTTTATTTGTAGTGTCGATAATACGATCCTGCCATGAAATTTGCCACGAATTTAGGCTTAGACCAAGCTCATGCATCGCCTGCACAAAAGCTTGGTTAAACGGATCTAAAATTTTCTCTTCTTTGGCCTTTTCTAAAAGCTTGGCGTGCAGGTTTTCATATAAATTTCTAACGTAGCCATACATTAAATTTAGCACTCGTTTTTGCTCGTCTTCGCCTAAATTTAGCTTTTTTAGATCATTTTGAAGCGGATCAACTTTAAGATCTACTATCCTTCTTGCAAGGGCTAGTTTTTGGCTTGGTGTGCCAGCAAGACCACAAATTTTAACAGCCTCATTTATGATATCATCATCTAAATTTTTATAAATAGCATTTAGCTTGTTTTTTTGCTCTTTTGTAAGTTCATTTAATCTTTTAAAATCGTTCATTTTTTCATCCCCTGAAGTTGCAAGATTTTAGCATAAAGCCTTAAAATTTGCTACAATCAACCAAAAATTTTAACATCTAAAAGGCAAAAAATGGATATTTTAAAAGATTTTGGTGAGCCGCGCATAAAACAAGTTATGTTGCCAAAAGATACAAACTCAGCTGGAAATATTTTTGGTGGCTGGATAATGAGTCAGATCGACCTTGCAGGTGCACAAGCTGCAAGAGAAATTTCTCCTGAACGCGTTGTGACGATTTCTATGAAAGAGATCATTTTCAAGCAACCTGTCTTTGTTGGCGATGTGCTAAGCTGCTACGCTAAAATCATCTCTGTTGGTAAAACCTCAATAACAACGCAAATAGAAGTAACCGCCCTTAGGCTAAATCCGGGCGGATATAGAGAAACTATACACGTTACTAGCGCTACCGCAACTTACGTAAGCGTGACGAAAGATGGACTTAAAAAGCCAATCGATGAGAAGTTAAAACAACTTCATGGATTTTAAAAATTTGGTTGCGATTTATGCAACCAAATTAAAAAATTAATACTACTTTTAAAAATTATTGAAATTCATAAACTAAAAGCAATATTTTTCAACTTCTTTAAATGCTTTGTGAAGTAAAATCAGGCTCTAAACATTTTTTGGGAGAAAAATGAAAAAATCACGTTTAGGCCTTTTGCAAACACAAATTTTAGATATCCTAACTCAATCCGAGCTTGATAAATTTGAGTACAAAAACCTTCCAAAAACAAGCATCATCTACGCAGAAGAGATCAAAATCATCATTTTAAAAAGTGGCTGTGCAAAGCTTTCGTTTTTTGAAGATGGGGAAGAATTTATCCTTTACCGTTTGGAAGCAAACAACATTGCTGTTCTTGATGATAATTGTGCTTTTGAAATTTTAGAAGACGCAAAAATTTACTCCATAAACTTAAGCGAAATAAGTGAAATTTTATCAAATGTAAATGTTGTAGATGAAATTTTAAAAGCGGCATTAAACGCCATCATCGTACAACGCCAGATAATAAAATCTATACTTTTTGAAGATGCAAAGGGTAGGATTGCAAATTTTTTAATCGAACTTGCAAAGGAGCAGGATCTAAAGCAAAATGGATATCACTACATATTTTTACCATTTTCTCTAAAAGTACTCTCAAGCTTCGTAGGACTTAAAAGGCAAAGTGCTTCAACTGCATTTAATGAGCTTATAAAAAACGACATCATAAGAAAAATAACGCCACATGAATTTTTGATCATAGATTACGAAAAGCTTGAAAGTTACACAAACTAAAAATCAAAAATTTTTAATAGATACAGAGATGGCTACCTAGTAAAGGGTGGCTTTGAAGGATTAGTCTTTGCCAAGAAGCAAAGACTAAAAATTTTTAAGCTTTTTTCTTCATATCGAATTTATTAGCCATAAAGCCAACTAAACCAACAAAGAAAAGTCCGCCGCAGATATTACCAAGTGTAACTGGAACTAAGTTTTTACCGATGAAATTTCCCCAGTTTAAAACTTCTAGTTTTTCAGCCGTGATGCCATGTCCTAAAGCCGCAGCTGCAGCAGCGATATCTCCGCCGTTTGCCGCGATATAGTGAGCTTTTGAGATGATGGCTTCAGTGATTATGAACATATTTGCCACGCAGTGCTCCATTGAGCAAGCCACAAATGCGCCGATCATCCACATAATGGCAAAGAATTTACCAGATAGATTGCTCTCACTTGTCGCAGTCCAAATAGACATACAAACAAAGACGTTACAAAAAATTCCGCGGATAAATAGCTCATGAAATGGTGCTGTGATCTTGCCAATACCAGCTGGTATAAAGTGATGTAAGATGTAGCCATCATACTTTAGTGGCAAGCCTGAGTAGTAGTACATATAAGCGATCAATGCGCCACCAACGAAGTTAAATATCCAAACAATAGCCCAGTATCCGATAGTCTTACCTAGTTTTAGCTTGCCTTCATATGCGCTAACACCGCTTAAAACAGAGCTTGTAAAGAGGTGGCCGCCATAAAAGACAACCATCATAAGACCACAGCTAAATGTGATACCGCCGATAAAATTTGAAAGGCCAATAGACTGATTTTCAGCCATACCAACTGTTGAGTGAGCCCAGAAAATATCACCCATAGCAATAGCAGCTCCAGCCATGATGGCAAGAAAAATAATACTTGCAAGTGGCATATGAGCCTTATGCTCCATAGAGCTTGAGACCGCTTGAGCGGTTTCTGCCGGATTTAACATCACATTCTCCTTTTTATTTTCAATCTCGCAAATGAGCCAGGCTCATCTTGGCGATCAAAGTTTAACACTTTGCAAAATCACTAAAGTCAAATCACTGCTTGCGATTAAAAGCAAAATTTTGCCTTTAGCAACCAAAAAGACTAAATTTAGCTATTTGCTAAATTTAACCGACTAAATTTTTATCAATCTCTACAATTCTTAAAAAAGCTTTTCTTGCACTTTTTTTAGCCTGCTCGCTTAGTCCCTCTTCGAAATTTAAGACATTTTCGAGCAAGACGCTAATGCCAAGAAAAAGCGTCTTTGGACAAATTTTACGCAAATAGCTTAAAAGCACTGGCGTTGGGAGATTGTGAGTCGAGTAGATGTAGTCTCTATCGTCACTTAGGTCGAAAAACTCTATCTTATCCTCATCAAAGCCGCTCATCGCATCAACTACTATCAAGATATCAGGCGCAAATTCTCTAATGGCCGAGAATTCATTCTCAGGCACATCTTGCCCAAAAAAGACCTTCCACTCTTTTAGCTCGGCCTCTACGATGCGGCCTACTTCATTACCCACATCATCATCGCCACGCATAGGATTACCGATGCAAAGGATGGCCTTTTTCATCAAAAGTCCTTCCTAAGCACGATATATCCCTCTTTTAAATTTGCCAAAATTTCTTTAAGCTTACACTCACAAAGCTGCGGCAAGAGTTTAGCAATATGCTCGGCAAAAATTTCAACTTCAAAATATTTGCTTAAATTTCCGATCTTAAATTTCACGTATTCGCCTGAGTTTTTGATCATCTCGTCAAATTCCTCATCGCTTAGCTCTAAAATTTTCTCGCTAAAATCAATTGTGCCAACGCCATGTCCCACGCAAGTGGAGAAAATTTTTATCTCCTTTAGCTCGCGTGGAAGCTTGTCGTTGTCGTCCATATGCCTTTTTGTAAGCTTATAAACTTGTATCATCTCTTACTCCAAACCTCACTATCAACGTCTATCGCAAAGCTTTTATCAGCTTTTGCATATTTTAGATAGACATCATTATGCAAAAGCCCCATGCACTCAGCATATCTAGGATCTTCCTCTTTTTTGATAGCTGTAAGCACAGCCTCTCTTGAGATGCTTGGGTCATGGACATCTTTTGAACATTTGATAGCATTCATATATTTTTCAAAAAGGATTCTACCAAAGATATAGCTCATTAGCCTTCTGCTTTCAGCTTGCAAGTCGCGCTCAAATAAAATATCACCTATGACCGACTTCTCAACTGAAGGTGGCAATGTATTATCTTCTTCATAGCTTTTTTTATGAAGCTTTTGATCTATGATACCAAGAGCCATACCAAGGCCGTAAATAATGCTTGCTGGGTGTGGAGGACAGCCTGGGATATAGACATCAACTGGGATTATCTTATCGATGCCGCCCCAAACGCTATAAGCGTCGTGGAAAATTCCGCCACTGCTTCCGCATGCACCAAGAGCAACTACGATCTTAGGATCTGGGGTCGCCTCATAAGCACGAAGAAGTGGATAATACATCTGTCTTGTTACAGGACCAGTACAAAGCAAAATATCAGCGTGTCTTGGGTTTGCAACAAGTTTAAAACCAAAACGCTCAGGATCCCACATAGGTGTAATAGCTGCAAAAATTTCTATCTCACAGCCGTTACAGCTTCCGCAGTCGATCCTATAAACGCTAAAGCTTCTTTTGATATTTTTTAGATGCTCTAGCTTTGCAGTTAGATCATTTGCTGTTTTTATGTCCTCTGGGACTTGATATAGACTCATTTTATAGCCTCCTCAATGCCTTTTGTTAGCCTCTCAGCGGATTGATTTTTCTTGCACTCTGGGCAGATATAAAGGTAGTCTTTTGCTTCTTCAAGTCTGCCTGGGAGTAAATTTGCTGTGCCAAGCTTTTCAAGGGTGAAATTTATAAGCCTTTTTGGTGTAAATGGCTTGCCGCAGCATTTGCAAGTTTGCATCTCAAGCTCGCCTCTTTGTATAAGAGCACTCTTGTCAAATTTAACCGCAAGCTCAAAGCTATCGCTAAGTCTTACGGCTCCAGTTGGGCAAACCTCATCGCAGCGACCGCAAAATATGCAGCGCCCGCAGTCAAATTCCCAAACAAGCCTTGTTTGCTCATCGTTCATCTTAAGCTCTATCGCGTTACTAGGACAAGCGATACCGCAAGCTGCACAACCTATGCAAAGATCGTATGTATAGTTTGGCTGACCACGGAAATTTTCAGGAACAATATATGGCTCAAATGGATAGGCGTATGTCGCTTTTCCATATTTTTCTGTGATGTCAAATAACTTCATCATCTTAAATCCTTTTTACTAACCCCGCCATCTTGACAGAATTTTTTAAGGTCTTTCTCTGTTAAAATTTTGCTCTTTTTAGTCCTTACATCGACTAATGTAACACGCTCAGTGCATGAGTAGCAAGGGTCAAGTGAGCAAACGATAAGCGCAGCGTCACTTATGTTGTTTCCTCTGAATTGATATCTTAGGCTTGGCCAGTTGTTATAAGTAGCCGCTCTACATCTCCAGCGATATACTTTTTGAGCACTGCCTTGCATGATCCAGTGAACATTCTCGCCACGTGGTGCTTCATCATGACCAAGTGCAAAATTTTCAGGTTTGATCATAGTCACAGGATCGATCATGATCGGAGTTTGAGGCATTAGCTCAAAGCATTGGCGGATGATGTGGATAGAGCTTTTTAACTCTTTATATCTAACCATCTCACGAGCAAAAACGTCGCAACCATGCTCAACTGCTACTTCAAATTCTATCTGTTTAAAAAAGTCGTATGGGTGATCGTAGCGGTTATCGCGTTTAAAGCCAGAGCCTCTCATATTTGGACCAACTGGGCTAAAGTCACGTGCTATTTGGCGGTCTAAGATACCCACACCTTTCCAGCGTCCGATTTGGCGTTTATCCTCCATAACTGCGTCCCAAATTTCTGAAATTTGAACGTCAAGTTTATTTATGATCTCGATACCTTTTTTGATCTCTTGATTTGTCATGTCACGTCTTAAACCGCCCATAACGACGTTGCCATATGTTTTACGGCCGCCAGTTACTAATTGAGCTAGCTCCATAGAGTACTCACGAACCCTAAAGATGTGCATGAAAGCGTTGTAGTTACCAGTGACCTCACAAGCTAGACCGATATTTAAAAGGTGACTGTGAAGACGCTCGATCTCAAGACAGATGACGCGTATAGCTTGAGCTCTTAGTGGAATTTCAAGCTTGATAGCTTTTTCTGCTGCTTCGATACACGCAATGGCGTGAGCATAACCACAAATTCCACAAACACGCTCTGCAAGATAGCCCATTTGATCATAGTTCATTCTATTTTCAGCTAGCTTTTCCATACCGCGGTGTTGATAAAAGAGGCGGTAGTCAGCGTCGATGATCTCGTCGCCGTCACAGAAAAGTCTAAAGTGACCTGGCTCATCTGAAGTAATATGTAATGGTCCAAGTGGCACATCAACTACTGCATCACCTGTTGGGAACAAAAACTCAGAATCAGGCTCATCTCTATGATCAACTGGATCAGGGCGGTAGCGATAATCCATCGCATCTTTTCTAAGTGGGTGAAGTCCATCTGGCCAGTCATCACTTAAAACTAGACGCCTTTTATCAGGCAAACCTTCAGCTACAAGGCCAAACATATCATAAGCTTCTCTTTCATACCAAACACAAGCTGGCACTAGCGGAGTAACTGATGGAAATGTCGGATCGCTTCCTGGGATAAGGGTTTTAACAGTGATAAAGCACTTATCCTCAGCTGCAAAGTCGTCCACTTCAGTCATCTTGCTACCTTCCATTGAGATAGCGTAGTAAAGCGCATAGCTGCCATTTATCTGGCGCTCGTCATTTGGTATCATTGTGCTTATAAAGCCGCCGATATCATAGTAGAGCGTTTTAACAGCTAGTGGAAGATCGTTTCTATCAACCAAAACTGTGATCTGATCGTCTGCTTGACGAGTTACCTCTAAAATTTTTACCTTGGTTTTTAGGATTTCAACAAATTTATCGCCTCTCATTTTAAAGCTCCCATCATTATATTAACACCGTTATCTACTAGCGTATAAAAGCTATCTACATGCCATACGCCAAAGATTATGATAAGGGCACAAAGTGCTATAAGAGGTAAATTCTCTAACAAACTCATCTCTTTATTATGAACAACCACACCTTTTGGTTCGCCAAAGCTTGCCATGTTAAAGTGTGCAAAGTCAGCTATGAAAATAACTGCAAGTGCAATAGCAAATAGTGCAACTGCGATATATTGACCACTTGTGATAGCTCCTACAAAGACGTTATATTCGCTAACAAATATAGCAAACGCTGGAACACCAACAAGTGAGCAAACAGCCGCGCCAAACATTATAGTGGTGATCGGTGCGATCTTAACCATACCACCCATCTTGCTCATATCTTTGTGACCGTAAATTCTTGCGATATTGCCTGTTGAGCAAAATGCCAAAGCTTTCGTAAAGCTGTGAGCCAAGCAGTGAAATATCGCTGCAAATAGACCAAATTTACCGCCAACACCAAGTGCAAATGCGATAACACCCATGTGAACGATTGAGTGGTACGCAAACATTCTTTTTACGTTGTGTTGTCTGATTAGGAAAAATCCCGCTACAAAAAGAGTGATAGTTCCTGAAACGATCATTATGCCCTCAACAAAGCTAAAGCCAACAGCTTGAGCAGTGATAGCGTAGTATCTTAAAAGAGCTAGCATCGCACATTTTAAAAGTACACCTGAAAGCAATGCTGAGATAGGTGCTGGACCTTCAGCGTGAACATCTGGTAGCCAAGTGTGAGTTGGAGCAAGACCAGCTTTTGTACCAAAACCAATTAGAGCAAATACAAAGATAAGTTTTGCTGCGTCTGGGTTTAAATTTTTAGCATTTGCCATTATTCCAGAAAATAGCATAGAAGCTTCGCCATCTCCTAGAGTGCTAAATGTGGCTGAATATAAAAGAACAGTCGCATAAAGTGCAAATGCTAGGCCGATTGAGCAAAGAACGATGTATTTATAGCCACTTTCTGTTGATTTTTGATCTTTGTGGATAGCGACTAAGAATACTGAAGCAAGAGTTGTTGCCTCAATAGCTGCCCACATAAACGCAACGTTGTTGCAAATAACGCTTAAAGTCATTGTAAAGATAAATACATGGCTTAGTGCGTAGTATTTTTTAAGATCGCTTAAGTGGATGTGTCCGTCTTCAAGTTCCCATCTCATGTAGTGGATAGAGTAGAAATTTACTATAAATCCAGTTACAGCGATAAGCACCAAGAAAACACAGCCTAAGCTATCTAAAAACAAAAATTTATCAAAACTATAAAAAGTTCCGCTACTTAAGACTTTAAGAACATTGTTAAGTAAAGCCACCGATGTCGCAGCAGAAAACAAAACGTGAAGTCCGCTTAATACCGCATAATTTTTAGGACTCAAAAACAAGACCAAAGCACCAAGGAGCGGTAAGATAAGTATTAAAGCTAAACTATCCATCTCTAACCCCTTAAATTTGAAGCTTTAGAAGTATCTAAGCTATCATAAGCTTTATAAAATCTAATCGCTAAGACGCTCATGATGATAACGGCAAATATCGCATCTGTTAAAATTCCAAGCTCAACTAATTCATGTGAGTTATAAGCCATTAGAGCAAGGCTTAGGTGGATACCGTTTTCAAACAAGCAGTAAGCTAGAATTTGTTTTATAAATGAGTTTCTTAGCATGAAACCAAAAATTCCCATCATAAAGACCGTTCCAGCTGCGATTAGCATGATCTCTTCTTTGATAAGAGAGAATTTTAAAAATATAGGGTGGATGCTCATTGAAAGAGCTAGAGAAAATCCCATAGCAATAACAGGGCTTACAAAAAATCCACCAACTGGCTCATCTTCGCTAACTACACCAAGTTTTTTGATAAGCCAGAATAAAATTCCTGGCACAAGCAAAACTTTGGTAAAAAATGCAACGATTGCCCAAGTTTTGAGCTGCTCGGCGTTAAATTTCTCAGATAGCAAGAAAAATATACTAACTAAAAGTAGTGTTTCAATCGCATAAGCGATGATTGAGAGTTTTAAGCTTCTAAGACCAAAAACCGCAAGCGAAGTTACGATCATGCAAATGGCTAAAATATCAAGTGTTTGCATCTCACACTCCTACTACATAAAGTGTTAGTGCAACAAACGAGATAGCAAGTGCACCAAGCGCATTTTTGCGTAAAGATGAAGTCATTTTAAAGCGTGGACCAAAGTTGTCTATAAAGACAGCTGCCACGTAAAATACTCCAGTTTTTATCACAAAAACGATAATAGCTA
This sequence comes from Campylobacter concisus, assembly GCF_902460705.1. Lineage (GTDB taxonomy): Bacteria > Campylobacterota > Campylobacteria > Campylobacterales > Campylobacteraceae > Campylobacter_A > Campylobacter_A concisus_Z. Next base: position 720,790 of record NZ_CABPUP010000001.1, on the reverse strand, counting down.
AGAAAGGATTGCTAAAATTCCATGGCTCAAATATAGTTAGGAAAAGTCCGATCATAGCAAACTGTTTTAATATAAGTGATGCTTGAACTAAACCAAGGTCGCTACCTGCATACTCGCCAAGCAAGCCTTCTTGAAGCTCTTGCTCCGCTTCAGCTACGTCAAATGGTTTTCTGCCAGTCTCAACATACATGCACCATAAAAATGCGATAGAAGCTACGGCAAAGCTTGGGATTTGATATCCAATAACACCGGTTTTTACCATCTCTTGGATCTCAATTAAATTTGATGTTTTAGCTGCAAGCATAACTACGATTAGGCACATAATCATAACTGGCTCGACATATACGCCAAGCATTTGCTCCCTGCCGCCACCTGTTGCTGCAAATGGGTTGCCGCTATCCATTGAAGCTGCACCAAATACAAATCTAAGCAACGCGCCAAGATAAAGGATCACAAATATATCTGAATATGCTCCAAAAACAGTATCTTTGCTGTATGTTATAGGTATAGCAGCTAGAACTGCAGCTGAAGTTGCAAAAAGGAAAAATGGAGCCCATCTAAATACCCAGTGAGAGCACTCAGGGACGGTTCTTCCTCTTCTAAAGAGTTTTATAATATCACGATATGTTTGAAAGAAATCGCTACCTTGTTTTGATTGAAGTCTAGCTCTTAGTTTTCTTGCCATACCATCAAACAAAGGAGCTACCAAAACGATAACGACTACTTGAAATATCATTAAAAGTATAGTTTGCATTTTCGTCTCCTAAACTAAAAAGTAGCCCACAGCAAGTATGGCACAAAGATAAACTAGAATATAAAGTGTATATATGTTTGTATATCCGCTTTGAACGATGCCTAGTTTATCAGCAAATTTCATACACCATTTGATGACTGGCTCATAAAACATTCCCCACCAGATATCTTTTGGATGGTTGTGATACTCAACCGCATCAAAATAATTTCTAGTAACGATCTTTTTATCAGCTCTAAATAGCCATTGCATGATCTTTCTAAGATCGCCTGTAAATGGTCCACCTGTCATTTGCATACGTGAGCTATATTTAAAGCCACAAGCCCAAGGATCAGTCTCGCGTGGTTTATCTCTATTTGCTTTCATAACAGCAAGGATGATAAATGGCAAAATCATAGTCGCACATAAAACTAAAGCGATAAGTGGAGTTGAGATCATACTGCCTATAGGTGAAGTTACATTTATAGCACCAAGGCTAGCTTTATAGTCGCTTATAGCGATAGAATTTACAGCTTGCATGATGTAATCAACTATATAGTTTGCGCCAAGACCAAAGCCAACGCAGCCTATCATTAGGATGATCATACCAAGAACCATGCCTATTGGACTCTCTTTAGCATTTTCCCAAATTTTTTGATCTCTTGGAGTACCTGCAAAGATAACAGCGTAAAGTTTGAGGTGCATACCGACCAAAACGCCTGTTAGTGCAAGAGCTACGACACCAAGTGTAAATGCATATCTAACTAATGTTCCCTCGCCCATCGCACCTTGAAGCATACCTTGATATGTAAACCACTCTGAAACAAAGCCGTTTACTGGAGGCAAGGCTGCGATACCCATGATACCTATAAACATACCAAGGCTTGTCCATGGCATCTTTTTAGCAAGACCACCAAGGATGTCCATATTTTGTGTATGAGTAGCGTGGATAACTGAACCAGCGCAAAGGAAAAGCAGACCTTTAAATATAGCGTGATTGACTACGTGGTAGCAACCTGCTAGAAAACCTACTGCTGCAAGTGTTAAATTTCCAGCTGCAACGCCATAAATTCCTGTGCCAAGACCTAACAAGATGATGCCTATGTTCTCAACTGAGTGGTAAGCAAGCAAAGCTTTGAAGTCGTGTTGGCAAAGAGCGTATAAAACACCAAATAGTGAGCTAGCTGCACCAAGAGCGAGTATTGTAAGACCAAAGTATGTGCTAAGTGGTAGGTAAAGTGTAAATTTAACTAGTGTAAATAGAGCAACTTTAATCATAACGCCTGACATAAGGGCTGAAACGTTTGATGGTGCTGCTGGGTGAGCTTGCGGAAGCCAAACGTGAAATGGCCACATACCAGCTTTACTACCAAAGCCGACCAAAAATAGTGCAAATACAGCAGCAGAAGCGCCAAATGGCATCTTAACACCCATAAATGCGCTAAAGTCAAAGCTTCCTGCGTAGTAAGCTGTGATAAGCAAGCCACAGGTGATACAAAATGCACCGATTTGTGCGATGCCAAGATATACCATAACTGCTTTAAGTGTATTTTTACCATCATTGACGATGATAAGAAATGATGAGATAAGAGTCATAAGCTCCCATAAAACAACAAAGCAAAAAACATTATCAGCGCTAATTACTAGAAGCATTGAAAGGATGAATGTATTAAATAAACATGCAAACACGCCAACATTTGCTTTTTTGATGTACTCATCTGCATAGCTCATACCATAAACGCTGCTTGCAAATCCTATGAAAACAACTACGAAACTAAAGAAATTTCCAAGTGGATTTAGCGCAAATTTTGGCGAATACAAAAAGCCATCCATAAGAGCAAAGCTATCGCTTACTCCCATATTTGCAACAAAGTGGCACATCGCGTAAAAACAGCTTAAAGCACTTAGACCAAAACCAACCTTTACAGCGGCCTTTGGAGCACAATAAAGCAAGATGCTAACGACGGCACTTACAAGAAATAGCATATAAACCGTAGTCATCTTATGCTCCTTGTCCGTTTAAAATTTTAGTAGCAAATTTATTCGCTGCTTCATAATCTATCCTCTTGCCAAGTTTATGTTTACCCTCTTCTGGATCAATCATAACAAGAGCACTCGTTGGACAGACATCAACGCAAGCTGGTCCATTTTCACGACCAAAGCACATATCGCATTTAACAGCGATATTTTTTGCGCCTGATTGTGACTCTATCTCAAGGTTGTACTTTGGCTCGACAGAGTAATTTACTGAAGGCATAAGCTCTGCACTTGAGCTTATCGCACCGTAAGGACAAGCGATCGTGCACATCTTACAGCCTATACAAATTTCCTCGTGAAGCTCGATGCAATTATCATTAAATCGCAATGCTCCAGTTGGACACACATTCGCACAAGGACCATCGTCGCATTGTCTGCACTGAGTTGGCATAACGCCAGTAGCTTCTCTTAGCACACTTAGCCTTGCACGTGACAGCTTGCCGCGTTCATAAGCGCTCTTAAAACATGCAGCCATGCAGGTTGCACATCCTATACAGCGTTTATAATCGGCAATCACAAATTTATGTTTTTTCATAAATTCCTCCCATTAAACAAGGCTAAACTGCCCTGCTCACTTTTAAAGTGATGGTTAGTCACCAAAATAGAGATAGTTAAATTTTTATTTAACATCTCAAACGCTCCTTCCTAATTTTTGTAATAATTCTATAACTTACAATGAATAAATTCCGTCATCTATCTGACAAATTTTGTATTTTTAGAATTAAATTTTTATTTTATATATCTTTAAGATTATCTACTTAATATCGATTTTTAGGTATGTTTATTTGCTAAAGGATAATATTTATTAATAAAATTTTCCTATAAAGAGTAAAAATATCTTAATTAACTTTAAATTTATAAGTTAGTTATTTAAGCTCGGGTTAATTAAATAAAACTGAAATTTAAAAATCTAAAATATAATCCGACCTTTAAATTTAAAGGCTTTTTATGGAAATTTTTATAGTTATAGTTTTGCTTATTGTTGCAGTTTTTATTTTTATGAAATTTGTCCCTGTTTTTTGTGGCGCGCCAGATATTAAAAGCCAAAAGCTGATAAAGGCTTCGCCAAATTTTAATGGTAAAGTTTTTATAAATTTAGAGCCAACGATTGATATGGTAAAAAATAATCCGCAAGCATCTATGCTAAATTTTGTCCGCCAAGCACTTTTTCCACCAAAAGGTAAGCTACCAACTAAGCCTTTACCAAATTTAAAATTTGACGCAAATGCGCTCAAAAATGGCGAGTTTATCTGGCTTGGGCACGTTAGCCTCATATGCAAGCTTGATGACAAAACCATCATCACTGACCCAGTTTTGCACCGAGCATTTCCACTGCCAATTGGCGGTAAGCCCTTTATCTACGAGCATGCTATCACCGCTAGTGACTACCCAGATGTGATCGATATCGCCCTCATCTCGCACGATCACTACGATCATCTTGATCATAAAACGATCCTTGAGCTAAAGGATAGAATTTGCAAATTTCTAGTGCCACTTGGCGTAAAAGCTCACCTTGTAAAATGGGGCGTTGATGAGTCTAAAATTTATGAGTTTGACTGGTTTGGTGATCTAAAAATAGGAAATTTAAACTTCACATTTTGTCCTTCAAGGCACTTTAGTGGGCGCACATTTAAAAGAAATACGACGCTTTGGGGTGGCTGGGCGGTTAAAGAGGCTGGCTTTAGCTTTTATTTTAGCGGAGATGGCGGATATGGCAAGCACTTTAAGATGATAAATGAGAAATTTGGCGCCTTTGATCTAGTTTTTATAGAAAATGGCGCTTACGGCGATGGCTGGCCTTACGTGCATATGAAGCCAGAGGAGTCAGCGCAAGTACTAAAAGATCTTGGAGCTAAGCTTGGTATGCCGATGCACTGGGGCAAGTTTGATCTATCTTATCACGCTTGGGATGAGCCAATCAAGCGTTTTGAAAAGGCAGCGACAAAACTTGAGCTAAACTACGCGACGCCGATGATCGGAGAAGTTTTCACCGCACAAAATCTACCTAGAAAAAAGTGGTGGGAGAAAATTTAGGAATAAATTTTGCTCTAAATTTTAAAATCCAAAAGGAAATGCTGATGAAAATTTCTGAAAATTTAGCAAATCTAAAAAATGTCATCGATAAAGCTGCAAAAAATGACCTTGATATGAGCGCAACTGGAAACTTTTTACAAAATTTAGAAAAAGCAAATAAAGAAACTGAAAAAATTTATAAACAGCTAGAAAAAGAGTTAAAAAGCGATGCGCAAATGTTTAAACAATTTGACTTCATGCAGATGATAACAAAGCTTCAATACGGCAACCTAAAGCCAAATGAACGTGAAAAACTGCTCAATAAAATGAGCAAGATCGCCAAGGAAATTTAGTTTTAAATAGGCTTGATGCGGAGCTAAATTTTACTACTTCTGTGGAATTTGGTGGGTTTTGGTGAGTGATTTGCTTAAAATAAATTTATTTAAATAGCAACCGTTAAAACTCAGATATATTTCTATTTTATGCCGAAACGCTTATATATTCATAGCTCACATAGTAGCATAGACATACTACTGCTTTAGGTTTTTAGGCAAATTTTTAAAATTTCATAAACGAGTAATTTAGGCTCCGATTTTAGTGGCAAGCCTTGCTAAACCCAGATCAGTAGTCAATTCTTGCAAGTGAGTGAAAGTTTTAAAATTTGTAAAATAGTAAATTTCTATTTTTAAAAATATAGACTTTAAATTTAAAAACTTTATTCAAAAGGGAGACCAGGGAACACAAGTTACGAAGCCGTCCCCTTATCCCCTCTTTTTAAATCCCCTGTCTGCTTGCAGTTACGAGACGAAGTCGAAATAAAAACCCCCTCGCACGTTAGAGAGCATGCGATAGCGCTTTGCGCCGCATGCATTTTACATCAAGCAAGTGTCAGGTAAATTTTAAAATTTATGAGCGAGCATATCATGCTTCCAAATTCAGTGGCAAGTGATAACGAGACCTGAATTTGGTAAGTTGCTAATGAGAGTGAGTAAGATTTTAAAATTTGTAAGAGTATTTGATCAAATTTACAAAAACGAATTTAAAGAATACCTATTTATATATGTAAATTTACCAGAGAGGATTTAAGAGCCAAAGAGGCTCTTAAATTTTAGTGTAGTTCGCTCCAAACTTTGCGTTTCCAAAGCCAAGCAAAAATTCCTAATATAAAGAAGTAGATCATGACATAAAGCCCTGTGCTCTCGCGCTCAGCCTTCTTCTTGTCACCTACTTTTTGGATATAAGCTACTACATCGTCTTCAGCGGCTTTATTTAAACCAACTCTTGGCATTGCAGTACCTGGTAGCATCTTTTGAGTATCGTTTATAAATTTATGTAAATACTCATCACCTTTTGAACGAATCATCATCGATAGATCAGGTGGGTTTGAACCCATATAAGCAGCAAGGCTTACTTTATTGCTAAATGCATATTTTTTGTCATATTTTATATCATGACATCTTTGACATGCATCAGCGAAAACCTTTTCTTCAGTGATCTTATTATTTGCCTTTTCATAATCAGCAGATACCTTTTTCAAATAAGCTACTATATCGGCAGTCTCAGCATTTATATCACCACCAGCACCCATAAATGCGGTCATCGGAAATGGATGCTCGTCGTTAAATTTATGAGTTAGCTTTAAAGCCATATTTGGATTTTTAATGAGTGCAGCTAAGAATTTATCGTCATAAATTTTACCAGCAGTACTAAGATCTGGTGGCACTACACCAAAGCTTTGACTAGCTGTCTCAGCATCCATACCAGCTGGCATACCTGCTGCCTCTATACCGTGGCATCCTGTACATCCAGCTGCTACAAAAGTATCAGCACCCTTTGTAGCGTCACCTTTTGCAAGATCAATAGAGTTAATGTCATTCCAAAATGCTGTATAGTCATCAAGAATTTTTTGTGCTACTTCTACATCTTTTGTAGCCGCATCTATACTTGCCTTATTTCCACTAGCCTTAGCAGTCTCAAGTGCTGTCTTTTTTTGCTCTAAAAAGTGCTTTGCATAGTCAGTATCTTCTTTTGAAAAGTTATACTCAGCATTTGCAGTATGAGGGTGAAGCTTTGTGTGAGCATAAGGCTCGATACCCCAATATAAAACACCTGAAAGAATAACAACAATGGCAAAAATTTTAAGCTCTTTCATGATTAGCCCCTCTTTCTTTCAAGTATTGTTATAACTGGCAATGCAATTATAAATAAGAACAAGAATAGCAACGATGAGTAAAAACCTATCCAGTCATTATAACCACCTGTTGGGAGCTTGCCATATATAGATAAAACGATAAGATCGACAACTAAGACCCAAAACCATATAAAAAATAGTGGTCTTTTGTGAGCTGGAGCTACAAGGTCGCTTCTATCAAGAAGAGGTATAAGCATGAATGCAACACCCGCAAACGCAAACGCGATAAGACCAATGTTATAAGCAGAAATTCCGGCTATATCAAAGAAAAAGCCACGTAAAATTTCATATTGCCACAAGAAATACCACTCTGGATAGATGTGTGGTGGGGTTTTTAGTGGATTTGCTGGCTCAAAGTTGATAGGATCCATTGCAAAGTTGAAGTGATAGCAAACAAGATAGATGACAAATATCATAAAGAATGATACATACATAAAGTCTTTTGCCAAAAATCCTGGCCAAAATGGTATAACTTTAGATTTTGCTCTATCGCCGTGTAGATACTCTTGTGCCTCTACTTCAAAGTCGATATCTTCGCTTGTTAGGTTATTTACGTGCGGAACTCTTAAAGAGTAGAAGTGAATAACCAAAACAGCTATCGTTACAAGTGGCAATAAACAAACATGAAGCATAAAAAATCTAGTAAGTGTTGAGTCGCCAACTGCGTAATCACCTCTAATCCACTCAACTAAAGCATCGCCAATAACTGGCACACCACCAAAAAGCTGAGTGATAACAGTCGCTGCCCAGTAGCTCATCTGTCCCCATGGGAGCATATAACCACTAAATGCCTCTGCTGAAAAACAGATAAATAGCACCATACCACTTATCCAAATGACTTCTCTGCCTCTTTTGTATGAACCATAGTAAAGTCCAGTAAGTAGGTGAATATACATGATAAGAAATATTGTAGAAGCTGAAACTGCGTGAATGTGACGCCAAAGCCAGCCATACTCGACCTCTTGCATGATAGTATAATTTACACTATCAAATGCCAAATTTACATCTGGTTTGTAATACATTAGAAGTAAAAAACCAGTAACAATTAAGAGCATAAAAAGCGTTGTTAAAATAACGCCCATTGCCCAAAGGAAATTTATATTTTTTGGAATCCAGTATTCGCTAACTAGAACCTTCATAAGTTTTGTAAAAGCTAGGCGTTGATCAAGCCAGTCAATAACGCCAGTTGATTTATGAGCTAAAGACATTGCTATCCTCCTAAGCTTTTGCTACTAATTTTTCGTATTCTGGGCTTGTTTCGCCTAGAACTAGCTTGGTTCCATCAATCTTAAATGGTGGTATATCAAGTGGTCTTGGAGGAGGTCCGTATGTTTGCATTCCGTCGGCATTAAATTCGCCGCCATGACAGGCACATACAAACATTTGTTTACTTGCTTTATACTCAGGTATACAACCAAGATGCGTGCAAAGTCCGATAAGAACTACGTATCTAGCATCCCCTACGACAACATCTCTTTTGTCATTTTTAGCCATATCAGGACTTTTTTTGAGTATGAAAATAGGCTTTTTACGCCATTCAACCTGCCTCATTTCTCCATCTTTGATCGGACTTAGATCAACTGTTGTGAAACCAGCAGCTTTTACGCTTGGAAGCGGATCCCAAGTCTTTTTAACAGCCACTAGTGACATAGCGCCGCCGACAGCTGCCACAGCACCAAACGCAAGGCCGATAAAGCTACGTCTTTCTTGCTTTACTGACATTAAATTCCTTTCTATAAATAAATTCTTAACGATTATACTCTCAAAAAATTAAAAAAGTATAATTTCTAAATATAATCTGCAAAAATAATGTTAATTTTAGCTTAAACGTAAATCTTGATTTTAAGATAAAAATTTTAAGCTTTATGGCTTTTTGAACTAAATCTAAAATCAAAATTAGCTAAGCCTTTTCTCATTCATCTTTATATAAATATGTAAGATATCAATCGCAGCTGGCGTGATACCTGAAATTTCACTCGCAGCAAAGAGTGTCGGCGGAGCAAATTTCTCAAGCTTTTCGACCACTTCATTACTAAGACCACTCACACTTCTAAAGTCAAAATTTTCAGGAATTTTCACATCCATCATATCTTTCATTTTTTCTATTTGATTTTTTTGCTCATTTATGTAGTGCTGATATTTACACTCGGTTAAAATTTGATCCACACTCGCATCATCTAAATTTGAAAATTTCTGATCAAGCTTTCTTAGTTTCTCAGCCGTAAAGCTTTTGCGTGCGACAATCTTTTGAAGGCTCACATTTTGACTGATCGGCTCTTCATCAAGGCTAGCTAAAAGCTCTAAATTTTGCTTGCTTGGCGTAATTTGAGTATTGTTAAGGTAAGCAAGCCCATCTTTTAAATTTTGCCTGATAGCTTCAATTTCATTAAAAGTCTCATTATCAAGAAGTCCAAGCTCATGTCCATATCCGCCAAGCCTTAAAATGGCATTTTCCTCACGTAAAAGCAAGCGATACTCCGCCCTACTCGTAAACATCCTATATGGCTCTTTTGTCCCTTTTGTGACAAGATCATCGATCAAAACGCCGATATACGCCTCATCACGGCGCAAGACAAGTGGCTCTTTATTATCAAGTGAAAGCGCTGCATTTATACCAGCCATTAGCCCCTGAGCACCAGCCTCCTCGTATCCAGTCGTACCGTTTATCTGTCCAGCCAAGTATAGCCCTTTTACCTTTTTGGTCTCAAGGCTATGTTTTAGCTGTGTTGGCTCGACGTAATCGTACTCGATGGCGTATCCATGCCTTACGATTTTGGCATTTTCAAAACCCTTTACAGAGCGGAGCATCTGCACTTGCACTTCATAAGGCAGGCTCGTTGAAAAGCCATTCATGTAGTACTCTGTCGCTTCAAGGGTCTGAGGCTCGACAAAAAGGTGGTGTCTGTCTCGGTCGCCAAAGCGGTTTATCTTATCCTCGATACTTGGGCAGTATCTTGGTCCTATACCCTCGATCTGGCCTGTAAAAAGTGGTGCTTTGTCAAAATTTGAGCGGATTATCTCATGCGTGGTTTCATTTGTATAAGCGATGTAGCATGGCAGCTGTGTTGGAGAGAAATTTTTAGTTCTAAAGCTAAATGCAACTGGCTTTTCATCGCCATCTTGCTTTTCTAAAATTTCAAAATTTATCGTTTTTGCATCGATCCTTGGACATGTTCCAGTCTTTAGCCTGCCTAAATTTAGCCCAAGCTCCCTTAGACTGCCGCTTAGATCCTTTGCGCTTAGTTCACCAACACGGCCGGCTTCAAGTTTATTAAACCCAACGTGTATTAAGCCGTTTAAAAACGTGCCAGTGGTAATTATCACCTTTTTTGCGTTATATGTGTTATTTAGGTGGGTTTTAACGCCACTTACTTCGCCATTTTCGCTTAAAATTTCAGTAGCAATCTCTTGAGAAATTTCTAAATTTGGCGTATTTAAAAGCAAATTTCTCATATAAACGCGGTATCTATCCATATCGATCTGAGCACGGCTACCACGCACTGCTGGACCTTTACTCTCATTTAGCACGCGAAACTGGATACCAACAGCGTCAGTTGTAAGCCCCATTTGACCGCCAAGCGCGTCGATCTCTTTTACAAGATGTCCTTTTGCAAGACCTCCGATGGCTGGGTTACAGCTTGCAGCGCCTATTTGCTCGGCTAAGATCGTGATAAGTAAAGTTTGCTTGCCCATTCTAGCAGCCGCTAGACTTGCCTCAATGCCTGCATGTCCGCCGCCAACGACGATGATTTCATAGTTCATGATAAATTTTTCCTATTTTTTGATTGCGTGATTTTATCCAAAAGCATATAAAATTTAAATTTCTTAAAAAATTTATTATTGAATTTAAATATAGAGTTTTTTATTAATAATATTTTAAATATTTTGCTGTTAGATTTACAAAATTTTTAAAATCACAAAGGACTTTCTATGATGAGTTTATTAAAAGTTGCTGGCTTTTTGCCTTACCTTGCGATCGCATTTTTAAATGCAAGTGTCGATCTAGCACACAAAATAACCATACAAAACGTTCTTTTAAAAACATACGATGGCGATATACTTTTTATCCTAACAGCCGTCATAAACGCAATGATCTTGCTGCCATTTATATTTTTATTTTCGCCCTCAAGCTTTATAAATGATAAATTCTCAAAGACAAAAGTCATAAGAATTTGTGCTATTTTTGGCCTTGTCATTAGTGTCGCGGTACTTTTTAGCTATCTTGCAGGTGCTTTTGGCGTAGCCTTTGCTTTAACGCTCATACTAGCCGCTCAAAGTGCGATCTACTCACCGGCAAAATACGGCATCATCAAAGCTTTAGTTGGCCCTGAGCGCCTTGGCACAGCAAATGGCATCATCCAAGCGCTCACCATCGTTGCGATACTTTTTAGCTCATTTTTATTTTCATTTATATTTGAAAATTTATATATCCAAGGCGAAAATTCAGAAGAAATTTTAAAAAGCGTCTATCCTATCGGCATCTTTTTGGTTGTATTTAGCGCACTTGAAGCATTTTTTGCCTACAAGCTACCTTATATCAGCGAAACAAACGAACAAAGCGGAGAATTTGAGCTTAAAAAATACATCAGCCTTAGCTATTTAAGAGAAAATTTAAAAGAAGTAAGGTCAGATAAAAATATCTGGCTAAGCATCGCTGGACTTAGTATATTTTGGGGAATTTCTCAGATCATCATCGCAGCTTTTCCAGCTCATTACAAAGCCGTCTTTAACAACGATAGCTCACTAGCGGTGCAGGCGATCCTTGCAGCAAGCGCCATAGGCATCGCATTTGGCTCATACGTGGCTGGCTCTATGTCAAAGCTTCACATTGAACTTGGTATCGTGCCGATGGGTGCCATGGGCATATTTTTCTCGCTTTTATTTTTCGCATTTGGCTCAAGCATCGGCGTAGTGAGCCTTAGCTCATTCGCTTTTGGCTTTTTTGGAGGCGTATTTATAGTACCGCTAAATGCAATGATCCAGTACTTTGCCCCGCAAAAGACTACAGGCAAAATAATGGCGGCAAACAACTTCTTGCAAAACGTCTCAATGCTGCTATTTCTAGCCATTGGCATAGGATTAGTATATTTTGAAATTTCAACCACTGGGCTCTTTGTATTTACAGCGCTTGTTTGCTTAATCGGCAGTTTTTACGCCATTTTACAGCTTCCACACCTTTTTACAAGGCTACTTTTACTGCCATTTTTAAAGACAAAGTACCGCTTTTTTGTAGAAGGGCTTCAAAATTTACCACAAAGTGGTGGCGCGCTACTTCTTGGCAATCACATCAGCTGGATCGACTGGCTCGTGCTTCAAGCCGCAAGCCCAAGGGGCATAAGATTTGTCATGTATAGAACGATCTATAACAAATGGTATCTAAAACAAATTTTTAAATTTTTCAAAGTGATCCCAATAGGCGCAGGGGCAAGCAAAGAGTCGATCGAGCTTGTACGTGAGTGCCTAAAAAATGGCGAAGTGGTCGCACTTTTCCCAGAGGGCCACATCAGCTACAACGGCCAGATAAATGAGTTTCAAAAGGGCTTTGAGCTTATCATCAGAGATCTAGAAGAAATTTGCATCGTGCCATTTTATCTTCGTGGCCTTTGGGGCTCGAGCTTTTCAAGGGCTAGTAAATTTTACAAAGACCTCACTTCTAAAAACGGCAGACGTGACATCATCGTCGCTTTTGGCAAACCAATAACCACATTTATAAACGCTGCAAAAATGAAGCAAAAGGTGCTTGAGCTTAGCTTTTCATCGTGGGAGAGCTTTATCTCAAGGCAAAAACCACTAACCGAGGAGTGGCTAAGCAACGCAAAAGAAGAGAAATTTAAAGAGTGCGTAAGCGACAGCACTGGGCTAAATTTAAGCAACTTAAAATTTATAACAGCTGTTTTAGTCTTTATAAAAATTTTTAAACGCGAGCTAAAAGATGAGAAAAATATAGGCATATTACTGCCTAGCTCAAGCATCGCAGCAATAGTAAATATGGCTCTTCTTGCCATGGGCAAAGTGAGCGTAAATTTAAACTACACACTAAACCAGACCTCGCTAAATCACGCCCTAAGAAAGGCAAACATAAGCACAGTTATCACATCTAGCAAATTTCTTGAAAAGCTCGCACTTAAGGGATTTGATCTAAAAGATGCGATGAGTGACAAGGCTAAATTTGCAGAAGATCTCTCAGCTAGCGTCTCAAAAAAAGAGAAATTTTTAGCGCTTTTAACTGCATTTTTTGCCCCAACTTGGCTCATCAAACTTTGCTATTTTAAGCCAGTGAGCTTAGAAGATACGGCTACTATTTTATTTAGTAGTGGCAGCGAAGGTGAGCCAAAAGGCATCGAGCTAAGCCATAAAAATTTACTAGCTAACATTAAGCAAATAAGCGAACTTCTAAATTTCAAAAAAGATGACGTGATCTTAAACTCACTCCCTGTTTTTCACTCATTTGGACTAACGGTCACCACGCTCATGCCACTTTGCGAGGGCATAAAAATGGTAAGTGTGCCTGATCCAACAGATGGAGCGACTATCGGCAAAATGGCGGCAAGACACAGCGCTAGCATCATCTTTGGCACCTCGACCTTCTTTAGGCTCTACACCAGAAACAAAAAGCTTCATCCGCTAATGTTTCAAAGTGCCAGAATGGTCGTAGCTGGGGCTGAAAAGCTAAAACCTGAGATAAAAGATGAGTTTAGGCTCAAATTTGGCATAGAAATTTATGAAGGTTATGGCGCGACCGAAACAGCGCCGGTAGCTGCTGTAAATATGCCAAATATCCTAGAAAAAGAGAGCCTAAAAGAGCTTACATTTAATAGACCTGGCAGCGTTGGCATGCCTCTGCCTGGCACTATCATCAAGATAATCGACCCAGAGACGCTAGAAGAGCTAGAAACTGGCACCGACGGCCTCATCGTGATCGGCGGATCGCAGGTGATGAAGGGCTATCTAAACGACGAGGCCAAAACAAGCGATGTCATCACACACATTGACGGCGTAAGATACTATAAAACCGGCGATAAAGGTCACATAGACGAAAACGGCTTTGTTTTTATCGTAGACAGATACTCAAGATTTGCCAAGATAGGCGGCGAGATGATAAGCCTTGGAAGCGTAGAAGAAGAGCTTGCAAAGGTGCTCGGAAGCGACGTTGTCTTTAGTAGTGCAAACGTGCCAGATAGTAAAAAAGGTGAAGCGATCGCGCTTTTAGTAAAAAGTGGGACAGAGCCTGAAAATATCGAGCGAATTTTAAAAGAGAGCAACCTAGCTCCTATAATGATGCCAAGCTATATATTTATCGTTGATGATATCCCAACACTTGCAAGCGGCAAGGTTGATTTTAAGGGAGTAAAAGCTCTAGCGGTCTCACTTCTAGCGGAGTGAGGCACCGCCCTCTTTCTTTGTGAAAAAATAGCGCCAAAATATCACATAGGTCGTAGTTGCGACTGACATTTGCATAAATCTTAAAAATTTTCTACAAAGAGTTTTGTATAAAAATTTCTATTGCTTTTTAAATTTGGTGCAATTCGTGCGATTGTTTGCTAAATTCTACCTTTATAAAATTTTACTAGCAAGCATAAAAGATGATGCCATACAAATAGCGAATAAATGGGCTATAAAGTAAAAAAGTAACAAAGAGTTGCTAATTAAGATAAATTTTGCCCTAAATGAGCTTAACAAAGAAGGAGCTTTAAGTGAAATTTCGCTTAAATACTTCGGCAAAGATATTTTTAAATAAGGAGAATCAATGAATTTTAAGCCCATTTTTGGCTTGATCGCAGGTGCTTTTTTAGCTTTAAATTTAAATGCTTCAACTATCAAAAAAGGCGAACTTACCGTCGCGACTGAAGGCACTTACTCGCCTTACTCATTTTACGATGAAAAGGGCGAGCTAGTAGGATATGACATAGATATCGTAAGAGCAGTAGCGCAAAAGCTAAATTTAAAAGTTGAGTTTCTAACAGCTCCTTGGGATGCGATGCTTGCGGCTTTTGATGCTGGTAAGGCCGATGTTGTATTTAATCAAGTAAGTATAAACGAAGATAGAAAGAAAAAGTATGGTATGAGCATGCCTTACACTATGCCATATCCGGTAATTGTCGTGCATAAAGACAATAACGACATCAAAAGTTTTGCTGATCTAAAAGGCAAAAAGAGTGTGCACTCTGCGACTAGCAATTGGGCGGCGATAGCCGAGAAAAACGGTGCAACAGTGGTTGTGGCTGATGGCTTTAGCAAAGGCGTGGAGCTTATCATCTCAAAAAGAGCTGATGATACGATAAACGATAACGTCACTTTTTATGACTATATCAAACAACGCCCAAATGCGCCACTAAAAATCGCATACACAAGCAACGAGCCGATGCCAACAGCTGCAATAGTTAAAAAAGGCAACACTGAGCTACTAGAAGCGATAAACAAAGCACTTGATGAGTTAAAAGCTGAGGGCAAGATAAGCGAAATTTCGATGAAATATTTTGGAAAAGATATTTCAAAATAAAGGATCAAAATGAAATTTACAAATTTATTAAAAGTAGTAGCTGTGCTTGCAATGGCTCTAAATTTACAAGCAAAAACTATAAAAGATGGCGTGCTAACAGTAGCAACAGAAGGTACTTACGCGCCTTTTACATTTTATAATGACAAAAATGAGCTAGTAGGATACGATGTAGATATCGCAAGAGCAGTAGCACAAAAGTTAAATTTAAAAGTTGAGTTTCTAACAGCTCCTTGGGATGCGATGCTAGCAGCATTTGACGCTGGTAAAGCAGACGTTGTGTTTAACCAAGTAAGTATAACTGACGAGAGAAAGAAAAAGTATGCTTTTTCAGTGCCTTATACTGTGACATTTGGCGCTATCATCACCAGAAAAGATAATAACGACATAAAAAGTTTTGCTGATCTAAAAGGCAAAAGAAATGCTGACTCAGCTACGAGCAACTGGGCGAAAGTCGCCGTAAAATACGGCGCTGAACACGTCGTAACAGATAGTTTTGCTAAAAGTATGGAGCTTCTTATATCAAGGCGTGTAGATGCTGTCGTAAGAGACAACATCGTATTTTACGACTTCATAAAAGAGCGTCCAAACGCACCTGTAAAGATAGCTGCCTCACTTGATGAGAAAGACTACACAGCAGCAGCTGTTAAAAAAGACAACGCCGAACTTGCAGAGCAAATTTCAAATGCACTAAACGAACTTTCAAAAGAAGGAAAACTAGAAGCTATCTCAAAAAGCTACTTTGGCAAAGACGTCTCAAAATAAATTTATAAACCAACAAGGCAAAAATGGAAAATTTAGATAGAGTGATCGAGCTTGTTTCAAGCTCGACGCTACCGATGATCATTGCACTTTTAAAGGTGACGATCCCGCTTACATTGCTCTCGTTTTCGCTAGGGCTTGTCATCGCCATTATCACAGCAGTAGCGAGGCTTTCAAATATAAAAATTTTAAAATTTATATTTGCCACCTACGTTTGGATATTTCGCGGCACGCCACTTCTTGTGCAGCTTTTTATTGTATTTTACGGACTTCCTAGCATCGGTGTCACGCTTGATACTTGGAGTGCGGCGACTATCGCATTTAGCCTAAATGTTGGCGCTTATGCCTCTGAGTCTGTAAGGGCTGCCATTCTTTCTGTGCCAAAAGGTCAGTGGGAAGCTGCCACATCGCTTGGTATGACGCACTATCAAATTTTAAAGCGTATCATCGCACCTCAAGCAGTAAGGATCTCGCTGCCGCCACTTTCAAACACATTTATAGGCCTTGTTAAAGACACTTCACTAGCAGCTTCTATAACGATGGTTGATATGTTTATGGTCGCTCAAAGGATTGCAGCAAGGACCTTTGAGCCACTCATCCTCTACATTCTAGCAGCGCTCATCTATCTAGTGGTTTGCACACTCTTAACCTATCTTCAATCAAGGCTTGAAAAAGCTGTCTCAAGGTATGTCTAATGGCTATAAATTTTAAAAATATAAACAAATCTTACGGCGATCATTTGGTGCTAGATAGCATAAACACAAGCTTTAAAGAGGGGCAAACAACTGTGATAGTTGGCTCATCTGGTTGTGGCAAATCAACACTTCTTAGATGTATAAATTTACTTGAGATCCCACAAAGTGGCACTTTAGAGATAGATGATAGGAGTGTAAATTTTAAAGAGAAGCTTAGCTCAAAAGAGCTTTTAGAAATTCGCAAAAAAACAGGCATGGTCTTTCAAAGTTTCAACCTCTTCCCGCACCTAACAGCGCTTCAAAATGTCACTGAAGCTCCGATCTACGTTCAAAAAAAAGATAAAAACGAAGCGATAAAAGAGGCAAAAGAGCTTTTAACTAAAGTGGGGCTTAGTCACAAAGAAGATACCTATCCAAACAGGCTCTCTGGCGGTCAAGCACAGCGTGTAGCCATCGCTAGAGCCCTAGCTGTAAATCCATACTTTTTGCTACTTGACGAGCCTACAAGCGCGCTTGATCCAGAGCTTGAGGCTGAAGTTTTAAAAGTCATCTTATCTCTTGCAAAAGAGAAAAAGTCTATGATCATTGTCACACATAATATGAATTTTGCTAGAAAGATAGCTGATAGAATTTTATTTTTAGATAAAGGTGTGATCGCATTTGATGGCTTGGTAGATGAGTTTTTTAATAGCCAAAACGAAAGAATAAAAAGCTTCATCTCGGCTATGGATATATGAAAATTTTAGCTAGAAAATCTAGCTAAAATTACATTAAGCAAAGTGAGGCTTTATCTGCTCTATCCAAGCTGAAATTCTACCCTCAGTTTTGTCACTTTGGTTATCAGCATCAAGCGCTAGGCCTACAAATTTTCCATTTCTTACAGCATCAGAGCCATCAAATGTATAGCCATCAGTGCTAACCTCACCAACTACCTTTGCGCCAGCTTTTACGACCTCATCGTAAAGCTTTGCCATGCCGTTACAGTATTCATCAGAGTAGCTCTCGCTATCACCCATGCCAAAAACAGCGACTGTTTTTCCGCTTAGATTTAATGCTTTAAAGTCAAACGCGTCCCAGTCATCTTGAAGATCGCCACTACCCCAGGTTGATGTACCAAGGATGAGCTTATCAAAGCTATTTAGTTTTGCTGCGTCTACATCAGCAACGTTTAAAAGCTCATTTTCAAGGCCTAAACCCTCACTTATAAGTTTTGCTGCATCTTCGGTATTTCCCATGCTGCTTCCATAAACTATACCTATCATTTTTATCCTTTTTAAAAAATTTTACTAATAATCGTATAAGGCACAAGCTTGATCAAACCTCTCGCACAACAGTGCCTAACCTCAACGTGTCGCCTAAATTCCTCATTTCTAGGAAAAACGATATAAACCATCTCATACTCGTGACCAAGCACACCGACAGCTCTATCTATATCGTCGTTTAAATTTCTCATATCATCAAAGCTCACTTTTTTAAAGCTTGGCATGACGCTGAGCAAATTTTTACCATCTTTTTTGACCGAGATGACACCACCATTTAGCACGACCTCTTTGTCTTGATGGCGGAGGCGTATTTTATCATAAACAAATTGACAAAACATCTGTGCCGCATCGATACAAAACTCAAATTTCCCACTTACATAAAGCATTTTTATCATCTTTGCAGCTGCCATTTTTGGCTCTTTTGCTATAAATTTTATCTTTGAAAAGTCACCTTTTAAATAAGCATTTATGATGATATTTGATGAAATACAAAAGCGATCTGCTGGCTTAAAATTTAGACATTTCTCACGAAGTAGGAAATTTATCCTAGCATCAAAAATTTCTTTAAAATTTAGAAATTTAGCGTAAGAAAGCGGAATTTTTAGCTCACCTTCTACGCCTACATTATAAAGTGCGATGAAAATTTTTGCACGTGAAAGCTTGTCAAGCTTTGCAAAAATACTTGGAGTTATTTCGCCAATATCTGATAAAAGTCCGAATTTCATTGATTATTCTTTGCATCCAAATTCCTTATCTAGCCCAAAGACCTTGCAGTACTCGCAAAATACGCAACTAACGCTTCTTTTTGCACAAACAATTGGAATATTTCTCTTTTTTGCTTGAGTTTTAATAGTCTTCATCGTGTTGTGGTTTAAAAAACTAGTTAGCATCACCACACACTCGGTATCTTGAGGGATTGGCTTGCGATTTACGCGGTTTTCATTTCTAGCATCCCAGTGTTCTATCTTCTCAGCTCCCAAATCATGTAAAACTGCCTTGATAGGCGTTATCTCATCTGCACCGATAACTAAAACTGACATAATAAGCTCCTAAAATTTATTCATTTTCTGATAATGATTATAAGGAAGCTTAACTAAAATTTTTCTTAGTTATGATATTTATTATCACTTATATGTAGAAATTTGTAACGTTTTACTTAGATATTTAAATATCTAAACTCTTTTAATCTTAGATACTGCAAACAAAAATATAATAAGTCCGCTTGCGGCAAAAAAACTACCAATATTACCGATATTTTGCTCGCCTAAATAAACTATCGTCTGATGCCCTATTAATGCCCCTGCTCCGATGCCTATGTTATAAATAGCCGAAAATATCGCCATTGCAGCATCAGTTGCATTTGAGGCTAAATTTAGCACTTTTATTTGAAAGCTCATATTTACACCAGCTATGCCAAGCCCCCAAATAAAGGCCAAGACTAGCATTAAAACTTCATTTTTAGCAATAAAATTTAACACAAGCAAACAACATAAAATAAGCATAATAGAAATTGCAGAAAATGCATTTGGAATAAGCTTATAAAATTTAGAGAAAAGCAGGCTTGCGACTACACCAGCGACACCAAATATAAGCAAGAATATTGTGATAAATTTCCCATCAAAGCCACTGATATCTTTTGCAAATGGCTCAATGTAGCTATAGGTGCTAAAATGCGCGCTTATGATAATTGCAGTTAGTAAAAATACGACCATCAAAAGGCCATTTCTTGCAAGCTCTGGCAAGCTTTTAAGCGAGCCTGAGTTTTTACTTGGCAGAAGTGGCAAAATTTTATATAGCCAAACTCCAACACCAACAGCAAAAATTCCAATCAATCCAAAGGTCACACGCCAACCAAGTGCATCACCCAAAATTCTTCCAAGTGGCAGACCAAGTATCATCGCTAGTGATGTACCAAGAGCTAGCAATCCAAGAGCTTGCGAGCTTTTATTTATCGGAGCTAGCCTAACAGCAAGTGAAGCAGTGATAGCCCAAAAAATGGCATGAGCAATAGCTATCATCAACCGAGCAATAATTAAAATTTTAAAATTCCAAGCAAAGGCACAAAGAGTATGAGCTACAACAAATACGATAAAAACCTTTAAAAGAAGAGATCTTCGTTCTAAATTTGCAGTCAAAAGCATAAGCGGTAAAGAGAGTATAGTGACGCTCCACGCATAAATCGTGATGATAAGACCGGTATCAGCCGTGCTCATATCAAAGTCTTTTGCAATATCACTTAAAAGTGGCACTGGAACAAACTCAGTAGTGTTAAATATAAAAGCACAAAAAGCAAGAGCTATAACCCTTAAATAGGCTACCCTATGAACACTTATCAAATTTTATCCTTAATTTTTTCATTACGGTAATGGAATTTTGCTTAAAGTTAGTAATTCAAAAGACAAAATTCTCAGAATTTATTAATGACATAGATTAATAGTAGATTTTGGAAACTAGCTCTATAATAAAAGATTTTTAAAAAACATAAGAAAATTTAAGGCGGAAAAATGGCTAAAATAATGAAAACTATGGACGGAAACGAGGCTGCGGCGCACGCGGCTTATGCATTTACGGAGGTTGCGGGCATCTACCCGATCACTCCTAGCTCGCCGATGGCTGATTACACCGATATGTGGGCGGCTCAGGGCAAGAAAAATCTATTCGGCATGCCCGTTAAAGTCGTCGAAATGCAAAGCGAAGGCGGAGCTGCGGGCACCGTGCACGGCTCGCTGCAAGTGGGCGCGCTAACTACGACATACACGGCTTCGCAAGGTCTACTTCTAAAAATCCCAAATATGTACAAGATCGCAGGCCAGCTGCTTCCCGGCGTCATACACGTGAGTGCGCGCTCTATCGCGGCTCAGGCGCTTTCTATCTTTGGCGATCATCAGGACATTTATGCCTGTCGGCAAACGGGATTTGCGATGCTAGCAAGCGGCTCTGTGCAAGAGGTCATGGATATCGCCGGCGTCGCGCATCTAGCTGCGATCAAGGGTCGCGTGCCATTTTTGCACTTTTTTGACGGATTTCGTACGAGCCACGAGATACAAAAGATCGAGGTTCTTGACTACGCGCACTTTGATAGGCTGCTAGACCGCGAGGCGCTGCAAAAATTTAGAGACGAGGCGTTAAGCCCAGAAAGCCCGAAGACTCGCGGTACGGCGCAAAACGACGATATTTATTTCCAGACGCGCGAGCTAGCTAACCGCTACTACGACGCGATTCCTGATATCGTAGCGGACTATCTAAAAGAAATTTCAAAAATCACTGGACGCGACTATAAACCGTTTAACTACTACGGCGATCCGCATGCTACGCGCGTCGTGATCGCGATGGGCTCTGTCACGCAAACTCTAGAAGAGGTCGTCGATCACCTGCGTGCAAAGGGCGAAAAAGTGGGCGTGCTAAAGGTGCATCTATACCGTCCGTTTAGCCTAAAATACCTCTTTGACGTGATGCCTGAAACGGTAGAAAAGATCGCCGTGCTAGACCGCACGAAAGAGCCTGGAAGCCTCGGCGAGCCGCTATATCTGGACGTCAAGGCGGCATTTTACGGACGCAAAAATCAGCCCGTGATCGTGGGCGGCCGCTACGGCCTAAGCTCAAAAGACGTCGATCCTGCGCAAATACTAGCCGTCTTTGAAAATCTAAATTTAAGTGAGCCAAAAAACGGCTTTACCGTCGGAATCGAGGACGACGTGACCTTCACCTCGCTAAAAGTCGGCGAGAAAATTTCGCTAAGCGACGCAAGCGTGAAAGAGTGCCTATTTTACGGCCTTGGCGCGGACGGTACCGTTGGGGCGAATAAAAACTCCATCAAAATCATCGGCGATAAAACTGAGCTTTACGCGCAGGCGTATTTTGCCTACGACAGCAAAAAATCGGGCGGCTACACGCGCTCGCATCTGCGTTTCGGTAAAAACCCGATCCGCTCGACCTACCTCGTCTCAAATCCTCACTTCGTAGCCTGCTCGGTCGCGGCGTATCTTGAAATTTACGATGTCATAGACGGTATCCGCGAGGGCGGGACGTTCCTGCTAAACTCGATCTGGGACGCCGAGCAGACGGTCGCTAAACTGCCGAATAAAGTAAAGAAAATTTTGGCCGAGAAAAGAGTAAATTTCTACATCATCAACGCCACCAAGCTAGCTCGCGAGATCGGGCTGAAAAACCGCACGAACACCATTATACAGTCGGCGTTTTTTAAGCTAGCTGACATCATCCCGTTTGCCGACGCGCAAAAATACATGAAAGAGTACGCGCACAAAGCCTACGCCAAAAAGGGCGAAGCGATCGTAGAGATGAACTACAAGGCCATCGATATGGGCGCGGATGGGCTGGTTAAGGTTGCGGTTGATCCTAGCTGGGCAAATTTAACGGATGACGCGAGTGCGGAGGAAAAATACGTCGGCGACGAATTTATAGAAAAAATCGTCAAGCCTATAAACGCCGCCAGGGGCGATAGCTTGCCCGTTTCGGCATTTGTGGGCTTTGAAGACGGACACTTTAAATCAGGCACCACGGCCTACGAAAAACGCGGCATCGGCGTAATGGTGCCAAAGTGGATCGAGAGCAACTGCATCCAGTGCAACCAGTGTGCCTTCGTCTGCCCGCACGCGGTCATTAGGCCATTTCTCATCGACGAAAACGAGCTCGCCGCCGCGCCGCAAACCGTGCAAGATCGCGTCCTAGACGCCAAAGGCAAAGAGACAAAAGGACTAAAATACAAAATCCAAGTTAGCCCGCTTGACTGCACGGGCTGCGAGCTGTGCGCTCAAATTTGTCCGAGCAAGGAAAAATCACTCGTCATGGTGCCGCTAGCCGAGGAAATGGAGCGACACGAGCAGGAAAACGCCGATTATTTATTTAAAAAAGTAACCTACAAAGACGACCTGATGAGCAAAGATAGCGTCAAGGGCGTGGGATTTGCGCAGCCGTTATTTGAGTTTCACGGTGCATGCCCGGGTTGCGGCGAGACGCCTTATATCGGGCTTGTGACGAGACTGTTCGGCGACCGTATGATCGTGGCAAACGCCACCGGATGTAGCTCGATCTACGGCGGCAGCGCGCCTTCGACGCCTTATACGACGAACAAAGACGGCAAGGGCGTAGCGTGGGCAAACTCGCTGTTTGAGGATAACGCGGAGTTTGGTATGGGTATGAACGTCGCGGTAGAGACGCTTCGCCACCGTATCGAAGACGTCATGCTACGCACTAAAGACGCCGCGCCAAATGCACTAGCTGCGCTATACTCCGACTGGATCGCGCATAAAAACGACGGCGAGAAAACGACGCAAATCGCTAAAATTTTAACGCCGATTTTGGAGCAAAATTTAAGTGTAGAGGGCGTAAAAGAAATTTTAGAGCTAAAAAGATATCTCGTCAAAAAATCACAATGGATCATCGGCGGCGACGGCTGGGCGTACGACATCGGCTTTGGCGGTCTTGACCACGTACTAGCTAGCGGCGAGAACGTAAACGTGCTCGTGCTTGA
The DNA here is from genome assembly GCF_902460705.1 of Campylobacter concisus. Classification (GTDB taxonomy): domain Bacteria; phylum Campylobacterota; class Campylobacteria; order Campylobacterales; family Campylobacteraceae; genus Campylobacter_A; species Campylobacter_A concisus_Z. Next base: position 697,112 of record NZ_CABPUP010000001.1, on the reverse strand, counting down.
CACCGAGGTCTACTCAAACACCGGCGGCCAAAGCTCAAAATCAAGCCGCGCTGGCTCTATAGCACAGTTTACCGCTAGCGGCAAGCCGATGCAGAAAAAAGATCTTGGCTACATCGCGATGACCTACGGAAATATCTTCGTCGCGCAGATCAACTCAAATGCGAGCCAGGCAAACACGATAAAAGCCATCGCCGCAGCCGAAGTCTACGACGGACCTAGCCTCGTGATCGCGTATTCGCCGTGTATCGCGCACGGTATAAAAGGCGGCATGGCCTACTCCGGCGGTCAAGGCGAGCTAGCGACTAAGTGCGGCTACTGGCCGACCTACATCTATGATCCGCGCCTAATCAAAGAGGGCAAAAATCCGCTCAAAATGACCTCAAAAGAGCCGGATTGGTCGCTTTACGAGGAGTTTTTGCTAAACGAGGTTCGCTACAACTCGCTTAAGAAAACCAACCCGCAGCACGCAGACGAGCTGCTGGCTAAAAACAAGGCCGACGCGCAAAGACGCTACCGCCAGCTAAAACGCCTAAGCTTGGCTGATTTTAGCGACGAGATCGAGTCTGGCATGCCTGAAAGCGCCGAGGATGCCTCTGTTGGTACCACAGCCGAGTAAGGCGCAAATTTCCCTCGCTCAAATTTGACGGGCTATGGAAAATATCTGTAAATTTAGCCGCTCGTTTGGGCGGTTAAATTTGCTTTCAAATTTGAAAATTTTAAATTTAACGCGGCAAATTTAAAAGGCGCAAAATGAGCCAAACCCATCCTTTTAAACCTATTTTCGATAAAAACTCTAAAATTTTAATCCTCGGCTCCTTCCCTTCCGTCGTTTCTCGTAAATTTGGCTTTTACTACGTAAATCCGCAAAATCGCTTTTGGCGGGTGCTGGCCGGGATTTTAAACGTTCCGCCGCCTGTTAGCACGGATGAGAAGATAAAATTCCTGCTCGCTCACCGCATCGCTATCTACGACGCTGCGATCTCGTGCGAGATAAAGGGCTCGAGCGATGCTAAAATGACCGCCGTCGAGCCCGCAAATTTAGAGCCGATTTTTAGCGGCGCGCGCATAGCACAAGTTTACGCAAACGGCGGTAAGGCGCACGAAATCTGCGAAAAATACCTAAAAAATCAAATTTTAAATGCAACGGGTAAATCGCCTGTCAAGCTACCGTCCACGAGCCCAGCAAACGCAAATTTTAGCTTTGAAAGGCTAGCGCGAGAGTGGAAGGTTGTCGCGGAGGCGCTAAAAGACGGCTAAATTTGACGCGAGCCTTTAGTCTAACTCATCCGAAATAATCGTGCCTTCACCTTAAATTTAGTTTCGAATTTTAAAATTACCCAAATCAAACAAAGTAGGATAACCGTGAAAATCCTAAAATTTCTATTTTTACTTCCGCTTTTAGCCATCGGTGCGCAGGCCTTGGAGCCAAAAATCGTAATGAAGCCCGAAGCGAGCCTAAAAAACGGGCTTTACTACGTAAAAGGCAAGCTCTACGACGGCACGCTTAAGATGCTTCGATACAGCGCCGAAGACCTATACGGCGTAAATGCGATGGGCATGGTCTATCCGAGGCTAAAACCGCTACCGCCCACGCTTATACGCGAGATAGACGTGCAGGGCGGCACGGCGGTGCGATATCGAGACTATTTTGACGGCAGAGACAAACCCTCAAACGAATACCCCCTAAAAAACGGCGTCCGCGAGGGCACGGCTAAGCACTACCACGCAGATAGCGGCGCTCTGATGGGCGAGAGCGAATACAAAAATGACGTCCGCGACGGGCGCTACCGCCGCTACTACTTTGACGAGGGCGGCGCGTTAAAGCAGGAGGGCGTTTTTAAAGCGGACAAGCGAGAGGGCGTATTTACCGACTATTACGTTAGCGGTGAGGTTAGCGCGCGCAGTCCCTACGCGGGCGGGCTGCGAAACGGCGAGGACGTAGACTACTACAAAAGCGGTAAAATTCGAGGCGTGCGAACCTACAAAGATGGCAAGCGAGAAGGCACGGAAAAATGGTACTACGAAAGCGGCGCCATGGAGGAGACGGGCGAATACAAAAATGACCGGAAACAAGGCGTTTGGAAGCGATTTTACGAAAATGGTAAAACGCGCGTGGTAGAAAATTACAAAGACGGCGAAAAGGACGGCGTCGCGCGCGAATACTACCCAAGCGGCAAGCTACGAGGCGAATACGAGTACAAAGACGGCCGCCAAACGGGTGCGGGGCTAGACTACTATGAGAGCGGGGCGCCGGCCGCAAAGGTAATGTTTAAAAACGGGCGCTATGACGGACTATACGAGGAGTATCACAAAAACGGCGCGCTAAAGGCCAGAGTGATGTTTGAGGACGGGCTGGAGGTCGGCACCGCAAAACACTACTACGCAAACGGAACGCTCGAAGCCGAGGGGGAGTTTGAGCGCGGTAGGCTCATCCGAGCTAAAAAATACGACGAATCGGGTAAGCTAATCAGCGATAAGTCTGATAGAAACGGACTGCCGAGGGAGTAAATACTAAAATAAGTTACTACTGGCATCATTTGAATATTTACCAAATCAAATATTTACGTCCTTTTGTATTTTGCATATTTTAATTAGCTTTAAATCACACTACAATAGTCGCACTTAATATTAAAATTTTTATATTTATCTTTTGCATCTTAGTCATAAAAGTAGCAATCTAATCTATAAAATTAATAATATTTTTATAAATAAAAGCGAAATTTCAATATAACAAGTAGTATAATTGCAAGCATATAAATATTATTTTTTATATTTTAAGTGTATTTTTGATTTTTGTATTCTGGTTTTTAAATATCTTAATAAGGAGCAAAAATGCATACTCTTGGTCTAATCATAGCTCTACTTACGCTTTTTGTTGTAGGCTGGGCGATTTTAAAAGGCAAATACGCCACTTTCGTTCTTTTACTATCTGGTGTTATCATGCTTGTCTCTTCAGTCATTCTTGATACGGGAGAATTTTTACCAGAAAAGGTAAAGAGCACTGGAAATTCCTTACTGGATGTAGTTGAGTTTATCCACTATATGCTCTCAAATAATTTTTCACAACTTGGACTTTTAATCATGTTAATGGTCGGTTTTGCAAGTTATATGACCCATATCGGAGCAAATCAAGCCTTTGTGGGCATCGCCACAAAAAGGTTTAAAGCCATAAAAAGCCCATATTTTATGATATTCATAGCTTTTTGCGTAGCAAAACTTATAAGCATGGTCATAACCAGTGCGGTTGGACTTGGCGTGCTTTGTCTTGCACTTCTTGGACCAGTTCTTATATCACTAGGACTAAATAAACTAAGCGTTGGTAGTATTTGTGCGATGAGCGGAGCTAGCTCAATGGTACTTCTTGGCTCATCGACAGCTGCTGCTGCAAAAGCAACTGAACTCGAGGTGCTTGATTATGTTTTTATCTATAAAATTCCAGCAGCTCTTCCAACTGTGCTCGTGATCGGCATTGCATTAGTTCTTTGGAATAGATACTTAGACAAAAAAGAAGGTTGGGTTTGTAGCGAGCATGTAGGAGAGAGTATTAGTTTTGACGATAAGGTGGATGTTCCAAAAGAGCAAGCACCTATGATCTATGCTCTTTTACCATTTTTACCGATGATTTTAGTAGTAGTTTTTTCGCCATATTGTTTAAAAACTATAAAACTAAACATATCAAGCGTCATAATCCTTTCTATGATAATTGCTATGGTTTTTGAAGCATTTAGACATAAATTTAGCTTTGAAAAGCTTGGTGAAGGGCTAAAAGTATTTTTTAATGCCATGGCAAAAAGCTTGAGCGGTGTTGTTATGCTAGTTGTAGCAGCTGGTATATTTGCTGAAGGTTTTAAGGCTCTTGGCATGCTTGATGCTATTGTAAATTTGGCAAAAAGCATAGGCTTTGGAGGGCTTGGCATGTCTATACTTTTTGTATTTATAACAACTATTGTTACAATCATAGCTGGCTCAAATGGTGCAAGTTTTTATCCACTTTTAAACATGGTGCCAAATATAGCTAAGAGCTTAAACATCAACTCTGTTATGCTCGTGCTTCCTATGCATCAAGCCTCCACAATAGCTAGACCACTTTCACCTGTCTCTGGCGTAGTGGTAGCCATTTCAGGAATGCTTCACATTAGCCCGCTTTCTCTAATTAAAAGATGTAGCGTGCCAGCTATTTTAGGTCTTATAAGCCACCATATATTTGTTTTTTTACTATCATTTTAAGGAGAAAATATGAGATGGAGCTTTGATGATTCTTACGTAGATTTTGATAACGAAATTTTTACCTCATCGTTTGAAAATCTAAAAGCACAAAATGAAAATTTGGTTAAATTTTTAAACAATAGCGAGCTTACCAAAGCTATCATCTCATACGAAGAAGCATACAAAGAAGCAGCTAGCCTACTCGCATTTTGTCGTTGCAAAAGTAGCGATAATACAAAAGATGAGCTAGCTAGTAAATTTGAGCTAAAAATAAAAGAGCAAAAAGCTAAACTTGATACGGCAAAGGAGCTACTTTTTGATAAATTTGATAGCCTAAAAAGTGATGATAAAATTTTTCAAAGCGCTCAATTTAAACATATAAAATTTCTATATTTAGAGCATAAAAATAGTAAGAGTAAAATACGAAAAAAGAGTGAAAGAGATTTTTTTGCAAATTTAGCGCTCACAAATTTTTTCCCACTTTTTACAAATTTTAGACATCTAAATAATTTAATAAATATCTCTGCTGCCAATAAAAATGCAAAAACACAAAGCTATAATCTTGCAAAATGTATGGGTATATTAAAAGGATCAGATGATGAAATTTTACGCAAAAATGTGTTTGATGCTCTGAGTTCTCACTATGATAAATTTTCCGATCTTTATCTTGATATCTTAAATATGCTTCATGGATTTAGACTGGCTAAATTTAAGGCAGCAAAAGTTGATTTTTTAACTCCAAGCCTTGAAGAAAATAAAATGAGCCTTGACACTTTAAACGCCATGCAAGAAGCCATTAGCAAAAGAGTGGAAAAAATAAGAGAATGCGTAAGAGTAAGAGCTAGCTTTTTAGGTGGTAAAAGTATGAGAAGTTGCGATCTTTTGGCACCTTATCCACTTAGTAAGCACAGTGAAATTTCTCATGACGAGGCTATTAAAATCATCAAAAAAGCATTAAAACCACTGGGCGAAGATAGTTTTATAAAGCTTATGATAGACAAACACTGGATAGAAAGCGATGTGCGAGAAAATAAAGCTGGCGGAGCATTTTTTGTAAGTTTGCCAAAATTTAAGCAACCAAGAATTTTTACCACCTACATGAATACTCTTTCACACTTAATCCAGCAAGCACATGAGCTTGGGCATGCTTGGCACTACTATTTGATGCGTGATCTTCCTGTTTTAAGCGCAAATTTTCCAATGAGCTTAGCTGAGAGTGCAAGTACATTTAATGAGACTCTTTTACGAAATGAGCTAAAAAAAGATGACTCACTTAGGGTAGAAATTTTATGGCAGGAGCTAAAAAGTGCTGCAAATTTTTTACTACACATAAGCGTTAGATACGAGTTTGAAACTGGTTTTTTAAAACTGCGACAAAAAGGTCAAGTAAGTAAAAAAGATGCAAATGATCTTTTAAAACAAGCTTGGGATAAATTTTATAAAGATAGCACAAGCGATGTTGAAGAATTTTTGCCATATTTTAAGCCACATTTTTATAAAACAGATAACTACATTTACAACTATCCTTATAGCGTTGGCTATCTGCTATCACAATTTTTTCTAAGTGAGTTTAAAAAAGATGAAGCAAAATTTTGCAAAATTTATAAACAATTTTTAATAGAGTGTGGCACAAAAAGCGTGGAAGAGCTAATGAAAAAACACTTTAAAAAAGATACAACAAAGTGCGAATTTTGGCTGATTGGCATAGATGAAGCGCTAAAAAATTTAGATGAGTTTAAAAAGGTAGTGGCCGTATAAATTTACTAGTTATCTTAAACGTTTTATTTTTTTTCGAGAAATTTTATAAATTTTTGATGGAGCATCTTCAAAAAAATGATCATCTACTATTTCATCAGCCACGCTCATAGCCCAAGCTTCATTAAAATTTTGTCCATTTTTGTTCGCACTACTTGAATAAAGCCAGTCAAATTTAGCTAAAAATTTTTCGTGCTCGCACTCTTTTACGACTCTAATAGCCTTTAAATTTGGATACAAAAATGTGGCTTTCCTTGAACGGCGTATAAAATTTTTATATTTTTTTGGCACTCTAACAAGCTCATTTAAAACGCTAAATTTCGCTGTCGTGATAAGGCAAGGTTTATTCTCATCACGCATTTTCGCCTTATTTATCTCTTTATAATCTTTACTCAAAAAGCCAGCTGTCGTATCGGTTTGTGCTAGAAATATCATAATTTTTCTCTTTTTGATAGTAAAAATATACAAGAGATTATTAGAGCAAATCCTAAAAAATCCCAAAACACAAATTTTGTCCCAAGCCAAAAATAGCCAAAGAAGGCCGCACTTAGTGGCTCTATGCAAGCTAATAAACTAGCTTTTGCTGCTCCTATGAGCTTAACACCTATCATATAAAAGCTAAATGCAAAAATGGTGCCAAGCGTAATAACAGCAATAAATGCCAGCCATTGATTTATACCATTAAGCCCAGCAAAATCCCAAACTCTCATATAGCAAGCAAGCACTACCCCGCCCATAACCATACCCCAGCCAAGCGTGAGAGTGACTGAATATTTCGTATTTAGCCTTGCTGGAGCTAGGTTATAAACGCAGACGCAAACGGCGCTAACTAAGCACCAAAATAGCGCTTTTGGCGAAATGACAAGAGATGAAATTTGCGCATGTGTGCTCAGGAAAAATACGCCAAGCATTGCTAAAAACAGAGCTAAAATTTCAAGTGGTCTTGGTGCTCGCTTCTCTTTTAGGCAGATGACGGCTAGGATGAGAACTGGCGCGGTGTATTGAATAACAGTCGCTACTGCGGCATTTGAAAGCTCAATGGAGTAAAAGTAGGCATACTGCGTCATCATAAGCCCAAGCAAAGCATAGACTAAAAACTCACCAAGAAGCTTTATATCTTTAATCGGAGCAAAAACGGTACTTGGTTCTTTAAAAGCATAAAAAATTACAATAACAATGCCAGCTAGCATCAGTCTATATGGCACTAAAAAATCAGAATTTATACCAAGTGAAAATAGATATTGCCCACAAACCCCACTAAATCCCCAAAGGATACCGCCAACTAAAGTAAGGAGTATCCCAAGACGATGAGTATTCATTAAATTTATCTATCTTTATGAAGCTGTGCATCTTTGCCATAATACGGCGAATATGGTCCATAAAGTATGCAGTTATGGCAATCTCTTGAAAATAAATAAGCATCTGCCATTACTGCTAGATCGTATGATCTATCTGAGATGGTATTTGCCACCTGTGAGATGACGGCTGAGACTAACATGCCAAGTAGGCTACTTTGGCCACTACTGCTATCTTCTGCTGCCATAGCACTGCCTTGCCAAAGAGTAGCGCCGCTTTTTATATCAATAAGCTTTGCTTCAAGGACAACCTTTGTTGAGCTTGAGATAACCGCATAGCTCGTACCATAATCTTTTATGTTTATGTAAAGCACACTATCAGCATGGAAAATTTTATCAAGCTTATTTAGTGGCACGGCTGCGATCTCGCTTGGCTCGGTTATACCATTTAGCTTAAAGGTATCATTTACAAGAGCCACTGGAAATACATAGTATCCTGCCTCACTTAGTGGCGCGACTGCATTTGCTAAAACTGCTGCTGGGCCTGAAATTTCTGTACTATCATTTGTTGGCATAAGCACTAAGATAGAGTGAGGTCTTTTTTGTAAAAATTCTGAGTAGTCGTACGGCTCAGGCTCTTTTATAGAGCAGCCCGTAAAAAAAACTACCAAAAATATAGCGGCCATAAATTTAAGGCTATTTTTCATTATTTGCCCCCTCTTTTTGCTCTGCTTTTTTTGGAGCTAAATTTTTAGAGCCTTTGATGAAATTTATATACTCCCTTGACTCTGGGAAATTTTGTGCCTCTTTGTCAAAATTTGCATTTGCAGCGCCTAGATTTCCGTTATTTAAGTATAAAAGTCCAAGGTGTGCGTATACGCCAGGAGCGATCTTGTAACCCTTTTGTATTGATATCTGCACCAAATTTTCTAAGCGTGAAATTTGCTCGTTTGTATCGCCCTCTTCATTTAGGTAGCTATATAGCGAGCTACTATATGATCCGTCCCAATAATAAAGTGATCTTGGGCCGTTTGAATGACCGCAACCCGCTAAAAATAGCACAAAAAGCCCAAGGCTTGCAAGCCCTATTTTACTTGCCATGCTCCGCTTTCTATGCCATTTACTAGATTATTTACCGCTTCAATAATAGCAAGGCTTAGTACTTTGCCATTTAGCGTAGAGTCGTATCCTGCTGTACCGCCAAAACCGATGATCTCTCTGTTTGAAAGGGTGTATTCGCCAGCTCCGCTAACCGAATAAACTACCTCTGCAGTCTTTGTATCAACAACGTTTAAATTTACCTTTGAGTACGCGGTTTGTTGTTTGCCTTTGCCAAGTATGCCAAATAACTGATGATCACCTGTTGTCTTACGACCAAATTCTGTCACATCACCAGTGATCACATATCGTGAGCCTTTTAAATTTTGAGCCTCTTTACTTAGCTCGCTCTCTTGTTTGATCACTTTCATATTTGATCTATCAAGCACCAAAAATCTACCACTTTGCTGTAAATTTGTGATCAAAATACTTTGGGCTTGGTTACCAAGCCTATCCTCGCCATCAGCAAATACACCATTTTGGTAAGCTGATTGATTATTAAATCGACCTATCGAAACTGAAATTTTTTGGCCATTGTAAACTGTGCCGTAGCTTGCTACTTTTGGAGTCTCGACAACTCTTGAGCTCTCACTCGCACATCCAGCAAAAAGAGCTGCCGTAAGCAAAACTGCACCAAATTTAAATACATTTTTCATTTTTTATCCTTTGCGACAAAATCGCTTGTATATTACTAAATTTCTTTTTAAATAGCTTTAAATTTCATCCATGTGCCTTTTAAGTATCTAATCGTAAAAAGCACCGCCTTTACGGTCCAGTCAGCAAACATTGCAAACCAAGTACCTATCATGCCAAGATCAAATGTGAGCGCAAAGACATAGGCCAAGATGACTCTACAAGCAAACATACAAACTAAATTTACAATCATCGGATATTTAGCATCCCCTGCAGCACGAAAAACGGTCGGATATGTGTAGGCAAGTGGCCAAATAAGACACATAGCGATACCGTGATACCAGACGATCTGCCTTGTTAAATTTATGGCTTCGCTTGAGAGATTATAAACCCTAAGCAGTGGCTCAAGAAGTAGTAAAATCACAGCTGTGCTAAAAAGCTGGACAATATAGATGCTTATCATCGATTTTCTTACGTAAAATTTAGCCTGAGCAAAGTCGTTTGCGCCAACGCACCTTGAGATAACTACACTAAGTCCTGTGCCTATCGCCATGCCAGGGAGTACTTGAAACATCACGATTGTCCCGCCCACGGCATTTGCAGCGATACTTGCTGTGCCAAAGAGTGAAATAAGGCTCAAAACGATGATGCGACCCACATAGAACATCGAATTTTCAAAGCCATAAGGCACACCGATATTTAAAATTTTCTTGATGATCTCGTAGTCAAATTTATAGATAAAGCTCTTTCTTATGTGAAGTTTTAGCCTTATATCAAGAAGCAAATAGACTATGACAAAGCAAGCAAGCATCTTGGCTATAAGCGTGCTAATGGCGATACCTAAAATGCCAGTATGAAATGTATAAATACTAATGGCAGTTAGAAGTACATTTAATAAATTTGCAGCCGCCATAATATACATAGGAAGCTTCGCGTTTGACATCGTACGAAAGATCGCCGCAGCTGCTGCATAGACAGCCAAAAATGGCGCGGAAATGGCAGAGAAAACAAGATAGTGACTAGCATCATGCCTTACTTGCTCACCAATATCGCCAAAGACATAATCTAGGATAATATCTTTTAAAACTATGATGACCGCTGCGATAAAAAGGGCAAAGATAAAACTAAACCAAACGAGCTGATTTGCTGTGATTTTGGCGTTGCCACTTTGTTTATTGCCTAGATACTGGCTAGCAGCCACTGAGCCGCCAGTAGCGATAGCTGTAAAAATGCTAATAAATAGCGCCATGACAAATTCCACAAGACTAATCGCACTTACAGCGCTTTCACTAACACTTGCTGCCATTAGCGAGTTTGCAAGCCCTAGGCTATACTCTAAAAACTGCTCAACCGCAATAGGGAAAAATAGCTTTGCAAGGTCGGCATTTGAGAAAAATTTTGTATTTTGATCTTTGATTTTGTTTACCATGCTTCCCCTAAGATAAACTTAAAAATTTTAATATATTTAAGCCAAGATCTGCTTTTTGCAAATCCTGACTTAAAAATTTTAGTGTCTTGAAAGATAGTTTGTATCGTAGTTGTTGCTTAAAAAGTCTTTGTTTTCCATCATGGCGATGTGAAAATCTTTTGTTGTTTTGATGCCGCTTATTATGAGCTGATCAAGAGCAACTTTCATCTTGTGAATGGCTCTGTTTCTATTAGTGTCCCAAACAACAAGCTTTCCGATCATACTGTCATAATACGGCGGTATAGAGTAGTCTTGGTAGATGTGGCTATCCATTCTCACGTTGCGGCCGCCTGGGCAGACATATTTTGTGATCTTGCCAGGGCACGGAGTGAAGGTATTTGGATCCTCAGCCGTGATCCTGCACTCGATCGCATGGCCTTTTAGCTCGATGCTCTTTTGTGACGGTAGCTTTTCGCCCTCGGCCACTTTTATCATAAGCTCGATGATATCAAGCCCACTTACCATTTCGCTAACTGTGTGCTCGACCTGAAGCCTTGTGTTCATCTCGATGAAGTAAAAGTCTAAATTTTTATCAACCAAAAACTCAAACGTACCAGCTCCCTCGTAGCCGATCGCTTTTGCTGCTTTTATGGCAGTTTCATGTAGCCTCTCCCTTGTTTTTTCATCAAGCAAGATAGCTGGGCTCTCTTCGATCAGCTTTTGGTGGCGACGCTGCATAGAGCAGTCGCGCTCGCCTATGTGAAGCACGTTGCCGTGGCTATCGCCGATGATTTGAACCTCGATGTGACGTGGATTTAGGATATATTTTTCCATATACATTGTGCCATCGCCAAATGCACTCATCGCCTCGCTCTCAGCAGACCAAAACGCTTTTTCTAAATCAGCCTCTTTTTCAACCACGCGCATACCACGTCCGCCGCCGCCTGCCGCAGCTTTTAAGATGACAGGATAGCCGATCTTTTTGGCTAACTCTTTTGCAGCTTTTGTATCAGCCACAGCGCCGTCTGAGCCAGGGATGACTGGCACGCCAGCTCTTTGCATGACCTGTTTTGCCTTGCTCTTGTCGCTCATCAAAGCCATCGCAGCAACGCTTGGTCCTATAAATTTGATCTTGTGGTGTGAGCAAATTTCAACAAAATTTTGATTTTCACTTAGAAAGCCATAACCTGGAAAGATAGCGTCTGCTTCGCTGATCTCAGCTGCGCTTATGATAGCTGGGATATTTAGGTAGCTGTCGCTTGAGCGCTCTTTACCGATACAAATAGCCACGTCAGCGTATTTTACGTAGAGTGCGTCTTTGTCGGCAGTTGAGTAGACTACAACGGCCTCTTTACCCATCTCCTTTATCGTTCGCAAAGCACGAAGAGCGATCTCGCCGCGGTTTGCGATTAAAATTCTTTTTAATTCCATTAATTTTTCTCCACGCCAAATAACGGCAATCCAAACTCAACTGGCTGTCCGTCAGAGACTAGCATCTCAGTGATCTGGCAGTCAAACTCAGCCTCGATCTCGTTCATGATCTTCATAGCTTCGATGATGCCCACTACATCGCCCTTTCTCACTCTTTGGCCTGCTTTTACAAATGGTGCAGCGCCTGGGCTTGGAGCAGCGTAGAAAGTACCTACCATAGGAGATTTTATGCTATCTTTTGGCGAATTTGCAGCTGGTTTTACCTCTGAGCTAACGACAACATTTACAGGTGTTGGTGCTGGAGCTGCTGCTTGTACTGCCGGCTTAGTAGGTGCACAATAATCTGCGAATTTCTCTAGCTCAACTTCAAAATCACCGCTTTTTATCTTGATATGATTCATCTCCATATCATTAAAAAATTCGATAAGCTCTTTTATGTCTTCTTTTTTCATAGAAATTTCTCCTAATTTTTTATATAAGCGTCTAATTGTAGCGAAAAATAGATAAAAAAAATTTTTATAAACAAAAACAAGAGTTCAAGATCGCTCTTTTAGCTCAGCTAGTTTAAAAATATTTTTTATTTTTGTGCGGTAATTATCTTGATATTTTTAGTATCAACTAAACTTTCATCGATAATTATTTCATCTATTTGTTTTGCTATTATCAGGCCGCTTTTAGGATTTTTTATACTTTTTATCGCTCCGTTTATGCTCACATCAACACTTGAATACTCAAACGCAAGACTTGTATCCATAAAAATGCAATCTTTTACGACCAAATTTTCCACGTAACAAAGGGCTTGTAAGCTCTTTATCATGCAGTTTATAAGCGTCACATTTTTTGAGTTCCAAGCTAGATATTCACCTGAGATGAGGCAGTTTTGTGCGGTCACATTTTCACAGTTCCAAAAAGCATCTTTTGAGATGAGTTTTGAGTTTGTGATGCGAAGGTTTTTGCAGCTATCAAAGCAGTAGTTTCCGTCTAAATTTAGCCCATCGATCTCTAAATTTTCGCTATTTGCTCCGAAGTAATCGCCCCTGGCAAAGACATTTTTTATCTTCACATCCGTGCATCCCCAAAGTGTTTCACTAGCATCTGAAAAATTTATATTTTCTAGCGAAATTTGCGAGCTTTTTCTAAAGCTTTTTGGGGCGTTGACGACGGCGTCCTTGAAGCTTAAATTTGTACTGTACCACATGCCAGCCCTTGCTAGAGGCTCCAAGTATCCGCCATTTAGCGTGATACAATTTGCGTACCAAAGTGGATATTTGTAGGCAAAAACGCACTCATTTAGCTTTAAATTTGAGCTGTGTTTTAGCGGCGACTCGCCATCTTCAAAGATGCAGTTTGTAAAATTTACACTTTTTGCCCCAAACATCGCACGCTCGCCAGTAAAAATTTCTGCATTTTTCTCTTGCATTTTTGTCCTTTATTAATTTTTACTGTTAAAATTATACTAATTTTCATCTAATTTATTCGCTTTATTAAATTTACTTTAAAGACGCAAAGCGTTATAATCTCCGTCAAAAAGGAACAAAAATGGGCTTAAAATCAGACTCTTGGATAAGAAAAATGTCGGTTGAGAAAAATATGATAGTGCCATTTGCCGAGGAGCAAGTGGGTCGTGGCGTCGTTAGCTACGGCGTTTCTAGCTACGGCTACGATATCCGCGTTGGTGATGAGTTTAAAATTTTTACAAACATCGGCGGAACCGTGGTCGATCCGAAAAATTTCGACGAGAAAAACGTAGTCGATTTTAAGGGCGATGTCTGCATCGTGCCGCCAAATTCATTCGCTCTAGCGCGCACTATCGAGTACTTTAACATGCCTGATAACGTGCTAGCGATCTGCCTTGGCAAAAGCACCTACGCTCGCTGCGGGATCATCGTAAACGTCACGCCTTTTGAACCTGGATTTAAGGGGCATATCACGATAGAAATTTCAAACACGACGCCACTTCCTGCAAAAATTTATGCGAATGAAGGCATCGCGCAGGTGCTGTTTATCGAGGGCGATGAACCTTGCGAGGTAACTTATGCTGATAAAAATGGCAAATACCAAGCTCAAGAAGGCATCACACTACCAAGAATTTTGAAGTAATTTTTTAGCCTTTGCGACCTTGCAAAGGCTAAATTTAAACACTGCTTTTATAATTTCCTCTAAACATTAATTAAAATTTGACGAAATAGAATCTAGAAAGATAAAAATTTTTTTAATAAATTTTAAAAATTTGGCATAGCTTTTGCTTAAATTTTTATAAAATACAATTTAGATTTAGCTATTTATACCCCAAAAATAGTTAGTAAAGGGCGCAATAATGTTTAATGATAAATCAATACTAATCACCGGCGGAACAGGAAGTTTTGGTAAAAAATACACCGAAATTTTGTTAAAAAAATACAAGCCAAGAAGGCTAGTTATCTACTCACGCGACGAGTTAAAGCAATACGAAATGGCTCAAGTCTTTAAAGATAAAGCGATGCGTTTTTTCATTGGCGATGTGAGGGACTATAAGCGCTTAAGAACTGCGATGAACGGCATAGACTACGTCATCCACGCAGCTGCGATGAAACACGTACCAATCGCAGAATATAACCCAATGGAGTGCATCAAAACAAACATTGACGGCGCTCAAAACGTCATCGACGCCTCTTTGGAGTGTGGCGTTAGTAAGGTCATCGCTCTCTCAACCGATAAAGCTTGCAATCCTGTAAATTTGTATGGAGCCACAAAGCTAGCAAGCGATAAGCTCTTTGTTGCTGCAAATAATATTGTTGGGGATAAAAAGACAAGATTTAGCGTCGTAAGATATGGAAATGTCGTTGGCTCTCGTGGATCAGTCGTACCGCTCTTTAAAAAACTGATCGCACAAGGTGAAAAAGAGCTTCCTATCACGCATGAGAAGATGACTAGGTTTTGGATCACACTTGAGCAAGGTGTAAATTTCGTCCTTAAAAATTTTGAGAGGATGAAAGGCGGTGAAATTTTCATACCAAAGATCCCATCGATGACGATGGTGGATCTCGCAAAAGCTCTTGCACCAGATATTGGCGTCAAGATCATAGGCATTCGCCCAGGTGAAAAGATGCATGAGATGATGATCTCAAGAGATGATGCGCATCTTACATACGAATTTGATGATTACTACGTTATTAGTCCGTCTATTCAGTTTTTAACAGCACAGGACTTCTCGACAAATGCCCTTCATCAAAAGGGCAAACCAGTGAGCGAAGACTTTGAATATAGCTCAAATACAAATAAAATTTGGCTCGATAGAGCAGGTCTTCTTGAGATGATAGGAGATGCTAAATGATCCCTTATAGCCGTCAGCAGATCACAGAAGAGGACATAAAGGCGGTCACTGATGCCTTAAAAGATGACATCTTAACAGGTGGCCAAAAGGTCAGTAAATTTGAAGAGGAGCTGGCAAAGTATGTTGGAGTGAAGCACGTGATCGCTATGAACTCAGCCACTTCGGCCCTTCACGTAGCCTATCTTAGCCTTGGCGTAAAGGCTGGCGATGAAGTGATCACGACACCTATCACCTTTGCAGCCACTGCAAATGCAGCTTTGATGGCAGGAGCGCAGGTCAAATTTTGCGATATAAAAGCAAATGGCAACATCAATGAAGAAAAAATTCCAACTCTAATCACTCCAAAAACAAAGGCAATAACTGCGGTTGATTACGGTGGCAATCCAGTGGAGCTAGATAAGATCATAAATTTAGCCAAAAAGCATGGCATAAAAGTGATAGACGACGCCTCTCACGCCCTTGGCAGCGTGCAAAAAGGCGTAAAAGTGGGCGTTAAGGCTGATATTAGCATATTTAGCTTCCACCCGGTAAAGCCTATCACCACGCTTGAGGGCGGTGCACTTGCTACAAACGACGATGAGCTAGCAAGGCTAGCAAGACTATATAGAAGCCACGGCATCGCTAAAACAAAGCTTTGGGATAGCGACATGAGCCTACTTGGATATAACTACAGGATAACAGACGTAGCCTGCGCTTTGGGGCTTAACCAGCTAAAAAGGCTAGACGACTTTATCGCTAAAAGAAACGAGATAGCTAAATTTTATGATGAGAAATTTAGCGAGTGTGAATATTTTAAAATCATAAAAATTCCAGCAAATACAACTAGCTCAAGACACCTATATCCAGTGCTTTTGGATGAGAAATTTTGGGATAAAAAAGAGCAAATTTTTGAAGCACTCTTGCAAAAAGACGTTGGCGTGCAGGTGCATTATAAGCCAACATATAAATTTAGCTTTTATAAAGCTCTACTTGGCGAAATTTCACTGCCAAATGCGGAGAAATTTTATAGCGCCGAGCTTAGCATACCTTGCCACCACGGAATGAGTGTGGATGATGCTAAATTTGTCGCAAGCACGCTTTTTGACGTGCTAAAAAGCTTTAGCGAGTAAAAATGATCTGCATCATACCAGCAAGAGGCGGCAGTAAGAGAATACCTGGCAAAAACATAAAAGACTTTTTAGGCAAGCCTTTAATCGCTTATAGTATCGAGGCTGCGCTAAATTCTAAAGTTTTTAGCGAAGTGATCGTAAGCACTGATGACGAAGCGATCGCAAATGTGGCTATGGAGTTTGGGGCTAGCGTGCCATTTTTTAGAGAGGCGAGCCTAAGCGACGACTACGCAACTAGCACCTACGTGATAAAAGATGCGATAAGGCGTGTAAATTCTAGCTTTGACGTCTGCTGCCTTTATGCTACAGCACCGCTTATAAGGGCTGAAATTTTAAAAGAGGCCGCAGGAGAGTTTAAAAAGCAGGAGTGTAAATTTTTATTTTCAGCGACTGAGTTTGATTTTCCTATACAAAGGGCGATAAAGCTTGACGAAAACGCTAGAGTTAGCATGTTTTATCCGCAGTTTGAAAAGACGCGCTCACAAGATCTTGAGCCTGCGTTTCATGACGCTGGGGCCTTTTACTTTGGTAAAAAAGAGGCTTGGTTGGAGTGCAGCGCTATCTTTGCGCCACATTCAAAGGCATATTTACTGCCACGAAATTTAGTCTGCGACATCGATACGCTAGAGGATTTTGAGTTTGCTAAAAAGCTTTATTTGATAAATAATGGAAAGATTTGATTGAAAGAATTTAAAGGACTTCCCCTGCTAAAAACGCTCGTGCGCGCTGATAGTAGCAGCAAGATAGGACATGGGCACATCAGGCGAGACCTTTTGCTTGCTAAAAAATTTAACGACATCTCATTTGCGTCTTTGAGGCTAGATGGTGACATTTTTGATGAGATAAACTACCCTAAATTTACCCTAAGAAGTAGCGATATAGATGAGCTTTGCGAGCTTATAAATGATAATAAATTTGAACTTTTCATCATCGATCACTACGGTTTTAGCTTTAAAGACGAAAGAGCTATAAAAGAAAAAACTGGCGTTAAAATTTTATCGTTTGATGATACTTATGAAAAACATTTTGCAGACTATATTTTAAACGTAAATTTATATGCGCAAAAGGCAAGATATGAGGAGCTGGTAGAAAAAGGCTGCGAGGTATTTTGCGGAAGCGAGTTTTTGCTAGTTAGAGATGAGTTTTATAAAGAAGCGCAGGTAAAAAGGGAGAAAATTTACGACTACGCTATCATTCTTGGAGGCACTGATATTTCAGGTCTTGGCACTAAAATTTCAGAAAAACTGCTCTTAAAAGGGCTAAAAACAGCCGTCATAACAACTAGCGGAAATAAAAACTTAAGCGCCCTAAAAGAGCTATCAAGTAAGAGCGAAAATTTTAGCCTTTTTGTAGATAGTAAAAACGTAGCAAGGCTGATGAACGAGGCCAAAATGCTCATCATAACAGCAAGCTCGCTTGTAAATGAAGCTTACGTTTTGGGAGCTAAATTTAAAGCCATTTGCGTAGCTGATAATCAAAAAGAGATCTTTGCTTGGCTAAAAGAAAACGGATATGAAGCTTACTGGGGAGATGAAATTTGCTCGAGCTTATAAATTTTACCTCACTTAGTGGCGAGCAAAAGCTGATGATCTTAAAGTGGCGAAACGACGAGCGTATAGCCAAATTTATGAAAAACAAAAGCGTTGGCAAAGAGGAGCATTTTGCTTTTTTAGAGAGATTAAAGAGCATTCAAGATAAGATCTATTTTTTAGTAAAAGATGAGAGCGAATTTATCGGAGTGGTGAGCTTTGTTGATATAACGAAAGAGAGTTGCGAATTTGGCGTTTATAAAAACCCAGAGCTAAAAGGAGTGGGCAAAAAGCTACTTGATCTCATAAAATACTATGCGTTTTTTACATTAAAAGTTGGCTCGCTAAAGGCAAAAGCTTATAATAACAACGAAAAAGCGCTCGCACTTTATGAAAATTTCGGCTTTAGTATCTACGCAAAAGATGACGAGTTTAGTTACCTTGAGCTTAAAAATAAAACGGACTAACGGATGAAAATAGGAAATTTTGATACAGACAAAAAGGTCTTTATAATAGCAGAGCTTTCTGCTAATCACAGTGGTAGCCTAAAAACGGCGGTAGATACGATAAAGGCGGCTAAGCGCGCTGGAGCTGACGCGATAAAGCTTCAGACATATACGCCTGATAGTTTGACTCTAAATTCGCACCTGGACGACTTTGTCATTAAGGGCGGACTTTGGGACAAGAGAAATTTATACGAGCTTTATCAAGAGGCGCTAACGCCAAAAGAGTGGCACGCCGAGCTTTTTAAAGTAGCAAAAGAAGAAGGACTTGTCTGCTTTTCAAGCCCATTTTGCAAGGATGACGCCAACTTTTTAGAGCAGTTTAATCCGCCAGCTTATAAGATAGCAAGCTTTGAGGTGACGGACTATGATTTTGTAGAGTTTGTGGCCAAAAAAGGTAGGCCCATCATCATCTCAACTGGTATAGCCTATGAAGAGGAGATAAGAGATGTGGTACAAATTTGCAAAAACGTAGGCAATAACGATATCGCCCTTTTAAAATGTACTTCAAGCTACCCAGCGCCGCTAAATGGTATGAATTTACAAACGATAGCCAATATGAGAGAGAAATTTGGCGTAGAGGTCGGCTTTTCTGATCACACATTAGGCGTGACAGCTCCAGTTGTTGCGGTTAGTTTGGGTGCTAGAATAATTGAAAAGCATTTTATACTTGATAAAAGCGTAAAAAGCGTTGATAGCGCATTTAGCCTTGATGAGAGCGAATTTGCCCTTATGACAAAATGCGTTAGAGAGGCTGAGGAGCTTTTGGGTGTGGTAAACTACGAGCTAGACGAAAAAGCAGCTTTAAACAGGAGATTTTCACGCTCACTTTATGCAAGCGCAGATATAAAAAAGGGTGAAAATTTTAGCGAGCAAAATATAAGGAGCGTGCGTCCAGGGTACGGCCTGCACCCTAAATTTTTAAAAGAGCTGATCGGCAAAAAAGCAAAAAGAGATATAAAATTTAGCGAGAGATTAACAAAGGAGGATTTGATATGAATAACAAAAACGATAAGGCATCTAATAAAAAAGCGAAACCATCTAAAGACAATGTATCAAATATACAAAATCCTATCTTTCAAAAAAATCTTCAAGCACTATTTCAGCAAGATGAAATTCTAGCAGCTAGACTTTGGTCTATTGCTGGAAATGAAGATTATGAAATTTTTATAGGGAAAGACCCAATTGATATAAATTTAATAAACAAGCATACTTTTAAATATATCTATGAAAATCCTGGAGCAGATATTTTAAAGCTACTTGAAGATATAGAAAGTGACTATAAACGTTATCCGATACTATTTTTTTATGGACTAGGCAATGGCGTACTCTATAAAGCACTAGCAAAAAATGAAACACACCAAAAAATCGTAGTCATAGAGCCAGAGATCGAGATCATATATCTTGTTTTAAACGTCATTGATCTATCAAATGAACTAGAAAGTGGACAGGTAATACTTTTTTATTCAAAATTTGCAACCTATACGCATTTTTATTATCTGGTTACAGAAGCAAAACTAAACTCATATGCAAAAACCTATGATAATCTTATGATTCATATGCCTTTTTATGATCAATTTGAAGAAGACTACATAAGAATAAATAAAGAGATTACAAGAGCATTTTCTCAAATAGTAGTTGCTCACGGCAATAGCATAGACGATCTTTTATTAGGCACAAGACAAAATTGCGAAAACTTGGTACCGATGATTAGCAATTACTGCTACACAAGTCTTGTTAAAAAAAGATATGGTCTTATGGATACAGCTATAATTGTATCAACTGGCCCAAGCCTAGATAAACAGCTTAATACGCTTAAAAAATTTGCTCCATATGTTAGCATTATAAGTGTTGATGCCTCTTATCCAATCCTTGCAAGGCATGATATCAAGCCTGATTATGTAATGTCGATTGAAAGAATAGAACCAACCTCTAGTTTTTTTGAAAAAAAACATCCAAATATTGATGACAATATACACTTTATTGTTGCCTCAGTTACACACAAGCAAACCATTAAAAATATCTTGCCAAGAAAACTAGTACTAACCATGAGACCTCAACAAGAGGAGTATATGTTTGGCCTAAAAAGATATGGATATTTGGGTGTGGGACATAGTTGTGCAAACATGGCCTACCAGCTAGCCTATGTCTTAGGACATAAAAATATCGTTTTCATAGGACAGGATCTAGCATTTAGTAAAGATGGGGCGAGCCATGCAAAAGGTCACGCTTTTGCACAAGCGGATGAAAATATACATGTTAAAGCTTATGGCGGAGAGGGAGAGGTTAAAACAACATATGTTTGGACTCTATTTAAAAACCAGTTTGAAAATGACATCGCCCAATCAAGCTTAGAGAATATAAAATCATATAACTGTACCGAAGGTGGTGCTAGAATAGAAGGCACTATAGAAAAGCCGTTTTTAGAAGTAATGCATGAGCTTTGCAAAGGCAAAGAGATTAAAAAACTGCCTAATATAAAAAAAGATAGTGAAACGACGGTAAATAAAAACCTTTTAAAAGCTTATAAAGTCATACTTGCAAAAATAAAAGCTCAAAGTGAAGTCAAGCAACAAATAGAAAAAGTCTTTTTAGAAGTAGTGCCTAGTATAGACAAATTACTTGAGCTTAATAAAGAAAATAGAATAGAAAAAAAGCACTTTAATGAGCTTCTTAAAATAACAAAAAAGATAGATAAGCTAAAAGATGTAATAGCAAAACGTAATTACCAAAAATATGTAGATAATATATTGCAAATTTCAGTCTACTATCAAGAACTTGAGCTTGCAAAAATTTCTGTAGCGCCAAGTGACACAACTATCCAAAAAACCAACAAGCTTCTTATGTGGGTAAATATGCACAAATACTGGATGTTCTCTGCAGCTGGGGGTCTAAATGCTGATATTGAAGTTACTAAAAAAGCTTCGAAAGCACTTGTTGCTGAGCTTAAAAAAAGAAAACTAATAACTAAAAATGAGATAGGAAGTGCAAAAGAAAATTTTATACTGAGTATGTAAACCAACTTGTAAAGTAAAATTATTTTACTTACGGTCTTTTTACTTGGCTTACTAGTTTTAGTAAGCCTCTATCATGTTTAAAACCCTAGATCAAAGAAGATAAAATAGATACATGAATTATATTATTTTAGTATATAAAACCCCAAAGCTAAGCTTTGGGGCGTGGGTTTGCGTATTGTAAAAGCATTAACACTCTTAAGGCTTTGTACTACAACAAAGCCTCTACTTAAAACCTTAATTAACTACTGTAGTAGCTTCATTACGTTTTCAAGGAAACTTCACTCAGCTCCTACTATTGTAGAAGCTTCATTACGTTTTGTTGAACGCTGTTTGCTTGGCTCATAGCATAAGCACCTGACTGAGCTAGGATATTATGTTTTGAGAAGTTAGCAGACTCGCTAGCAAAATCTACGTCTCTAATTTGAGATTCTGCTGATTTTACGTTAACTTGAGTTACAGTAATGTTATTAACTGTAGCTTGAAGTTGGTTTTGAACTGAACCAAGGTCTGAACGAACTTGATCAAGTGTTTTTTGAGCTGACTCAGCGATACTCATAACAGCCATCGCACCACGAAGTGTCATAACACCAGCAGATTGAGCTACTGATAAAGCTCCACTCATTCTTTGGAAGCCCATAGCAGTTGCTAGGTTTTTATCTATTTGGCCTCTTATGTCTCTTAGTGATACTGATTGTTGAGCACCACCATTGGCAGAGAATGCTAACGATAGTTTAGCAACGCCACCAGCATTTAACTTAATATCTCTACCATCAAGGCGAACTAGGTTTAGTCTACCTACGAAACCGGTTAAAGATGTACCTTTACCAGCATTACCTTTACCACCAAGACCTTTTGAGATATCTTTACCACTTGCTACGATAGCACGGCCATCGCGGCTTGTTAGTACCATTTTGCCTGTTTCAGCATCAACAGAAGCTTCAACGCCAGTTTGATCTTTTACAGAGTTGATAGCATTTACAAGCGCACCGTTTGCATCATTTGCTTTAACTTCCAAGTCGCCGATTTTAACACCGTTGATTGTTAAAGATTGTATCAAACCACCAGCGATAGCGGCACTAGCTTTCCAAGTAACGTCAGCTGTAGCTCTAACGCCAGTTCTATCAGCAACTTTGTTGATATTCTCAGCTAAAGAACCAAGTCCTTTACCTATACCTGTTGAGATAGTAGCAGCTGTAACGCCAACATCATTTACACCATCAACGTTTAAGAATTTAAGATTTACTACACCCATAGCTGTAAGTAGTCTTGAGCTCTCAAAACGTGTAAGGCCTATCTTATCAGACGTAGTCGCACCAATACTTGCTTTAACAGTTTGGTTTGAGTAAGCACCTATTTGGAATTCTTTATTAGAGAATGTTCCGTTTAGTAGTTGCTGACCGTTAAATGAAGTAGTGTTACCGATATTGTCAAGCTCTTCCATTAGACGAACGATATCAGCTTGCAATGCTTGGCGTGATTGAGTTGTTTGGCCGTCTTGAGCTGATTGAGTAGCTTTTGTCTTGATAGTATCAAGAATTTTTAGCTGCTCGTCCATAGCTTTATCGGCAACTTGAATGATACCAATAGCATCATTACCATTTGCAATAGCTTGACCTAAAGCTGAAGCTTGACTTCTTAAACTATCTGCAATAGATAGACCTGAAGCATCGTCTGCAGCTGTTTGAATCCTAAGACCTGAGCTAAGTTTGTTAAGTGACTTAGATAGGTCAGTGTTGTTGCTAACTGCGTTAGCATGTGTGTTAAGTGCGTTTACGTTTGTGTTAATACGAAAACTCATTGTAAATCCTTTTAATTTTTTAGTTACGACTTCTTGTCGCACAAAAACTATATCGTGAAATTTTCTAAAAACTTTATAGGCATGAATGAAAAAATTTTTAAAATAATGAAGACGGATTTGATTTTTTATGCCTTGATACTTTAAAAATTATTTTTGCTACAATTACGCCAAAAAAATTAAAGGCTATATATAATGAAAAGCTTAATCATCGTGGAATCTCCCGCAAAAGCAAAGACTATCAAAAATTTCTTAGATAAAAGCTACAACGTCATCGCCTCAAAGGGCCACATCAGAGACCTGCCAAAAACGAGCTTTGGCATCAAGATAGAAGATGATAAATTTACCCCAGAATACCGCGTCAGCAGCGATCACTCCGCCATCGTAAAAGAGATAAAAGAGCTTGCCAAAGCTGCAGATGAAATTTACCTCGCGACCGATGAGGATAGAGAGGGTGAGGCGATCGCGTTTCACATCGCAAATGCCATCGGCAAAGAGCCAACAAGCCTGCCTCGCATCGTATTTCACGAGATCACTAAAAGCGCCATACAAAACGCTCTAAAAAGCCCAAGACACGTCGATATGAACAGCGTCAATGCCCAGCAAACAAGGCGTTTGCTCGACCGCATCGTTGGCTACAAGCTAAGCCCACTTTTAAATTTAAAGATACAAAAAGGGCTAAGCGCTGGCCGTGTGCAAAGTGCAGCTCTAAAAATAATAGTCGACCGCGAGCGTGAGATACAGGCATTTAAGCCTGTCGAATACTACACGATCGATACATTTTTCAAAAAAGACTTGGACGCTGAACTAGTTAAATTTGA
This sequence comes from Campylobacter concisus, assembly GCF_902460705.1. Lineage (GTDB taxonomy): Bacteria > Campylobacterota > Campylobacteria > Campylobacterales > Campylobacteraceae > Campylobacter_A > Campylobacter_A concisus_Z. The sequence goes on along the minus strand of NZ_CABPUP010000001.1, from coordinate 673,199 downwards.
AAATCAAAAGATCGAAAAACTAACTATCCAAAATCCAGACCGCGCAAAATACATCATTGAAAATTTACAAAATGAGAAATTTAGCGTCCGTGAGATTGAGAGTAAAGATAGAAAGATACAGCCAAGCCCACCATTTATGACCTCAACTCTTCAGCAAAGTGCGAGCAACCGTCTTGGTTTTAGCCCTAAAAAAACGATGATGATCGCGCAAAGTCTCTATGAGGGCGTGCAAACAAACGATGGCTTCATGGGTGCGATCACCTATATGAGAACGGATAGCTTAAATTTAGCCAAAGAGGCTGTCGCGGCCGCTAGGGAGCATATATTGCAAAACTACGGTAAAGAGTATCTGCCAGCCAAAGCGATAAGCTACACGACAAGCTCAAAAGGCGCGCAAGAAGCCCACGAAGCGATCCGTCCTACAAATTTAAACTTCACACCGCAAATCGCGGCTAAATTTTTAGAAAAAGACGCACTCAAACTCTACACGCTCATCTACAATAGATTTTTAGCATGTCAAATGAGCGCATGTGTGAGCCAAACGCAAAACGTCTATGTCGCGAGCAAAAAAGGCGAGTTTAAGATAAGTGGCAGAAAGGTGCTATTTGACGGCTTTTACAAGGTTTATGGCGAGCTTGATAAGGATAAAATTTTGCCAAATTTAAAAAAGGGCGACGAGATGAGTTTGCAAAGCATAAAAAGCACGCAAAACTTCACCGAGCCACCAGCCAGGTACTCTGAGGCTGGCCTTGTTAAAAAGCTAGAAAGCCTAGGCATCGGTCGCCCAAGCACCTACGCACCGACCATCTCGCTGCTAACATCAAGAGACTACGTAAGGATCGAGAAAAAGCAGCTCATACCAAACGAGATCGCATTTAGCATGATAGGCGTTTTGGAGGAGCACTTTAGCAACATCGTCGATAGCGAATTTACATCACATCTTGAAGAAAAGCTCGATGAGATAGCGCTTGACAAGGCTGACTGGCAAAAGGTGCTAAGCGACTTTTACTATCCATTTATGGAGAAAATAAGCGCTGGCAAAACTGGCATAAAAAGCCTAAAAACAGCCACTCCGATCGGCGAGAAGTGCCCAGAGTGCGGAAGCGAGCTAGTGCTTAGAAAGGGCAGATACGGCGAATTTATCGCTTGTTCAAATTTCCCAAAATGCAAATATTCAAGAAATGTCGCAAAAGATAGCGAAAAGAGTACCGAGCTGGGTGTGACAACGGCAGCCAAGCCAAAACGCGAGCTTAAAAAGCTTGACGTGCCATGTCCAAAATGCGGCGGCGAGATCGTCGAGAGATTTAGTAGGCGCGGTAAATTTTATGGTTGTGCCAACTATCCAAAGTGCGACTTCATTTCAAGCTATGAGCCAGTAGCTCAAAAGTGTGACGAGTGTGGCAGAGGTATGATCAAAAAAGAGCTTAAAAAAGGCACATTTATAGAGTGCACAAAATGTAAGAAAAAGACCCTTATCTCTGAAAACTAAAAATTTCTAGCCAAATCTGAGCCCTTGAGCCTAAATTTGGCTTTTATAAATTTGGACTTTAAATGCCTGAAACCATTGTAGAAGTTAGCCAGTACAAAGGGTAAAAGAGCCTCGTCATAAACTGCACTCAGTTAGAGGGCAGCTTCACATCGTAGTATCCACCTTTTGGACTTTTTGGCGAGCTTAGCGCTTTACCAAATTTAAAAACAGATCTTTTAAAAGAGAGAGCGGAAATTTATAAAAGAAAGTAATGTCATAAAATTTAAGCTTTTCGCATAGCTTTTAATAAATTTATATCTTGGAGAAATTTTAAAATTTATAGATATACGAACACATGCAGTGCAAAATCGCTATCACATGCACTTCTAACGTGCGAAGGATTTAGAGGATAGGGGGATAAGGGGACGGCTCTTTGCTTCGCTAGCTCGCAGCTGCAAGCAGACCGTAACTCAAGCCCATTTATCTCCCTTTGAATAAAAATAAATTTATACATTTCATCAAACTATTTTTGCAAATTTATAAACCATCCTACTTAAATTTTAAACCTATCAAAGCTATAATACGCCCCAAAAAAGGATGAAAAATGAAAACAATTATGCTCTGTGCGATATGCTCAGTCACTCAAGGAAACTGCGCCGAGGACTGCGCTTACTGCACACAAAGTGCCAAAGCTGGTGCCGATATCTCAAAATTTAAAGAAAAAAGTGTGCAGCAGGTGGTGGATGAGGCAAAAATGGCTTATAAAAACCACGCTCTTGGCTTTTGTTTAGTCACAAGTGGTGCTAGGCTGAATGACAAAAAGACCGACTACATCGCATCTTTAGCAAGAGCCGTGAGCAAAGAAGTACCAAATTTGATGCTCATCGCATGTAACGGCATGGCAACTTACGAGCAGCTTATCGAGCTTAAAAAGGCTGGCGTTTTTAGCTACAACCACAACCTTGAAACAAGCCGAGAATTTTTCCCAAAAATTTGTAAAACTCACACTTGGGACGAGAGATATCAGACAAATTTAGATGCAAAAAGAGCTGGGCTTATGCTTTGCACCGGTGGTATTTACGGCGTTGGTGAGAGTGAGGCTGACAGAGTGAGCTTTAGAGCTAGTCTAAAAGAGCTTGAGCCGTTTTCATCACCAATAAATTTTTTCATTAAAAATGAAGCATTGAGTCTTGATCTGCCTCCTCTTAGTGCGGATGAAGCCCTAAAAATAGTGCGCGACACCAAAAGCGCCCTACCAGAAACTAGAGTCATGATAGCTGGTGGTAGAGAGAAAATTTTAGGCGATAGACAATACGAGATCTTTGAAAATGGCGCCGATGCGATCGTGATAGGCGACTACCTCACCGCAAAAGGCGAGAAAGCTAGCAAGGATATCGATGAGCTTACAAAGCGCGGTTTTGGCTTCGCAAGTATCTGCCACTAATGCTCGTAAATTTGCTTTTTGCAGGACTTGGAGGCTTTATCGGAGCTGGTTTTAGGTTTTTGGCTGGCGAGCTCCTAAAATTTAGTCACTTTCCGCTCGCAACACTTGGCGTAAATGTGCTTGGCAGCTTCATTATCGGCGTTTTGTTTTGTCTAAATTTAAGCCAAAGCGTGAGGGTGTTCTTGATCATTGGCATACTTGGCGGATTTACGACATTTTCAAGCTTTAGCCTTGATAGTGTGAAATTTTTACTGGAAGGCGAACTGATAAAAGGCTTTTTAAATATCTTTTTAAACCTTGTCCTTTGTCTGTTTGCAAGCTATCTTGGAATTTTGCTTGGCAAGAGCCTATAAGAGCAAGTAATAAAATAGCCTTATTTGTAAATTTAAAACTTTACTCACTTGCCCTAGCAGACTACTAGATTTGGGCTTCACTTCGTTTAGCACTAAATTTAGAGCCGTGATATGCTCGCTCATAAATTTTAATTTTTTAGAGCTTCTTTAGAACAAACCTGATGCGGCACGATAGTCCTATTTCGTGCACTTTGAGCGTGTTAAGGGATTGGGGGATATAAAGTGGGATAAGGGGGCGACTTACGCAATTCAAGCCCCTTTGTCCCCCTTTAAGTAAAAATTTCATCAATCTATGTGCAAATTTTAAATTTCATTCACTCACAAGAATTGGCTACTAAAATTTGATGAAATTTAACAAAACCACATGCAGTGCAAAACATGCCACATCCACCTTTCTACCTAGCTTCTACCTTTGGCATCTGAAGCATAAAATTTTTAGCTTCACTTAAAAGTACAGGCTTAAGCCCATCTACCAGAGTTTTTGGATCATAAATTCTCTCATATGAAAGTATTAAGACTCCATCATTTCTAAGTAAAAAGTGGATTATTTCTATATTTTTACTACTTATCTCATCTTTTATGAGAGCTAAAATTTGATCATTTTCTTCACTATAAAGCACCTCTTTAGCCTCTTTTATCTTTCTTTTTAGCTCAGTAAGCATACTTTCACTTTTTATATTTTTGTCAAATTTTACTCTAAAGCCTACGAAATGCTCATCAAAATTTTCATTTTTTAAAAAGTAAAAACTCTCATCTTTGGCTGTATTTTTCTTATAAAAAACGCTTCCATCAAATTTAAAACTTTGAACCAAATTTAGCTCGTCTGTAAAGCCAAAAATTCCAAAAAACATCAAGACAAAAAATAGAAATTTACGCATAAATTTGCACTCCAAATTTTTAGAAATTTGTCGCCATTTTGCCCAAAGATCGCTTAGCTTAATCAAAAAATAACAAAGCTTTTTATACAATCAAACATTTTTATTTTAAGGATCTTTTTGCAGTTACATCAAGCTAGCGAGCTTAGTATTCTTGTCGTTTTGGCATTTATCGTCTTTGCTTCGCCTTATATTTCTAAAATTTTACGCATTCCTGTCGCTCCTGCTGAGATAATACTTGGAGCACTAGCTAGCTACATCGGACTTGTCGGCGAAAATGAGATGTTTAAGCTAATTAGCGAAGTTGGCTTTTTCTTTTTGATGTTTCTAGCTGGCATGGAGATCGATCTTAGAATGCTTATAAATATTGACCGCAAAATTTTACGTCTGGGGCTTATCTATCTTGCGCTCATTTACTCGCTAGCAACTGCACTTACATTTAGTTTTGATCTTAGTTTGCTTTATATTATCATTATACCGATAATGGCCGTTGGCATGATATTTACGCTGTTTAAAGAGTATGGTAGAGATGTAAAATGGCTAAATTTAAGCATGCTTATTGCAACTATTGGTGAGCTTATAAGCATTACACTTTTGACATTTATAGCAGCCTATTTGCAGTTTGGAGCTAGTATAAATTTATGGCTAACGATTGGCTATTTGATCTTATTTTTGGCCATCAGCGTACTTAGCTTTAAAATTTTAGATGTGCTTTTTTGGTGGTATCCGGGGCTTAAAGTGATCCTTATGCCACACTACGACAAGGACGAAAAAGATATTAGGCTAAGCATTGCAGTATTTTTTTCGATGATTGCACTTATGCTTTATTTAAATTTAGAGGTCGCCTTTGGCGCGTTTATCGCGGGTATGTTTATAGCGACATTTTTTGATCATAAAAAAGACTTACCGCACAAGCTTTCAAGTTTTGGATTTGGTTTTTTGGTACCGATATTTTTTATACACATAGGCTCAACCTTCAAGCTCTCAAGCCTAAGCTCAAATGAAGTGATAAAAGATGCTATTTTTATATTTTGTGCGATGCTTGCCACAAGGCTTTTTTCAAGTGTATTATTTGTAGGAAAATTAGGCTTTAAGGGGATATTTTTGTTTTCTCTCTCACAATCCATGCCACTAACTCTTCTAGTAGCAGTTGCTACTATCGCACACAGATCAGGTGAGATAAGTGACTATTCTTACTCATCTTTTATCCTAGCAAGCCTAGCTCAAGCTATAATAGGGACAATAATTATAAAATTTCTAATGCAATCAAGAAGTAAGGAGTAAAAATGTCATCAAATACAGCTACGCTAACTGATAACAGAACCGGCAAGAGTTACGAGTTTCCTATACTAAAAGGCACTATGGGGCCTGATGTGATAGACATCTCGACATTTTTTAGTGATACTGGAATGTTTACTTTTGATAGAGGCTATACTTCAACTGCGATGTGTCGCTCGGCGATAACTTATATAGACGGCTTAAAAGGCGAGCTAATGTATAGAGGTTATGATATCGCGTATTTGGCCGAAAATAAGACATTTTTAGACGTGGCATATTTACTCTTAAACAAAGAGCTTCCAACAAATGATCAGTATATAAATTTTAAAACCGAGCTTAAAAAAAGAAGCTTTATACATGAAGGCATGATGAAGCTATTTGACGCATTTCCAGACAAGGCGCACCCTATGGCGATCTTGCAAGCAGCGGTCTCAGCCCTAAGTGCCTTTTACTCAGATCATCTAAATATGGATAAACCTGAAGAGTATCACGAGATGGCTATGCGTATAATCGCTAAAATTCCAACGATCGCGGCCTTTAGCTACCGCTACTCACGCGGTCTTCCTATCATATATCCAAATTTAGATCGTGGCTTTACTGAAAATTTCCTTTATATGATGAGAGGCTATCCGTACGAGCACGTCGATCTTAAGCCAATCGAGATAAAAGCACTTGACACGGTCTTTATGCTGCACGCAGATCACGAGCAAAACGCTTCAACAACGACCGTTAGAACCGTTGGCTCAACGCACGCTCACCCATACGCATGTATAAGTGCAGGTATTGGAGCACTTTGGGGCTGGGCTCATGGCGGCGCAAACGAGGGCGTTATACGTCAGCTTGAAGAGATAGGCTCGGTAGCAAACGTTGATAGATACATAGCAAGAGCAAAGGACAAGAACGATCCATTTAGGCTAATGGGCTTTGGCCACAGGGTCTATAAAAACTTCGATCCTCGCGCAAAAGTGCTTAAGAAGATGAGAGATCAGCTTATGGATGAGATAGGCATCAATTCAGAGCTTATCAAGATCGCCAACCGCATTGAGGAGATCGCGCTAAATGATGACTACTTTGTTAGCAGAAATTTATATCCAAACGTTGATTTTCACTCAGGGCTCATCCTAAAGGCACTTGGCATACCAAATAATATGTTTGCCGTCATCTTCGTCATCGGCAGGACTCCAGGCTGGATCAGTCAGTGGATCGAGCTAAAAGAGCAAGATACGATAAAGATCGTCCGCCCAAGACAGCTTTATGTTGGAGAGACAAACAGAACACCAAAATGAGTGAGCTTCTAAATTTAGCTAAAAAAGCAGCCGTTAATGCTGGAGCGCAAATAATGAAATTTTACTCTGCAGATAATACGGCTCTTAAAGTCTGCCTAAAAGATGACAGCTCACCACTAACTAGCGCTGATCTAGCTGCAAATGAAGTGATACTAAAAGAGCTAAGCAAGAGCGGGATAAAAATTTGCTCCGAAGAGAGCATCTTGCAAGAAAGCGACAAAGATGAGTTTTGGCTCGTAGATCCACTTGATGGCACTAAAGAATTTCTAGCTAGAAACGGCGAATTTTGCGTTTGCATAGCGCTTATAAAAAAAGCTAGACCGGTGCTTGGCGTGATATTTATCCCGGTTAGCAAAGAGCTTTTTTATGCTGATGAAAATGGCGCTTTTAAAGAAATTTTAGATGACAATGATGAAATCATAAAGAGAGTTGATCTAAACAAAAAAGATAAAAATTTAGACAATCTAATCTTTTCAAGCAGAAGAGGCGATGCCAAGGAGATAGAACTTATAGGGCAGAGCTTAAATTTTGAGCAAAGGTGCATCGGTTCAGCCATAAAATTTTGCCGTTTGGTTGAATTTGGCGGAGCTTATTTGAGATTTGCCCCAAGCTACCTTTGGGACAATGCAGCAGGAGAAGCGCTCGTAAATTTTTGTGGTGGAAAAGTATTTGACGCTAATAGCAGCAAAGAGATGAGCTACGAGCTTGCTAATTTAAAAAGCCCATTTTTCATAGCTCTCTCAAAAAACACACTAAATCTAAAAGATAAAATCACACAACTATATAAACAAAGTAAAACTTAAACCTTAAATTTCTTCTAGTAGATAAAGCAGACTAGCTATTTTTGCTGTGCCTAGTACGTAGCTCATTATGTTTGCTACGACTTTATCTTTTTTAAGCACTTTGCCATTTATGTCAAATATATCTTCGTTGTTCTCTTTGATAAATTTTAAGGTTTTTGCTGCGACATCTTCTAAGCTATTTTTACCATCAAGTAATAAAAGTATGTAATAATCGATATTGTTAAGCTTCCTTGAGATACTAAATTTATTAGCAAAAACAATATCGGCATTATTTTTATGATTTAAAAAATATCTGACATAATTTACTAAATTTTGACTAAGCCTTGAGTAGCCGGGCTTATACTCGATATTTTTTTGCTCATCTTTTAAAATCATTGCATCAGACGAGTTTGTTAAAATTCTTACAAAAGCGCTATAAACCATGAGCTTATCTTCTGGCAAAATTTCTAAAATCTGAGAAAGGTTTATGCTAGCTGGATACATCTTATAAAAGACCTCGCAAAGCCATGATATATCTTGTGGCATAGCACCATAACTATCTTGCCACTGGTTATCTTTCTTTATAAAATCTGCCACAACGTGAATTTTATTAATATCGCTTGGGCCTATTTGTTTATTGGCTATGCTCTCATAAGTCTTGCTATGGACTATTAGGCTTTGTCTAAATACTTTGTTGCTAATCATATCCATGAATTGCTCTAGATCGATTCTGTCCTTAAACTTGTTATTTTTGTATTCATCTACTACGGCTGTGCCAACATCTGGGGTAAAAATATCATCAAGCGTATATTCACAAAGATAAGTAAGATCATTTTTAGCGAGCATGGCATTAAAATCTTTAAAATAAAACGGATCATTTGTATATTCTAAAAACTCATGAGCTATGTAAAAGTCATCTTTTGAGAGCACATGTTCTGTTACAAAAAGAAGCATCTTAAGGGGTATTTTTCCCTCATAAATTTCTTCATTTCTTGTTAGTAAATATTCTTTATAGACTAAAAGTGCTTCTTTGGCTGCTTTTAACCTCTCTTGCATGCTCTCTTTATCTTTTGCGGCAAGTAGCATTATATCTCTTACGATATCTTTTACTTTCCAGCCAGGATAAACATTATAAGAGATAAACGCCACGCCATTTGCACTTAAATTCTCTCTTACGACTTTCAATATAGCTTCTTTTACAAAGTCAGGCACCCAGCTAAAAACGCCATGAGCGATAATGTAGTCAAATTTCTCATCACTTTTAAATTCGCAAATGTCACCATGTATAAGCTCTAAATTTGTAAGCCCCATTTCTTTAACGATCTCTTGCCCTCGCCTTATCTGCTCGCCGCTAAGATCTATGCCAACTACTTTTGCATTTTTGTTATTTACTGCAAATGGGATCAAATTTCCGCCAAAGCTACATCCTATCTCTAAAACTCTTGCATTTTCGCATGGCGGTGGAGTTATGCCAAGAATTGTCGCACAAGCTTCAAGCCTATATGGCGATGATTGGGCAAAGGCTATTGATTTATAAGTTAGCTCATCATAAGACTTCTCAATTTTGCTATTTTGGCTCATTTTAGCTCCTAGTAGTCTTTTTCTTTGATTTTTTCTAGCATATTTTTAGCATCATTCTCAGGATCATCCACTATATATGCGCGCCTTATCTTGCCATCTTTTATGATGAGTGTTTGTCTAAAGTAAAATTTATGGCCATTTGATGCAGAAAAAACCGGAAGTTCAAGTGCTCTCTCAAGCATAAACTCACTATCATTTAAAAACATAACTCCAGCTGAAGTCTCTTCTTGAAATTTCTTTTGAGCTGCGATATCTTGGGAGCCAATAGCCACTACCATGAAACCAAGATCGTTAAAATCTTTTAAAAATTTCTTGTAGTTTATTGCTTGTTTGGTGCAGCCCTTCATACCTGCAGTATTTTGCAATTGCTCGCTTAAAAGACCAAAGTCCTCGCCTATCTTTGGATAGATGAAAATAACGCAGTCGTGTGTCCTTACAAAGGCGGAAAAATCAAATTCCTTACCGTCTAAGGTATTTAAATATATACTTGTAGGCACTTTTATCATACTTTATCCTTTAAAATTTTTACTATTATATCTTTATAAGCTTTGTCTTAAGCTTTTTTAGAATTTAAAAGATAAACTACGAAAAGGACAAAAAAGCTAATTATTAACATCAAAAGTGCATAGACATGAGCCTTGGTGTAATCAAGCATTTCAACTGCTTCAAATATCGCAATACTTGCAACCTTGCTCTCTCCAGCTACACTACCGCCTATCATTAAAACAACACCAAACTCGCCCATAGTGTGAGCAAAGCTAACGACAGTAGCTGTTAATAAATTTGATCTGATGCTTGGCAAAATTACTCTAAAAATAGTCGTGAGCTTATTTTTACCAAGACTATAGCTCGCTTCAAAAAGGCTCTTTTTTAGGCTATTTAGCCCGGCATAAATCGGACCAAACATAAATGGCAATGAATAGATACAACTTGCCACAACAAGACCTGTGAAGTTAAAAACAAGCCTAACTCCAAAAATTTCCTCGATAAATTTACCAAAGGCCGAATATGGCGAAAGAAAAATGAGTAGATAAAAGCCAAGAACACTTGGCGGCAAAACCAAAGGCAGTGAGATTACCGACTCTAAAAACGACTTGCCAAAAAATTTCTTTTGAGACATAAAATAGGCAAGTGCGATGCAGACAAAAAATAAAATAAAAGTTGTTATGAAAGATAATTTTAGTGATAGCCAAAATGGCTCGTAATCGATACTTTTTAACTCGTCTATCATGCTTTTTCCAAATTTACACTAAATGCTTTTGTGCTAACTACTACCATATCGCCTGCTTTTAAATTGATTGCTTCGCTGCTACTTAGCACCACTTCACAAATTTGGCGGTTTATTAATACATTTGCCACGTAAATAGCATCACGTTTTTTTATCTCTAAAATTTTAGCGTTAAAGGCAAATTTCTGTGATCCTGCACTCTTTAAAAATATCTCACTTGCACTACCTGATCTTGAAATTTTTCCACTTTCAAGGACAAAGACTTTATTGCAAAGCTTATAAATTTCAGCGATATCATGGCTTACTAAAATAATGCTCATCTTAAACTCATCATGAAGTGCTAGTAAATAGTCTTGAAGTTTCTCACGCATGGCGTTATCAAGCGCACTTAACGGCTCATCAAGCAGTAAAATTTCAGGCTTTCTCATAACCGCACGAGCTAAAGCAACACGTTGTTTTTGGCCGCCAGAAAGAGTGCTAATTTTTGCATTTTTTAGGCTGGTTAGACCGCAGATATCAAGAAGTTTATTTGCTAGAGCTAGATCATTTTTTGCAAAGAGTAAATTTTTAAAGACATTCATATTTTCAAAAAGTGCGTAGTCTTGAAATAAAAAGCCGATATTTCGCTTTTGTGGAGCTAAATTTCTCTTTTCATCAAAGAAGATTTTATCCCCAACTCTTATAAAGCCACTTTGTGGTGCTTCAAAACCAGCGATCAAGCGTAAAATGGTGGTCTTTCCGCCACCGCTTGCTCCATAAAGTGCGACAAAATCGCCACTTTCAAAGCTAAGATCAGCCTCAAGTAAAAATTTTCCGCCACCGCCATTTAGCTCTTTTTTACAAGAAATTTCTATCATTTTTGTGTACTTATGTGAATGCTTGTAGATTTTATATAGGCAAAGACTTCATCGTTTTCACCTACGTTCATGGTTTTTAATGCGTGATTTGAGATAATAGCTTCAAAGTAAATTTCGCCACACTTTAAGCTAATAACACTTAAAATTTCACCAAAATTTATAGCTTCAATCACGCACTTTAGCTCGTTTTCAAGCGAGCTAGCGTCAAGTTTGTCTTTTGCCAAGATAACATCGGAGCTTTTAAAACCTAAGTCAATCTCATCATTTAAGGCGAATTTGCTAGCCTCATTCAAGACTAGCATAAATAAATTTGCCTCTAAATTTAGACCCTTTAGCTCAAATAAGCTAACGTCATCTTTAGTTAAAATCCCAACGATCTTTGCTCTTATCATTTAGCTGGAACGTTGTAACCAAATTTCTTGAAAATTTCTCTTGATTTATCACCTAAGATAAACTCATAAAATGCTTTTGCATCATCATTTTTTTCAGCATGTTTTAGAAGAACTATGCCTTGATCGATCGGAGTGTATAGCTCTTGTGGAACAAGGATGTAATTAACGCCCTCTTTGTATTTTGCCATTTTCTCATCAAAAAGTGCACTAGCTGCGATAAAGCCTACATCAGAAGCACTTAATGCTTGAGATAGAGTTTCAGAAATTTTTTGAGCATAGACGATATTTTTTTCTACTTCGTCATAAAGTTTTGCATTTTTAAGAGCCTCTATACTAGCTTTGCCGTATGGTGCAGTTTGTGGATTTGCGATAGAGATCGCTTTTAGGCCACGAACAACTTCGATACCTTTTTTGAAATCAACATTTCTAATAGAAAAAAGAGCAATAGCACCTTGTGCATAAACTTTTGGAGCAGCTACTGCAAATCCTGTGTCATAAGCTTTTTGAGCAAAGCCCATATCAGCAGCCATGAATATATCGGCCGGAGCTGAGTTTTGTATCTGAGTAACAAGACCGCCACTTGCACCGAGTGTTAAATTGATCTTGGCATTTGGATGAAGCTTATTAAACTCTTTTATAAGCTCTGGAAATGCGTATGTTGTGTTTGCTGCAGCATATACATTTACTTCTGAGCCAAATGCGTTTATGGCAAGTAAAGCTGCCACACATAAAAATTTAAAAACTTTTCTCATTTATACTCCTATAATGATTTGAGATGATTTTACTATCGCTAAAAGTGTATCGCCAACACCTATTTTCATCTGGATAGCACTATCTTTTGTGATGATGGCAGTTAAAGTCTGCTCATCGCTTAGTTTTAAAGTGATTTCGGCATTTACAGCACCTATCTTTGCTTCGATCACTTCGCCTTTTAATTGATTTTTTGTGCTTATTTTTATATCTAGATCCTTAGTCAAAATAACAGCTGGAGCTTTAAAAATATAAATAACTTTTTGTCCAACTTTTAGGCCTAAATTTTTCTCACTTTCAACCGTGATGTTTGACTCAAGCGTGCAGCCATTACTTAGTTTTGCAATTATTTGAGAATTTACCGCCCCGCGGTTTATGCCAATAATCTCACATGAGAGCTGATTTCTAGCACTTAAGTTCATATTCATTCTTTGAAGATTTATAATATCTACATCCTCAAAATCTACTTTTTGACAAATTTTTTGCAAAAAGTCTTTTTGGGTCTCAAGAATGGCATCATAAATTTTTATCAGTTTATTGGCATACTCACTTAGTTCAGAGCCACTATTTTTTTTATTTCCATCAGCTCTAATAATAAGCGGCTTACTACTTTTGTTATTTATCGTATCAAGGCAGTCCCAAGCATTTTTATATGATATACCAACCAATTCTGCTGCTTTTGTGATACTTTTTGTCTCTTTTATGGCCTTTAATAATGTAATATGTTTAGCTAAAACCTGTGTATCTTCGCCTAAAAATAGTTCTAAATTTATATCTGCTTTCAAAATTTTACCTTTACTATATTAGAGAATAATTTGTGAAGTATATCTAATTATATTAATCCTTAAGCTTAAAGATTTAAGCCAATTTATAAATTTCTCTTAATTTCTTGTAAAGTTTTTAAAAGATAAAATCAAGCTACATTTTATAAATAAAAATAAGGCTTAGTATGAAATTTTTGCTTTCTATCTTTTTTAGTTTGCTTTTAGCCTGTGCTAATACGGACATAAATGCAAATAGCGAAAGTGATGAATTTGATGTTGAATTTGAAGCAAGAAAAGATGTTTTTGACCCACTTAGTGGCTACAATAGAATGATGACACATGCAAATGACTTTATCTATGTAAATATGCTAACTCCGGTGGCAAAAGGCTATGCCTATGTTGTGCCAAAAACAGCTAGAACAATGGTTTCAAATTTCTTTGATAATCTGCTTTTCCCAGTTCGCTTTGTAAACAACTTACTTCAGTTTAAATTTCAAAATGCTGGTGAAGAGACATTAAGATTTTTAGCAAATACGATAATAGGCTTTGGCGGACTAACAGACGGAGCAAAATACTACAATCTCAAAGCTCACGATGAAGATTTTGGACAAACGCTTGGATATTGGGGGCTTGGCGGTGGTTTTCATATCGTTTGGCCACTTATTGGACCATCAAATTTAAGAGATACTGGTGGCATGGTCGGAGATTATTTTGCTGATCCTATTAGCTACGTTGATCCTATACTTTTATCCACTGGTATCAAGTCATATAGAGCGTTTAATAGCTTTTCACAAGATCCAACTGCTTATGAAAAACTAAGAAAAGATGCTATTGATCTTTATCCATTTTTACGCGATGCTTACGAGCAAAGACGCGATAAGCTTATCAAGGAGTAAATATGAAAATTTTAAAAATTCTAACTATGATTCTACTTTTTACAACTAGCCTTTTTGCTATTTCAAAAGAGCAGATCAAGCCTGAAGTAGAGATGAAAACAACAAAGGTTATTGAAATTTTAAAAGATACAAATTTAGACAATAATGCAAAGACAAAAGAAATTTTTGCTCTTCTTGATCCATTTTTTGACTATAAACAAATGGCAAAGATAAGCCTTGGCAAACGTTACAACAGCCTAAGCAGCGATGAGCAAGCCAAATTTGACGCAGCATTTGAGCAAAAATTGAAAAGCTCATACATAGATAAACTTTTAGGGTATAAAGATCAAGAGATACATATAACTGGCGAGAGTGAACCTCAAAAAAATAGATACTGGCTCACATCTGAGCTTCTAAATGACGGCAAAAACTATGAATTTGTCTATAAATTTTACGATGCAAAAGAGCGTGGCTGGCTCATTTACGACCTTGATATCGTTGGTGTGAGCATCATTCAAACATACAGAAGTCAGTTTGGTGATGTGCTAAATAATGCTGATTTCAATACTCTTTTACAAAAGCTAAATGAAGCTGTTTTGCCTGATCAAAATAAAACCAACCCTTAATGCGACAAATTTTTAAATTTATCATTGCTAAAAACAAGCTTATTATTGCTCTAATTTTAGCTTTAAGCGTAGTTTTTAGCTATCTTAGTACCAAGCTTAGCGTCGATGCATCAGCTGAAACGCTACTGCTTGAGCATGACCCTGACTTAAAAGCTTATAGAGAGATAGCCAAACGCTACGACTCACCTGGATTTTTAGTGGTTGCTTTTACTCCAAAAGATGATCTTTTTTCACCTAAAAATTTGGAACTTATCAAAAATTTAGGCGATGAACTAGCTAAAAACGATATGGTAAATAGCGTCATCTCTATAATAAATATTCCGCTTTTAAATAGTGTAAAAGGCGGGATTACTGGTATCTTAGATCATACTCCAACGCTGCAAGATAAAGATATAAATATTTCAAAAGCAAAGCTTGAGTTTGCCAAAAGTCAGATTTACAGCGGAAATTTGATAAGCAAAGATCTAAAAACTACAGCGATTGCTCTAAATTTAAAACAAGATGAGAAATTTAATGAACTTGTAAATGAGCGAAATTTATTTAGTCAAAAAGAGTCAAACGGCACTATCACACAAGCTGAGCGACTTAAGCTAGAGGCTCTTGCCTATGAGTTTAAAGCCTACCGAGATGAGCTTAGAAAGAGCGATCACGAAAACCTTGAGGCTATAAAAGCAACCATAGCTAAATTTAACGCAAATGACGAGCTATTCTTAGGCGGCGCAAATATGATCGCTGATGATATGATAGGTTTTATAAAAGGCGATCTTTTGATCTATGGCCTAAGCGTTCTTGCGCTTCTTAGCTTTAGTTTATGGTTATTTTTTAGACAGTTAAGATGGATTATTTTACCGATGTTTATCTGCGCGGTAAGTGCCATTTTTACGACCGGAATTTTTGGCATGTTTGGCTGGGAAGTTACGGTTATTAGCTCAAACTACATCGCTTTGCAGCTTATTATCACTATTTCAACAGTGATTCATCTTGTTGTTAGCTACCGAGAATTTTACGCAAAACATCCAAAATACAGCCAAAATCAGCTCATCTACCTGACGCTACGTGATAAATTTTCTCCATCTTTTTGGGCGATATTTACAACAGTTATTGGCTTTAGCTCACTCATGAGTGCCGATATAAAACCAGTTATCATGCTTGGCGTTATGATGAGCGCTGGTATTAGCGTTTCGCTTGTGCTTGCATTTTTGCTATTTGGTGCAATCAATGTAAATTTAAAAAAGCTTGCCCCTGTTAGAACATTTGAAAATAGCTTTAAATTTACAAGACACTGTGCAAATTTGGCACTAAGCTCAAGAAAGCTTATCTACACAGTTTGTGTGTTGGTGGTTGCGTTTGGAGTTTATGGTATAAGTAAGATAAAGGTTGAAAATAGCTTTATTGGCTATTTTAAAGAGAGTACTGAAATTCGCAAAGGCATGCAAGTTATCGATACTAAGCTTGGCGGTACTATACCAGTTGACGTGATAGTAAAATTTAAAGAGCAAAAAGAAGATAAAAATGCCGAACAAGATGAGTTTGAAAACGAATTTGAAAGCAGCGCAAAAGATGCGAAATACTGGTTTAATAGCTATCACACAAGGGTTGCTGAGAAAATTCATGACTATTTAAAAGAGCAAAAATTCGTTGGACACGTAAGCTCGCTAGCAACTCTGATCAAAGCCATAAAAGAGCTAAACAACGGTGCTAGCGATGACTTTTTACTTGCCGCTATGTACGAGAAACTTCCGCAAGAGTATAGAAGTATCTTACTAAGTCCTTATGTGAGTATCGAAAATGATGAGCTTAGATTTAGTCTAAGAGTCGTTGATAGCGATGAAAAACTTAGAAGAAATGAGTTTTTAAAAGAGCTAAGAGCTGGACTTGATGAGCTGGGCAAAAATGATAATGTTAGTATTGAAGTGGCTGGCATGATGGTGCTTTATAATAATATGCTTCAAAATTTACTTAGCTCACAGGTCGATACCTTTGGGCTAACTGTTGCTATACTTTTTGTCATATTTTGCTTCGTTTTTAGAAGTATCAAACTAGCAATCATTGCAATAGTTTCAAATTTAATCCCGCTTTGCACGCTCTTTGGCGTGATGGGATTTTTTGGTATTCCGCTTGATGTGATGAGTATCACAATCGCGGCTATTAGTATTGGTATCGGTGTTGATGATATTATCCATTACATCCACCGTTTTAAAGAAGAGTTGCTCACAAAAAGCGTTTTTGAGAGCATTAAAGCTGCTCATGCTAGTATCGGATATGCGATGTATTACACTTCATTTACCATCTTTCTTGGCTTTAGTGTGATGGTAACAAGCAACTTTATTCCAACTATTTATTTTGGTTTTCTAACTGATCTGGTTATGATTTTTATGTTGCTTGGTGCGCTTATTATTCTGCCAAGCCTCATTGCAAGCTTTCTAAAAAAGAGTAAATAGAAATTTTATTTTATAACTTTCATAAATGAGTAGACATCGGCTACGCCATTAATATGTTTAGCATACCAAATGGCGTGCTTTTCTTGCTCTATACTATCGACCACACCACTAAAAACAACATCGCAACCAACGATACTAACACGTACGTTTGTTCCTTCGACTATACTATCTTTGAAAAGGTTTTGTTTTAAATTTGCAAGAATTTTTAGACTATCGCATGGATATTCTGGCTTTTTTATGCGAAGATAGGTGTAAATTTCTCGTACACCATCTGTATTTTTGGCTAGTTCTACTAGCTTACCTTCAAGCTCTTTGCTATCAACCAGCCCTATAAGGTAGACATCGCCGTAAAAACACTCGATCTCAATATCTAGATTGCTAAGACCTTTTGAAAATAATATTTTACTTTGTATTTTGCTTTGGATAAATTTGTCGCGAGTGATAGAGTAAATACCACGTTTGTCACGCGAAATAGAGTATGCATCATATACATTTAGTGGTGCAGTTACTGGAGAAAGAACCGAGGAACAAGCGCAAAAAAATAAAACCGAAAATGTGAAAATGCCTAATTTTAAAATCATAGATCCTTTTTGTAATTAAAAAAAGTTTATAGAAAATGGGCTAAAATTTATATAAATCTGCTAGAATAACGTGCACGGAGGATAAAGTAATCTGGTGATGCTCACGGGCTTCAAACCCGATGACTGGGCGGTTGACCGTCTGGTGGGGAGTTCGATTCTCTCATCCTCTCGCCACTCACTTTAAATTTTACCTTTATCAAGCAAATTTATAATCCCAAATAAAATAAAGCTTAATACAACCAAAACAAGGCTTAAAACTAGTGCTTCATCGCTTTTACCATCGTATACGGCATTATAAATGGCAAGCGAGATAGTGTCGGTTTTTCCTATTATATTTCCGCCAAGTATAAGTGTTATGCCAACCTCGCCAAGCCCACGCGAGATCGCTAAAATAAAAGCCGCTGCTACGCTTTTTGCAACACATGGAAAAAGCATAAAAATAGCTGTTTGAAATTTATCTTTTCCAAGGCTGTATGCTGCTTCACTTAGGCTCTTTGAAAGTGAGCCAAGAGCAGAAGCGACAGGCTTTACAAATAGCGGCAGCGAGGCTATAAAAGCAGCTAACACAAGAGCCTTAAAACTAAAAATAATTTCCAAATTTAAAGCCTTACCGACGATGCCATTTTTGCCAAGCAGATAAAGCAGTAAAAATCCAGTCGCAATAGGTGGAAAGATGAGAGGAAAAGTTACGATCATCTCCAAAATGGCTCTAAGTTTACCTTTATAAAAGGCCAAAAGATAGGCTAAAGCTAGCCCAAAAACGACGAGCAAAGCCCCTTGACACAAAATAACTTTTATGCTTAAAACCAGAGGATCAAACACCCATGCGAGCTCTTGCAAGCTTAGCCTTATCTTATGCCAAATTTAGTGTAAATTTCTTTTGATCTCTCACTTTTTAGCTCATTTAAAAATTTCTCACAATCAGCCTTTTATCGCATCCTTCAAGCTTCGCAGCTACAATATTTGCTGGAGCGTAAAGCGATTTGTCTATCAAGACAAAACTACCAAATTCATCTTTGTGTGCATTTAGTTCAGTTTGGTTGATGAATCCAGCATCAACTTCGCCGTTTAATATATATGTAACGACCTGTGGCACACCAGCAACTGCTAAAATTTTATCCTTTAGCTCGCTGCTTAAATTTGCTTTTTGCATAAATTCATTCGCTCTTTTGCCATAAACTGTCTTTACAGCATCTGGCATAGCGATATTGGAAAGTGCTTTTAGCTCATCAACTTTTTCTATTTTCACGCCCTTTTTAGTAGCTAATACCAAGGCGCCTGAGCCTAAATTTACATACTCGACGATCTTTAGATCAGACTTTTTCAAAAAGTCTTCATCACCCACGATCACGTCAGTTTTGCCCTCTTTTGCCTGAGCCATGATAGCTGTGATGTTTGCAAAAGAAGTGTCGATATTTACACCATCTTTTTTGAGGTTTTGTGCGACTGCTTCGACTATCTTTTTATATCCGCCACCCACACTAACTAGCAAATTTTCATTGCCAAATGTAAAAATTGCAACCATTAAAAGTAGGAACTTTTTCATATTTTTCCTTTAAAAGTAAAATTTCAAGATTTTATAAAATATACTCTTATATACATTCTTAAAATATATTTTTATAATTTTCACTTTTCTACCAAAATGCTATAATCACGATAAAAAAGGACAGACATGAACGAACTTGAGCTAAAGATGCAAGGCAAGATAGATAGGCTAACAGACAAGACCTTTAAGCTAGATCCAAGGATCGGCGAGGGCTATTTTACTGCGAAATATTTTCTAAAAGTAAATGAGATAATTAAGCAAAACCTACCAGATCAGCACGTGACGATGCAGTTCTTTCAAAGGCGTGATGATATCGTGCTTTGCGGTATCGACGAGGTTTTAGCTATTATCAATAAATTTGCCAAAAACCCAAGCGAGCTTGAAATTTACGCACTTGATGATGGCGATATCATAAATGCAAACGAGCCAGTTTTAAAGATAAGCGGCAAGTATGAAAATTTTGGCTTTTTAGAAAATGTGATCGACGCGACGCTTACTAGAAGAAGCTGTGTAGCGACAAACTCAAGAGATGTGATAAGAGCGGCAAATGGCAAGGACGTTTTCAGCATGGCAGACAGGCAAGATGACATCTGCACGCAACCAGGCGACGGCTATGCATCATTTGTAGGCGGCATCAAAAAGGTCGCCACAGATGCTCAAGGCGAGCTTACTGGGCTAAAAGGTGGTGGCACCATGCCTCATGCGCTTATTCAAATGTGCGGTGGAGATATAGTAAAAGCCTCAGAAATTTATGCTAAAACCTTTGAAAATGAGAAGATCACGGCATTGGTGGACTATAACAACGACGTGATCACAGATGCATTAAAGGCTGCAAACGCATTAAAAGAGAGGCTTGGCGCGGTTAGAGTGGATACTAGTAAAAATTTGATAGATAAATATTTTGATAATAAGGATACTAGCGGGTTTGACCCACACGGTGTTTGCAAGGAACTTATATTTGCTCTAAGAGAGGCGCTTGATAAAGCTGGTTTTAAATACGTTAAAATCGTCGTTAGCTCAGGCTTTAGCCCTAAAATTATAAAAGAATTTGAAGCTTATAATACGCCAGTTGATACTTATGGCGTGGGAAGCTATCTTGTTAAAAATGACATTTGTGGCTTTACTGGCGATTTAGTCGAGCTAAACGGTAAAGATGAGGCTAAATTTGGTAGGAAAAATTTTGCTTCAGATAGGCTAAAGAGAGTGAAATTTTAAGAGAAAAGATGAAATTTATAAAAATTTTAATGTTTCTGTCACTTTTGCTGACTGCTTGCACTGCCGCAAACTACGCTAATGCCTTTGAAAAAGTGGGCATCCTTGAAGACGGAGTTTATCGTTTTAGCAAAAATGGACTCGGAGCGAACAAAGATCTGCTTGTAAAGGTGATATCTGTGCAAAACGCGGACAGCTCCCGCAAGAAGATCATCTCCATGCTAAATATCCCTAAAAATTCTAAAATTACGGACTTTAAAACAAGCGACGCTGGTGTGATAGTCTGGCCATTTTACGAGTTTGAGGGCAAATTTATAACGACAATAATCGTTGAAAATATAAAAAAAGAAGATAGCGATCAAAAGTTACTTAAGATGCTTGAACTTAAGCATCCGTTTTACTCGACGATCCTCGTACGAAGAAAAGGTGCTAAAGACGCCATAGACGTGAAATACGTGCTAAATTTCAAAGAGGCAAAGCTGGTAAAATCGTTTCAAAGCCGCCCTTAAAACTTTATTTTAAATAAATTTCATTAAAATGGCGTAATCAAAAAAAGGATCATCTTTGCATAATCTAAAAACTATAAATGTCGCCCACTCGCCTGATGCTGATGATATTTTCATGTATGCCGCGGTCAAATTTGGCTGGGTTAGCAGTAAAAATTTAGCCTTCACATCAAAGGCGCTTGATATAGAAACGCTAAACGAAGAGGCGCTAAAAGGCACTTATGAGGCAACAGCGATCAGCTTTGCTTTGTATCCAAAAATTTGCGACGAGTATGCACTTTTACGCTGCGCAGTGAGCTTTGGCAAAGGATATGGCCCAAAGCTTATCAAGCTAAAAGGCAAGCAGCTAAAGCGAAATTTTAAGGTCGCACTCTCTGGTAAAAATACGACAAACGCCCTGCTCTTTCGCATAGCCTACCCAGAGGCAAGGATCGTTTATAAAAATTTCTTAGAGATCGAAAATGCCGTGCTTAGCGGCGAAGTCGATGCTGGCGTGCTTATACATGAAAGTATCTTAAATTTCTCAGACCAGCTCTGCGTAGAGCGCGAAATTTGGGATATCTGGAGCGAGCTAAACGGCGAAAATTTACCGCTTCCACTTGGCGGCATGGCGCTTAGACGAAGTCTGCCGATAACTGATGCAATCGAGTGCGAGAGAGTGCTTAGCGAGGCCGTTAGGATCGCCACTTCGCACAAGCCATTTTTATCTCACATGCTAATGGAGCGAAACCTCATCAGAGTTGGCAAAGATGAGCTTAAAACGTATCTAAATTTATACGCAAATGACGAGTCAATAAGCATGAACGAAACGCAGCTAAAAGCGCTAAATAAGCTCTATCAAATAGGCTATGACAAAGGCTTTTTCGAAAAGCCAATCGACGTAAACGACTATTTAATTCCAACTGAATACAACGAAGTAAGGTTTAGCTGATGCAAAGTACGCTTGTCTCGCTTGGAGTTGAAACCTTTAAGATCGCCCTTTACATCAGCCTTCCGATGCTGCTAAGCGGCCTAATCGCAGGTCTTATCATCTCCATTTTTCAAGCGACCACGCAGATAAACGAAACTACGCTAAGCTTCGTGCCAAAAATTTTACTAGTCGTCGTTGTCATCATATTTTTGATGCCTTGGATGATCTCGATGATGGTTGAATTTACCACTCGCATGCTTGATTTTATACCGGAATTTATCCAGTGACGAGGCTTGTTGATTTTTCTAAATTTACCTCAGTTAGGATAGGCGGCGTGCATGAAATTTTTGAGGTAAATAGCCTTGAAGACCTAAACTCACCTCACTTTTTAGGCGCTGTGATGATAGGCGGAGGCAACAACCTTCTTATCTCGCCAAATCCCCCAAAAATGGCGATACTTGGCAAGAGCTTTGACTATATAAATTTAGAATGCTTCGGCGATAAAATTTGCCTTGAGATAGGAGCTGCGACAAAATCTGCCAAAATTTATAACTTCTGCAAACAAAACAATATCGCGAACCTTGAGTTTTTAAAAAATATCCCAGGCACACTTGGCGGACTTATCAAGATGAACGCTGGGCTGCTTAAATTTAGCATAAGCGACAACCTCACGCATGTGCGTATGGCTCGTGGCTGGGTGAGCAAGGATGAGATAAACTTTAGCTACCGCCACAGCGGCATAGATGAGGTCATTTTGGGGGCTAAATTTAAGCTTCAAAGTGGCTTTGATGCGAGCATTTCTGAAGCTATAAGCGCAAAAAGGGCAAATCAACCAAAAGGAGCTAGCTTTGGTAGCTGCTTTGTAAATCCTGATGGTCACTTTGCAGGGGCGTTGCTCGAGGCGGTTGGGCTAAAAGGATACGCTATCGGCGGAGCGAAATTTAGCGAGGAGCACGCAAATTTTTTGATAAATTTTAACCACGCAAGCTTTGAGGATGCCACTAGCCTTATAAATTTGGCAAAGGTTAGGGTTTTAGAGAAATTTAGCGTAGAGCTTAAGACTGAAGTTTGCATTTTATAAGGATGATGATGAGTGAGTTTTTGAGCGAAGTTTTTACCCTTTCACTTTTGTTTATAGCTATTGGTCTTTACGCCGTTTATAGGGCTAAAAAGGCACAAAGCGAGCATGAGAAAAATGTGGCTAGTTATGATAAAAATCTACTAAATTTTGCCAAAATTTTAGGTGTAAAAGATCACATCGACCTAGTTAAATTTGATGAAATTTTGGCTGAGGCCTTAAAAGAAAAACTAATTTTTAAATTTAATAAATCTACCTCGCAAGAGGAATTTATCTCTTTTATAAAAGATGAAAATTTCAAAACTAAACCCCAAATTTCACAAAATAGTATCGATGAAGCTTTTTTAAACCTTTGCGCAAGCTCGCTCGTAGAGCCGCTAAATCTTGCGATACTAAAAAACGAAGATCAAATTTATGGATTTTTGTTTGAAAAAGAGCAGCTTTTTGCTCTTATTGATAGCGCTGCACTGCTTGGCGAAAATATTATAATTTGCGAGTAAATCAAGTAAAATTCATCTCTTTTTAGATAAAATCAAGCCAAATTTCAACTATAAGGTAAAAAATGGCAAAAGAAAAAGATAGTGACAAAAAGATAGCTATCCCAGAGAGCGAAGCGGACAAGAAAAAGGCGCTTGAGCTTGCACTAAAGCAGATCGATAAAGCTTTTGGCAAAGGCACGCTTTTAAGACTTGGCGACAAAGAGGTTGAGGCTATCGAGTCGATACCGACTGGCTCGCTAGGGCTTGATCTGGCTCTTGGCATAGGCGGCGTTCCAAAAGGCAGGATCATCGAGATATACGGACCAGAAAGCTCTGGTAAGACTACTCTCACACTTCACATCATCGCTGAAGCGCAAAAAGCTGGCGGAATTTGTGCATTTGTCGATGCAGAGCACGCACTAGACGTAAAATACGCTTCAAATTTAGGCGTAAATACCGATAACCTTTACGTCTCGCAGCCAGACTTTGGCGAGCAGGCACTTGAGATCGTTGAGACGCTTGCAAGAAGCGGTGCTATCGATCTTATCGTAGTTGATAGCGTGGCCGCACTTACTCCAAAGAGCGAGATAGACGGCGACATGGGCGATCAGCACGTGGGCCTTCAGGCAAGGCTTATGAGTCAGGCGCTTAGAAAGCTAACTGGAATTTTAAGCAAGATGAAGACAACTGTTATCTTCATCAACCAAATTCGTATGAAGATCGGTATGATGGGATATGGCACGCCAGAGACCACAACTGGCGGTAATGCACTTAAATTTTACTCATCTGTAAGGATCGATGTAAGAAAGATAGCCACACTTAAACAAAACGACGAGCCTATCGGCAACCGCACAAAGGCAAAAGTCGTTAAAAACAAGGTAGCACCTCCATTTAAAGTGGCTGAATTTGACATCATGTTTGGCGAGGGTGTGAGTAAAGAGGGCGAGATCATCGACTATGGCGTAAAACTCGACATCATCGACAAATCAGGCGCGTGGTTTAGCTACAAGGCCGAAAAACTAGGTCAAGGCAGAGAAAACGCCAAAGCCTACTTAAAAGAGCATCCAGAAATTTCTGACGAGATAGTAGCGGCGATAAAAGGCTCAATGGGCATAGACCACCTAATAAGCAGCGGCGCAAAAGACGAAGAAGACGACACAAACGAAGCAGGAGATGAATAATGGTATTTATTGAAGATGTAGAAGCTCACGAGGTTTTAGACAGCAGAGGCAACCCAACAGTTCGTGCGACAGTTAGACTAAGCGACGGCACCGAGGCAAGTGCGATCGTACCAAGCGGCGCAAGCACTGGCAAGCGTGAGGCGCTCGAGCTTCGTGACAAAGACGAGAGATATGCTGGCAAAGGCGTTTTAAAGGCTGTTTCAAACGTAAATGAAAAGATAGCCGAGGCTATCATCGGCCTTGATGCCTACAACCAAAAAGCAGTCGATGAAGAGATGCTTGAGCTTGATGGCACGCACAATTACTCACATTTAGGCGCAAACGCGGTTCTTGGCGTATCTATGGCGGTAGCTCGCGCAGCTGCAAAGAGCCTAAATATCCCACTCTACCGCTACCTTGGCGGTGCAAACGCTAGCATATTGCCAGTGCCGATGTTTAACATCATAAATGGCGGCGCACACGCAAATAATAGCGTTGATTTTCAAGAATTTATGATCATGCCATTTGGCTTTAGCACATTTAGCGAGGCGCTAAGAGCTGCAACTGAAATTTATCATAAGCTAAAATCTATCCTAAACGCAGCTGGCCACAGCACGGCTGTCGGCGACGAGGGCGGCTTTGCTCCAAATTTAAAAGACAACGAAGAGCCACTAAAGCTTATCTCTCAGGCTGTAAAAGAGGCTGGATATGAGCTAGGCAGCCAGATAAAACTTGCCCTTGACGTCGCTTCAAGCGAGCTTTATAAAAACGGCAAATACGAGCTTGAGGGCAAGAAATTTAGCAGCGACGAGCTCATTAGCTACTACGAAAAATTTTGCGAAAAATATCCGATATTCTCTATCGAAGATGGCCTTAGCGAGGACGACTGGAGCGGTTGGGCTGAGCTTACAAAAAGGCTTGGAGGCAAAGTTCAGCTAGTAGGTGACGATCTTTTTGTCACAAATGAGAAAATTTTACGCGAAGGTATCGAGAAAAACATCGCAAACGCTATCTTAATCAAGCCAAATCAAATAGGCTCAGTCACACAAACTATGCAAACTGTCCGCCTTGCTCAAAGAAACGGATATCGCTGCATAATGAGCCATAGAAGCGGCGAGAGCGAAGATGCGTTCATCGCTGACTTTGCAGTCGCACTAAACACTGGCGAGATAAAGACAGGTGCTACTTCAAGAAGCGAGCGTAACGCAAAATACAACCGCTTACTTGAGATCGAGCTTGAGGCTGGAGAGTTTTTGGGGGATAATATTTGAGCGAAATTTTAGACGAATATGGCAACACTGATGGCATATTTCATAAAATTTTAAAATACATTAGACCGACATTACGCTACGTCATAGCCACCATTTGTGTGGCTATGTTTGCTTTTTATGTAGGCAATATGATGTTTGGCAAACGCTCACTTGATGTTATGTTAAGCCTTCAGAGCAAAAAAGAGAGGCTTAGCGAAGACGTGGAAATTTTAAAAAAAATAAACGCGCGTCTGCAAAAAGATTATTTTGAATTACAAGGCCTTGAGCCAGACTTTAATAAAAAGTAGGAATGATGAAAAAAATTTGGTTAGTTTTATCTATATTTGCAGCAAGTATGTTTGCTAGAGAGAACCCATTTATGCCTATTAGCGAGCTAAATACAAGCGTTATGACAACAAATATCATAGAAAAATTTGATAGCTTTGATTCTCTTTCGTTTAAATTTCCAAGCGATGCGGCACTTTTACTAGATGTCACCATAAGATATAGAGCAAATGACGGTACTATAAAGGAAAAAAGACTGGCTGATATAAATAAAACTATCGATTACAGCGATGAATTTGCTTTAAATAAGGTAAAAAATCCAGAACCAGTCGTGGCAAAAAAGCTAGATGTTTCGGTCACAATGGCAAATATGCCTAGCCAAAAAGTAAGCACTCCTGTGATAATAGAAAAAAATGAAACTAAAATTTCAAATAAAGATAGAAACAAAACCTCAGATATGCCAACTCCAAGTGTTGTAGTGATCGATCTTAGCACAGATAAAGCAAAAGAAACTAACATAAAGCCTGAACAAAAGGTAGTCAAGATAAAGATTGAGCCTAGTACAAAACCAGTTGATAGTGTCAAAAATGGAAAAGATGTTAAATTTCTAGGTTTTATAAGCTTTCTAGCCAACGACAAAGAGCTAAAAATCGCTACAAAAGCTAAAAATTTAAAGCATTTTGCTTATGAGAAAAATAAGATCGTTCTTGACTTTGCAAGGCCGCCAAGAAGCTTTAAAACTAAGAGTTTAAAACTTGAAAATGAATATTTTAAAAATGTGATCATAGGCTGGCATGATAGATATTTCAGAGTGGTTTTAGAGCTTGATAAGATGCATAAATATAAGCTCGAAGCCGCCGAAAATGGATATGTGCTTAAGCTTTTATAATTGAATTTTAAAAAGAGTAGTTTTTATAAAATTTCAAATATAATACTTTTCAAAATAAAAATTTAAGGTTATTGGTTTGAAATATCCGCTTGATTGTAAAGATAATTTTGAAAACTCATTTATATTTTGGCTCACTCGCTATGTCAAATTTAAACTTAGCTCACTTTCAAATAAAGAGCTTAGGGATCCAAAGGCACTTGCAAGTGTAAATTTCGCTCTCAGCCGCGAGGTAAAAAACATTGATCAGCTTGATGGCTTGGTAAAAAGCGCGAGAAATGCAGGGCTTACTGGCATAAATACCTACTTTAATCCACTTAAAAAAATATATGAAACGATGAAATTTTACGAGCTTAGCAGCCTAAAGCAGATCGATGAGGAGTTGCTAAGCGAAATACTAGCTAGCACGACTGGCGGACTAAGCGACGCTAGTAAGAAAAATTACCGCATCTCAGTGATAAATTTCTTTGCGTTTTTAGACAAACAAAACGAAGAGGATGGCAAGGCCCATGTTTTTGATATAAATTTAAAAAACTGGGGCGGAGTGAGCGGTAACAAAGGGCAAAAGTTGCCTGAGTTTATGGGCGAAGATGAGGTCAAAAAATTTCTTGATGCGATCGAGGAGAGCGACTTTAAGCAAAACTCAAATCGCAATAAGCTCATAATAAAAACGATAATTTTTACTGGCATTCGTGTGAGTGAGGCTCTAAATTTAAAGCGAAAGGACATCACTGAAGATGGCGATCTTTTTATCATTAGGGTCCGTGGCAAAGGCAACAAATACCGCATTGTTATGATAAAACGTCATCTAATAGAAGCTCATCTAAATGCGATCGCAATAAATTATATCAATAAAGAAGGCTATCTTTTTATCAATAAAAAAGGTACCAGGCTCACACAGGCTTATGTTAGCCGCATAGTTGAGCAGATCCTTTTTAAGGCTGGTATCAGAAAAGAGAAAAATGGTGCTCACATGCTGCGCCACACCTTTGCAACGATGCTTTATAAAAAGCAAAAAGATCTTGTTTTGGTGCAGGAAGCTTTAGGGCATGCGAGCTTAAATACTTCAAGAATTTACACCCACTTTGATAGTGACAAGCTAAAACTAGCTGCAAAAGTGGCTGAGGATCTAGCAAACTAGGGCGCTTAAAACCAAAGCAAACTAGCAATACTAAATTTAACTCATGCAAAATTTAAAATATTATTTAACTATGAAACCCTATAAATATATGAGGAAAATTTAGCTTGCAAGCAGCCTAAAAGCTTGCTCTGTATCTAAATTTACAATCCACCAGTCAAAAGCTCTTACAAAAAGTGAAATTTGGCAAGCAAATTTTACTCTGCTCGCCAAATTTATATCAAACTAGCCGATCTTTCTTATATTTGCAGGAAGTGCTTGTCTAGCGCAAGTACCAACCAACCAGTCATTTAAACTAAATTCGCCATTTCTTTTTGGATCAAGAAGCCCAAGCTTGTTGTGATTGACCCCTTTTTCTAAATTTGCTATCCCAAAGGCTGGCTTTCCATCGACGAGGTGTGTTCTTATACCAAACTCATCATGACCAAACCCATGTTCGATACTAATAACACCTCTAGCAACGCCATCGGTCACAAATGCCTCGCCCACTTGCGCGCCGTAAGGCGTAGTCACTTTGACCTTGTCACCTGAGACTATGCCTTGCTCTTTAGCCACGTCTGTTGCGATCCTGATGAAGTTTTTAGGATGAACAGCTCTAAGTCTTGGGCTAACAAATGTATAGAAGTGCTGGATATTTGACTTTCTTGAGCTAACAGTGTATTTCCACTCAGAGCGTGGGAAAAATTTCTCAAGTGGCGTGCCATCACTTGCAACTGGAAGCATTAGAGTTGGCACTCCTGGCATATATTCGCCTGTTATTGAGTGTCTGTGTCCGCCAAGTGGCTCGTAGTAGATGGAGGCTGGCGTAGGCGCTGGCACTTTTACGGTTGCTTTATCGCCATTATATGCGCTCTCGTAGCTATCGTATCTGCCGCCTTTTGCTAGTATGTGCGCTACTTTTGGCTTCTCTTCGTCTTTTAGATAAGGATCTAGTTTTGTCATCACTCTTGATATCTTACTAAGCTTTTTGTCCTCGTCGCTTATATCTTTCACGCCCTCGCCGTCAAAGGCCAAATTTGCTAGTGCAGCCGCGTAATACTGCTCTTTTACGTCAAAGTCCATGAAATTTCCGTCTTTGTCTTTGAAGGCATTTTTGCCAAAGCCTTTTAGTCCAAGCCTCTTTGCCACGGCTATATAAAATGCCTCAACGTCGATCGTGCCGCCGTTTTTATCCTTTGCCTGCTTTGAGCTAACGGCTGGATAGCGCACGACTGAAGTTTTAGCGATCGTTCCCCAAAGAGAGTTTGGAAGTGCCCAGTTTTCTAAATTTACCCCATCTGGCACGATGTAGTCAGCATAGGCGTTTGTCTCGTTCATAAAGGCGTCGATGCCCACAAAAAGTGGTAAATTTTTACTATCTTTTAGCACGTCTAAGACCGCTCTTTCAAGTCCTGCTTGTCCGTAAAGTACGTTTGTCATGTAGTTTATGAAAACTTTTACTTTGTATGGATAGCTGGCCTTGTGACTTGTAAGCGTTTCGTTTACAAGTGGCATAGAGATAGGATACCATGGCTGAGTTGATGGATAGCCGCTGCCGCCAGCTGCTACTTTGCGCTTATACTCGGAGCTTGTTTCGTAGTATTTGCCTGATCTTGATAAATTTAGACCATTTGGCTTATAAGCGCCCTCAAAGCTCTCAAGGTCATATCTGCCCTTTAAAAACTCGTGTGTGCCGGCACTTGCATTGACGTTACCGCCTTTGTAGCCGTAAGTGCCCATTAGTGTGTTTAGACAAAGTATCGCAAAAGTAGTCATACCAGCTTGCGTATGCATCATACCGCCATGCACGTTTGTGCTCACCTGTCTGCCATTTTTGGTGAAATTTTCACAAAGCCAGATGATATCTTCAACACTCACACCGCAAATTTTTGAGTACTCATCTAGGCTGTGTTTGTAGGCCGACTCTTTTAAAAGCTGCATAGAGCTTTTAACCTCGACTTTTTTGCCGTCTATTAAAATTTTGCCTTTATAGTAGAGCTTGGCTGGTTCATTTACCTTGTAGCTTTGTATCTTGCCATCTTGCAAGCAGACCTGCCACTCGTTATTGATAAGTGCAAATTTGCCGTAGTCTTTGTGACCTTTTTCGGTGATGACTAGGTGAGTGGCGTTGCACCAGTGTATCTCGCCTGCAAGTTTTGCTTGGTCTAAATTTGGCTGGATAAGGTAGTTTGTGGCGTATTTTTCATTTTCTATGATCCAGCGTATCATCGCCATGGCTAGAGCTGAGTCGGTGCCTGGCTTTATCGCTATCCAGCAGCCTTTGTCTGAAGAGGTGTATTTTATAGCGTTTGTAACACTTGGGTCGACCACTGCGTAGCTAAAGTCATCTCTAGTGCCTCTTGCGTAAGAGAGCATTTTTGCCTGTTTTTGGAAAGGGTTGCCACCATTTGACGGCGAAGTGCCCCAGTAGATAACAAATTTAGAGTTTTCATAGTCTGGTTTTGTGTGTGCAAAGCCCTTTGCGTTGTGCGTGATCTTACCACCAACCCTAAAGCCACCACCGCAAATTCCGCCGTGCGAGTAGTGATTTATAGTGCCAAATGACTTTTTGACAAAGCGATCGACGATATCAGATCGTCCGTCATATAGGTAAAAGCTTAAAAATTGATTACGCTTGGTGCCGTACTCTGGGTTTTCGCTGTCTATTAGCTCGTCGCTATATATCGCTCTTAGCCCGTCTACGTGCCCCTCGCCAAAGAGATCTCCGCCCTCTACGACCTCTTCTACTAGCTGTTCAAAGCTTATGCTCTTCCACTTGCCTTCGCCTCTTTTGCCAACTCTTTTTAGCGGAGTTAGTATCCTTGCAGGCGAGTCTATCATCTCAGGCAATATCGCTCCTCTAGCGCAAACTGTGGCTCGCTTTTCATCTTCGCCACTTAGTGTTGTAGCAAGAAGTGCGTCGTTTATCGATGTGTCAAAATTTGCCCAGTGTACATTTGAGAGTGGGTGGTATGGGTTGCCGCTACATCTTAAAACGCGGTCGTTTTTGTCATCTACGTGAAGTCTTATGCCACACTTCGTTGTACAGCCGTGGCACATAGAAAAGACAACACTATGTCCGTCGTTAAGTGAAATTTTGCCGTCTTTTACGCTAAATTCAGGCTCTAGTGAGTTTGACTGCGGTTTGTAGTCGTCTTTTTCGCCATCTGCTAGCACAGCGCTTGCAGTTAGTGTTGAGAGTACAGCTGATCTTTTTAAAAATTCTCTTCTTTGCATTACCTATCTCCTTTTACTGTGCTATCTCTTCACTCCAGCTGATAACCTTTTGATATCCATTATCAAGCTCGAGTTTCTTATCGTTTTTAGCCAAAATTTCGCTAACGCCGTGGTAGAACACCTGTGGATTTGTATTTTTAGGGCTATCTATGACCATAGTCTCGTGTGTGGCTAGAAATTTTCTTATATTTGAGTTAGGATCGTTAAGATCGCCTATTATACGGCTACCACCCACACAGCTCTCTACGCATGCTGGCTGAAGTCCCGCTCTTAGTCTATGGTCGCAGAAGGTGCATTTATCGGCCTTGTAGGTATGCAAGCTAAGATATCTTGCGTGATATGGACAGGCCTCCACGCAAAGCGCACAGCCTATGCACTCTTTTGTGTCGATCTTTACGATGCCGTTGCTTCTTTGATAGCTTGCTCCTGTTGGACAAACGTCGATACAGGCTGGTTTGTTGCAGTGGTTGCAAAGTCTTGGAAGTGACGCAATGACCGCCATTTTACCGCTTTTATCCTTTGCCTCGTACTCAGAGACGATGGTCCTAAAAGCACCTGGCTGAACGTCATTTTCCAACATACAGCTCATAGTACATGACTGACAGCCAACACATCTTGTTAGATCTATCGCCATGCCGTAGCGAACGCCACTACCACTAAAGTCCTTTGGTGCTGCCTTTAGCGCAGTCGTAGCGAAAAACAGTCCTGCAGCCACAATAAAACTGCGACGAGAGTTTAGGGTCTGTTGCATAAGAAATTCTCCTTTCTTTTTAGAAGTTTTTCTTATTCTAACATAGTAAATTTTTTTTCTAAAGTTTATTTTATATTTTTGCAAAATGTATTAAATTTTGAGAATTTTTGTAGCACTTTGTAGGTAAAATTTGAAGTTAAATTTAAAGAGAAAAAGATAGAAATTTAGCTTCTATCTTTTTTAAATTTATGATTTGTGGTTTAGCATATAAAGGCGGATGACTTGCTCGGCAGTCATCTTTAAATTTCTAAGGGCATTATCTTTTCGCATAGCTTCTTCAAGACTCATTGGCTCATTTAGTATGCAAAAATACGCATCTATGCCGTGTTTATGGCAGTCTTTGGCACATTTTTGCACGCTTCCAGCAAATGCGATCACTGGCTTATGATACTTTTTTGCTAGTTTTGCAACCCCAGTTGGTGTCTTACCCATTGAGCTTTGAAAGTCCATACGGCCTTCACCAGTGATGACTAGATCAGCCTTTTTGATCTCATCTTCAAGTGCAATAGTCTGTGTAATGATCTCAATACCTGGGCGAAGTTTCGCTCCTAAAAATGCCACGAATGCAAAACCAAGTCCGCCAGCTGCGCCAGCACCTTTTTGTGTGTGAAATTTACTATTAGTCTTTTCCTTTACAAGAGTTGCAAAGTGTTTTAGCCCATCATCAAGCTCTTTTATCATGCGGCCATTTGCACCCTTTTGAGGGGCATAAACATGGGCTGCTCCATTCATGCCATAAAGCGGATTATCTACATCGCAAGCGATTAAAAATTCGCACTCCTTTAGCTCTTTTAAAGCATCTTCATCTGTAAACTCATAAATTTTGGCTAAATTTTCGCCTTTTCCTTCAAGTAAAGCACCATCTTTATCATAAAATTTAAAGCCAAGTGCGCTAAGCATGCCTGTACCAGCGTCATTTGTCGCACTTCCGCCGATGCCAATGATAAATTTTCTAGCGCCTTTAGCAATGGCATCTTTTATCATCTGACCAAAACCAAATGTGCTAGTCTTTAGTGGATTTCTCTCGTCTGGGTTTATGAGCGTAAGGCCAGAAGCGCTTGACATCTCAAGTATGGCAAGGTCATCTTTTAGTGCATATCTAGCTAAAATTTCAATTCCAAGTGGATTTTTAACTATCGTATCTATAAATTTCGCACCAAGTGCATCAGCCATCGCCTCTACACTACCCTCGCCACCATCTGCGATAGGCTTGACAACGACCTCACAGCCAATCTCTTCTAATCCTTCTTTTACAGCAAGGCCCGCCTCAAGCGAGCTAAGCGAGCCTTTTAATGAATCAATCGCAACTAAAATTCTCATAAAAGCACCAAAGATAAGATATAAACGCTAATTATGCCAACGATACCCATTATAAACGTCATAGCTGTTTGTGTGCGATATCCTTGTTCTGCACTCATCTTGCTAAAATTTGTCACAACCCAGAAGTAGCTGTCATTTGCGTGAGATACGCACATCGCACCAGATGCTATCGCCATGACGCAAAGTGCAGCCGAAAGCTCGGTCGTAAAGCCAAGTGTATGCATGAGTGAGTTATCAGCACTAAACGCACCCATGATAGATGCTGTCGTGATGATAGCCACGGTCGAGCTTCCTTGAGCGGTTTTTAGTATGGCCGAGATAATGAATGGGAAGAAAATTCCTATCGCTTTTATGGCGGTTGCGTTTTCTTTTATGAAATTTACAAAGCCGGCCTCAGTGATGACATTACCCAAAACACCGCCAGCTGCTGTGATAAAGAGTATCGGTCCAGCGATCTTTAAAGACTCGTTCGTGATATGGTCAAATTCTCTTATCTTTCTGGCTTCTACTAATAAAAACACGCAAAAGATCACGCCAATTGCAAGAGCAATGATAGGATTTCCTAAAAATAAAAGTATCTTTGGCAAGAGAGCCGTTTTATCAAACATGCCTTGTTTTGCTAAAACATCGACAATAGAGCCGATCGCCATAAAAATGATAGGCATGATGATAGGTGCAAGGCTCAAAAATCCACTAGGTAGCGTGCCAAATTTCTTCAAAAGCTCTTCGTAGGTAGCTGTGATAGTAGCGTCAGCATCTTTGTCGCTGATAGTCACACTTTTGCCAACACTCTTTGAAAAGAAATAAACAGCTATCAAAACAGGCACTGAAACGACTGTTCCCATAATGATGACAAGGAGTAAATTTCCGCCAAGACCAAGTGTTCCTGCAGCTGCTATTGGGCCAGGAGTTGGCGGGATGAAGACGTGAGATGCGTATAGACCGCCACTAAGTGCGACTGACATAGCGACTGGGCTTGCTGAAATTTTCTTATAAAGTGCCTCGCGAATAGAGTTTAAAACGACAAATCCACTATCACAAAATACCGGAATGCCAACAACCCAGCCCATGATGAGCATAGCAAGCTCTGGACGCTTTTGTCCGACTAGCTTTACGACCATATCAGCTAGCTTTAGTGCAGCTCCAGTTTTTTCAAGCACGGTGCCGATGATCGTTCCAAAGATAATAACGATACCGATGCTCTTAAATGTGCCACTAAAGCCGACACCTATCATCGCTGGGATCTTGGACAGATCAATGCCTGCGACGATCGCAAGAACCAAAGAAATGCTCATAAGTGCCAAAAATGGATGCACTTTTAGCTTAGAGATCATAACAATCATAAGTATGATGGCTACAATAAAACAGACAATTAGTGAGATTCCGCTCATAAAAACTCCTTTGTTCTGAGATTTTGCTTAAGATTTTAGCAAAATTTGCTTGTATTTTTTCTAATATTTTTAAGTTTTTTGATTAATTAAATTTTTTTGACATATTTGAGTAAATTTATGACTATTTGCCTAAATTTAGCCATTTTATAAGCTTAAAATTTTTAGCTTATTTTAAAATAACAAAACCAAGACCAAATTTATCAGTATGCCTATTATAATCAATCAAACTCTCGCCATATCCCGTAAAATACTGCAAATAGCCATAAACTCCGGTTGAGAAGATAGGAAACATATATGAAATTTCAGCGGCACCTTTATTTGTTTTATCAAAATGTAAGTTATTTCTTAGCATTAGGCTAAAAATGTGTTCATTAAGATTGTAGCTAAGCCTTACATCGCCATGCCCGATGTATTTTAATATATCTTTATTATCGCCCTTATTGCCCACTACCATCCAAGCTCTTGGCGAAATGCTAAGCTTGCCAAAAACAAAATCACTTTGCACATAAGCTCTATTCCAGCTTCTTGAATTGCTACCATCTCGTCCATTTGACTCATGCAAAAGTCCAAATTTTAGGTTTTTTATACCTATTTGATCCAAATATTTTGGCGAAGCAAAATTTAGAAAAATTTCTGGCTGATAGTTCGTCTCACGAAATGGCGCTGAAGTTCTTGTTATCTGCCACCAAGATGTCTGCGTGTAGGCTGCCACAAGGCTCTCTCTAAGTCCAAACATGTCATAAAACAACGGCTTTGCAAGGCTTATTTGAAACTTAGTTTCAACGCTTTTTCGCTCATCGTTTGGCACATTTTTAGCATAAGTTACTGGCAAAAGGTAGTTAAATTTATAAAGCTCAATGCCAAGTGCATTTTGTAAATTTTTACCACTTTTATCTTCTCTTAAAAGATCGGCTTGCTTTAGCTTCGCCTCTCTTGGCGCTGGCTCGCTTGCTTGCAAATTTTGTATCGCGCTTTGCTCGTTTAAAGAGCTTTTGGCTAGCTCTTTATAAATTTGCATCGCAGCTTTTATATCACCGCTTTGCTCCAGCTCTTGTGCTCTTTTAAAATCATCCAGCCCACTTGCTATCAAAAAACTAAGGGCAAGGCTTAAAAACAATAAAATTTTACTCATCATCTATCTTCTTTTCTTGGATTTTCTTTGCCATTTCGTATTCGTCAGGGAAATTTACGTTAAAAAACTGCTCACTATCTTTAAAATTTACGACTTTGCATTTACAGCTTTTTCTCAAAAGTCCGATTTTATGCTCATTTTTTAAATAAAACTCATGAGCCAAAGTGGCAAGCCCTGGGCTAAAAAAACCACAAAGCGAATGAATGTGCTCATTATCACTAGCCACAACCATGTCAAATTCATCTTTAAATTTAGCAAGCTCTTCTAAGCTTTTAATATCAAAAAATGGCATGTCAGCTGGTATCACAAAAATGCTATGATCAAAATTTTTAAGAATGGAGTAAAGTGCGAGCATTGGCGAATAGTTATCGCTATTTTCATCTTTTATAAGCTTTAGTGGCGGGCTAAATTTCTCAAATTTTGAGCTTACATAAACTTCGTCAAAAACTTTGCTAAATTTCGCAACCTCATAATGAGTAAGCGTCTTAAAACCACCAAATGGCAAAAGTGTCTTATCTTGCCCCATACGCGAGCTTTTGCCACCTGCTAAAATCACGCAAGTTTGCATCTTTTCCCTTAAGAAAGTTATGAGACTAAATTTAGCTAAAAGCGGCTTTGATCTACCAAAAATATGTGATAAAAACTTATTTTTGTTTATGCTACTTGTGAAATTTTAAGCCTGCTTTGCCCTTTTCATTGTTAAAAATTCCTCGTAGCGACGATCAATGATAGCTTTGATCAAGGCATAGTTTTCTTGTGAGTTTTCTATATAAAAATAGGCGTTATCAAAGTATTTTTCACCAAATTTTTTCGAAACAAAATCCGTATAATCCTGCAAATACCAACCATACATTTTGGCAAATTTTGTCCGATCAGTCGTATAGTAGGCTTTTGCAAAGGCTTTACCAGCAGTATTTAGCTCCACACTTCCAAGTACGCCGTCCATAGCGTCAAAAAGATAGTGACGATAGTTAAAATTTTCGTCCATCTGTGCTATATCGTCCGCAAAATCTGCCGCAAATTCCTTTGAATAAAATTTATGTTCCATGCACCAGCGAAAGAAAAATGCAATGTGTGTCGCACCGTTTTCATGCGGTATATCAGTCGGCGCATCTTTCGCACCCCAATGCCATTTTGCTTTGTCATATACTATATCTGGCATTTTTATCCTTTTAAAATGCTCAATTTTACTAAAACCATCTTAATCGTAGTAAAAATCATGGCTATTTTATCCATTTGCTTGCTATGATTAAAAAAGATATAATGGCGCTTTTATTTAAGGAGAAGCAATGAGTGAAAAAAATCTACAAATTTTAGGCTGGATCGGCACATGCCTATCAGTTGTTATGTACTTTTCATACATCCCACAAATAATGGGCAACCTTGACGGCAACAAGACACCTTTTATACAGCCACTAGCGGCTGCGCTAAACTGCACAATCTGGACAAGCTACGGTCTATTAAAAGCTAAAAAAGACTATCCACTTTCTGCTGCAAACTTCCCAGGCATAATCTTTGGTCTTTTGGCAACTATAACAGCGTTTTAATACACCATTTAGTTGTTGTGGCGATTATACAATAAAACATTATTTGCTTCGCCGAAACAACTAATTTATAGTGTTTGCGCTATTTTGGCTAACTTTTCTTTAATTATATTGCCTTTTGAACTTAGCGAAAAGATCATTTGCACTAGCTCCTCAGTTGTTGCCTCTATTCTTTTGTCATCACTATCTAAAGTTCTGAATTTGTTTAGGATAAGCGGACCGAATTCTTGATATGTAGACATAAAATCCTTATAGTCCTCTTGCAGTTCTGGTGCGTAAAAACTGATAAGCGAGTGTAATTTACCAATTTCAAATTTTGGATTTTCTATATTTAAATTTGGATTTATTAATAAAGCTACTTTGTAATGTATTCCCCCTAAAATATCCCCAACTATAATAAACGCTTCCTCTAGCTTTTGTCGCCTGAGTTTATTTTTCTCTTTTTTCGTGTTTAGATTAGCATACACCCATTGCGCACACATTGTTAGGACTGCACCAAGTACAATTTTCAATAAGTCAGATATCAAACTATCCATATTATTTTTTATAAGTCCCTTGGATCGGCGATTTTACCTGCTATGGCTGAGGCCGCTACAACTGCTGAGTTGGCTAGATAAATTTCACTCGTTCTATCGCCCATACGTCCGACAAAATTTCTATTCGTCGTCGAGATACAGCGCTCATTTGCACCTAAAATTCCCATATATCCGCCAAGGCAAGCTCCACATGTTGGGTTACTCACAACTGCTCCTGCTTCGATGAAAATGTCGATTAAGCCCTCTTTCTCGGCAGCTCTTGCGATCTTTTGCGTCGCTGGAGTGATGATGAGCCTTGTTTTGCGAGCTACTTTTTTGCCTTTTAGGATCTGCGCTGCTATGCGAAGGTCACTTAGACGGCCATTTGTGCATGAACCGATAAATGCTTGATCGATAGCTAAATCGTCACGAACCGCTTGTCTTACGCTCTTGCCGTTACTTGGCAAAAATGGATATGCGATGACTGGATCAAGGTTTGTAACATCGATCTCTAAAATTTTGTCATATTTTGCGCCCTCGTCTGAGTAGAAGAATTTTGGTTTATCGCGTAAATTTTTATCTTTTAAAAACTCTTTTGTGATCTCATCAATCGCGATGATACCGCTCTTTGCGCCAGCTTCGATCGCCATGTTGCACATTGAAAATCTGTCATCCATGCTAAGGCTATCTATCACCTCGCCGCTAAACTCAAGCGCCTTGTAAAGTGCGCCATCAACGCCTATTTGGCGGATGATCTCAAGGATGAGATCCTTTCCATAAACGTGCTTATCAAGCTTGCCTTTAAAGACGACTTTGATGCTCTCAGGCACTTTAAACCAGTTTTTGCCAGTGATCATCGCATAAGCTAGGTCGGTGCTGCCCATGCCGGTGCTAAATGCTCCAAGAGCGCCGTGCGTACAGGTGTGACTGTCTGCGCCGATGATGACGTCGCCTGGGATGACTAGCCCTTTTTCAGGCAAAAGCGCATGCTCGATGCCCATATCTTTTTCGTCAAAATAGTTTTTAAGGTCGTGTTTGTAGGCAAATTCGCGTGAAATTTTGGCTTGATTTGCGCTTAGGATGTCCTTTGTCGGGATGTAGTGGTCCATCACGATGGCAAAGCCGTCTGGGTTAGCTAGCTTTTTAGCGCCACTTCTCTCAAACTGCTTGATCGAGATAGGCGTCGTGATGTCGTTACCTATGATCATATCGATCTTGCTCTCGATGATCTCTCCAGCGCTTACCTCTTTGCCAACGTGATCTGAAAATATTTTCTCGGTAATAGTTTGTTTCATAAATTTCCTTTAAATTTTGAGGCGATTTTAACGAAAATTGCTAAATTTAAAGAAAATTTACTAAGCCAAAAGGCCTAGTAAATTTAGAATTTAACGCTAGCGGTCAGCATAAACTGCCTCGCATACCCCGGCTGTATCGGTATGATATTAGCCTGCGTACCGGTCGACGAGGACGTATAGTAGAGCTTGTCGGTCAAGTTTTTGACGTTAAACGAGAAATTTGTCTCGTAGCCCGCGATCTTGGTATCGTAGCTGATAAATGCGTCGTAAACGACCGCGTCATCCATCTTAAAGCCCGTTCCTGCTGGCACGGCCGGTAGATTTTTATTCATGTAGTAGGTGTACCATGAGCCAAAATACCTTGCTCCACCGCCGATCCTTAGACCTTTTGCTCCTAGGTGGCTAAAGTCGTAGTTAGCAAACAAGCTGGCTTGATGCTTAGGCGTTGCTTCTAGCGGTTTGCCCACTAGCACGGCAAACGCTCCGCTATCCTTTCGTACCTCAGTCTTTGTGAATGCGTAGCTAGCGCCCACGCTTAGCCCTTGCGTCACGCGGCCGTTAAAATCAAACTCAAATCCTCTAGAGCGTGCCTCGCCCACTGGCGTACTCACGCCACTTACGGTACGCATGATGTTTTTCTTATTGATATTAAAAACCGCCGCACTAGCCGTTATGCTATCGTTTTGAAATTTAGTTCCCAGCTCGACACTTTTACCCTCTTCAGGCTTTATATCGCCGATATCGCCTTTCATAGCCATTTGCGGATTGAAACTTTGTGCGTAATTGGTATAGACCGACCACTGAGGCGTTAGTAGATATAAAAGCCCAGTTTGCCACGTAAATTTGCCATCTTGTTGATCTGTGCTATTTGGTCCACTAGTTGTGCCGCGAGCTACTTGGTCGTAGTATTCATACCTAGCTCCTAAAGAGTAGATTAAGTTTTCAGTTAAATTTATGCTATCTTGTGCATAAAATCCGATAGTTTTTAGCTTTTGATACTGGATGCTTGACTCTCTGGCAGTTGGTAGTCCTACTCTTCCATAGATAGGATGATATATGTTTATGCTTAAGTGGTTACCCGTATCTTTTAGGCCACCTGGTCTATAGCGGTAGTATTCCTTTGCGTCGATGCCAAAGAGTAAATTATGCTCTATCTCGCCAGTTTTAACGTAGCCGTTTAAATTTAATGATCCAGCATGCGTGCGGTGGATAAATCCGTCGTAATATTCGTTTCGCCTAGTCGCCGTGCCATTATTTAATACATTCATTAGCCTGATGTGGCCATACTCGTGCTTTGAACGAGAAAATGCATAAGCACCCTTTAGCAGCCAGTTTTCGCCGAGATTTTTCTCAAAATTTACATCTAGCGTGTCAAGCTTTGTTTTTAGCTTATTAAATGGCTCGTCAAGGCGTCTTTTCTTATCTATGGGTAGTAGTTTGCCGGTGCTTGGAACGAGATACATGCCTCGGTCAATCGGATCGGTCGAGCGTGTGTGCGCATAAGCCAAATTTATGCGGTAATCATCGCCTTTATACGAAAGTGAGGGTGCAAAGAGAACATTTTTATATTCGCCAAACTCTCTCCAGTAGTCCTTTTGCATCGTATCAAATATAAATCTATACGCAAATCCACTCTCTGCAATGGGTCCTGTGGCATCAAAGCCTGTATTCCAGTAGTTGCGGTTGCCGATACCAGCCCAAATTTCGTTTGTGAAGTCGTATTTTGGCTTTTTAGTGACCATATTTATGATGCCGCCTGGCTCTTGTGCGCCGTAGAGCAAGCTAGAGGGGCCTTTTAGCACCTCGACGCTTTCTACGGTTTTGTTAAAGCTATGCATGACGCTAGCGGGCACCCCGTTTCGCATGATCGAGCCGTCGCGTCCGCCACCAAATCCTCTTTTTATGATCGAGTCAAAGATGCCGCCCGTGGTGTTTCCGTAGCTAACGCCGCTCACATTTTGAAGACTCTCGGCTAGAGTTTCTGGCTTTTTATCTTTTAGTTGCTGCTGGGTTACGACGTTTACTGTCTGTGGTATCTCAAGAATTGGCGTATTTGTCTTGCCCACCTCACTCGTTGTGGCTCTATAACCATCGTCTGCGCTATCTTCAATGCTAATTCCATCCAAGCTTACATCAGTAGCATTTAAAGCAGAAATAGCAAAACAAAGCACCGCACTAATGCGAAATTTATTCATTTATCATCCCTTAAAAAATTTTTAATATTATAAAAATAGTTATCATTATATAAAAATATATTTTAAATTTTTATGAAAAAAATTTACGAAAAATTTATATTTTAATAACATTACAAATAAAACATTTCAAAAAATTAAACATAGATCAGAAAACAGATTTTTACTATTTTTATCATAGCTAGTGATAAAGCTTTTATTAAAACATTTTTGCAACATTTCTGATATAATCCTCACATGAAGTACGCACATTTAGTTCAAATAGCAAGTTATTTGTCAAATTTTACAAAGATAAACCAAGCAAAACGCATTAATGATATGGCTATTTTAATCGAATTTAATGGTGAGAAGATCATCTTTGATCTAAACAAATCAAACTCTGCTATCTACAAAGATGACGAGCTAAAAGAAGCAAAAATTTATCAGGCACCTTTTGATAATGTGCTAAAAAAGCGCTTTAATGCCTCACATATAAAAAGCGTTGAATGCTTAAAAGATAATAGAATTTTAAAATTTATCTGCACACAAAGCGGCTCATATAAAAGTGAAAATTTTATTCTCTATCTTGAATTTACTGGGCGTTTTACAAATGCTGTAATAACTGATGAAAATAACGTAATAATCGAGGCGTTAAGACATATCGATAATAGCTACCGCAAAATAGAAACTGGCGAAGTTTTAAGAGAGCTTCCAGCTATCGCTATCAAAGAAAAACCGTGCGAGCCCATAACTGACTTTGAGGCGTTTTTTAGGAGCGAAGCGGTCAGAGTAAATGAGTCTAGGATAGCTAGTTTAAAAGAGGCAAAGCTTACAAGCGTGCAAAAAAAGATAGATAGCATGAGCGAAATTTTAAACTCACTTGAAGATAAAGATGAGCTAATAAGAAAGAGTGAAGAAGCTGCGAATTTAGGATCGCTTTTGCTTGCAAATTTGGGAAATTTTAGGGGCTATGAGAGAGAAATTTGCCTGAAAGATTTTGATGGCAACGAGATAAAATTAACCCTTAGCGATACACCAAAAAATAGTGCAAATGAATTTTACACAAGATCAAAAAAGTTTCGAGCAAAGGCCCTTGGCGTGGAGATAGAAAAGAGAAATTTAAGCGAAAAGATTGAGTTTTTTGAAGGATTAAAATCCCTCTTAAAAGAAGCGAATAGTCTTTATGAGCTTGAAATTTTAAGCCCAAAAAACAAGGCAAAACAAAAAGAACGTCATGTAAAAGATGTGAGTGAAAATGCTGAAATTTTTTACGTTAGAGAGTTTAAGATTTTAGTTGGTAGAAACGAAAAAGGCAATATAAATTTGCTTGACCTTGCCAAAAAAGACGATATATGGTTACATCTAAAGGATACCCCAAGCGCTCATGTCATTATTAAAACAAACAAGAGCAAGGTACCCGAAGATGTGCTAAAAATGGCAGCTATATTCTGCGTGGAATTTAGTGTAAAGGGAGCTGGCAGGTACGAGGTAGACTACACTAAGCGTGAAAATTTAAAACGTGAAAACGGTGCAAATGTCACTTATACGAACTATAAAACTATCATCATAAATAAAGGCTAAAAAATGGCTGTAACACCTTTAGGAAATAGTAACTTTATAAATCAAAACGCACCAGTAGTGTCGCAAGTGCATGCAAATCAACAAGCTAGATTTGATATGCAGTCTTT
This sequence comes from Campylobacter concisus, assembly GCF_902460705.1. GTDB lineage: Bacteria > Campylobacterota > Campylobacteria > Campylobacterales > Campylobacteraceae > Campylobacter_A > Campylobacter_A concisus_Z. The sequence goes on along the minus strand of NZ_CABPUP010000001.1, from coordinate 630,145 downwards.
GATGGCAGCTGAGCTTGCCTCGCAACAAAGTGAAGAGATCAAAGAGGTGCGTCCGATGGAAGAGTCTTATAAAATAGACCCTGAAAAGGAACATGAACGCCAAAAAAATGAAGAAGAGGCAAGTGAGTTTGAGAGTGAAAAACAAAATTCAAGAGATAGTGACGAAGAAAATTTGGACGATATAGCAGATAATGAGGAAATAGTACCTAGCGAACATCACATGCTTGACATAACTATTTGATGCCTAAACACCCCAGCCCCACAAACACCACGTCTCAAGCCAGCAATACTCCCCCAACACCTAACCCTCCTTCAAATTTTTAACGCAGTAAATGATAAAGAAAAACTTTTTAAGATCCACTCTGACTCACCTAAGGCCTGCCCACTTGGTAGCAAGATCGAGGGACTTTTAACTGGTCACCTCCTAAAAGCACAAGAAGCTTTAGAAAGTGAACTAAGAAGCATTACTTTACAAGATCTATTAGATGAGCTTATTAATTTATAAAATTTAAAAAGTAG
>NZ_CABPUP010000001.1:617264-620439 GCF_902460705.1 Campylobacter concisus | reverse complement strand
TACTTTTATCAAAGCAGTGATGAAGATATATCTTATCTATATCTTCACTTGCCTTACCATCTTCGTTTTCAATGATGAGATTGTTTATTGTAAGAGTAAGACCTGAACTTGATGCTGATGTAGGCACTACATTATTACCATGTGCTAGACGAAGCTTTATATCAAACATAGCCGAGTCTTTATCATCTCTTAGGGTAAAGTTATTCTCTTTGGCAAAATTTAATAAAGAGAAATTTAGGTGTTTGTTTTTGGACGAGGAGAAATTTGAAGTGATGAGAAGTAGTCATACTACTCCTCTTTTCTATTCTCAGGCAAAATCAAATGACCATTTTTGTCTATTAGGGAGTATTGCACGAGCACAATATATAATAGGTCATCTATCTGTGGATAATCGGCATCATAGTGGTAAATTTTGTACTTTTGCAAAAATTCGTTATTTATTTCAGCTCTTTTTGCATCTCTTGGTGCGCTACTATTTTCTATTGGTACATACTTTAAGGTGTCTTCAAAAACCTCCTTAAATTTCTCATAATCTTTGCCATAAATTCTTTTAAAAAGCTCTTTATCATTTTCATAAAGTATTAAAGCTAGCTTGGCAGTATACTCTCTATAGAAATTCTTTACACAATAGATACTTTCAGATACAAAAAATGCTGACCTTGTGATAAAGCTATAGTCATACTCTTTTTTTGAGTATCTAATGCACTCTTTTTTACTATCTTTTATCCTTTCTCTAGCTATCTTTTGAGCCTTTTCTTTTAAATTTGGGTTTTCTTTTACTATTAGATTATAAAGATCGCTAAAATAGTTATCTCTAAAAGAGTTATAGTCTGACTGGCATATAAAGTCTTCTAAAGAGTATTTTTTAAATTTATACTTTCCTTTGGTGTCATAGCAGGCAAAGCTTGGTTTACTCTTTGTGCCATAATCCCTCCAAGGGCTTGAATCATAATCATTTAGTTGGTAAAAATCATTACTAAATTTATTGATAGCATTTTCAGGGCTTAAAGGTTCAAAAGCGTTTAAATTTAAACTAGCAATTAGGGCTAACAATATGCTTTTAAATTTCATCCTACATCCTTACTGAAACATCTTAAATATATTTGCATCTCTGATACGTTTATACGCCTCTTTCCTACGCTCTAGCCCAAGTTTTTGTGGATTTATAACAGTGGTTATGCGCTCTACTATATCACTATTATCCGAATCCGCTTTGCTTTCATCGGCTATTTCATAAAGACGATATTTTTTAGGTTTTGGTCTTTCTAGAGTCCAAAAATATGCAGCAGAAACTAGAGCATATTTTCCATCTAAAGTTAATAAATCTGGTGAATTTACAAAATTTACTTCTTCATCTAGCCAATAATTATTACGCGCATATTTGTTGAAATCTTTATAGTTAAATTTTCCAGTAAGTTGCTTAATTCCTCTACCTCTAAAATTAAATCCATCATCGCCACCATCATTGCCCAAATAACCCTCTCCACGATCAGAGTACATAGCGTTACCAACAAATCTTGCCCATTTTGAAGGGTCTGTCTTGTCGTAATATTGTGGATATAGTTTTTTGGCTTCTTCTAATCTGGCTTTGCCTCTATAGCTAATTATATTATTCTCTGTAAATTTTTCTAACTCTTCTTCTAAAGTAAAATCACCTTTTGTTGTCTTTGCCTCTACAAAGCATTGCCCAAAAAAATGTTCTAATCTATTTCTAGTATTAAGCTTATATTTTACATACATTTGAATTCCATCATCATCTCTTCTATTTAGTTCATCTACCATTTCTTGTAAGATATATTCTTGATTTGTTTTTATATTGGTAAATACTTGTTTTAGCATATCTAGTGTAAATGGATAATCTTTAATCTCTATTAAAACATTTATCCCCTCATCACCATCTTCCCACATACCACTATCTACTCTAGTTAAACTCTTTGATTCATTAAAAGAGTTAATAAATTTATCCATATCCTTTTTATTTAATAAATTTATACCAAGCTTATCATCTTTATCTATATTAGACTGATTATTGCTAGAGCTCTCTTCTTTTGCATAAATTTGATAGCTCTTATTTGTCTTCTCATCACTTTTTAGCTCTTTGCTTAGCTTATCATCTTCATATATATTTATCTCATTTGATGAGATATCTTTGCTTATATATAAGTAATTATCATTTTTTATTAAAGCATCGTTTTTATTATCACTAAGCTTTAATCTAGCATCAAATGCCTTCTCTTTTATGGTATGCTCAAACTCATATATAACTAGCTTATCATCTTTAAATTTAATATATAGAGGTATCTTTATATCTATTCTTATATGATTTTTGCCATATCTTGTATAAAACTTAAATTTATCCTTATCACCTTCAAGATATGCAAAAAATACTATAGTATGACTACCTTGCTTTAGCTTATCTAGATCATCTTTTTGTATAACATCTGAAATTTTAAATGTTATCTCTTTACCTTTTTGATCTTTTAAGCCTACTACATCTTTTGGATTTGATTTGGATAGCTCATCATACTCTTTACTTTTTATGACCTTATATCCCCAAAGTATCTCTTTATATCTCTTACTACCTTTTTCTTGTTTATATATAGCCTTTAAGCTTATTGGCTCATTTGTCTTAAATGGATACTCACTACCAGAGATTACATTTGTTATATGATCTGTTATATCTCTTAACGAGACCTTATTGCTATAGCAAAAGTTAGAGCTACTCTTATCTTGATATCCTAAAGATATTACAGCTGTATCAGAGTGAGCATGAATATCTTTAGTGCTATAAACTTTACTTAGATCACTTGAATAAAGTATAAATTTAGTATCTCCTTTATTCTCTTTGTCTATTGGGATATTAAATGTAGCTGTATATGAGTTCTTGATATCTGAGTCTTCATTTTTTACTAAAGATATACTCTCATATATACTTTTATCAAAGCAGTGATGAAGATATATCTTATCTATATCTTCACTTGCCTTACCATCTTCGTTTTCAATGATGAGATTGTTTATTGTAAGAGTAAGACCTGAACTTGATGCTGATGTAGGCACTACATTATTACCATGTGCTAGACGAAGCTTTATATCAAACATAGCCGAGTCTTTATCATCTCTTAGGGTAAAGTTATTCTCTTTGGCAAAATTTAATAAAGAGAAATTTAGGTGTTTG
>NZ_CABPUP010000001.1:561871-615768 GCF_902460705.1 Campylobacter concisus | reverse complement strand
CTTTTATCAAAGCAGTGATGAAGATATATCTTATCTATATCTTCACTTGCCTTACCATCTTCGTTTTCAATGATGAGATTGTTTATTGTAAGAGTAAGACCTGAACTTGATGCTGATGTAGGCACTACATTATTACCATGTGCTAGACGAAGCTTTATATCAAACATAGCCGAGTCTTTATCATCTCTTAGGGTAAAGTTATTCTCTTTGGCAAAATTTAATAAAGAGAAATTTAGGTGTTTGTTTTTGGACGTTTGGTCTTCAAAGTACTTCATGCTTATAACGCCATCTTCTAGTTTATACTCTATATCATCGCTATTTTGCTTTATACTAGTAAAGGTAGCACCATTTATCTTATCTTCTTCATTTTTGTTTTCTTGATAGAGCATTACCGTATCTTTGCTCTTTGCATTTTTAAATTTTATCTCTTCATTTTTACTATCTTCATAAGAGTTAAATTTAAAGTCAGTAAGTATTAGCTCGCATAAATTTACCTTGCCATAGTTTGGCCTACTAGAATTTAGCTCTTTTGGATTTAGCTCACTGCAATCAAATGGAGTCTGACTAGCTAGTACAACGGTAAATTCGCTCTTTTTAGGCTGAAAGACTCTAATAGGAGTTGTCATCTTCCTTGGGCATAGCAAGAGTATATTTTCTTGTTTGTAAAATTCCTCCTCTCTTTGCCTTAAGAGCTTATTTATTCTTGAAGTGTTTGAAGCATTTGAGCTGATTAAATTTACGCAGTATATGTTTTCAAGGCTAAAGGTCTTTGTACTTTGAGTGCTTAATAAAGAATTTATCTTTGTAACAAATAGCTGAAATAATGCCTCACATTTTGATGTATCTGGTGCGTTTAAATTTGATCTATTTTCTTGAAGCTTCATAAATTCTAAATGAGTGACGTTTTGGATAATCTCTTTATTGTTTTGATTTTTTGATTTATATTTTGCTTTGGATATATTTAAATGACTAAAAACATCTATGCACTCGGCAAAATTAACATTTTGCTCATCGCTTTCATAAAGCCCAAACTGATTTGAAATTTTTTCTCGCAAAAGAGATGTTTTATTGCTTGCCTCATCGCTAAAGCTCTCATATGCTAGCCAAAACCAGGCCTTAAAACGATTTTTGCTTTTGATGTAGCTTGCTAGGGATGGATCAATATTGCTTTTCTTGCTGATATAAAGAAGTGCTAAAAGCGCGACATGCTCTCTTGAAATTTGGTTATTTTGTGTATCTGAAGTAAGTGAAAGGGCTTGTAAATTTTTAAGTGGAGAGTTGTTTAATTTTTGATTTATCTCTTGGATTAGCGGCGTAAGCTTTTGCTCCAAGATGGCATTTAGCTGATCTTCCGAGCTAAATTCAAACTCAGGTAAAGTATCGGCACCTCCAGACTTTGCATAAGCCCCTTTTGCGGCATCATTTATCTTTTTAAAAAGTTCATCTGTGTCTATCTTTTCTATGGTAGTCTTACTTGTGGTGTTAGCAATAGTTTGCTTGATATCTTTTATGACTTTGTCTTTGTTGTTTTTATAAATTTGAGCACAAATAAGTTCTATATCATCTTTTAGGCTAAAGCCATATCCAATAAGTAGTTTGTTGTTAGATATAAATGGTCTGCTTATGTCATTGTCATATGAAAATTTTATAATATCTATTAAATTTCTTTTAAAATTTACATCATTTCTGGGCGTTAGAGGCATTAAACTTCCTTGGAAATTTTTGCTAAATATTAGCACAAACTTAAAAAGTATTCAACAATAAAACTTTATAGTAAAAATTTATGTCAAAAACACAAATTTGCATGTTTTTATTTTTGACAAGGCTACTTAAAAGGGCTTGTAAATTTAAAGCGCCTTTATAAACTCTTTAAATTTATCGCCTCGCTCGGCATAGCTCTTAAACTGATCAAGACTTGCAGCTGCCGGGCTTAGAAGCGCTATCTCGCTAGTCTTTAGCTCTTTATTTATCTCATTGACAGCATTTTGTAAAAAATCGCATTTTAAAGCCGGTATGCCAAATTTAGTCGCTAATTTCATGAGTTTGTCACTATTTGAGCCAATGGCGTAAATTTTTACTCTTAAACTCTTTAAGTCTTCAAAAAGTGGCGTCATATCAACACCCTTATCATCGCCACCAAGTATTAGATGTATGAAATGATCTTTGTAGCGTTTAACAGCTTGTATGCTCGCGTCTATGTTAGTCGCTTTTGTGTCATTGACCCAGACTCTGCCATTTTTATCATTAAATTCTTCGAGCTTGTTTGCTTCTATAACAAATGTATTTAAAAGCTCCACGTCGCAGTGGTCAAATAAAATTTTCTCCACTGCAAGTGCTAGCAGTGCATCAAGCAAAAATGGCGTTTTGAAATTTATATCATCTACGCTTACACCGCAAAATTTAGCCAGATCGCTCTCGTCTTTGTAAGCGATCACTTTTGCTCTTGTTGGCGTATTGGCGTAAATTTCAGGTACGATTGCCACGCTACTTTCACTCATGCTAACAAGTGGCTTTAGCTTAGCCTTTTCGTATTCGCTCATATTGCCATGCCAGCTTAGATGGTCTGGAGTGATCGGCAAAAGCACATAGATGCCAGGTGTAGCGCGGTTTGTGTAGTGCAGGGTAAATGAGCTAGTCTCAAGTATCCAAATTTTAGCGTGCGGATCTAAATTTGCTAGTGCGATACCAACATTACCGCCCATTACCGAGCCCTTGCTCTCTAGCAAATGCTGCGTCATCTTTGTGGTCGTAGTCTTGCCGTTTGTGCCGCTTATCCAGACGTTAAATGGCAAATGTGCCTTATAAATTTCATAAAAATAGTCATATTCGCTAACTAAATTTTTAGCTTTTTTAATAAGCTCGTGGTGAGGCGGAATGCCCGGGCTTGTTATCTCTAGACCGCTTTTTGCTGGATCAAATTCGCTAACTGGCAAAAGAGCATTGCCAAACTCATCTTTTGAAATTTCACTAAATTTATCATCATAGATATCCCAAAGGCCGTCCTTTATGAAATTTTTAGCGATCGCCTTTATCGTGCCACCGTAGCCAAATAGTGATTTTCTCATGGCTTTCCTTATCTGATCTTTAGCGCAGTTAGTGCGATTAGGTTTGCTAAAAGCGCGATGATCCAAAAGCGCACGATGATCTTATTTTCAGCCCAGCCCTTTATCTCAAAATGGTGATGTATAGGCGCCATGAGAAAAATTCTGCGTTTGAAAATTTTAAAGCTGCCTACCTGCAGAATGACGCTTAGGGTCTCAACAACAAATATAAGGCCGATGATGATGAGTAAGATTTCATTTTTGGTCGCAACGCCCATAAAACCGATATATGCTCCAACGCTTAAGCTACCGCTATCGCCCATAAAGACTTCGGCTGGATGGCAGTTAAACCATAAAAAGCCTATCAATGAGCCAATTAGGGCTGAAGAGACAACAACGCTTTCGCCAACGCCTATGATCTTTGGCAAGAGCAAATATGAGCTAAAGACAGCGTGTCCGCAGATGTAAGCAAAAACACCAAGTGTTAAAAGTGAAAATATCGATGGCACAGTAGCTAGCCCGTCAAGCCCGTCTGTTAAATTTACTGAATTTGAAGCAGCGACTATGACCAGTGTCCAAAAGAAAATGGCAAAAATTTTTAAATCTAAAATAGGTTGCTTAAAAAAAGGTAGATAAAACTCGGTGCTAAGCTCGTGACTTGCATATAAAAAAACAGAAATTACAAAGGCTATTAAAAACTGAAAAAAAAGCTTTGCTTTTGGGCTTAGGCCAGCGTGATTTTTGGCACCTAAAATTTTGCTGTAATCATCCTTGTAACCAAGCAGCGTAAAGCCAACTAGGCAAAAGAGCGATATTAAGACAAATGCGTTATCAAGCCTTGCGCAAATTATCGTGGAAAGTACGGCTGTGAAGACAAAGACAAGTCCGCCCATGGTCGGCGTTTTGGCCTTTTTTTGGTGAGTTTGCGGGGCAAGCTCGTAGATAGGCTGGGCGGCGTTTTTTGCCTTTGCCCAAGCGATAAATTTGGGCATCAAATAAGTTGTGAGCGCAAAAGCGATGAAAAAAGCGATACCAGCACGAACGGTGATGTATTGAAAGATATTAAAATTTAAAATTTCATAGATATAGTAAAACATGAGAGCCTTTATTTTTAAAAAAAGCAATTTTAGTATAATGGCCTTAAAAATTATCTAAAATTAAGGATAAATTTTCAAAATGAGTCAAAAAACTATTTTAATAATAACTGATGGTATTGGATTTAATAAAAGCGGTAAATTTAACGCATTTGAGGCGGCTAAAAAGCCAAATTACGAGAAATTTTTTAAAGAAATTCCAAACTCGCTCATAAAAACCTCTGGAAACGCTGTGGGACTACCTGAAGGGCAGATGGGAAACAGCGAAGTAGGGCACATGTGCATAGGAAGTGGGCGAGTTTTGTATCAAAATTTGGTCAAAATTTCACGCAGCTTCGCTGACGGCTCGATATCAGAAAATGAAGCCCTAAAAGCTCTTTTTAAAAAGTGTAAAAAAATTCACGTCATAGGGCTTTATAGCGATGGCGGCGTGCACTCACATATGGAGCATTTTGATGGCATGTGCGAGCTTGCTAGCAAAAATGGCTGCGAGGTTTTTGCCCACGCTATCACCGATGGACGCGACGTTAGCCCAAATAGTGGTATAAATTTTATAAAAAGTTTGGAAGCTAAATTTAAGGTAGCTACCGTTTGTGGGAGATTTTATGCGATGGATAGAGATAAACGCTGGGAGCGCGTAAAAGAAGCCTATGATAGCTTGGTAAATGGAGCAAATTTAAGCAGCTTATCGCCTAGCGAATATCTACAAAAAAGCTACGATGAGGGCGTGACAGATGAGTTTGTAAAGCCAGTAAGCTTTAATGGCTTTAAAGGCATAGGCGAAGATGACGGCGTGATCGTAATAAATTTTAGAAATGATAGAGCAAGAGAAATTTGCCAGGCTCTGGGCGAAGAGAAATTTAGCGAGTTTGAGCGACCTTTTGCTATCAAAAATCTAATTACTATGACCGAATACGACGCAAATTTTAAATTTGAAGTGCTCTTTAAAAATGAAAAGATAAAAAACACCTTAAGCGAGGTTATAGCAGCGGCTGGATTAAGGCAGCTTCATACGGCTGAGACTGAAAAATACGCCCATGTAACATTTTTCTTTAACGGCGGTATCGAGGAGTTAGCCAGCAACGAAACGAGGGTGCTCATCCCTAGCCCAAAGGTTAAAACCTACGACGAGAAGCCAGAGATGAGCGCAGCAGAAGTTTGCAAAGCCGTGCTAAAAGGTATGGATGACGAGCAAGACTTCATCGTGGTAAATTTCGCAAATGGCGATATGGTGGGGCACACTGGCAACTATGAGGCCGCAATCAAAGCAGTAGAGGCAGTAGATACGGCTCTTGGAGAAATTTACACTAAAGCAAAAGAGAAAAACTACGCAATGATCATCACGAGCGATCACGGAAACTGCGAAGAGATGCGCGATAGCAGTGGTGAGCTACTGACAAACCACACGACCTACGACGTCTTTTGTTTTGTGATGGCTGATGGCGTAAAAAAAGTAAAAAACGGCGGTCTAAACAATATTGCTCCTAGTGTTTTAAAGATTATGGGGCTTGAAATCCCAGCTGAGATGGACGAGGCGTTAATATAAAATAATGGAGCTAGTCGAGTTTTTTGGAGCTGATAAAGTCATAATCTTTATGCTCCTTTTTGCACGTCTTAGTGGGCTTATCGTATTTTTTCCATTCTTTTCTCACAATCAAATCCCGCTTAGCGTAAAAACTTTGCTAGTTTTTGCTCTTTGTATTGTGCTTTTTCCATTATCTCACGCTCATGAGCATGCTATAAATTTTTTGATCATGGAAATTTTAAGTGAGGCTATGCTCGGACTTTGCGCTGGGCTTTTGCTAAATATCGTTTTTGCAATACTTCAAATGGCTGGCGAGCAGATCTCGATGATTATGGGTTTTTCGATGGCTTCAGTGCTTGATCCACAAACCGGTACAAATTCACCAGTGATCGCAAATATTTTAAATTTTATCGCGCTTCTTGCATTTTTGATGCTTGATGGGCACCATTTAATATTACAGTTTTATTCCATTTCACTTTCTGCTATACCGCTTGGAGATTTTTATCCAAGGAGTGGTGTGATGAGCTACACCCTAAAGCTTTTTGGCAATCTTTTTATGTTTGGATTTGTTCTAGCTTTTCCTATTATTGCGCTTTCTATACTTTCGGATGCTATTTTTGGCATGCTTATGAAAACTATGCCACAATTTAACCTATTGGTCGTTGGTTATCCTATTAAGGTAAGTATTGGCTTTTCGGTTTTGATAGCTATTTTAGCTGGCATTATAAAAATCATAACTGATATGATGGTGCAGATTTTAAACGATATGCCAGCACTATTTTTTTAAGTAAATAGCAATGAAATTTATCATAGAATACAGCCTCAAGCTCTTCAAGGAGGGATCATGAAAGTTGCACTTGTAAACAAAAACCCAGCAGTTTCTCGCCTTATAACGTTAAGTTTAAATAAGCTAGGCATAGAATATAGCGAATTTGACGATATTAATAGTGTTGGAGATCAATTTGATTATATTATCATCGATAGTGATATGGATAGCAGTGATGTTAATTTAAATCAAAAGATAATGTATCTAGCACCTAGAGGCGGTGAGAAGCCTGACTTTGCCGATGTTGTGCTTGAAAAGCCCTTTTTACCAACAGAATTTATTAGTTTGTTTGAACAAAACAAAGATACTGACAATGATAAAGAACTTGAGCTTGGACTAGATGAGTCTGCAGATTTTAATGACTTTGACGAAAGTAATAAAAACTTTGATGATTTAGAAAATTTTGAGCTTCCAGAAATTGATATGGGTCTTGAAAATTTAGCAAAAGAAGATGATGAGGCAGATAAATTTGATAATGAGGCTTTAGATGATGAGTTTTTAAAAGAGGAGCTAAGTGAACTAGAGACCGAGGATTTAAAGGATAAAGATATCAGTTTTAATGAAACAGACACTGAACTCATAGATGATGATATTATAAATGACATAGCTAGCAAATATATGGCTGATTCAGAAGATATAGATAAATCCTTAGAACAAAATAATGAGCCGCCTATGGTAAAAGAAGAGCATAGCAACGACTTTGATGAGCTTAGTTCGCTTGTGGATGAGATAGATGATATGGGCGAGAGCGACTTGGCAGATGAAGAGGCTAAAAACGAACTTGATAAAATGGTCGAGCAAAATTCTCAAAATTTAGAAACTACCGAGCTTAATGAAGAATTTGTAGATGATATAAGCCAAAGTAAAAAAGAGCTCAGCGAGATTGAGTCTTTGGATAAAGAGCTAAACGAAGAAGCTAGTGAAGATAGTGAAAATTTTGATGAGCTAGAGACTAATTTTGGTAGTGATGAAAATTTTGAGCCTGAAAGCAGCGAGGCAAATTTGATAGATGAAGCTAGTCAAAATTTAGAGGAAGATATAGATGAAGAATCTACTAAAGAAGCAGAGGAAATTTCTTTGGGCGAAGATATAAACCTTGAAAAAGAGCCAACTAAAGAATATCATGAAGAAATTTCTGAAGAAGTCCTTGCTCAAGAAGATCTAGGCATGGTAGATGAGGTATTTGAGGAAGAAAATTTTAAAGAAGAGACGTTGGGTAGCCCAAATTTTGATGTAGTATCTATTGAAGAAATAGATGAAAGTACGATGCAAGCAGCATTTGGATTAAATAATGCACCACAAACTAGCTCATGCGATGAAACAAAAATCGATGCTGACTATAAAGAAGAGCTAACCAAAAAGATCACAAAACATGTCCATGAGTCGTTAAATGAAAGCTCGCTAAGAGATGTGCTAAAAGATATGAACATAAAGATAAATATAAGTTTTGAGGAAAAGTAGTTGCAAGGACAAATTTTAGTAGTTTCTGGGCCTAGCGGAAGTGGGAAAAGTACGCTTTTGGGCCGTCTTTTAAAGGAAGAGAAGGATCTTTATTTTTCTATTTCAAGCACGACAAGGGCAAAAAGAGAAGGTGAAGTCGATGGAGTGGATTACTATTTTATAAAAGAAGATGAGTTTAAAAGTGGCATAGAAAAGGGCGAATTTTTAGAATGGGCGCAGGTGCATAAAAACTATTATGGAACGAGTCTAAAGCCTGTTTTGGCAGCACTTGAGGCTGGTAAGATAGTGATATTTGACATCGACGTGCAAGGCTTTCACATCGCACTTGAAAAATTTAGAAGCTACATAACCTCAGTTTTTATCACGACTGCAAATAAAAAAGAGCTTAAAAAACGCTTAAAAAACCGCGGAACTGATAGCGACGAAACGATAGAAAATCGCCTAATGAACGCAGTTGGTGAGATGGAGCACATCTTAGAATATGATTATTTTTTGGTAAATGATGACATTGAAAAGAGTTATAAAGGCCTAAAATCAATTCTTAGAGCGATGAGGCTAAAAAGCACGAAAATAGACTTAAGACGCGTTATTGATGAGTGGATAGATTGCTAGAAATTCAGGAATTTATGATAAGATTTTGAAAAATTTATTGAGGAGAAAAAATGGGTTCTTTTAGTATTGGTCACTGGCTAGTTGTTTTAGCGATTATTGTTTTACTTTTTGGAGCGAAGAAGATCCCAGAACTTGCAAAAGGACTAGGCAAAGGCATAAAGACTTTTAAAGCCGAGATGGAAGATACAATACCTGAAAAAAGTGAGAAAGTCGAGCATAAAGAAGAGAATGCCGATAGTCAAAAAATAGAAGAAACAACTAAAAACGCATAGGTTTTAGAGTTGAAAAATAAAATAAAAGCTGAAATTTCAAAGATTTTAGAGCATGAATTTGTGCTTGAAAAGCCAAAAGATAAAAATTTAGCCCACTATGCAACGCCACTTTTTAGCCTAGCAAAGGAGCTAAGAAAGTCGCCAGCCGTGATAGCTAGCGAGTTTGCCGATAAATTTAGTGATAGCAAAATAGTTGAAGCTAGTGCAGTAAATGGCTACTTAAATTTCAAGCTAAAAAGCGAGTTTTTAGATGAAATTTCAAGGCAAATTTTGCTAGATAGCGAAAATTTTGCAAAAGAAGATGCGAAAAAAGATAGCTATTTAATAGAATACATAAGTGCAAATCCAACTGGACCACTTCACATCGGACACGTTAGAGGCGCAGTTTATGGCGATACTTTGGCAAGACTTGGTAAAAGACTTGGCTATGCTATCTCGACAGAATACTATATAAACGATGCTGGTAATCAAATCGACCTACTTGGCACTTCGATATCGCTTGCGGCAAAAGAGCAGCTTTTCAACGAAAGCGTCGTCTATCCAGAGAAATACTACAGAGGCGATTATATTTTAGATATTGCTAGGCTTGCAAATGAGAAATTTGGCAAGGAAATTTTTTATGACGAGAGCAGAAACCTTGAGCTTGCCGAGTTTGGCAAGGATATCGTGCTTGAAATCATTAAAAAAGATTTAGCAGATGTTGGGATATTCATAGAGAGCTGGGCTAGTGAGAAGGCTCTTTATGACGGCCTAGAGCCAACTATAAACAAGCTAAAACGCTCAAATCAAATGTATGAAAAAGAGGGTACTACTTATATCGCTTCAACCACGCTTGGCGATGATAACGATAGGGTCGTAGTTAGAAATGACGGCAGACCAACATATCTAGCTGGCGACATTATCTATCATAATGCTAAATTTGAGAAAAATTTCGATCACTACATAAACATTTGGGGTGCAGATCACCATGGATATATCGCAAGGCTAAAGGCTGCGATAAATTTCCTTGGATACGATGAAAACAAGCTTGAAGTGATACTTATGCAGATGGTTAGCCTGCTAAAAGATGGCAAGCCATACAAGATGAGCAAGCGTGCTGGTAATGCTGTACTGATGAGCGATATCGTAAGTGAGATCGGTGCTGAGGCGCTTAGATTTATCTTTATAAGCAAGGCAAATACGAGTAGTTTGGAATTTGATGTGGATGAGCTTAAAAAAGAGGATAGCTCAAATCCTATCTTTTACATAAACTACGCTCACGCTAGGATAAATCAAATCTTCGCAAAGGCTGGAAAAAGCGTTTGTGACGTGATAAATGCTGACTTTGAATGCCTAGATGAAAATGCTAAAAATTTACTTTTTGAAGCACTGATTTTACCTGAAATTTTAGATGATGCTTTTATCTCAAGGCAGCTTCAAAAGATCCCAGACTATCTGAAGTCGCTGGCTGCTAGCTTTCATAAATTTTATAATGAAAACCGTGTGGTTGGAAACGAAAACGAAGATAGCTTGCTAAAAGTTTTTGCGGTTGTCGCTATCTCGATAAAAACAGCATTTAATATAATGGGAATTACAGCTAAAGATAGAATGTAGAATTTACATATTTTGGCTAAAAGCAACAAAATTAAATTTGAAAAAAAATGTTTATTTAAAAATATCTCAAACTCATGATGCTCTTGAGAATTTAAACGCCTTTTTTCTCAAATACAATCGCAATAGTTTTTACTATGATCTTTATCTCTAGCCAAATCGACCAGTGTTTTATGTAGTAAAGATCATACATTAGTTTTTGTTTGGCGTCGTGTGTATTTGAGCCATAAGGGTAGTTTACCTGTGCCCAGCCGGTAATCCCAGGACGGACGATATGGCGTTCATTGTAGTAAGGAATCTCTTTTTCAAAGAAATTTATCCAGTGCCTTCGCTCAGGCCTTGGACCTATCAGATGCATTTGTCCTCGAAAGACGTTTATACACTGTGGCACCTCGTCTATACGAGTTTTGCGCATAAATTCGCCAAACTCAAATACTCTCTCGTCATTTTCGCTAGCAAATTTTGCTCCATCTTTCTCGGCATCTTCCATCATCGAACGAAATTTGATGCACTCAAATTCCTTGTTGTCTAGCCCAACTCTACTTTGTAAAAAGTAAAGGCTTCCGGGTGATTGCACGTCTATCTTTCTTTTTACATAAAATTTTAGACCAAAAAGCAAGATAAAAAGTACCAAACAGCTAGCATAATCGATCATTCGCTTCAGTGCGTAATCAAAGGCACCATAAGGCCTTATCTCATCTAAAAAATTAAGATTTTCCCCATTTTCTGGGATATAACATTTGTGTAGGTAAATTTCTAAAAAATTCTCTACATTTAAAAATTTTATCTTTTTATACTTCGTTTTAAACTGCAAAAGCGTGAGAAATCTCACCAGTTTGCCATCAACTGGCTTTGCAGTATTTAGCACGATCAGCCTTTGATCGCCTGATTTTATGAGATTTTCTAGTGCGCTTCGCAAGGCTTTTGCGTCGCTATTTTCATGGGATAAAAAATTCACCTGGCCAAATTTCTTTCTAAGCTTTTCTAGTTCTAGGCTGGTAAAAGCATATTTTTCGCCAAGGATGATCATAGTCCTATCCCTTTATCTTTATTTTAAATTTGCATTATAAAATTCGTCTAATTATACCCAAACGTGCTAATTGCATTTTTAAAAAAAGAGTTAAGGTTAAAATATGTCTCACAAATTTCTTACCGTACTTGTTTTAGCACTCATATGCGTCATTTCTTTTGCACTCTCAAACACACTTCTAGCTAAATTTCACACCAGCCCGCTCATCATCTCTATCATTTTAGGCGCCATTTTTGCAAATCTTTTTACCAAACAAACTCAAATTTTAAAAAGTAGTGGCGTCGTAGCGATCGCTGGGAAGCAAATTTTAAGGCTAGGCATCATACTTTTTGGCTTTAACATAAGCCTTAGCGAGATCGCAAGTGTCGGCACTCTAGGCATGATATACGCAGCTTTTATGGTCTTTGCGACCTTTTGCTTTGCGCTTTTTGCCGCTAAAGCTTTGGGGCTTAGCAAGGATAGTGCCGTGCTCATTGGCTCAGGGGCAAGTATATGCGGTGCAGCTGCTGTTATGGCCACGCAAAATGAGATAAAATCAGACGCAAACAAGCTTGCTATCGCCATTTGCACGGTGGTGCTTTTTGGGACGATTGGTATGTTTATCTATCCATTTATCGCTAAATTTTTAGCTCTCACGCCACACCAAACCGGCTTTTTTATCGGCGGCTCACTTCACGAAGTAGCCCATGTAGTGGCAGCCTCAGCAGCATTTGACGGCACAGCAAGCAGCACTGCCGTCATTATAAAAATGCTTCGCGTCATCATGCTTGTGCCATTTTTGTTTTTGCTAAATTTCTTAAATTTAAGCCAAAATAGCGGTGGCTCAAAGCTAAAGAGTATCCCTTGGTTTGCGCTATTTTTCCTAGTGGCGATATGCGTTAGATCTTTGCCATTTTTCCCTGAAAATTTGGTGCAAATTTTAAAGCTGGTTGCTAGCATCTGCCTTTGCGTCGCGATGTGTGCTTTGGGATTTGGGATAGATAGGAGTATATTTAAAGCGACGGGCAAAAAGCCATTTTTGCTAGCATTTTTTATATTTTTATGGCTTATTTGCTCTTCGCTTATTTTTGTTAAGACTCTTTGCTAGTTTTTAGCTTTTGCAAAAACTCTTCGATGTTGTATTTTGCTCGATAAGCTGGGCTTAAAAGATGTACTAAGATGTCGCCAAGGTCCATCACGATCCAATCAGGCGAACTCTCAGTGCCTATAAATTTTTCTCCAAGAGGTTTAAGTTCCTCTTTTAGATCCTCGCTCAGTGAGTAAGCATGCCTCTCACCAAGCGTAGTAGCGATAACTACGGCCTTTACGAAATAATCATCTCCACTCATATCAAACACTTGTATCTCTTCAGCCTTTTTTGCGTCTAAAACCTTAACTATACTTTCGGTGCGCTCTTGCATCGATCTCTCTTGCATTTTGTATCCTTGGTAAAAATTTATAATCTCATCTTTTATCTCGCTAGGCAGCTCATCAAGCCCTTTTTGGTGCCTGATTTGCGATGAGCTAACATCCACATGCACGTCCATTTTTTGTAAATTACGTGGAATTTCTATGTGATTGCGCTTGGCGATCACAAACTGCACTAAATTTTTTAGCTCCTCGTAGCCATGCCACTTATCAAGCGTAGCTAGGTGGTCCGCGCCTATTATGAGAGAAAATTTCTCTATCTTGAATTTCTGATACAAATACTTAACCGTCTCTATGGTAGGCACTGGACGAGCTAAATTTATCTCATAGTCTGAGATCTCGACCTTCTCTAGGCCGCCCCAAATTTCTCTTATCCACTTTAAGCGAAGCTCTGGCGGAGCTGAAAATTCGCTCTTAAAAGGACTTATAAAAGTTGGCATGATGATGAGCTTGTCGATATCAAGGCCGCTTAGTGCCATTTTTACAATGCTATCGTGTCCTAAATGAACCGGATCAAAGCTCCCGCCAAAAAGTGCTAACTTCATCTATTAAAGTGCCTTGTTTATATTTGTTTTAAAATTCTTTTTTGTAGAATTAGGCGTAATTATATCAAAAGGAGCTAAGATGTCAGTTAAAGTAGCAATCAACGGTTTTGGACGTATCGGAAGGTGTGCCGCTCGTATTATTTTAGAGCGAGACGACGTTGAGCTTGTTGCTATCAACGACACGGCGACGCGCGACATGACGCGCTATCTGCTCAAATACGATAGCGTGCACGGCGAATTTAAGCAAGACGTTAAGGTGATAAGCGACGATTTTATAGAAGTAAACGGCAAAAAGATAAGAGTTTTTTCAACAAGAGATCTAAACGAGCTTAGCTACGCTGACTACGGCGTAGACGTGGTTTTGGAGTGTACGGGCAAGTTTTTAACCACCGAAAAATGCGAGCCCTATCTAGCTTGCGGCATCAAAAAAGTCGTCATGAGCGCTCCGGCTAAAGACGACACGGCGACCTTTGTAGTCGGCGTAAACGACGATAAATACGCAGGCGAAGCGATCGTCTCAAACGCAAGCTGCACCACAAACGGCCTAGCTCCCGTCGCAAAGGTGCTAAACGATAAATTCGGCATCGTAAAAGGGCTCATGACCACGATCCACGCCTACACAAACGGCCAAAGCTTGGTTGATGTAAAGGCCAAAGACTTCCGCCGCTCGCGCGCTGCGGCCCTAAATATCGGGCCTACGACCACCGGAGCGGCAAAAGCGATCGCAAAAGTACTTCCCGATCTAAGCGGCAAGATGCACGGTCAAGCAGTGCGCGTGCCAGTGGCAAATGTCTCAATGGTCGATCTAACGGCGGTTTTAAAAAGACCTGCTAGCAAAGAGGAGATAAACGAGGCGTTTAGAGCGGCTGCTGAGTCGAATTTGAAGGGAATTTTATTCGTCGATGATGATTATAGAGTGAGCAGCGACTTTTGCACGAGCGCATATAGCAGTATCGTAGCGAGCGACACTACGCAGGTCATCGCTGATGATATGGTGAAGGTCTTTGCGTGGTACGACAACGAGTGGGGCTACTCGACAAGGCTTGTGGATCTAGCTAAGATCGTGGCTACGAAGTAAATTTAAAGGGTTAAAAATGAGTGAAATTTTATCGATCAACGACCTTGAGCTCGGCGGCGCGAAAGTATTTGTCAGGTGCGATTTTAACGTGCCGATGGACGAGTTTTTAAACATCACCGACGACCGCCGCATACGCTCGGCGATACCAACTATCCGCTACTGCCTGGATAACGGCTGCAGCGTGGTTTTAGTTAGTCACTTGGGGCGACCTAAAAACGGCTTTGAGGAGAAATTTTCGCTGCGAGGCGTGGCAAAGAGGCTTTCAAGGCTGCTTGATAGAGACGTGATATTTGCTGAGGACGTCGTCGGCGCGGACGCCAAAGCCAAAGTCGCCGCACTAAAACCGGGCGAAATTTTACTTCTTGAAAATTTGCGCTTTGAAAAGGGCGAAACCAAAAACGACGAAGCTTTGGCAAAAGAGCTTTCAGAATTTGGCGAATTTTACATAAACGACGCATTTGGCGTCTGCCACAGGGCTCACGCATCGGTCGAGGCGATCACTAAATTTTACGACGAGAAGCACAAGGCGGCGGGATTTTTGTTGCAAAAAGAGATAAATTTCGCTCAAAATCTCATCAAACACCCTGCGCGTCCATTCGTGGCGGTCGTGGGCGGCAGCAAGGTAAGCGGCAAACTGCAAGCCTTGCATAACCTTCTGCCACGCGTAGATAAGCTCATAATTGGCGGTGGCATGGCATTTACGTTTCTAAAATCTCTCGGCGAAAATATCGGAAATTCGCTTCTTGAAGAAGACCTCATCGAGGATGCGCGCGAAATTTTGCGCAAGGGCAGGGAGCTTGGCGTTAAAATTTACCTGCCAGTAGACGTCGTTGCGGCTCAGACGTTTTCTGCCGAAAGTGCGGTGAAATTCGTCCCAGCGCAAGAAATACCTAGCGGCTGGATGGGGTTAGATATCGGACCGGCGTCGATTAGGCTCTTTAAAGAGGTCATCGCCGACGCGCAAACCATCTGGTGGAACGGGCCGATGGGCGTTTTTGAGATGGATAAATTTAGCAAAGGTAGTATCAAAATGAGCCACGCTATCATCGACACACACGCGACTACGGTCGTTGGCGGCGGCGATACGGCCGACGTCGTCGAGCGCGCGGGAGATGCCGACGAGATGACCTTTATCTCGACCGGAGGCGGCGCGAGCTTGGAGCTTATCGAGGGCAAGGAGCTGCCAGGCATAAAACCGCTTAGAAAGGCTGTGGAGTGAGGTTTTTAGCAAATTTAAAATGCAATCACACGAGAGCGAGCTTTGCTAAATACGCTGAAATTTTAGACGCAAATTTAAGCGCAAATGACGACGTGACGGTATTTCCTCCGTTTAGCGCGCTTGATCTTACGGCTCATAAATTTAAACTCGGCGCGCAAAATTTCTACCCTTGCGAAAGTGGCGCTCACACCGGCGAGATCGGCAAGGCGATGCTGGACGAGTTTGGCGTAAAAAGTGTGCTGATCGGGCACTCCGAACGGCGCGAGCTTGGCGAGAGCGAGGAGCTTTTGCGAGCTAAATTTGATTTCGCAGTAAAGGCGGGCTGGCAGATTGTCTACTGCATCGGCGAAAATTTGAGCGTAAACGAAGCAGGTCACACAAAGGAGTTTCTAGCGAATCAGCT
This sequence comes from Campylobacter concisus, assembly GCF_902460705.1. Lineage (GTDB taxonomy): Bacteria > Campylobacterota > Campylobacteria > Campylobacterales > Campylobacteraceae > Campylobacter_A > Campylobacter_A concisus_Z. The sequence continues at coordinate 599,665 of NZ_CABPUP010000001.1, read as the reverse complement.
AAAAAATATCGACCTTGGTTACGAGCAGCTGTTGATCGCCTACGAGCCAATTTGGGCGATAGGCACGGGCAAGAGCGCGAGCGCAGAGCAGATAGAGGAGATTTTAAATTTCATCCGCGAGCAGACGAGCACGCCGCTGCTTTACGGAGGTAGCGTAAATGCCGCAAATATCGGCGGGATTGCTGGGATAGCAAACTGCGACGGAGTGTTAGTAGGTACGGCGAGCTGGGACGCAACGAAGTTTTTGGAGCTTATACGCGTCGTCTCGTGAGCGTCTTTTAATGAGTTGGAAATTTTAAGTCTGCGACAGGCTACTTGCCTAGTCTCGGGATTAAATTTACTGCGAAACATTTAAATCCGCCTAGCGATATTTCCGCTTATCGATTTATGTTTAGAATTTGACGTTTTGTTAAATTTGAATTGCAAAATTTTTAAGTCAAATTGCGAAGGATTTTTGAGATGATTTTTGGCGATTTTGCTAAAAAGCACTCAAAAGCCAAGCAAATTTTAAAGGAGAAGTAATGATTTTAAAAGGCAAAAAAGGCCTCATCGTCGGCGTCGCTAACGCTAAATCCATCGCTTACGGCATCGCCGAAGCTTGTCACGCCCAGGGTGCGCAGATGGCGTTTACCTACCTAAACGATGCGCTAAAAAAACGTGTAGAGCCAATCGCAGAGGAGTTTGGTAGCAAATTTGTTTACGAACTTGATGTGAATAATCAGGCACATTTAGATGGGCTTGCGGGTCAAATCAAAAAAGATCTTGGCGAGATCGATTTTATCGTGCATGCAGTGGCTTATGCACCAAAAGAAGCGCTAGAAGGCGAGTTTGTAAACACGACAAAAGAGGCATTTGATATAGCGATGGGAACTAGTGTGTACTCGCTACTAAGCCTTACTCGTGCGGTCCTACCGGTGCTAAAAGAGGGTGGCTCAGTGCTTACTCTTACATACCTTGGTGGACCAAAATTTGTGCCACACTACAACGTCATGGGCGTTGCCAAAGCGGCACTTGAAAGCTCAGTTCGCTACCTAGCACACGACCTTGGTGCTAAAAATATCCGTGTAAATGCGATCAGCGCAGGCCCAATTAAAACGCTTGCCGCAAGCGGAATAGGCGACTTTAGGATGATACTTCGTTACAACGAAGTAAATAGCCCGCTAAAACGCAACGTCACAACTGAAGATGTCGGCAACAGCGCTATGTATCTGCTTAGCGACCTAGCTAGTGGCGTAACAGGCGAAGTTCACTACGTAGACTGCGGCTATAACATCATGGGCATGGGTGACGTGGCTACCGACGCCGAGGGCAACACGATCCTAGCTTGGGACGCAAAATAATCTACTGATACAAATTTGGCGGGGCGACTCGCCAAACTCTTCTTTAAAATTTCACTAAATTTACCGCAAGGGCAGACAATATGAGCTTTAGATGAGCTTATAGACGCAATAGGCCAGGCTGGGCACTGATCAAGGAGTGGCTAAAAGAGGCTAATTAAATTTTGTTTCTTGATGAAAGCATGGTGTAAAGCGAGCTTTTGAGGCTTCAGGTAACTACTCGATCGTCGATTGGTGCGTTTGTTTATAGGTATGGTGGCATCGTGATGAATGGAGGTTGGCTGCACCTACTTGGTTCAGGATGTGAGCAGATGAAGCGCGGAATTTACAGCTTTAACCTTGGCAAAAACTTTAGCGAGGCAAGGTAGATGTCTAGCAATTTGTTCGTGGCAAACGATGTTTTGTATAAATTTTTAGTGATAAACGGTGGTGCCTTTGGTGGCAAAGCCGGCAATGTCTTTTACTGCATGCCAGACAAGCGGCAAATGGGAAGATGCGCAGCTTGGCTACTCGCAGTTTTTATACTGGGGCTATGCGGCGATATATCTAAATTTTGCTAGCTTTACTACTGGGATGACTGGCGTGAAGATGTGAAAAATTTTAGCCTTGATAGGATGATATTTGTACTACTGCCGATACTTTAGCAAGACACCAACATAAGTCTAAGGCTAAAAGATATGAAAAAAGATATTATTTGCATGAATGAATATTTCATTTTTGTATTCAATGGCGTCTAATAAATTTGCATGATACTTCTATTAGATCCAAGAGTTTTGCTCTATCTTATTTAAATTTTAAAATTTCTTCATAGTCTATCTAAGAGTGTTTATAAAAAAATTCTGAGCGCTAAAAAAGTAAAATTTATTTTAGATTTCTTAAGCCTTTTTTGATAAAAATTATCTATAAAATTTAAGAATTTTTCTATTAAAAATTAACCTTATTTACTACTTTGATAAAATTATTTAATTTAGTCCTTTATATCGGAATTTAATTAAATTAATGGACAATTAAAAATTTAAAAATAATTTATATTTTTGTCTAAAAACCCGAAAATTTACCCAAAATTTATATTTTAAATTATAATATTCAATCTCAAAATTATGTTATAAAATTAAAATAGTAACTTTAATAACCAAATTAGGAGGAAATATGAGATTTAAAAGCTTATTTAAACTCTCTCTTGCAGCAAGCATAGCAGTTTGTGCAAATGGGGCAGACGAGAGCGTATTAAGCGGAGTTGAGGTAACAAGTAGCAGTGGCGGATATGGAGTTGATGACATCAAAATTTCAACCAGAAATGCTGGCCTAGCAAAAGACGTGATGAGAGACATCCCTGGCGTTTACGTAGGCGGAACAAACGGTATGAATCAAAAAATTTACATGAGGGGCGTTAGTGACCGCGGCCTAAACATCACGATAGATGGTGCTAAACAAAACGGAAACACGTTTCACCACAACGCCGATTTACTAATCGACCCAGATCTTATAAAAGCCGTTGATGTCGAAGTTGGCTCAAGGTCAGTAGTAAATGGCTCAGGCGCACTTGGTGGCTCGGTCGCCTTTAAAACGGTTGACGCAAAAGACTTGCTTGATGATGGTGAGATCATCGGTGCAAAGATAAAGACTGGATACGCTTCAAACAACAGCGAATTTTCTCAAGGTCTTATGCTCTTTACTGCACCGGTTGAGGGACTTGACTTTATAGCCGCTATTAATCACAAAGACTACGACTATGGCAAAAGCGGCAATAAAAGAAAGATAGGTGGCGATGGAAACGACCTTAGCTATCTTTTAAAGCTTGGTTATAGCTTCCTTGATGCACATAGAATTTCTATCTCAAGAGAGCATAATGAATTTAAAGGTATTTATCCATTTAGAGCAGAATTTGGTAGCTGGCATAATGGAGCAAATGTCGATGACTACCGCAAATATGAGCGTGATACTACAACGCTAAAATACGAGTACAAACCAAGCAATCTTCTAAATTTAGATGTAACGGTATACAATACCGAGCATAAAAAAGATGACCCGGTCTTAAAAATTTTAGGCGTAAAAACAAACGGCATAAACGCAAAGGCTAAAAGTGTAGTCGAGAGTGGTGCTTTGACACAGACGCTTAGATACGGCGCTGAGTTTTATCAAAGTAAAAATTTTAATAAGCCAAACAACCACTACCCTGAAAAGGTAAATAACTACTCAATCTATGCAGAAGATGCGCTAAATTTTAACTCGCTAACTGTTACTCCAGGCATCAGATATACGCACCATGAGCTAAAAAGCTATGATGGCAGGGCTGGAAATGTAAAGAGCTACACCTATAAATTTAACGAATTTACCCCAGCGCTTGCGCTTGATTATGAGATCATTAAAGGCTTGCATGCGTTTGCAAGCTATGCGAGGGTCTTTAGAGGGCCTGACGTCATGGAGTCTATGATGGCGAGTGGAACTAGTAGGGGCAGGCCTTTAAGCTGGGCGGCAAATAAAGATCTAAAAGCGACAACTGGCAATAGCTATGAGACGGGCGTTAGATATCAAGGTGAAATAAGTGAAACTAGCTCGTACAGCCTCTCTGCAAAATACTTTATGACAAAATATAAAAATTTAATAGTAGATAACAACGCAGCAAATGGTGGCGTAAATCCAACCTTAGCTAGGATAAACGCTGGCGGGGCTGATATAAGCGGCGTTGAGCTACTTGCAAGGCTAAATTTAGACGCACTAAGCCTAGCTGCTAGCTACACTCATCAAAATGTAAAGTATAAAGATAGGGTAGCAAATCTAGCAAGGGGTGGATACTACACCTCAAACATCATCGGTTACCGAGATCAGGGCGACAAATATACATTTAATGCAGAGTATGCATTTTCAAGGATCGATACATTAATAGGCTACAATCTAATTTACTTTGCATCAAAAAATACCGTCTCAGCTGGCGATGATAAAAATGTCAAGATACCTAGCTATGCAGTTAGCGATATCTATGCTACCTATGCGCCAAGCAGTGGTAAATTTAAAGGACTAGAGATAAATGCTGGAATTTATAACCTATTTAACAAAGCATATGCTTCGCAGTCACAAAGGATGGCTGACTACACAGGCAACCAAAACACAATAGACTGGGAGTCAGGTAGAAATTTTAAGGTAAATATATCTTATAAATTTTAACTTCAAGGCAAGGTGAAAGCCTTGCCAAATTTCTCTTTTATATAAAAATTCTAGCTTTTTTAACTATGCTGTTTGTTTTAAAATTAATATAGTATCATTTTGGCGACTAAACTTTTTTGGGAGAAAAAATGAGGCAGAAGCACTTTGAAGTGGTAATTGTCGGAGCAGGCATTAGTGGGACGGCGCTCTTTTACGAGTTGGCTGCATTTAGCGATATAAAAAAGGTCGCACTTTTAGAAAAATATGACGGCGTGGCTACTCTAAATTCAAGCGGCAAAGGTAACTCACAAACCATTCATTGTGGCGATATCGAGACAAATTACACACTAGAAAAGGCAAAAAAAGTCTCTCGTGTGGCAAATATGCCAGTAAAATATGCTCTAAAATACAATCTTGATGGCAAGTATATGTTCGCTCATCAAAAGATGGCACTAGCTATCGGAGATGCCGAAGTAGAGCGTATGAAAGAGAGATATGAGAGTTTTAAAGAGCTTTTTCCTTACCTTGAAATTTATGACAAAGAGAAGTTAAAACAAATCGAGCCAAACGTCGTTTTTGACGCAAATGGTAATGAGAGGCCAGAAAACATCATCGCCATAGGCACGCAAAATGGGCAGTTTACGACGATGGACTTTGGCGGCTTAGCAAACTCACTTGTGCAAAATGCGCTAAATTTAGGCGCAGATGGCTATGAGATCAGCCTAAACTCAGAAGTAACTGATATAAAAAAGGCGGGCGATACATTTCACATAAAGATAAATGATGGCGAAGTAATCACCGCAAACTACGTTGTAGTAGATGCTGGAGGACACTCGCTATTTTTGGCTCACAAGATGGGTTATGGGCTTCATCTTAGCACATTGCCCGTTGCTGGAAGCTTTTATTTCGCAAAAAAACGCTTACTAAACGGCAAAGTCTATATGGTGCAAAACGATAAGCTACCATTTGCTGCGCTTCACGGCGATCCAGATATCCTAGCTAATGGCAACACTCGCTTTGGACCAACAGCCCTAGTCATACCAAAACTAGAGAGATACCACGGCTGTTCAAGCTTTTTTGACTTTTGTAAATGCCTAAAATTTGATAAAAACGTCTTTGAAGTCTTTACAAATCTCTTAAAAGATAGCGACATCAGATCTTATATTTTAAGAAATTTCTTATTTGAAGTGCCATTTATCAATAAAAAAGAATTTGTAAAAGATGCTAGAAAGATCGTACCAAGCCTAAGTGAAAACGATCTGAGCTATGCTGTAAATTTTGGCGGCGTAAGACCGCAAGTTATTGACCGTAATAAAAAGTGCCTTGAGCTTGGCGAGGGTAAGATAAGTACAGGCGATGGCATAAGTTTTAATATGACTCCAAGCCCTGGGGCTACGAGTTGCTTTGAAATAGCAAGAACTGATATGATCGAAGCCTGTAAATTTTTAGGTAAAAATTTTAACGAAGAGAAATTTAACGCTGAGTTTTTTGAATAAAAATGGGAGTGTTTGATATTTTAAAAAAGGTGCGGATATGCCAAAAACAGCGCAACAAAGAAAAGATGAGAGTATAAAAATTTTAAAAAAAGAGGGCGTGGCTGTGCTTGAGAGTCTGCCGCTAAGGTATGACAATAGTGAAGTTACTCCAAGAAGCGTTGATGAGATCATTGCTCGTGCGGTTTGCTCATTTACAGCGATTATGTGTGCTTGCACTATCCGTGATGAAGGCTCTTTGGGCAAAGAAAATATGGCATGGGCAAAGAGTTTTTTAGGTAATGCCTATGAAGGGCTAAGTGTAAAAGAAAAAGAGGTCGTTGAGGATAGAGCCGATATGAAAACAGTCGTAAATATGGGCTGGAAATATGAGTCGCTTTGGATCTTGCTTTGGGCGCTTGGCATTGCTGAAGATATAGGCCAGATGGATAAAATTTGCGACTGCGAGTTTGTGATGGATGTCTTTAGAGAGGGCGGACTCAAAAACCGCTCAAAACTTCGCAGTTTGGATGAAATTTTAAGCAAACTTGACCTAGTTTATCGCTACCACTGGGCGTGTGTAGATGCAAGGATAAATGGCAAAAAGCTTGCTGGACTTGACGAAGAGGTTGTTATGGAAAGACGTGCAGGGCTTGAGTGGCTATGTTGCAAAGGGCAAGAAAATGATGACATAAAGGCTGAATTTAACGCCTGGGATCATCCTGATCTAAATACGTAAATTTACATTTTTGCACTAAAATAAGCCAAAAATGAAAGGAAAAATATGAAAATTTTAGTAACTGGAACAGCTGGATTTATAGGATTTCACTTGGCAAATGCACTCATAAAAAGAGGCGATGATGTCGTCGGATATGACGTGATAAATGACTATTACGACGTAAATTTAAAGCTTGCACGCCTAAAAACGGCTGGCTTTGAGACTAGCGAGATAGATTATGGCAAGCTTATCACCTCAAAAACACATCCGAATTTAAAATTTATAAAAGCAGACCTCGCTGATGAAAAGACTATGAAAGAGCTTTTTAGCAAAGAAAAATTTGATGTAGTGGTAAATTTGGCTGCACAAGCTGGCGTTCGCTACTCGCTCATAAACCCAAAAGCTTACATCGATAGCAACATCACTGGCTTTGTGAATATCCTCGAGTGCTGCCGCCACAATGAGATCAAAAATTTAGTCTATGCAAGCTCTAGCTCGGTTTATGGCCTAAATGAAAATATGCCATTTTCTACGCACGAGGGGGTCAATCACCCTATAAGCCTCTACGCAGCGACTAAAAAGAGCAACGAGATGATGGCGCACACTTATAGCCATCTATTTAACGTGCCAACAACTGGACTTCGCTTTTTTACGGTGTATGGACCATGGGGACGCCCTGATATGGCGCTATTTTTGTTCGTTGATGCTGCGCTTAAAGATAAAACTATCGATGTTTTTAACTATGGCAAGATGAAGCGTGACTTTACCTACGTGGACGACATCGTAAAGGGCATCATTAAATGCATAGACAACCCTGCTAAGCCAAACCCAGCTTGGGATGCGAAACACCCAGATCCTGCCATTTCAAAAGCGCCTTTTAAGGTCTATAACATCGGCAATAATAGCCCTGTTGAGCTCATGGACTACATCAAGGCTGTTGAGATAAAGATTGGCCGTGAGATCAAGAAAAATTTTCTCCCACTCCAAGCAGGCGACGTGCCAGCAACATTTGCTGATGTGAGCGACTTGGTGGCTGACTTTGACTACAAGCCAAACACAAAAGTAAATGACGGCGTGGCTAAATTTGTCGAGTGGTATTGCGAGTTTTACGGAGTTAAGATTTAAGGGACGCAGATGAGGCGATGCGAATGGGCAAAAGGCGAGCTTGATATAGCTTACCACGATAATGAGTGGGGCAAAGCCATAAAAGATGATAGAAAATTTTTCGAAATGATAGTTCTGGAGGGCTTTCAGGCGGGACTTTCGTGGCATGGAGTGCTTCAAAAAAGAGAGGCCATGAGAGAGGCGTTTGATGGCTTTGATCCAGAGAAGATCAAGCATTACGGCGAGGCTGAGATAGCGAAATTTATGCAAAACGAGAGATTGATCCGCAACAAGTTAAAACTAAAATCGCTTTCTGCAAACGCCATTGCATTTTTATCCGTAACGCAAGAATTTGGCAGCTTTTATGACTATTTGTGGGGATATTTGTTAAGAAAATTTGATTCCAAATTTGACGGCAAGCAGATCATAAATCACTATCAAGATATCAAACAAGTGCCAGCCACTACGCCTATGTCAGACTTTGTGGCAAAGGAGCTAAAAAAGCGAGGGTTTAAATTTCTAGGCTCTGTTAGCACCTATGCATTTTTGCAAAGTGTGGGCGTTGTAGATGATCATATGGATTATTGTTTTTGCAAGGCAAAAGCTTGATTAGAATAATTTTTGCGGTTTTACTCCTTTTAAATTTTGCATTTTCTCTTGATTTGCTGCGCCTTAGCGAGTATAAAGATCAAAATGTCAGTGGCTGGCTAGCTAGCGAGAAGCTTGATGGCGTACGTGCCTACTGGGATGGAGAGAATTTACTCTCAAGACAGGGCAAAAAGCTGAATGCACCGCGAAGTTTTACTAAAAATTTCCCAAAATTTGCACTCGATGGCGAGCTTTACGCAAAGGAGCTTAAATTTGAAGAAATTCAAGCAACAGTGATGGATAAAGTACCAGATGAAAAAGCTTGGCATAGGCTTAAATTTCACGTTTTTGACGTGCCTGAGGCAAGTGGTGGCTTGCTTGATAGGCTTGAAGTTTTGGCTAAATTTCTAAAAAATAAGCCAAATGAAAATTTGATCATCATAAAACAAATAAAAATACGAGATAACGCTCAATTTTTAAAATTCACAGAGGACATTATTGTAAAAGGCGGAGAGGGAGCAGTCGTGCGTGAGCCAAATGCGCCGTACGAGCGAAAACGAAGTAAAAATGCGTTTAAATTTAAAAAATTTAAAGATGCCGAGTGTGAAGTAATCGCTATAAATAAAGGCAGCGGCAAATACGCTAATCTTGCTGGCTCGCTCACTTGCAGGGCGCTTGGCGGCAAAGATGACGAAGAAAAAGCTGGTGAGCCAAAATCTGGCACTATCTTTAAAATAGGCTCAGGACTAAGCGATGAAAAGCGCCAAAATCCTCCAAAGATAGGCTCTATCATCACATATAAATTTCAAAATTTAACTGCTAATGGCAAGCCAAGATTTCCAATATTTTTAAGGGTTAGAGAAGATTAAAATTTATTCAAAAGCCTTGCTTTACTTTTGCTTTACCCTATTTTTGATAAAATTAACCATTTTTTACGAAAGGCTTAAACTTGAAAATTTTAGTAACAGGTGGTGCTGGATACATCGGCAGCCACGTAGTAAAAGCACTTTTAAAGCAAGGTAAAGATGAGATAACCATCATCGATAATCTCTGCAAGGGCTCACAAAAAGCACTTGAGGCGCTCCAAAAAATCGGAAATTTTAAATTTATAAATGCAAATTTAGAAGATGATCTAAGTGAAATTTTTGAAAGTGGCAAATTTGATGCGATCATCCATTTTGCAGCGTTTATCGAGGTTTTTGAGAGTATGAGCGAGCCGCTAAAATACTATCTAAACAACACCGCAAACGTCGCAAGGGTGCTAAAATACGCAAAAACTTACAATGTAAATAAATTTATATTTAGCTCAACTGCCGCAGTTTACGGTGAGCCAGATGTGGCAGAAGTTAGTGAAACAACGCCTACAAATCCAATAAATCCATACGGTAGAAGCAAACTTATGAGCGAGCAGATCATTAAAGATTATGCTGCTTCAAATGAAAATTTCAAATTTGCAATACTTCGCTACTTTAATGTCGCAGGAGCGGATGAGGAGGGGCTTATCGGTCAAAACTATCCAAACGCTACGCACCTTATCAAAGTAGCCGTGCAAACTATACTTGGCAAGCGTGAGAGCATGGGTATCTTTGGCGATGACTACGCGACAAAAGATGGTACATGCGTTAGAGATTACATTCACGTTAGCGACCTAGCAGACGCTCACATAAACGCACTTGAATATATCAGCCAAAATGGCAGCGAAACTTTTAACGTGGGATACGGTAGAGGATTTAGCGTAAAAGAGGTCATCGAGACCGCAAAAGAGGTGAGTGGGGTAAATTTTAAAGTGCTAAATGCACCAAGAAGGAACGGCGACCCAGCCATCCTTATCTCAAACGCAAGCAAACTACGCTCGCTAACAAACTGGAAGCCAAAAAGAGACGATCTAGCACTCATCATAAAAACTGCCCTTGAGTGGGAAAAGAAAATTTAAGGATAAGCATGAAAGTAGCTGTGATTGGGACTGGATATGTTGGGCTAGTGAGTGGCGCATGCTTTGCTAAAATGGGCAACAGCGTGATCTGCGTCGATGTCGATGAAAAAAAGATCGAAGCGCTAAAAAACGGTGTCGTGCCGATATATGAGCCAGGGCTTGCTGATATCGTGAGCGAGTGCTACAAAAATGGCTCGCTTAAATTTAGCACGCAGATAACTGAGGCGCTAGAGTATGCAGATGTGCTATTTATCGCAGTTGGCACACCTATGGGAGCTGATGGACAGGCGGATTTAAAATATGTGCTTTCAGTTGCTAAATCTATCGGAGAAAATTTAAGCAAACCGCTAATCGTAGTCGATAAATCAACCGTTCCAGTAGGCACTGGAGCTAAGGTGTATGAGGTGATTGAGGCTGAGCTTAAAAAGAGAAATGTAGAGGTTAAATTTGAAGTAGTCTCAAACCCAGAGTTTTTAAAAGAGGGCGCAGCAGTCGAGGACTTTTTAAAGCCAGACCGCGTAGTTATCGGAGCTAGCAGCGAGTGGGGCTTTAGCGTGATGAGAGAGCTTTATGAGCCATTTATGAAAAATCACGACAGGCTCATTTGTATGGATGTAAAGTCAGCCGAGATGACAAAATACGCTGCAAATTCGATGCTGGCAACCAAAATAAGCTTTATAAACGAGATAGCAAATATCTGCGAACGTGTGGGCGCTGATGTAAATTTGGTAAGAAAGGGCATCGGCAGCGACTCAAGGATCGGATATAGCTTCATCTACCCAGGCTGCGGATATGGTGGTAGCTGCTTTCCAAAAGATGTCGAGGCGCTCATCTACACAGCTAGGCAAAATGGCTTTGAGCCAGAGCTTTTAAACGCGGTCGAGTCAAGAAATAAGGCTCAAAAAAGAGTGCTTTTTGATAAAATTTACAACTTCTTTGGCGGCGATCTAAAGGGCAAGACGATTGCGCTTTGGGGGCTTGCGTTTAAGCCAAACACAGACGATATGAGAGAGGCTAGCTCGCTAACTTTGATAAAACTTTTAGACGAAGCTGGCGCAAAAGTGGTGGCGTATGATCCAAAATCAAGCGAAGAAGCTAAAAAATATATGCCAAATTTAGATGTAAAATATGCTAAAAATAAATATGACGCTCTTAATGGCGCCGATGCTATGGTGCTTGTAACCGAGTGGAGTGAGTTTAGATCGCCTGATTTTATGGAGATCAAAGAGAGGCTAAAAAATGCCGTTATATTTGACGGACGTAACCAATACAACGCTAAAATTTTAGCTGAGCATGGATTTAAGTATTTTCAAATCGGAGTAAAGGCATGAGAAAAATTTTACTTTTTATCGCAGCTTGCATGCTTCCCTTTGCACTTTTGGCAGGCGAAAATGCGACTAAAACCGAGGAAAATATTTTTGAGCTACCTATCTCAAAGATGCCGCCTGATTATTTTAAATACGAAGTCGCGTTTTTTAAAGAAATAGAAATCGACTGCAACTTCGCCTTTTTGCTAGGCGGAAAGCTCGAGGAAAAAGAGGACGCGAGCGGGGTTTATTACGAATTTAGCGGCGGAGATGAGCTAGCGCAAACGATGGTGCTCTGCAAGGACGGAAGAAAGAAAAAGAGGTGGGTTTATTATGAATTTACTAAAATTTTACCAGGCGTTAGCCCTATTAGGATCATAACTCCAAAAGGTGTAAGTGCGGAAATAAGAATGTATGAACGCGTAAAAAAGATAGAAGCAAAAAAGAAAGGAAAAAGTAAATGAAAATAGCAGTAGTAGGACTTGGATATGTGGGACTTCCACTAGCAGCAGCTTTTAGCGAAAAGTACGAAGTAGTAGGCTTTGATGTAAATGCAAAACGTATAGAAGAGCTTAAAAGTGGCTATGATAGAACGCTTGAACTTAGCAACGAGCAGATGAAAAAAGCAATCGATAATGGCATGAAATTTAGCCTAAATTTAGATGATATTAGAAGTTGCAACTTCTTTATCGTAACCGTCCCCACTCCAATAGATAAAAACAAGCGCCCTGATCTAACTCCAGTCGTAAAAGCGACTGAGAGTGTGGCAAAAGTGCTTAAAAAGGGCGATATCGTCGTGTATGAAAGCACCGTTTATCCAGGCGTTACAGAAGAAATTTGCGTGCCACTTCTTGAAAAAAGTGGGCTTAAATTTAACAAAGACTTCTTCTGCGGCTACTCACCAGAGCGTATAAATCCAGGTGATAAAGAGCACACTGTTACAAAGATCAAAAAGATCACAAGTGGCTCAACCCCAGAGATCGCTGACAAGGTTGATGAAATTTATCGCTCGATCATCACAGCTGGCACTCATAAGGCCTCAAGTATCAAGGTAGCCGAGGCTGCAAAGGTCATCGAAAACACTCAACGTGATATAAATATCGCCTTTATAAACGAGCTTGCGATGCTGTTTGAAAAGCTTCACATCAACACTATCGACGTGCTTGAGGCTGCAGGTACTAAGTGGAATTTCTTAAATTTCCGCCCAGGTCTAGTTGGTGGGCACTGCATCGGCGTAGATCCATACTACCTCACTCACAAAGCTCAAGAGGTAGGCTATCATCCTGAAATGATCCTAGCAGGCCGCCGTATCAACGATGATATGGGCAGATACGCAGCTGATCAGGTTATAAAACTAATGATAAGAAAAGGCGTGCTTATCAACAAAGCGCGCGTGCTTGTTCTTGGTATGACATTTAAAGAAAACTGCCCAGATATAAGAAATTCTCGCGTTATAGACGTAGTTGATGAGTTAAAAGACTTTGACTGCAAGGTCGATGTGACTGATCCTTGGGCTGATAGTGCTGAGGTAAAACACGAGTACGGTTTTGATCTAGTAAAAGAGTATAACCTAGATGACTACGACTGCATCGTGATCGCCGTAGCTCACAATGAGTTTAAAAAGCTAAATTTAAAAGGCCATTTAGTTTACGATATAAAAAATATCTACCCAGAGGCTGACGCTAGGCTGTAAGGAATTTAGTGCACAAAGTAAGCGTAAATTGTAAAATTTTACTTATATTTCTGGCTGCTTATCTGTTTGGATTTGCGGCTAGGATGCTCTGGGTATTGTGGGCAAAGGATATGCCAGAGTTTTACTTTAATGGCGAATTTATGCTTACGACAAATGACGCATATTATTACGCAGAGGGCGCTAGAGATATGCTGGCTGGCTTTCATCAGCAAAATGACTTTAGCCCCTTTAATCACCCAATCTCAACCATAGTTTTTTATATTTGCAAAATTTTTCCTTTTAAGATCGAAAGCGTGATGTTTTACATGAGTATCTTTTTAGCTCCTCTTATTGCACTTCCAGTCATTTTAATATCAAATGAGTTTAAGGCGCTAAAAGCTGGGGCTGTGGCAGCGTTTATGAGCGTTATCTTGCCAAGCTATCTTTCAAGGACATCGCCTGGATATTTTGATAGCGACATGTTAAATGTCACATTTGCGCTTTTTATCATCTATTTTTTGATCAGGCTTTTAAACACAAATGAACAAAAATTTATCGTTTTGCCGAGCCTTTTTGTATCGCTTTATCTTTGGTGGTATCAAAGCTCATATGCACTTATTTTAAGTATTTTCTTTATGATTTTACTATATACGCTAGTTTTTATGCGAGATAGATTGCAAAATTATCAAGCGATATTTTTTATATTTATAAGCATTGTAAGCTCAAATGTTTTTACTAAAGATCCACTAATAGCAAATAAAATTTTGATTTTAAATTTAGCAGTTATTGCTTTATTTTTCTCTCTTTTTTGCAAATATAAAAATTTACTCTCAGCTAGAAATTTAGCCATTTTTCTTACTTTAATGCTAGCTATTTTTATCTATTTTGGTAGTTTTGATTTCATTACCTCAAAAATGGGTATTTATGTTTTTAAAGGCAATGAAATTCTTAGCGATAAATTTCACTTTATAAATGAGCATAATTTCATCAGCGAAGTAAAAAGTGCTAGCCATTTGTATTTTATATATTTCATGTCAGGAAATATTCTTATATTACTGGCAGCTATTATTGGATACTTGCTACTTTGCTTTAAATTTCGTCCATTTTTACTTACATTGCCAATGCTTGGACTTGGACTCCTCTCTTTTTTTAGCGGAGTTAGATTTGTTATGTACGTAACACCACTTGTTGCGCTTGGTTTTGGGTATTTCTTGCATTTTTTTTTAAATTTATTTGATCTTAGAAAATCTATTAAAAATTTATCATTTTTAGTTTTTGCCGTAGCCGCTCTTGCTATAAATTTAGATTTTGCTTATTCATATAGGCCAAAGACTGTAATTAGCCGTGATGAAGCAGTAGCGCTTGATGGGCTCAAAAAGGTCACAAAGCGCGATGATTATGTATTTTCATGGTGGGATTACGGGTATGCTATAAGATATTTTGCTGATGTTATGACTTTAAACGATCCTGGTAGACAAGGTGGCGAAAATAATTATTTTGTTAGCCTTGCTTTGAGAAAAGATGAGACATTTTCGGCTAGACTTGCAAGAGTGGCAGTTACGTATAATGACATCTCGCTTGGGCAAAATATAAGGCCAATAGATAAAATTTTAAAAGACTACAACACAAGCGATATAAATACTTTTTTGAGCCAGCTTGAGAGTGAAAATTTTTCTCAGCCGGTGGCAAAGAAGGCGGTTTATTACTATCTTGTGCCTAATATGATTGACATTGCACCAAATATCTTTAGATATAGCTATATCGACATTACAACTGGTAAAAGGCAAAAAGAGTATTTTTATCATGTTAGTGCATTAAATGGCGTTAGCGAAGCTGGTATCGACCTTGGAGATGGTTATACTTTGCCTACAAATGAACAAAAATTTATCATGCATAACGGTGAGAAAATAGCTATAAAATCATTTTATAAGGTAAAAGGATCTGGAAGAGATTTGCGAATAGATGAAAAAATCGTAGATGAAAATGCTAAAATTTATGTCATTTTTTTGGAAGATTATGCGCGGATATTGTTGCTTGATGAAAATGCTTTTAACTCATCTCTTGTGCAGCTTTTTATATTTGAGCGAGCAGACGAGCGATACTTTGAGCCATTTGTCATCTCAAGTGGTGTAAAAATTTATAGGTTAAAAGTCTAATGCTGATCAATCTAATAAGCTCAATCGTCGTTTTTGTCGTATCAATGGGCATAAATTTCTTTCTTACGCCATTTATCTTAAAAAGTCTTGGCAACGAGGCATTTGGCTTTGTGGGGCTTAGTAACGCCATCGTAAGCTACGCAGCGGTCGTGAGTGTAGCCATAAACTCGGTCAGTGGGCGCTTTGTCGCTCATGCGTGGCACAAAAAAGATCTAAGCCTTGCAAACACCTACTACTCATCAGTGCTTGTTGTAAATATCTTTTTTTGCGCCGTTGTCGTGGTGCTTAGCTCTGTTTTCATACTAAATTTGCAAAGCTTTTTAAACGTCCCTGAAAATTTACTCTTTGATGTGAGAATGACCCTTGTTTTTTACTTTATAAATTTCTGTGTCGGCCTATTTAACGGTGTCTTGACGGTTTGTGCCTTTGTGACAAATAAGCTCTACCTACTCTCCATCAGAAACGCCATCTCAAGCGCGATCCTAGCAGCTCTCATCGTGGCGCTCTTTTTCTTTTTTAATCCGTTCATTTTATACATCGCCATTTCAGCGCTAGTTGCTAGCCTTTTTGTCTTTTTTAGCACCATTTTTATGTCAGCTCGCATCACGCCAGAGCTAAAATTTAGCCTTAGTAAATTTGACTTTTCTAAGATCAAAGAGCTTTTAAGCTCTGGCATTTGGAACAGCTTTAATGCGCTAAACCGCATACTTTTAACAGGCATGGACCTATTTATCTGCAACATTTTTGTAAGTGCAAACGCCACTGGCCTTCTTTCAGTCGCCAAGGCCGCCCCTATCATACTGGAGAGCTTCGTAGCGCAGCTTAGTGGTATCTTTGCGCCAAAATTTGTCGAGCTTTACTCTAAAAATTTGATCACAGACCTCATAAAAGAGGCTAAATTTTCGATGAAGGTGATCGCCTTTGTGATGAGCGCTCCGGCCGCATTTTTCGTCGTTTTTGGGCTTGATTTTTACACGCTTTGGCTACCTTTTAAGAGCGCAGATGAGGTCAAATTTATCTACAACGTCTCGATGATAACGCTAGTGCCGATCGTCTTTATCAGCTTTGTTTTTTCGCTTTTTAACCTTGATAGCGCGACAAACAAGCTTCGCCGACCAGCCATTGCCAACACTATCCTTGGCGTTAGCACGATCATAGCGCAGATCGCACTGCTTAAATTTAGTGACTACGGAGTTTATGGCATCGTCATCGTCGCAGCCGTTTTTTATAGCATAAGAATTCTCGGCTTTGACCTCATAAATGCCGCCTTAAATTTAGAGGTAAAACTCACCACGTTTTACGGGGTTTATTTTAAAAATTTAGCCGTTTTTGCGCTCTGCGTGCTTGCGATGTTTGCCTGCAAGGACTTTGTGAGCCTAGATAACTGGCTAAAATTTGCTATCTTTGCTGCGATCTACGCCGGCGCAGCTTATGTTTTGGGATATTTTTTATTTTTTAATGCTTACGAGCGAGACATAGTCTGGCGTAAAATTTTAAAAAAATTTAAAAGGTCTTAAATGAATGAAATTTATCTGATCTCTTTGGCTAAAGACACCAAAAGACGCGAGCTTTTGCAGCAGAAATTTAGCTCTTATGATAGCTTTAAGCTAATAGACGCAGTTGATGGCAGGGAGCTAAACGCAAGGGAGTACTATAAGATTATTTCGCCATCATTTAAAGCTTACGGCAAGGTTTTAAGTCCAGCAGAGGTTGGCTGCTCGCTCTCGCATGTGAAGACCTACGAGGCATTTTTGGCAAGTGAGGCTAAATTTGCCCTCATCTTTGAAGACGACGTGATAGGGAGTGATCTGGCCATAAAAGAGGCCTTTTTAGCAGCTAGTAAGATGCCTGAAAATAGTGTGCTGATATGCGGCATGCAAGATGGGCTGGAGGGCAGGTTTAGCGCCTTTGGCAAAAAGGTGGATACTAGCCTAAGTAGGCCACTTTGGCAGGTTTCTAAGCACTCATTTTCAAGCATTTATAGAGCAGGGGCTTATGTGCTAACTAAAAAAAGTGCTAAAAATTTGCTTGAAATTCACAAACGTGCGCTTTGCACGACCGATGTTTGGGACTATTTGCTCGGCGTTAATGATATGCAGATGTATTTTTGCGACCTTTTTGCGCATCCAACTGATCTTAGTGGCTCAAACATCGAGGGTGAGCGCCTTGAGAGGGGATACAGCGCAAATTTAAAGGCCTATATAAAAACAATTAAATTTATACTTTTCTCACGGCTTGAAAAGCTTCAGGGCTATGAGAGAATTTTTAAAAGGGGCTAAATGAGCGAGCCATTAATCAGCATAGTAACAGCTACCTACAAGCGTCCAGAGCTTTTAAAAAAGGCCATAAAAAGCGCTCTAGCTCAAAGCTATAAAAATTTAGAAATAGTTGTAACCGATGACGGCGATGACGAGAGTGCGAGTGAAATTTGCAAGAGTTTTAACGACGCTAGGATCAAATTTGTAAAAAACAGCGCTCACAAAAAGAGCCCAAATGGCAACAAAAATAACGGCTTTGACAACGCAACAGGCGAGTTTGTCTGCTTGCTTGACGATGACGATGAGCTTTTACCTGAGGCGATTGCTGAGTGCTATGAAATTTTAAAAAGTGGCGAGTATTCGTGCGTTTTTGCAGACGCGATCTGTGAAAAAGATGGCGTGATGACCGAGATGATAGCTGGTAGAAGCCCATATAACAAGAGTGGGGCGATGAGTAAGGTTGATTATCATTGCGGGCGGATAAATGGCGAGTATTTTAAGCTTTTTTCGCGTGAATTTATAGACGGCTTTAGGTTTGATGAGAGTAGTTTTGGCGGCGAAAATGAGCTTTATATCCGCTTTTTTGAAAAAAATGTCTTCTATCTTAAAAAGCCACTTTATATCTACCGTATCGCAAGAAGCGATAGTGTGACGTTAAATGCCGGCAAACACGCGCTAAATGTGGCAAACGCTTACATCAAAACAGCAAATTTACACTACGACATTGCTATAAAAAATGAGCCAAAATTTTTAGCTATGCAGTATAAAAATGCCGCTTACTACGCCAAAATAGCAGGTGAATATGGCTTGATGCTAAGCTGCATTTTTAAAAGTCTTAGCATTAAATTTAGTAAAGAAGCGTTTATTTTTTTACTGCTTAGCCCGCTTCCAAGTGGCATTTTACCAGCACTCTCAAGGCTTAGAGTGAAGATAAAACAAAGGTTTGGCGTATGAGGATATTATTTGTCACATCAACGCTTAGAAGTGGCGGTGCGGAGCGAGTTTGCGCGGTGATCGCATCAAGATTTAGCATGGATCATGATGTAAGCCTTGTTAAATTTGACAAGGACGAGCCATTTTACGAGCTGGCAAGTGGCGTGAAGCTCATAAATTTAGGCGTTGGGGCTGATGAGCTTGGCTTGGTTGGAAATTTAAAAAAGAGAGTTTCAAAGGTGCTTGCCTTAAGAGCGCTCATACAAGAGGGCAAATTTGACGCTGTGATATCGTTTTTAGACGCCGTAAATACCTTGGTGCTCTTTAGTTCAACCGGTCTAAAAACGCCTATAATTATAAGCGAGCACACAAACTATCTTGCGCCAAAAAGAGCCATTTTTAAGGTACTAAGACGCCTTAGCTACCCATTTGCAAATGCACTTAGCGTCTTAAGCGACGAAGATCTTGGCTACTACTCTAAATTTTGCAAAAATGTGATGAAAATTTATAACCCACTCTTTGAAAAGGCCTGCGACGAGAGCCTTATCAAAGAAAATTTGATCATATTTGTTGGCAGGCTAAATAAGATAAAAAACTGCGAAATGTTTGTAAGAGTGGCTGCAAACTTAAAGCAAAGTAGCTATAAATTTGCCGTTACTGGAGATGGTGGCGAGAGGGCAAATTTAGAAAATTTAGCTAAAAGCTTGGGCGCTGAGGTAGAGTTTTTAGGCAATGTTAGCGACATCGCCTCGCTTTATAAAAGGGCAAAGGTGCTGCTCTCTTGCTCAAATTTCGAGGGTCTTGGAAACACTTTGATAGAGGCGATAAACTACGACTGTGTGCGGGTTGCGACAAGAACTAGCGGGGCAAAAGAGCTTATAAGAGATGGCTTTGATGGCTTGCTTTGCGAGATAAATGACGCTAAGCAGATGAGCGAAAAACTTGCAAATTTGCTGCAAGATGAAGCAAAAATGGGCGAATTTGCCAAAAATGCAAGGAATAGACTTGATGAGTTTAGCGTGGAGCAAATTTATAAAAAATGGCTAGAGCTTTTAAGGCTTGGAGGTGTGAAGTGAAAATTCTTTTTGTCATCGCGGCTCTTAGAAATGGTGGAGCTGAGCGAGTGCTAAACGTGCTTGCAAATGAGCTTTGCAAAGACAATGAGATCACTATCGCCCTGCTTGAAGAGGACCTTGGACTTTATAAATTTAATGAAAAAATAAATATCATAAATCTTAACGTCACTGGTTCAGGTATCGCTTTAAAATTTAAAAAAATCCTCGCCCTTAGAGCGCTTTTAAAAGAGCAAAAAGCTGATCTTATAATGAGCTTTATCGACTGGACAAACGTCGCTTGTGTGCTGGCAAATGCTGGTCTAAGGAGCAAACTAATAGCAACCGAGCATCACGAGCATAGCTACTTAAAAAGCAAGGTCGCAAGCGCTATGCGTGATCTTGCCTATAAATTTGTAGATGGCCTAAGCCTGCTAAGTAAAAATGACTACGACTACTATAAATTTGCCAAAAACCGCGAGGTCATCCACAATCCACTTTTTATCGATGTGCCTGAAATTTGCGAGAAGCAAAACGTTATCTTAAGCGTGGCTAGGCTGGAGGCGGTAAAGGGCTATGATATCTATTTTGAGGCGCTTAGCAAGGTGGATAAGAACTTGCTTGATGGCTGGGAGATAAAGATCGCAGGTAGTGGTAGGCAAGAAGCCGAGCTAAAGCAAATGGCGTCAAATTTAGGGCTTAACGTCAAATTTTTAGGTCATATTAGCGACGTTAGCAAGCTTTATAGTGAGGCAAAAATTTTTACTCTTAGCTCAAGAAGCGAGGGACTTTCAAATGTGCTAATCGAATCAGGCGCTTTTGGTTGCGCTAGGCTAAGTAGCGACACTGTGGGCGCAAGAGAGCTTATAAATGACGGCATAGACGGGCTTATCTTTAAAAATGGCGATGCAAATGATCTAAAAGATAAGCTTGAAATGCTTTTAAAAGATGAAAATTTAAGGCAAAAACTATCAAGAAACGCCAGCGAAAGTGCAAATTTATTTAGCAAAGAAAATATCATCAAGCAGTGGCGAGAATTTATAAAAAAGGTTGTTGATAAGTGAAAAAATTAGCCGTTTTTTTATACTCGATGGGACCTGGCGGGGCTGAGCGAAATGTGGCAAATTTACTGCCATTTTTGGTTAAGCGTTATGAAGTTCATCTCATCTTGATGAGCAAGGTCATCGCTTATGAGATCCCAAGCGAGGTGCAGATCCACTTTATAGAAAATAGCGATCCTTACGAGAGCGGGCTAAAGAAGCTTGCAAGGCTCTTTTTGGCGATGCCAATGCTTGCCTTTAAGTATAAAAAGCTTTGTCAAAACTTAGACATCGATACGCAGTTTGTGCTGATGAACCGCCCTTGCTATATCGCTGCAATAGCTAGAATTTTGGGCTTTAAAAAGAGGCTAGTTATCAGCGAGCGAAGCTGTCCATCTATCTTATATAAAAACGATCTAAGCGGCAGGGTTAATAAATTTTTACTCACTCATCTTTATAAAAAGGCTGATCTCATCCTTGCAAATGCACTTGGCAACAAAGAGGATCTGGTACAAAATTTTGGCATGAGTGAGGCAAAAACAAAGGTGCTTTATAACGCCCTTGATCTAAAAACTATAAATTTGCTAAAAGATGAGCCACTTGATGGCGATTTTAAGCCATTTTTCATAAACATCGGCCGCCTTGATAGCGGTAAAAATCAAGCCATGCTGATAAAAATAATCGCCTCTATTAATGACCCTCGTGCAACGCTTGGAATTTTAGGCAAAGGGCCCTTAAAAGATGAACTTCAAAATTTGATAGATAAGCTCAATGTCGGTGAGCGAGTAAAGCTTCTTGGCACTGATAAAAATCCATTTAAACATATAAAAAATGCTTCTTGCTTGCTTTGTGCTTCGCGTTTTGAGGGCTTTTCAAATGTCCTTTTAGAGACGCTAGCGTGCGAAAAAACTATCATCTCAACTGAGCACAAGAGCGGCGCAAAGGAGCTTTTGGGCGAGAGTGAGTTTGGTATTTTGGTACCAGTTGATGACGAAAATGCGATGAAAGAGGCGATGATAAAGGTGCTTAATGCGCCTGAAATAAGGCAAAATTTTGAAAATGTTGCGTATAATCGGGCTAAATTTTTTGATAGTGAAAATATAGCGAGCAAGCTTATAAATTTTTTGGAAAATCCTAATGAATAGAAATTTGTTTTTTAAAAATTACTCTTTATATTTGATGATATTTATCGCAGTCCTTTTTAGTGTGATTTGTAGGCTTTACTGGGTCTTTTGGGCGAGTGAATATCCAGTCTTTTTCTGGAACAACGAGCTGATGATCAGCACAAACGACGGCTACGCATTTGCCGAGGGTGCAAGGGACATGCTGGCTGGCTTTCACCAAGAAAACGACCTTAGCTACTACGGCTATCCGCTCTCAACGCTTACTTACTGGATCGTGAAATTTCTAGGTGTCAAGCTTGAGACGGCGATGATTTATATGAGCGTATTTTTCTCATCGCTTGTCGCTGTGCCAGTTATCTTAATCGCAAATGAGTATAAGCTAAAATTTGCTGGCTTTATCGCCGCACTTCTTGCAGTGGTCGCAAATAGCTACTACAACCGCACGATGGCAGGATACTACGACACCGACATGCTCATTATCCCACTTAGTGTCTTTGTCGTTTGGGGGCTTGTTAGAGTGCTTGAGAAAAAGGATGCAAAGAGCCTAATAATCGCGCCTTTGAGCGTGCTTATTTACATGTGGTGGTATGCGAGCGCCTTTTCGCTTATTAGCATTTTAACTGGGCTATTTTTACTTTACACGCTCATTTTTGATAGGAAAAACCCACTTTTTTATCTTGAAATTTCACTGCTTTTACTTGCTATCTCAAACCTTGATCTTACTCTTAAATTTATCGTTGTCATCGCTATTTATGCGTTTTGTCTTTTTAAAAAAGAGGTGATGAATTTAAAATTTGCTCTTGGTATTTTGGCAGTTGTTTTTATTGTTTTTGTAATTCGTGGCGGACTAAATCCGATAATCTTTCAGCTTAAATTTTACGTCTTTAGGGATGCGCCTGAAGTTGGAGGCATGAGCTTTCACTTTTTTAATGTCAATCAAACTATCCAAGAGTCAAGCGTCGTTGATTTTACGCTATTTTGCGAGAGGATCAGCGCAAATGTCATCACGTTTTTGATCTCGCTTGCTGGCGTCGCTCTTTTTTGCTACAAGCACCGCTCATTTGCAGTCTCGCTTGGCATGCTCGCACTTGGCTTTTTAGCCTTTAAAAGCGGCCTTAGATTTACCATTTACGCCGTGCCTATCATGGCGCTTGGCTTTGGCTACTTAGTAGAGTTTGTACTTGCAAATTTAAAGCTAAAAGGGGCTGTTTTAAATCTTATAAGAGCGTTCATAGCGGCTCTCGTGCTTGCTCCAGCGCTCATTCACATCTATGGCTACAAGGCTGAGCCAGTCTTTGTAAATAAAGAGGTTGAAATTTTAAATAAGCTAAAAGGCATCGCAGGACGCGAGGACTACGTGGTTGCGTGGTGGGACTATGGATATCCGATCAGATATTACAGCGATGTTAAGACGCTCATTGACGGCGGAAAGCACCTTGGACGTGAAAATTTTGCCGTGAGCTTTGCGCTTGGAAGCGACGAGATGAGCTCGGCAAATATGGCAAGGCTTGATGTTGAGTACACAGAGCGAAATTTCAAGGAGAGATTTAACGGCAACTTGGCTCAAATTTTAAAAGAGAGAAACGCAAGCATTGATCAGTTTTTTAGTGATATAAAAGAGGCGAATTTTAGCCTGCCAGCAAAGACTAGGGATATTTACTACTACTTGCCAGATAGGATGCTTAGTATTTTTCCGACCATTTTGCAATTTAGTAAGATCGATCTAAAAAGTGGTAAAAATTTAAACAACGGACTTTTTATCGTCACAAGAGCGATCTCACAAAACGAAAATGGCATCAGGCTAAGTGGTGGATTTACTCTAACAAGTGATGTCACAAATTTGATCTATGAAAATAACGTCTTGCCGCTAAGATCTTTCATAGAGACTGATTATAACGAGGCTGGCAAGCTAAATGTCAAAGAGTATAAAAATAACGAAAGCTCAAATATTTCTGTCATTTTTATGAGGGATTACGGTAGGTTTATCATCCTTGATGAGAGTATTTTAGATAGCACTTATATACAGCTTTTTGTGCTTGAAAGGTACGATCCAAAAATTTTTGAACCAGTCATACTTGACGGGGCGGCAAAAATTTATAAACTAAAGAGGTAAAAATGGCAAAGATAGGGTTTTTAAGCCACGCTGACATGAGCATACACTTTTTTAGACGACCTATTATGCAAGCTTTAAAAGATATGGGGCATGAGGTTTTTGCTATCGCTCCAAAAGGAAATTTTACTGATGAGCTTGCTAAAAGCTTTCACTCTGTCACTTACGAGCTTGATAAGGCTAGCCTAAATCCACTAACTGTGATAAATAACTCCAAAAAACTATCTCAAATTTTACGTGAGCTAAATTTAGACCTGCTGCAAACTGGCGCTCACAAGTCAAATGTCTTTGGCACGTTTGCCGCTAAAAACGCTGGCATAAAGCACGTGATAAATTTGGTTGAAGGGCTTGGTAGCTTTTATATCGATGATGATATTAAGACGAAGGCTGTGCGTTTTGTCATGGAGAGCCTTTATAAGCTCTCTTTTGCAAAAGCTGATGCTTGCATCTTCGTAAATGACGCAGATCCAGACTATCTGATTTCTAGAAATTTGATAGATAAAAGCAAAGTGTATCGCATAAAAAGTGTCGGCGTGGATACTGCTAAATTTGACCCAGCTATCACGCAGGCGGCTGATCTTGGCGATAAAAAGGTGATTCTCATGATCGCAAGAGCTATGTGGCACAAGGGTGTTCGAGAATTTTACGAGGCAGCTGAAATTTTAAATGGCTATAAAAACTGCGAATTTGTCTTTGTGGGCGAGGGTTTTGCTGGTAATAAATCAACCGCAGATGAAAGCTTTTTAAAAGGTGGCAAGGTGCGATATCTTGGCGCTAGAAACGACATACCACAGCTTTTAAAGGCTTCTTATTTGCTGGCACTCCCTAGCTATAAAGAGGGCTTTCCAAGAACGGTTTTAGAGGCGATGAGTATGGCTAAAGCAGTCGTTGCTAGCGATGTGACAGGCTGCAACGAAGCAGTAAAGGATGGCTACAACGGGCTTTTATGCAAAGTAAAAGACGCAAATGATCTTGCTGACAAGATAAAAATTTTGCTTGATGGTGAGGAGCTTTGTGCTAGACTTGGTCAAAATGGCAGGGATTGGGCAGTTAGCGAGTTTGACGAGAAGCAAATCGCAAAAAGATATATAGAAATTTATAGGAAATTTATAGATGTATAGAAATTTTTTAAAGAGGGTGATTGATATTTTGGGGGCTTTGTTTTTGCTCATTTTAACGTCACCTATCATCATAGCAACGGCGATTTTTATCTATTTTAAAGTAAGCCGTGATGTTATTTTCACGCAGGCAAGACCAGGTCTTAATGAGAAAATTTTTAAAATTTATAAATTTAAGACGATGAGCGATGAGCGTGACGCAAATGGCGAGCTCTTGCCAGATGAGCAGCGTCTTGGTAGATTTGGTAAGCTAATCCGTTCGCTTAGCCTCGATGAGCTACCACAGCTATTTAACGTGCTAAAGGGCGACATGAGCTTCATTGGGCCAAGGCCGCTTTTAGTTGAGTATCTGCCTATTTATAACGAAACGCAAAAGCACCGCCACGACGTACGTCCAGGTATCACAGGGCTAGCGCAAGTAAATGGCAGAAACGCCATAAGCTGGGAGAAAAAATTTGAGTACGACGTCTATTACGCTAAAAATTTAAGCTTTATGCTTGATGTAAAGATCGCCTTACAAACCATCGAAAAGGTGTTAAAACGAAGTGGCGTCAGCAAAGAGGGGCAGGCGACGACGGAGAAATTTAATGGCAAAAACTAAGAAAATTTACATCTACGGAGCGAGCGGTCATGGTCTTGTAGTGGCTGATATCGCTAGAAGCAACGGCTATGATGAGATAGTTTTTTTAGATGACGCTAGCGAGCGTAAATTTAGCCCAGAGCTTGAAAAAGCTGACATTGTAATATCCATTGGCGACAATAAAACAAGGCAAAAAATCAGCCAAAAAGTAGAGGCTGCTGGCTTTGATATAGTAAATTTGATCCATAAAAGTGCGGTTGTGAGCGAAAGTGCTGTGATAGAAAAAGGCGTAGTTGTCATGCCAAATGCCGTTATAAACGCAAAAGCTCACATAAAAGAGGGCGCTATTATAAACTCTGGCACTGTGATAGAGCATGAGTGCGTGATAGGTAAATTTGCTCACATCAGCCCAAATGCAGCCCTTGCTGGAAATGTGAGCGTGGGCGAATTTACGCATGTTGGTATTGGCTCAAGCGTTATTCAAGGTATAAGTATCGGCAGCAGCTGTGTCATTGGTGCTGGAAGTGTGGTTGTAAGAGATATAAAGAACGGCACAAAGGCTTACGGCGTGCCAGCATGCGAGCGCGCTAAGATATAAATTTAAAAATAAGTGCTAAAATCGCCAAAAAATCACGAAAGGGATGAAATGGATAGGGTTTTTTTATCTCCACCAAATATGAGCGGAAAAGAGCAAGAATATATAAAAAAAGTTTTTGAAAGCAACTATATAGCGCCACTTGGCGAGTATGTAAATAAATTTGAAGAAAGTATAAAAAGCTACACCGGAGCAAAAGATGCTCTTGCACTAAGCGCTGGAACGGCTGCGCTTCACCTAGCACTTCGCGTCCTTGGCGTAAAAGAGGGTGATTTTGTACTAGCTTCTAGCTTTACTTTCATGGCTTCAGTCTCGCCTATACTTTATGAAAAAGCAACTCCAGTATTCATAGACTGCGATGAGAGTTGGAATTTAAGCCCAGAGCTACTAAAAAAAGCGATATCAAATTTACCTAAAAAGCCAAAGGCATTAGTCGTTACTCATCTTTACGGTCAAGCTTCAAAGATGAAAGAAATTTGCGAAATTTGCCAAAACGAGGGCATCGCTTTGGTTGAAGATGCAGCTGAAGCACTTGGCGGATTTTACGGCGGTAAGGCGCTTGGCACATTTGGCGTGATGGGCGCATATAGTTTTAACGGCAACAAGATCATCACTACTTCAGGCGGCGGTATGCTAGTTGGCGACAAGGAATTTGTAGAAAAAGCTAGATTCTACAGCACTCAAGCTAGAGAGCCTTTGCTTCACTATGAGCACAAAGACTATGGCTACAACTATCGCTTAAGCAACGTGCTAGGCGCTATTGGCGTGGCACAGATGGAAGTTTTAGAAAAAAGAGTCGAGCAAAAGAGAAGAGTCTTTGAAATTTATGAAAAAGAGCTTGGCGATATTTTAGAATTTATGCCAGAGCTAGCAGATTCTCGTGGCAACAGATGGCTCACAACTGGCGTTTTTGCCAAAAAAGATGCACATTTAAAAGTTATCAAAGCACTAGCTGATGAAAATATTGAGAGCCGCCCACTTTGGAAGCCTATGCATTTACAGCCTGTCTTTAAGGGTGCGTTAAGCTTTATCAATGGATATAGCGAAGATCTATTTTCAAGAGGAATTTGCTTGCCAAGTGGCAGCGATATGAGCGAGCAGACACAAGAAAGAGTGATAAAAATAGTCAAGGAAAATGCTTAAATGTTTCATGCAACGAAGTTAAAAAGGCTCGTATTTTTCCTTCTTGGCGATGTTTTTATATTTATCTTTTCGATATATGTGGCTTATCTTTTAAGATTTAACGCCGATATCCCAGATATCTATGTACAAGGGCTTTTTGTAACGGCTGGATTTTTGATCGTATTTAAGCTCTTTTTTATGTGGATGTTTAAAATTTACAAGGTACCGTGGAGGTTTTTTGGATTAAACGAAGCAAGAAAAATTTTCCTAGCTCACGTTTGCTCAGCGGTTTTATTTACGATCGTTTTTTTTATCATTCAAGATTTTTTAAATCCATATCCAAGAAGCGTTATTTTCATTGATCTTCTTATTTCATGCTTACTTGTTGGGCTTTTAAGAATTTCAAAACGCATGGTGCTAGACTTTTCAAACAAACCTCACAAAGGCGAGCCTTGTGTTGTTATAGGTGCAACGTCAAAAGCGCTTCACGTCTTGCGTGGCTTAAAGCAGGGCTATCTTGACTACTACGCAGTTGGCGTGGTAGATGGCAGAAGTGACCTTGTTGGCACATATTGTGATGGATTTTTAGTTCAAGATAAAAAAGATATACCAAGCCTTATAAAAGACTACGACGCAAAGACTGCTATCATCGCACTAGCACTTGATCAAGACGAGCTTCAAGCATTAGTTGATGAGCTGAGCGGATATGGCATAAGAGATATGAAACTCTTTTCGCTTATCGAAAATGAGCCGATCAAGGATATCTCGATCGAAGACTTGCTCGCTAGAAAGCCAAAAGATTTAAACCCAGAGGCTATTTCAAATTTTTTAAAAGATAAAAGAGTACTTGTCACTGGAGCCGGAGGCAGTATAGGAAGTGAAATTTGTAAGCAGTGCTTGAAATATGGCGTAAGTGAGCTTATAATGGTTGAACACAGCGAGTTTAACCTTTATAAAATAGGCGAAGATACAAGAGATAAAAGAACTGTTAGCAAGCTTGTAAATATCACAAATTTAAAAGACTTTGAAGAGGTTTTTGAGGAATTTAGACCAGAGATTGTCATTCACGCTGCAGCTTACAAACACGTGCCACTTTGCGAGCTAAATCCTCGCTCAGCAGTTGAAAACAACATCCTTGGCACAAAAAATGCAGTCGATCTTTCTAAAAAATATGGCGTTAAGAAATTTGTCATGATCTCATCAGACAAGGCTGTGCGCCCAACAAACATAATGGGTACAACTAAGCGTGTTTGCGAGCTTTACGCACTAAATTCAAATGAAGCAGGTGTATGCGAGATAGTTTGTGTTCGCTTTGGTAACGTCCTTGGCTCAAGTGGCTCTGTCATACCTAAATTTAAAGCGCAGATCGCTGCAAATAAGCCACTAAGCGTCACTCACCCAGAGATCACAAGATACTTTATGCTTACATCTGAAGCTTGTCAACTAGTCCTTCAAGCGGCCTCCATTGCAAAAGGTGGAGAGCTTTTTGTGCTTGACATGGGCGAGCCTGTTAAGATCGTTGATCTTGCTAAAAAGATGCTTCTTCTTTCAAACAAAGAGCATTTGGGTATAGAATTTGTAGGTCTTAGACCAGGTGAGAAGCTTTATGAAGAGCTACTTATCAACAAAGATGATGTGCAAACAAGATATGAATCGATCTTTGTGACACATTCAGAGCCTTACGATTTAGTGCTTTTAAACTCGCAGATAAGTGAGCTTTTGCAGCTTGAGGATAATGAGATCGCACCTGCACTTAAAAAGATCGTTCCTGAGTTCAATCACGCATTAAATTTAAAAGGTTAAATTTGGTTATAAAAGATATTAAGAGATTTAGTGATACGAGATATAAGGCAAGGGCGTATATTTGTTATTTATTTAGTAGAAATTTGCCAAATAGACTGCCTGGAGTTTGTTTGGAGAACATAAAAGCTGGCTTTGATAAGATTAGCCACGAGATAGAAAATTTTGATGCATTGTATATTTTAGACGAAAATGGCGTGCAGATCGAAGACTCGATCAGTCTAAATGAAAAATACAAGATCCCAAAGGGTGAAAACCGTGCAAATAAGGCATACTACTATACCGCAGTGCGTGAGAAAAGGTGTGTTTTAAGTGATCCTTATCCGTCAAGTCTAAATGGAAATTTATGCGTCACGGCAAGTGTGCCTATCTATAATGAAAAAAATGAGCTTAAATTTATTGCCTGCATCGACATTAGCTTAGAAAACATCCTAAAAATGGTCGATGGTGGCTTTGTTGAGGAGCATTTTGGTAGATTTTTAAAGACTGTTTACACACTATTTTGTGCCTCACTTTTTATGATCTGTGCGTTTTTGTTTTGGCATGGCGTGAAGAGCTTTATCTCAAAAAGTATCGAGCATATAAATGTCGAAGAAATTTTTGAATCAACCATCATTTTAACGCTGGCTCTTGCCATTTTTGATCTTGTTAAGACGATATTTGAAGAAGAGGTTTTAGGTAAAAATCACGAAGAAAATAGCGTTATTTATAAGACGATGGTTAGATTTATCGGCTCAATTATCATCGCACTTGCGATCGAGGCGCTTATGCTAGTCTTTAAATTTGCTATCACCGCACCTGAAAATATCATAAATGCTATCTATCTAATAGGCGGCGTGGCGATGCTAATGGCGGCACTTAGCTTTTATCTTTTTAGCGTAAAAAGGCAAGAGAACAGATGACCGCTATTATTGATTATGGTGCGGGTAATATCAAAAGCGTGATAAATGCTTTTAAATTTCTTGGACATGAGTGCGTTTTAGTAAGTGATCCTGAGAATTTAAAAGAGTACTCTCACATCGTTTTACCAGGCGTTGGAGCTTTTGGTGAGGCGATGACAAAGCTAAAAAATAACGGCATGGACGAAGCCGTAAAAGGAGCTGTAAAAAGCGGCAAAGCTTTTATTGGTATTTGCCTTGGTATGCAGCTTTTATTTGAGCGAAGCTTCGAGTTTGGCGAGCATAAGGGACTTTCTCTTTTGCCCGGCGAGGTCGTAAAATTTAATGAAACTAATTTCGATAAGCCATTAAAGATACCTCACATTGGCTGGAA
Organism: Campylobacter concisus; assembly: GCF_902460705.1. Lineage (GTDB taxonomy): Bacteria > Campylobacterota > Campylobacteria > Campylobacterales > Campylobacteraceae > Campylobacter_A > Campylobacter_A concisus_Z. The sequence continues at coordinate 569,230 of NZ_CABPUP010000001.1, read as the reverse complement.
CGCTTTGGAATTTAAGCAAAATAGCCCATTAAATTTAGGACTAAAAGAGCTTGAGTATTTATATTTTGTGCACAGCTATCACGTGGTTTGTGATGATAAATTTGCACTGGCAAAAACAACTTATGGCTATGAATTTACAAGTGCGGTTTGGCATGAAAATATCTTTGGCTTTCAGCCTCATCCAGAAAAAAGTCATGAAGCTGGACTTAAAATTTTAGAGAATTTTGCGAGGTTATGATGGAAATTTTTCCAGCGATTGATTTAAAAGAGGGACAAGCAGTTAGACTAAGCAAAGGTCTTATGCAAAGTGCAAAAATTTATAGCAACGAGCCAAGTGAACTTGCTAAGAAATTTGAAGATTATGGCGCAAAATGGCTTCATGTGGTTGATTTAGACGGTGCATTTGCTGGAGAGACGATAAATTTTAAAACAATTGAAAAAATTACAAAGGCTACAAATTTAAGCGTCCAAGTAGGTGGTGGCATAAGAGATGAAGAGCGAATAAAACGCTATTTAGACCTTGGAGTTAGCAGAGTGATCCTTGGCTCAGTAGCTCTTAGAGATCCAGAATTTACAGCAAAAATGGCTGAAATTTATAGAGTTGTAGTCGGCATTGACGCAAAAGATGGCTACGTGGCCGTGCAAGGTTGGGGCGAGATCTCAAATATAAAAGCAGTCGATCTTGCAAGAAAATTTGCAGATGTTGGCGTGGAAGCTGTGATTTGTACCGATATTAACAAGGATGGAATGCTTGGCGGAGTTAATGTTGAGTTTAGCTTGCAAATAGCTAGAAATAGCAAGCTTGAGACGATAGCAAGTGGTGGCGTGAGTGATATAAATGATATTTTGATGCTAAAAGCTACAAATGAGATTAGTGGCGTAATAGTTGGGAAAGCCTACTATGAGGGGTTGCTTGACCTAAAAGAGGCCTTTAAACTACTTAGATAGCGTTAAAGCTTTTATAAATTTAAATTAGCTAGAATAGGGCAATTTTTACTAAAAGGATATTATGTGAAGATTTTGGTTGTAGATGATAGTTCAACAATGAGAAGAATCATAAAAAATACTTTACAAAGGTTAGGACATCAAGAAATTCTTGAGGCTGAGCACGGTCTTGAGGCCTGGAATATCTTAACTCAAAATGAAGGTATCGAAGTTCTTATCACTGATTGGAACATGCCTGAGATGAATGGCCTTGAGCTTGTTAAAAAGGTAAGGGCTGAGCAAAAGTATGTTGATATGCCTATCATAATGGTAACAACAGAGGGCGGAAAAGCCGAAGTTATAACAGCTTTAAAAGCAGGTGTTAATAACTACATCGTTAAACCTTTTACGCCACAAGTTTTAAAAGAGAAGCTTGAAGACGTTCTTGGTTAATGAAAGATAAATTCTACGAATTAAGCATAAAAACATCAAATTTTTATGATGAAATTTTAGAGCTAGTTTTCTCTTTTGGAGTCACCTGTGTTGAAGAGCTAGATCACGAGATCATCATCAGGGAAGAGTATGATCTAAAAGATATAGCTTGGGGTATTGAAGAGTATGCAAAAGGGCTCTCTAGTGTTCGTAAAATTTCAAATGATTTAAAAATTTCTCTTAATTTAAAAGAAAATAAAGACTGGCTAGGTGAATATAAAAAGGCAGTTAAGCCTATTTTGGTTGATAAAATTTATGTTAGACCTAGCTGGGAAGAGCCACTTAATGGCGTAACAAATATCATAATCGACCCAGCTCTAGCCTTTGGCTCAGGGCACCATGAAAGCACAAATTCTTGCTTGCAGCTTTTACAAAAATATGCAAAAAGTGGCAATACTACTTTAGACGTGGGCTGCGGAAGTGGAATTTTAAGTATTGCCCTGGCAAAGCTTGGCTGTAAGGTCGATGCTTGTGATACAGACGAGCAAGCCACGCAAAGCTCAATTAGCAACGCCGAGTTAAATGAGATTAAATTTAATAAAATTTGGATAGGCTCTATCGCGAATTTAGAGCAAAAATATGACATTGTCGTAGCAAATATCATTGCTGATGTCATTTTTATGCTCTCAAATGACTTAAAAAAATCGCTTAAAAAAGGCGGCTACTTGGTATTGTCAGGAATTTTAAACAAATACGAAGATAGGATTAAAGATACGTTTAAGGATTTGGAGCTAATTGAGATAAAACAAAGTAACGATTGGAGTAGCTTTGTTTATAAGGAAATAGATGAATAACCAAAATAATAACCAAAATAATGGCAACAATAACGGTTTTTTTAATAAAAATCCTATTTTCATTTTTGCTATTTTTGCAATAGTTATAGTTTTAGCTTTTAGAAGCTTTAGTGGAGACGGACTAGGTGGCTCTTTTGGGCTAAATAGCAATGCCCAGAGTAAAATGGTAGCTTATTCTGAGTTTAAAGATATGTTAAAAAATAAGCAGCTAAATGAGGTTGCCATCTCAGAAACTACCATAAAAGGCATAGGTAGTGACAAAACTATCTATCTTGCAAAACGTATAAATGATCCAACGCTCATTGGTATACTTGAGCAAAATGGCATAACTTATAGCGTTTATAGCGAAAATAACTGGTTTGGTGATCTTATATTTTCATGGATCATCCCGGTATTTATATTTTTTGCCATTTGGATGTTTATTGCTAGTCGTATGCAAAAGAATATTGGCGGTGGCATACTTGGTATAGGAAGTGCAAAAAAACTTATAAATTCTGAAAAGCCAAAAGTTAAATTTGACGATGTCGCAGGTGTCGAAGAGGCAAAAGAAGAGGTTCAAGAGATAGTTGATTATCTAAAAAGTCCTGATAAATATCTAAGACTTGGGGCAAAAATTCCAAAAGGAATTTTGCTAGTTGGCCCTCCAGGTACAGGTAAAACACTTCTTGCAAGAGCAGTTGCAGGCGAGGCTAGTGTGCCATTTTTCTCTATGTCAGCATCAAGCTTTATAGAGATGTTTGTCGGTGTTGGCGCAAGTAGGGTTAGAGATCTTTTTGAAAATGCTAAAAAAGAGGCTCCAGCGATCGTTTTTATAGATGAGATCGATGCGATCGGTAAAAGTAGAAATTCTGGTCCGATGGGCGGCAATGACGAGAGAGAGCAAACGCTAAATCAGCTTCTTTCTGAGATGGACGGCTTTGATGCGGATAAATCACCAGTCATTGTTATAGCAGCTACAAATAGACCTGAAGTTTTAGATGCTGCGCTTTTGAGGCCAGGTAGATTTGATAGGCAAGTGCTTGTTGATAAGCCTGATTTTAAAGGACGCTGCGACATTTTAAAAGTTCACATGAAAGATGTAAAGATCGGTAAGGATGTAAATATCGAAGATATTGCAAGGCTTACGACTGGTTTAGCTGGTGCTGATCTTGAAAATATCATAAATGAGGCAGCACTTCTTGCAGGACGTAAGTCAAAGACCTTTGTCGAGCAGGCTGATCTTGTGGAGGCTGTCGAGAGATCGATCGCTGGACTTGAGAAAAAGTCTCGCCGCGTAAATCCAAAAGAAAAAAGGATCGTCACTTATCATGAGTGCGGTCACGCCTTGATAGCTGAACTAACAAAAGGTGCAAAAAGGGTAACAAAAGTCTCAGTCGTACCACGTGGTCTTGCGGCACTTGGCTATACTCTAAACACGCCTGAAGAGAATAAATTTATGATGCAAAAGCATGAGCTGATAGCAGAAGTAGATGTGCTTTTGGCTGGTAGAGCTGCTGAAGAGGTGTTTATTAAAGAAATTTCAACCGGGGCTAGCAACGACCTAGAGCGTGCGACTGATATCATAAAAGCTATGGTTAGTATGTATGGTATGAGCGATGTTGCCGGTCTTATGGTGCTTGAAAAGCAACGCGCGACATTTTTAAATGGTGGTCAAAGTATCAAAGATTACAGTGATAAGATGGCTGAGAAGGTTGATGAGTTTGTAAAAACGCTTCTTCATGAAAGATACACTGCTGTGCTTGGTTTGCTTGAAATTTATAAAGGCGCTATTGAAAATATGGTATCAGCACTTTATGAAGAAGAAACAATCGAAGGAAAAAGAGTTAGAGAGATCATTAAAAACTACGAGATCGAAAATAGTTTAGAGACCAGGCTTGTAGAGACCGAAGAAGACGAAAAGAGTAAAAAAGAGGAATAAAAATGAGTGGCTATATCGCGAAAGCAGGATATAAATTTATATTATTTTTTCTAATTTTATTTGTTTTATCTTTGCTATTTGGGATATTGCCACTACTTTTTGCTATTTTACTTTTTTTGGGGCTTTATTTTTTTAGAGATCCTGAGAGAGAGCCATTTTCTGATGATAAATTGGCTTTACTATCGCCGATTGATGGTAAGATAAAAGAGATCAGTGCTTCAAATTTTAATAATAATGAAGTAGCTAAGATCGTCATAAAAAAATCTTTTTTTGATGTTGGTACATTAAGGGCTGTAAGTGATGTAAAAGTAGCTGAAATACGAAAAAGACATGGCTTATTTTTGTGCCAGGCTATGAAAATTTCAGAATTTTTAAATGAAAGAGCGATTATTCACTTTGAAAAAGAGAACATAAAATTTGTTATGAAAATTATAGCTGGAGCTTTAAGTCGAAGTTTAGAAATTTCAAATGTTACTAGCCTGAAAGCATCTAGAAAATTTGGTTTTTTAGGAAGTGGCGAGGTGATTTTATACCTACCAAGAGAGACTAAAATATGTGTAAGTGTCGGAGAAAGCGTAAAGGCTGCTTCGCTTTTGGGATATTTTGAAGAGGGAAAAAGAGATGAATAACATACAAAAGATGCAACTAATGTATATCTTGCCAAATTTATTTACAGCAGCTAGTGCTTTTTTGGGTGTTATTAGCATTATTTCATCTATTCAAGGTAACTATTTTAAAGCCATTATTTATATAATCTTATCGCTTATTTTAGATGGACTTGATGGACGTGTGGCTAGACTTACAAAGACAACTAGCAAATTTGGCGTAGAGTTTGATAGTCTTGCAGATCTTGTTGCTTTTGGTGTAGCGCCAGCGATTTTATTTTATTTGACTATTGGTAAAAATTTTGGCAGATTTGGAGCACTTATAGCTGCTATGTTTGTAGTTTTTGGAGCTATTAGGCTTGCTCGCTTCAATGTCACTACTGGCACATATGAGCCAAATGTTTTTATCGGACTTCCTATTCCATCAGCAGCTATTGTGAGCGTACTTTGGGTTGGTATTTATATCGACTATACTTTTTTAGAGGGATTTGAGTGGTGCTTGATGTTACTTGAAGCTACTTTGGCAGCTTTAATGGTTAGCAACATTCGCTATCCGAGCTTTAAAAAAATAAATTTAAAACAAACCCACGTGATAAGAATTTTAGTAGCTCTTGTAGTTGCGTTTTCGATGCTTTATCTATATCCATTTGAAAGCGCGACTTTGGTTATGAGCGTCTATATGCTTTATGGCATAGTAAGAGCCACTATAATGTTTAGTAAAAATTCCAAAAAAAAGGAGAGCGAATGAGCGAAAATGGCGTCATAAAATCACGTAAATTTTTACCTAAAATCGAAATCAAAAACTCTCTACTGCTGCTACTTAGGTAGCAAATTTCTCTTTACTTAACTCATCAAATTTAAAATTTAAATATAAAAAAATAAAAAAGGACAAAAATGGATAAGAATAAAATTATAATCTTTGATACAACTTTAAGAGATGGCGAGCAAAGCCCTGGTGCATCGATGAATACAGCCGAAAAACTACAGATCGCACTTCAGCTTGAAAGGCTTGGCGTGGATGTTATGGAGGCGGGATTTGCAGCAGCAAGCCCAGGGGACTTTGATGCGGTAAATCAAATAGCAAAGCAAGCCTCAAATATCACGGTTTGCTCTCTTGCACGTGCAGTTGAGCGTGATATAAAGGCAGCTGGCGAGGCATTGGCTCCAGCTAAAAATAAGAGAATTCATACATTTATAGCGACAAGCCCAATTCATATGGAGTACAAGCTAAAAATGAGCCCAGATGAAGTAATAAAACGTGCAATCGAGTCTATAAAATACGCAAAAACCTTTTGCGATGATGTGGAGTTTAGCTGCGAGGACGCTTGTAGAAGTGAAATGAGCTTTTTAAAAGAAATTTGTGATGCTGCCATAAATGCGGGTGCAAAAACTTTAAATATCCCTGATACGGTTGGTTATTTATATCCTGAAGAGATAACTGCTCGCATTAGTGAAATAGTAAAATTTGTAGGCGATAGAGCAATAATCTCTGTGCATAATCACAATGACTTAGGCATGGCTACGGCAAACTCGTTAGCGGCTATAAAAGCTGGTGCAAGGCAGGTCGAAGGTACGATAAATGGCATAGGTGAGCGTGCTGGAAATGCTGCGCTTGAAGAGATCGTGATGGCTATCAAAACCCGCCAAGACGTCTTTGCTCCATTTTATACAGATATTATCTCAAAAGAAATTTATCCAACTTCAAGACTGATCGCTAGTATTATAGGCATTGAGCCTCAACCAAACAAAGCTATCGTTGGTAAAAACGCATTTGCTCATGAGAGTGGCATACATCAAGACGGCGTGCTAAAACACAAAGAGACCTATGAGATAATTAGCGCTGAGAGCATAGGCCTTGAGAAAAATTCTCTCGTTCTAGGTAAGCATAGTGGTCGCCACGCATTTAAAGATAAGCTTGCTAGCCTTGGATTTGACCTTGATAGCGATGCTCTTAATAAGGCGTTTGAAAAATTTAAAGAGCTAGCTGATAAGAAAAAAGAGATATTTGATGATGATATTAGGGCTCTTGTGGCTGAAGAGATTACAAAAATTCCACAAGCTTATGAGATCACGGCTCTTCTTCAAAGTAGCGGCGGAAGCCTTGCGAGTGCTTCAATTAGTATAAAACACAATGATGAGATCATCAGTGACTCAGCTCTAGGAAATGGTACCGCTGATGCGATATTTAAGGTAGTTGATCGCATTAGTGGCATTAGTGGCACGCTAAAAGACTATAAAGTAGCGTCTGTTTCTCAAGGCAAGGATGCACTTGCAAAGGTTGATGTAAAGGTCGAGTTTGAGGGCAAAACGGCTGTAATAGGCCATGGACTTGACATAGATACTATGATGGCAAGCGCAAAAGCCTATGTTGGCGCACTAAATAGTTACCTTCGCATACATAAAAACTAGAATTTTAGCTGGCTGCTAAATTTGCAGCTGGCTACTTTAAATTTAATCCAAAAACTATATAAATTTTTTAAAATTTAAAGTCTTTATTTAAAAAAATAGATTTTACTATCTTTGCAAATTTTAAAATCTTACTCACTCGCCTTAGCAACTTACTAATTTTAGGGTTCATAAACATTCGCCACTAAATTTAGAAGCGTGATATGCTCGCTCATAAATT
>NZ_CABPUP010000001.1:442997-555659 GCF_902460705.1 Campylobacter concisus | reverse complement strand
AAGTAAATTTATTAAATTTTTTAAGTAGAGCCCTTAAACTAAGCATCATAAAAATATTATTTAATAAATTTTATTTTACAAATCTTACTAATACTTTAGAAATTTCTTATTAATTTTCTTTCTTATTTATAAAGTCTTTTTATTGGATTTTGATAATTTTTATAAGCTATTTTTAATTTATATAGCTAGATTAATACTTGCAAGATTTTGTAGTAAATATAAATTTTAACTTGCCCCTACAATTAGGAGCAAGAAATAACAAATTTTAGCTCTCAAGCCCCAAATTTGCTCTATACTCTTCATATGTGCCTTTAAAATCAACCACTTCGCCATTGCCTTTTAGGTGTAAAATTCTATTTGCAAAGGCGTCTATTAGCTCCCTGTCGTGGCTCACGCAGATAACTGAGCCATTAAAATTATAAAATGCCTCGCCAAGCGCGATGATAGCCTCGAGGTCTAGGTGGTTATTTGGCTCATCCATGACAAGTAAATTTGGTCTGTGAAGCATGAGTTGAGCTAGTCTAACGCGGTGTTTTTCGCCACCGCTTAGCGCGCCCACTGCCTTTTCTTGCTCGGCACCGCTAAAGAGCATCCTGCCAAGGCACTTTCTGATCTCGTCGATGTCCTTGTTTTTGGCATCTTGCAAGTACTCATAAAGCTTTAGCTCGCCATCTATCTTATTTACTGTATCTTGCGCAAAATATCCTAGCTCGATGGTCGCACCTATATGCACTTCGCCCGCGTCAGGCTTTATCTCGCCCATTATGATCTTACAAAGCGTACTTTTACCAACACCGTTATGGCCAATGATAGCTAGTTTATCGCCCTTTTCAAGCTTAAAGTTAAAGTTTTCAAATATCACTTTATCATCAAATTTCTTACTTACATTTTTAAGCTCTATTAGTTCATTGCCTATCTCGCGGTTTGCACGAAAAAGTATGCTTGGATCGCGTCTACTTGATACTGCGATCTCGGCGATATCTAGCTTTTCAAGCTGCTTTGCACGTGAAGTCGCCTGCTTTGCCTTGCTCGCATTTGCTGAAAATCTCGCGATAAATTTCTCCAGCTCCTCTTTCTCTTTTAGCTTCTTGTCACGCTCCATCTCATGCTGCTTTGCGATCAAATTTGCAGCCATATACCAGTCGTCATAGCTGCCTGAAAACTCGCGAATTTTTCTAAAATCCACATCCAAAATATTTGTGCAAACTCTATTTAAAAAGTGCCTGTCGTGGCTGATAACCACAAGCGTGCCCTCGTGGCGGTTTAGCTCGTTTTCTAGCCATGCGATCGCGTCGATATCAAGGTTGTTTGTTGGCTCATCTAAAAACAAAATGTCTGGCTTTGGAAATAGCACTTGCGCTAGCAAAACCTTAACTTTATCCGAGTTTTCAACCTCGCTCATGAGCTTATCAAATTCATTTAGCCCAAGCGAGCTTAAAATTTTTTCTATCCTAGTCTCGTACTCGTAGCTTGGGTCTTCCTCAGCGCTTATCATCTCAAGCTCGCTTAAGCGCTCATTTATCTCATCTGTAAATTCCTCGCTCATATAGAGCTTCTCTTTCTCTTTGACAGCGTCGTATAGGCGTTTGTTGCCATAAAGCACCGCATCTTTTAGCGTGAAATTTTCAAACGCAAACTGATCTTGCCCAAGCACACCAACCTTTAATCCATTTTCTATGACGATCTCGCCGCTAGTTGGCTCGATAGCTCCGCTTAAAATTTTTAAAAATGTCGATTTACCAGCGCCATTTGCACCGATTAGTCCGTATCTGTTGTGGCGATTTAGCTTTAAATTTACATCCTCAAATAGCAAACTACTTGCAAATCTTTGAGTAAGTCCCCTAACTTCTAACATTATTTTTCCTTGAATTTATTTTTTTGCGATTTTGCCTTAAATTTGATTAAAAAACCATTTGCTACTTTAGCCTAAAATGCCCAGTGATCTTGTAGCTATAAAGTATGTTTTCTTCTTGTACGCCAGAGCCGATATTGTGGATGACAAGCGGTGTTTGGCCTTCAAATTTATCTGAGATCACACCGATGTGAGGTAAATTTTTTGGTAGCATCCATGTGACGATATCCCCTGGCAGAAATTTATCATCGCTCACCTCAAAACCTTTCCTTTTTAGATAGGTAGCGATGTTTAAAACGCGCCTGTGATCGATGTTTTTATCAGCCTTTTTAAGTCCCCATTTTTTAGGATAAGCTGAAAAATTTTTGCTCATATCTTCAAAAATGAGCCTTTGCAGATCCATATCCTGATGACGTAGCGCCCTTACCACAACGTCGGTGCAAACGCCCTTTTTGATATCCACGTCACCCATAGGATAGGCGAGCCTTTCGTAGCTTGGATCGTAACTTAGCGTAACGCCTATCTGCGACCTAGCGTCATTTACAAATTTGCTCGCCGAAAAGGCAAAAATTTGTGTGGCAAAAAGAGCCAAAAGTAGAAATTTTTTCATTTTCTACTTTAAAAGCATAGTTTTTAGGATACGTTTTCCTATCTCAACGCCTGGCTGATCGTAGGTGTTGATGCCTAGCATGATACCAGTAGCCGAGGTTAGTAGCTCGTAGTAAAAAATGAGCCAGCCAGCGTGAAACTCATCAAGCCTTTCAAGCGTGATAGTATCGACACTTATGCCCTCTTGCACCAGCGCCATAGCTGTCGCGTCGCACTGCAAATTTATAAGCTCATTTAGGCTTAGACCTGCCACAAAATCGCACTCTTCAAGCCCTTTTAGGCTCAAATTTGGGATAGCCTTGTCGCTCGCGTGATCTTTTATCTTTATAAATGTCACACTCTTATCTTTTACACCGTCCATGATAAGCTGCAAAAAGCTGTGCTGATCGCGACTACCGACAAGTCCAACTGGCGTAAGGCCAACCCTTTTATAGCCTCTTTTTTTACCAAGGCTCTCCGCCCAAAGCTGCACGTACCAGTCGTTAAATTCAAAAAATCTATCGCAATAGCTAAAAATGACATTTATGCTCGCATTTCTGCTAGTGGCGTAGTGGTAAGCTTTAGCGACTATTGAACTATCCTTTTGCTCGATGTATTGCTTCTTGCAAGCAAGCGCGCCATCCAAAAGTGCCTTTATATCGTAGCCGCAGATACCAAGAGGTACAAGACCGATCGCACTTAGCACACTAAATCTACCGCCAACATTTTTTGGAATATTAAAAAATTTAATCCCATTTTCTTTGGCGAAATTTTCTAAATTTGTGCCTGGATCAGTTATGATGAGGAAATTTTTGCCTAAATTTTGAGGTTTAAAGTCATCAAGCAAACACTTAAAAATAGTGATTGTCTCGATCGTGTTGCCTGATTTTGAGCTTATTATAAAAAGTGTCTCATCAAATTTTAGCCCACTAAGCGTGCTTTTGTAGCTGCAAGGATCGACGTTATCTAAAAATAAAAGCTCTCTTTTTATCCCCTTTATGCCTTCAAGCATCGATTTTAGCGCCTTTACACCAAGACTGCTGCCACCAATGCCAACAAGTACTACATTTTTGATATGAGCTAGCCCTTTTTCATACTCTTCGATCTCGCCAAGTAAATTTTGCCCAAGCACTGGCAGGTGGTAGTAGCCTATCTCGCCGCTTTCGTACTCGTCGTTTATGCGTTTGGCATAAGAGTCGATGACCTCGCTGCTTGCAAAGTTAAATTTAAATGAAGTTTCTATCATTTACTGCGCTCGTAAAAGAAATTTGTAGCCTCGACAAAGCCATCTATGCTGCCACAGTCAAATCTCTTGCCCTTAAATTTATAAGCTAGCACCATGCCATCTTTTGCCTGCGTTTTTAGCGCGTCTGTGATCTGAATTTCGCCGTTTTTGCCTGGTTTTGTTCGCTCTAAGATGTTAAAAATATCTGGCGTTAGGATGTAGCGGCCAATTATCGCTAAATTTGTCGGAGCCTCGGCAGGATCAGGCTTTTCAACCATATCATCGACCATTATAAGGTCATCTTCTATAAACCTACCGCTTACTACGCCATAAGACTTGGTCTGCTCTTTTGGCACTTCCATCACGGCAACAACGCTGCAGCGGTACTTTTCATAAATTTTAACCATTTGCGAAAGCACGCCATCACCATTTTCATTTATACATAGATCATCTGCCAAAATAACTCCAAAAGCTTCATCTCGAACTAGCGTTTTGCCCGTATAAATGGCGTGTCCAAGCCCTTTCATAGCATTTTGTCTCGTAAATGAAAATGTGCATGAGCTCATTAAATTTCTAACTTCGCTTAGTAGCGACTCTTTTGAGCTGCCTGCGATCTCTTTTTCTAGCTCATAACTGATGTCAAAATAGTCCTCCAGCGCCCTTTTTCCGCGTCCTGTGACAAAGGCCATATTATCCATGCCAGCCTCAAGCGCCTCATCAACGCCGTAGTGAATGAGCGGTTTTGTAAGGATTGGCAACATCTCTTTTGGGAGCGATTTTGTAGCTGGCAAAAACCTCGTTCCGTATCCAGCTGCTGGAAATAGGCAAGTTTGTATCATTTTAGTCCTTCGTGAAAAATTGTAAAATTCTACTATCTTTTCCTTAATAATATAAATTTGTCTGAATTTACAAGGCTTTAATTAGTAAATTGATAAGATTTTTAAAATTTTAAAAAAAGAGCAAATTTGCAGACGATTGATAGGATTTTCAAAGCTCAACTCGATATAAAAAAGTCAAATTTTTTAGCATTTTTGTGCCCGATAAGCAAATTTAAAAGCTTGCATGAACGCCTAAAAGAGGAGCATTTTAAGGCTGTTCACGTAGTTTGGGCGACAAGGGAGCTAAACAAATACGGCCAAATCGTTGAAAATCAAAGTGATGATGGCGAACCAAAGGGCACTAGCGGCCAGCCAAGCCTAAACGCGCTAAGAGGGGCGGGGCTTATAAACGTTGGGGTCTTGATAGTTCGCTACTTTGGCGGGATAAAGCTTGGCACTGGAGGGCTTGTCAGAGCCTACTCTGGGGCTGTGAATGAAGCAATAAATGAAGCCATAAAAGATGGTGGCGTGATGAAATTTGAGATAAAAGATGAGGTTAAATTTTTTACGCCATTTTCGCTGATGAGCCGCTTTGAACACTATTTTGCCACTAAAAATTTAAGTGAGTTTGAAAGAGAATTTAATGACCTTGGAGCGATCTGGAGCGTAAATTTAAACGAGGCTGAGTTTGCTGAGCTATTTAAATTTTGCAAAGAATTTGAAGCAAGCGAGTTTAAATTTTTAGCCCTTGCACTTAGTGGCAAGAGTTTATTCGCTCATCAAAGCTAAATCATTGTAAAATCGCAAAAATTTTAAAAAGAAAGTAAAAATGGAAATTTGGAACGACATTTATAACCACTTTAACCCAGTCGCCTTTAGTATCTTTGGTTTTAGCGTGCACTGGTATGGACTTATGTATATTTTAGCACTTGTTTTAGCACTTGCCATGGCAAAATATCTCGTTAAAAAAGATAAAATCCCAATCTCAAATCAGCTCTTGGATAATTACTTTTTTTGGGTTGAAATAGGCGTTATTTTAGGCGCTAGGCTTGGCTGGGTTTTAGTTTATTCTGGCGAAGCAAGTTATTATCTAACGCAGCCTTGGCAAATTTTTAATCCAATCCACAACGGCGAGTTTATAGGAATTCGCGGCATGAGCTATCACGGCGCTGTGGTTGGATTTTTGATAGCTACGATTTTATTTTGCAAAAGATACAAGCAAAATGCTTGGCAGCTACTTGATCTTTGTGCCATCTGCATACCTTTTGGCTATACATTTGGCAGGATCGGAAATTTCTTAAATCAAGAGCTTTTTGGACGAGTTACAGATGTGCCTTGGGCGATAAATGTTTTTGGGCAACCAAGACATCCTAGCCAACTTTATGAGGCATTCTTAGAAGGTTTAGTTATTTTTATTATTTTATTTTTATATAGGAAATTTAAGAAATTTAATGGCGAGCTGATCGCGCTTTATGCTATTTTATACACTTTTACAAGATTTATTTGTGAGTTTTTTAGAGAGCCTGATTCAGGGCTTGGATTTATTATTTTTAATCTTTCAATGGGTCAAATATTATCACTTATCATGTGTGGTTTTGGAATTTTTGTTTATGCTATGCTTTATAAAAAATTTTCAAAGCTCTAATATAAGTGTTTAAAAAACATTAAAGTAAATTTCTGATACGATTAGCTTTATCAATTAATACTAATATTTAAATTAGTATTAAGAAATGATAATTTATTTCAAATTTCTTAGGAGGGCTCATGACCGGGCTTATAGAAGGTTTTTTGGGAAAACGGTCGGACGACAAAAAAAGTCGCACACCAGCCGCTTGGGATAGATGGCAAAGTATTACAGGTTTTATTTTAGCCTGTTTCATATTGTGCCATATGGTTTTTACTTCTACTATACTACTTGGTAAAGACGCATTTAACGCTGTCGTAGGGTTTGCGGAAGCTAAATTTTTATTTGGAGAAGCTACTTGGTGGATTACTAACGTTATTGCCGCGGTAATATTTGCCATTTTTATCGCTCATGCATTTTTAGCTATGAGAAAATTTCCAGCAAACTATAGACAATATCTAATGTTTAGAGGCCACAAAGACCGCATGAAGCACCTTGATACTACGCTTTGGTGGTTTCAGTTTTTAACCGGTTTTGCTCTATTTTTCGCAGCCAGCGCGCACCTAGTGGATATAATCTTTGGTGGACACATCACTGCCGACAAATCAGCGGCTGCATTTCATCAACTAGAAATTTTCTACTTCGCACTACTTGTTTTTATGGTCGTTCACGCTAGTATCGGTATGTACCGCTTGTATGTCAAATGGATAAGCATTGATGGTGCAAATAAGCACGAAATGTTTGCCAAAAGAAATAAGGCAAAAACAATTGTATTTGCCGTTTATGGCATACTTGCTATAATTGCGCTAATCGCCGATTTTGTGTGGATCAGCCATTAAAAAGGAGCTAGAAGATGAATGTAAAATATTATGATGCATTGGTAATTGGTGGTGGTCTAGCTGGTCTTAGAGCTGCTGTGGCTGCTGGAGAAAAGGGCTTAAGCACCGTCGTTTTAAGCCTAATACCTGTAAAACGCTCGCACTCTGCAGCTGCGCAAGGCGGTATGCAAGCCTCTTTGGGAAATTCAAAAATGAGCGAAGGCGATAATGAGGACGTACACTTTGCCGACACGGTAAAAGGTAGCGACTGGGGTTGTGATCAGCAAGTTGCACGTATGTTTTGTCAAACCGCGCCTAAGGCGATTCGCGAGCTAGCGGCTTGGGGCGTGCCTTGGACTCGTATAACAAAAGGCGAGAGAAGCGCTATCATCAACGCTCAAAAAACGACTATCGTAGAAAAAGAAGAGGTCCACGGCCTTATCCACTCACGCGACTTTGGCGGAACTAAAAAATGGAGAACATGCTTTACAGCCGACGCCACCGGTCACACTATGCTTTTTGCAGTAGCAAACGAAGCTCTAAAACACAACGTCGAAATCCACGACAGAAAAGAAGCTATCGCGCTAATCCACGCAAACAACCGCTGTTACGGTGCGATCGTTCGCGATCTAGTTAACGGCGAGATCACGGCATACGTCGCAAAAGGCACACTAATAGCTACGGGCGGCTACGGTAGGGTTTATAAACACACTACAAACGCCGTAGTTTGCGAGGGTATAGGTGCTGCTATCGCTCTTGAAACGGGTGTTGCGCAACTAGGAAATATGGAAGCGGTGCAGTTTCACCCGACTCCGATCGTTCCAAGCGGCATCTTGCTAACAGAAGGTTGCCGCGGCGACGGCGGAATTTTACGCGACGTGGACGGATATCGCTTTATGCCCGACTACGAGCCTGAGAAGAAAGAATTAGCTAGCCGCGACGTCGTAAGCCGCCGCATCATGGAGCATATCCGCGCAGGCAAGGGCGTACCTAGCCCATACGGATATCACGTTTGGCTTGATATCTCGATCCTAGGACGCGAGCATATCGAGAAAAATTTACGCGACGTTCAAGAAATTTGCGAAATCTTTAACGGCATCGATCCTGCCGATACCGAAGTATATACCGACGAGAACGGACGACAGCGCGGCAAGGGCTGGGCGCCGATCCTGCCTATGCAGCACTACTCTATGGGCGGCATAAAAACTAAGCCTACAGGTGAGAGCCCGACACTAGCTGGTCTATTTAGCGCCGGCGAGGCTGCATGCTGGGATATGCACGGATTTAACCGCCTAGGCGGCAACTCCGTTTCTGAAACGGTCGTCGCGGGCATGATCGTGGGCGATTATTTTGCCGACTACTGCGGCAGCCACGAGATAGATATAAATACCGCAGATATCGAAAAATTCGTTAAAAAAGAGGAAGACTATCTAAAAAGCCTTGTCGAAAAAGAGGGCAAATTTAATGTCTTTGATATCAAAAACAAAATGAAAGATATCATGTGGGAACACGTTGCGATCTTTAGAACAGGAAAAGGCCTAGAAATTGCGGTTAAAGAGCTTGAAGAGCTTTATAAGCAATCTTTGGATGTCAAAGTCACAAACAAAGCACTATTTGGCAACCCTGAGCTCGAGGAGGCTTACCGCGTACCGAAGATGCTAAAACTAGCCCTTTGTATCGCAAAAGGCGCGCTTGATCGCACAGAAAGCCGCGGAGCGCACTGCCGCGAAGACTATCCGAAACGCGACGACCTAAACTGGCTAAACAGAACTCTAACTAGCTGGAAAGAGGGCGATACGCTACCGACTATCGTGTATGAGCCACTTGATATTATGAAAATGGAAATGCCACCAGCATTTAGAGGCTATGGTGCGAAAGGTAATATTATTGAGCATCCAGATAGTGCCATCCGCCAAAAAGAGGTCGATGAAATTCGTGAGAAAATGCAAGCTGAAGGTAAGAGTAGACAAGAAATTCAAGAGGCTTTAATGCACTACGATCTTCAACCAAAATATAAAGCACCAAACGAAAGAGCAGGAATAGGATATGAGTAGAAAAATAACCATAAAAGCATTTAAATATAATCCGTTAAGCAAAATTTCAAAACCACATTTTGCGACCTACGAGCTAGAAGAGACTGATGGTATGACGTTATTTATCGCGTTAAATATGATTCGCGAGAAATTTGACCCAGATCTTAGCTTTGACTTTGTTTGTCGTGCTGGAATTTGTGGAAGTTGTGGCATGCTTGTAAATGGTAAGCCAAGATTAGCTTGTAGAACTCTTACTAAGGATTTTGAAAGCGGAGTAATTGAGCTTATGCCTTTGCCAGTATTTAAGTTACTAAAAGACTTAAGCGTAGACACTGGCAACTGGATGAATGCGATGAGTAGGCGTGTGGAGAGCTGGATACACACCGATCACGAGACCGATATCTCTAAGCTTGAGGAAAAGGTTGAACCAGAAGTAGCGCAGGAAGTATTTGAGCTTGACCGCTGCATCGAGTGCGGTATCTGCGTGGCTGCATGCGGTACGGCTATCATGAGGCCTGATTTCATCGGCGCGGTCGGACTTAACCGCGTAGCAAGATTTAAAATCGATGCGCTCGATAAACGAACCGACGAGGACTTTTACGAGCTTATCGGCGACGATGACGGCGTGTTTGGCTGTATGACGCTGCTAGGTTGCGAGGATAACTGCCCTAAACACTTACCACTACAAAGCCGCATAGCTTATATGCGTAGAAAAATGGCTGCTATAAAGTAGCAAAGGGGCTGTAAAAGCCCCAAATTTACTTCTAAATTTGTTAAAAAAGACTGCAAATAGATGCCAAAAGACATAAAAAGATATCAATAGATAAAAATAAGAAAAATAAAAATATCAAAAATGGGATTGATAAGAGTGCGCCCATTATATAACCAAGTGGAAATGCGATAAATATAAAGACGATTCCAACACCAGAAGTAAAACAAAAAATTAGCGCAAATATCGTAGCAAAGGTGTTTACAAATAAGCTAATATTTTCTAAAAGAAAATTTGTTAGGCCAAGACCTCTCATGTTTTGATTATAGCTTTTAAGCCAAAAAATTTATATAATTTCAAAAATTTGCTTCATTTAAGGATATAAATGTTACCAAGCTATAAAGATATGATGCTGCCTATTTTAGAATTTGTCGCACAAAAGAAAGAGGCAAATAGAGCTGAAATTTCTAAATTTATAATTGAGCATTTTAAGCTAAAAGACGAAGATCTTTTACAAAAAATAAAAAGAGGAACTCCAACTTATATAAATCGTACCGACTGGGCTTTATCCTATCTGGCTACAACAGCTCAAGTAAAATCAAAGCCAGAAAAAGTGCCGCTTCAAAAAGTTGGTAGAAGCCTATTTGCCATAACAAATTTTGGCAAAGAGCTAGTAAGTAGCAAGGATAAAAAGAGTAAATTCCTCTCTTGGTACGATAAAATTTACAAGCAAGAGATAAAGCAAGAGGAAAAAGAGGCCACAGAAAATACCCCAGATGACAATATAGATGAAGCGCTTTGCAAGATAAAAGAAGAGCTAAAAAGTGAAATTTTATCTAGCATTTTAGAAAAAGAGCCAAGATTTTTTGAATACCTTGTAACAAAGCTACTTGAAAAGCTGAATTATGGAGCTGGAAATCTCACAAACAAAGGCCCGGACGGCGGGATAGATGGCATCATAGACGAAGATGAACTTGGGCTTTCTAAAATTTATATCCAAGCAAAAAGATACAAAGACGGCAGTAATATCCGTAGGCTAGAAATTCAGCAGTTTATCGGTGCCATCTCAAATAAAAATACTAAAAAAGGTGTCTTTATTACTACGGCAAAATTTACTAAAGAAGCTGAAAATTTCGCCAAAGATAATCAAAATTTTAGTGTGGTTTTGATAGATGGCGACAAGCTCGCAGAGCTAATGATAAAATACAAAGTCGGCGTTCAAACAAGCCAAATATATGAAATTTGCAAAATCGACACCGACTTTTTTGAGGAAAATAATTTTTAAAATTTTAAGCCATAAAGCACTACTGCGTATATTTATTGCAAGTTGCTGCTTGGGATCATTTCAGTCTTGCTTTATTTATTTGCTTAAAAAACAAATTTAAATCTTTACTAACGCCAAAATAGTCCAAATTTACCAGCTTAAAATGCTTTTTAAATCAAATTTTACTCTTATAAACGCCGTCTAAAATTTAAGTGTTATAATTACAGCGAAATAACGATTTTAAGGAGAGGATATGCAATCTCGCATAATCACTGGCGTTTTGATGTTTGTTGCTATTTTAGTAGTTTTTTTTATTGATAATTATATTTTAAATTTTATCTTGCTCGGCGCTGTGCTTTATTTTGCATTTAATGAGTCGCTCAAGCTTTATAATATCGATCACAAACAGCTAGTTTTTGCCGCACTTGCTTTTTACGTGCTTACATATTTTACAAATCCAATATTCATAGCGATCCTTGCTATCATGCTAGTTGCTTCGATCCTAGCTCACATAAAAAGTGAAAATTTAAAACTAGTCGCACCTTTTGTATATCCGACCACGCCGATCTTTATGATGTGGATGCTTTACTCAGAGTATGGCGTAGGCTATCTTGTATGGCTTATTTTAAGCGTAGTTGCAAGCGATAGTGGTGCATTTTTTGTTGGCAAAATGTTTGGCAAACATCCATTTAGCCCAAGCTCACCAAACAAAACAATTGAAGGTGCAGCAGGCGGCGTAGCAATAGGCACAGTGATTGGCTGCATTGTTGGAAATTTTGTAACTGAAGGATTTTTCCAAATTTTATTTTCAAGCTTTTTAGTCTGCGTCTTTGCGGTTTGGGGAGATCTGTTTGAGAGCTACCTAAAAAGACTTTGTGGCGTAAAAGATAGTGGTTCGCTCTTCCCAGGACACGGAGGCATGCTTGATAGGATAGATGGTTATTTATTTGGCGTAGTCGCCCTACTTTGGTCGCTCTCGTGGTAATACTTGGCTCAACTGGCTCAATCGGCAAAAACGCCCTTAACCTTTGCGAAAAATTTGGCGTAGAGGTTGAGGCGTTAAGCTGCGCTAAAAATGTAGATTTACTAAATGAGCAAATTTTAAAATTTAAACCAAAATTTGTCTGCGTAGGCGATGAAAAGCTAGCTAAAAATGTAAAAAACATAGAAGCTAAAAATATCTTTTTTGGTGAGGCTGGACTGCTGCAAATGCTAGAAATTTCAAGCTCAAAAAAGGTGATAAACGCCCTTGTTGGCTTTGCCGGCCTTGCCCCTAGTCTAAAGACGCAAGCTCTTGGCAAAAAACTAGCTTTGGCAAACAAAGAGAGCCTTGTTGTTGGTGGCAAATTTCTAAAGACTAGAGAAATTTTGCCGATTGATAGCGAGCATTTTGGGCTTAAATTTTTACTTGAAAATAAAACTCCAGCCAAAAAGCTCATCATCACAGCAAGTGGCGGTGCTTTTTACAAAAAGCCGATCAAATTTCTAAAAGACGCCACGCCAAGTGACGCACTAAAACACCCAAACTGGGATATGGGCGCAAAGATCACGATTGATAGTGCGACGATGGCAAATAAGCTTTTTGAGGTGATGGAAGCTTACTGGCTTTATGGCATCAAGGAGATCGAAGCTGTGATAGAGCCAACTTCTGCGATACATGCCGTAGTTGAATTTATAGACGGCTCAAGCACGATGCACCTCTCGCGACCTGATATGAAGCTAGCTATCGCTCATGCTATGTTTGAAAATATTAGTGAAAATATTGTCTCACACGCAAATTTACTTGATCTAAAAAATATAAAATTTCATAAAATCAGCCTTAAAAAATACCCCATTTTTTCACTAAAAGATAAAGTCCTGGCAAACCCTGATCTAGGTGTAGTGATAAATGCTGCAAATGAGGTTGGAGTATTTAGCTTTTTAGAGAAAAAATGCTCGTTTTTGGATATCTCAAGGCTCGTTTTAAGCTCTGTTAAAAATTTTAGAAATATTAAAATTTCAAATATTGATGAAATTTTTGAAGCTGATAAAGAAGTTAGAAATTACGCAAAAAGGATGTTAAATGCAAAGGTATGAGGGTTATAAATTTGATCCCAAGCAAAGCTTAATCGGCGTTCAGTTTTTATTTGTCGCCTTTGGTGCACTGGTATTAGTGCCGATACTTACGGGACTAGATGCAAATGTAGCTCTCTTTACAGCCGGTCTTGGCACGCTACTTTTTCAGCTAGTCACTAGAAAAAATGTTCCGCCTATTTTTTTAGCAAGCTCCTTTGCTTTTATCGCGCCACTTCAGTACGGTATCGAAAAATGGGGCATAGCCGTGACGATGGGGGGCGTTATATTTGCTGGATTTTTCTACGTTGTTTTAAGCCTCGTGGTCCGATTTGGCGGAGAGAAAATTTTGCATAAAATTTTGCCTCCAGTTGTCGTTGGGCCGGTCATCATGACAATAGGCCTAATCCTTGCTCCAAATGCCGTCAAAATGGCAACATCAGCCACTGAAATTTATACTCAAAATGAGGCGATGATCGTCGCTGGCATTTCGCTAGTGGCTACTATTTTAGTGATGATGCTTGGACGTGGCATGTTTAGGCTTATACCTATTTTAC
This sequence comes from Campylobacter concisus, assembly GCF_902460705.1. Lineage (GTDB taxonomy): Bacteria > Campylobacterota > Campylobacteria > Campylobacterales > Campylobacteraceae > Campylobacter_A > Campylobacter_A concisus_Z. Next base: position 542,119 of record NZ_CABPUP010000001.1, on the reverse strand, counting down.
TTGGCATTATCACTGGCTACATTGTAGCTTACTGCTTTGGCATGGTTGATTTTACCCCTATCTTTAATGCACCTTGGTTTAGAATGCCAAATTTCACTACACCAAAATTTGAGTTTGAAGCGATCATTTATATGATACCTATCGCCATCGCTCCAGCGATCGAGCATATAGGCGATATGCTTGCTATCTCAAATGTTACAAAAGAGGATTTTCTAAAAAATCCAGGCCTTAAAAACACCCTTTTAGGCGACGGCCTAGCCACCTCGCTAGCTGCTGCCTTTGGTGGTCCGCCAAACACCACCTACTCAGAGGTCACAGGCGCAGTTAGCCTTACAAAGGCTTATAATCCAGCGATTATGACCTTTGCAGCGATCACTGCCATCGTGCTAGCTTTTGTTGGCAAGCTAGGAGCTGTACTCTCAACTATCCCAGCCCCAGTCATCGGTGGTATCATGCTGCTACTTTTTGGCATCATCGCAAGCGTTGGTATGGAGACGCTTATAAAAAATAAAGTCGATCTTGCAGACCCTAGAAACATGATAATCGTAGCCCTCATCTTCATCTTTGCCATCGGCGGCATGGTGCTTGACCTTGGTGCGGTGAAATTTTCAGGTATAGGGCTTGGCGCGGTTACTGGCATAGTTTTAAATTTGCTTTTACCAAAGACAAAGCATTACGAAGGATATTAATGCGTAAATTTTTACTTTTTTTACTAACCTTTGCCACTGCTAGTTTAGCTAATACTTTAGACTATGTGCTCATCAAAAAAGGTGAACCAAGCGAAAACACGATGTTGTTAATCGGCGGTATTCAAGGCGATGAGCCGGGTGGATTTTTGGCAGCCTCTATCGTGGCAACTGACTATAACATCACAAAAGGCTCGCTTTGGGTCGTGCCAAATTTAAATTTCCCAAGCATAATCGAGCGAAGTCGTGGCACAAAAGGCGATATGAATAGAAAATTTGCCCATGTAGATAAAAACGATCCTGACTATAACTCAGTGATGAAGATAAAAGACGTCATAACCGATAAAAATGTTACGCTCATCTTAAATTTGCACGATGGAAGCGGATATTACAGAGATAAATTTATAAACAAAGACGAAAATCCAGACAAATGGGGCAACACTTGCATAATAGATCAAAGCACGCTTCCTGGCTCAAAATATCCAGAGCTTGAAAGTATCGCTTCAAGCGTAAAAGATGTGCTAAATAAGCATCTAATAGATCAAAAGCACCAGTATCACATCAAAAACACACACACTGCAATGGGTGATAAAGAGATGTTAAAGAGTCTAACTTACTATGCTATCACTCAAAACAAATCAGCCTTTGCAAACGAAGCTAGTAAAAATTTAAACGCCGAGCAAAGGACTTATTATCATCTAATCGCTATTGAAGAATATATGAAAAAGGCTGGCATTAGCTTTACTAGGCCGTTTAATCTTGATGTTAAAAGCGTAAAAAGAGCGATCGAAAAAGAGATTAGACTCGAGCTTGAAAATTCATACGCAATAAGCCTTAAAAATCTAAAGCCTTTAATAAATTTTGTCCCACTTAAAAAAGGTGAGTTAAATTACAGCTCACCAAATCCGCTAATAGCCGTCATAAAAGAGAATGGTAGCTTCAAAGTGCAGTACGGCAACCGCTTTGTTACTAGATTAAAACCACAATATTTCGAGTTTACAAAGCCACTTGAGGAAATTTTACTAATAAGCGACGGTAGCGAGCTTACATTAAAAAGTGGTGATAAATTTAGCGTGAAAAAGAGCTTTAAAGTAAAAGCACTCAAAAACGTGCGCGTAAATGTCATAGGATACGGCACAAAAAGCATAGATGAGAGCGAGCAAGAGGTAACTAAAAATAGCCTAAATAAAAGCTATAGCATCGATAAAGACGGCAAAATTTATAGAGTCGAGTTTTATAAAAACGAAGATGGCAAAGAGAAATTTGCCGGCATGATCTTAGCGGAGTTTAGATGATACTTGGCATCGAAAGTAGCTGCGATGATAGTTCGGTCGCACTCATAGATGAACGCGCTTTAGAGAAGATTTATTATAAAAAAATTTCTCAAGAAGAGGAGCACGCTATCTTTGGTGGCGTTGTTCCTGAGCTTGCAGCAAGACTTCATACAAAGGCACTGCCAGCACTTTTAGAGGGTATCTTGCCAAATTTTAAAGATATAAAAGCGATCGCTGCAACAAATGAGCCGGGTCTTAGTGTGAGCCTAATAGGCGGTGTCAGCATGGCAAAAGCGCTAAGCGTGGCTCTAAATATCCCGCTAATTGCTGTAAATCATTTAGTTGGCCACATCTACTCACTATTTTTAGATCGTGAAGCCACCTTTCCACTTGGTGTCCTGCTAGTTAGTGGCGGGCATACGATGATCTTAGAGATTGACGAAAATGGTGAAATCACTGAGCTAGCAAGCACTAGCGATGATAGCTTTGGTGAGAGCTTTGACAAGGTTGCTAAAATGCTTGATCTTGGTTATCCAGGCGGTGTCGTGGTGCAGCAAAATGCCTTACTTTGCAAAGACAAAGAGAGGTTTCATTTTACCATTCCACTTCTTCATGATAAACGCCTTGAATATAGTTTCTCAGGGCTTAAAAACCAAGTCAGAGTCGAAATTTCAAAGCTAGAAAATATCACACAAAAGGATATCGCTGACATCTGCTACGCATTTGAAAATACTGCCTGTGAGCACATTTTAAACAAGCTTGAAAAGGTCTTTTGTTTAAGAAATTTTAAGCGTTTTGGCGTAGTTGGCGGTGCAAGTGCAAATCTAAATTTACGAAAAAGGCTTGAGATGCTTTGCCAAAAAAATGAGTGCGAGCTTTTACTAGCTCCACTTGAATTTTGCTCTGATAACGCCTTGATGATAGCAAGAGCGGGGCGTGAGAAGTACCTAAAAGGCGAGTTTGTAAACCATAGCGAGCTAAATATAAACCCAAGAGTTAGCTTTAAAAAGCTTGAGTTAAATTAAACTTTTTTTAAAAAACATAAAATTTTGCGCCTAAATCTTGATAGCTTCGTAAGTAAAAACGTAATAAAATCTAAAAAATTTCAAAAAAAGAATCTTTAATGGACGAGTTTTTAAATCACGCTTGGCATTTAAATAAAATTTACGCTAACACTGATGCGAGCGTACCTTTTTACCCAGATCTACTGGCGCTTCTTTTATCTTGTGATGAGAAAAATTTAGATGAGTTTATGGCCCTTGCCGAGTTTAGAACTATCTTAAAAAAGTTAGGCGTAGGACTTGATATCTTTAGCATACAAAGTGCACAGCTAACCACGCTAAAAGCGCTAAATGAGGCAAAAATTTCAAGCGATGAACTCGTAACCCGCTTACAAAAGCTATGTGATGAAAAGATAATTGGCCATAAAAAATTTGATTTTTTAATAAAATTTATAAGCAAAAACTCAAATCAAAATAAAGCAGAAATTTCTAATACAAAACCAAAAGATCACTTTCACAAGAGCTTGGATTTTCTAAATGAGATAAATGAAAAAGCAAGCATGCTTGATGAAGATAAAGAATTTTTACTAGCTTTAAAAAACGCCAAAAAAAGATCAAACGAAACGCTTTTTAACATCGCAGTAAGTGGCGTCATAAACTCTGGCAAATCAACCCTTTTAAATGCGCTTTTAAACAAATCCGTCCTAGGCACTTCAAATGTGCCTGAAACCATAAATTTAACCATCTTAAAGCACGCATCAAATAGCCATGCAAAGGTAAATTTTTATAGCCCAGATGAGCTAGAAAAGCTTGGACTTTCAAGCAAAAATTTACCAGCTAGTAGCGTAGAGATCAGCCTAGATGAGATCAAAAACTATACATCTTCGAGCTCAAAAACGGCAAATCTCGTAAAAAGCGTTGAGCTTTACGACGACTTGGAGCTTTTAAGAGATAATGTCTGCATTATAGACACTCCGGGTATAGATGATGCGATCGTTTTAAGAGAGCAAATAACTACAAATTTTATGAAAGAGTGCGACCTTTTGGCTCATCTCATGAATGCTTCGCAAAGTGCAACGCAAAAAGACGCACTATTTTTGAAAAAATGCCTTGAAAACTCGCACATCGTAAGAGTTGCTATCGTACTAACTCACGCTGATGAGTTAAACGCAAAGGATATTAATGAAACGCTTAACTACGTAAAAAAGGCGATCGGCGAGCAGATAAATGACATCAAGATAGATTATTTTGCTCTTAGTGCAAAAGCTTATCTTGATGGCGCTTTAAATAGTGGCGTGCCGGAGTTTAAAGAGTATCTTTACGATGTGCTTTTTGGTAAAGACTCTAAAAAATCAGCTCTAATTTTAAGCTCATATCAAAAAGAATTACAAAATATTTTAAAAACAAAACTCGAAGCCACAAAGACTGAAATTTTAGAGCTTAAAGCATTTGGTTTAGAGCTAGAAGCTTTGCAAAACGAGCAAGCAAATATCAAAAATTCTCTTAATGAAAATTTCACAAAACTTGAAAGGCTTTTAGAAAGCGAGCTAAAAAAACTAGATGATAAAAATGCAAAAGATATCTATAAAATGGGGCTTGAAGCGTTACTGCAAAATCTAAATGAAAAGCTTAATAGTGAGATCGCTTACTGCAAAAGTAAAAGAGAAAATTTAAATCTAAAACGTCTTACACAAATAGCAAAAACTACACTTCATGACGGAGTTGCGGCACTTATAAGAGAGGCTAGAAATGAAACTTTGGTGCAGACAAAGTCATGCGAGCAAAATATCGCTTTAAGCTTTGATGGCTTTAAGGTAAGTGAAAATAAATTTTTTAGTATAAATGACTTTTTAAAGCAAATAGGCGTGGAGCTTGATTTTAGCGAGCTTTTAGATGAGCTTGAAGCTAAAATTTTAAGTAAAAATGAGCCAGATGAGGCGCTTTTGAGTTTAAGAGAGAATTTACTTAACAATAAAAGCATATCGCAGTTTTGTGAGATGCTAGCAGAACACGAAAAAAAGCTGCTAAAAGAGCGAGTAAAGGCTTATGAGATGAGCCAAAAAGAGGCTTTAAATCAAAGGCTTTTAGTGCTCAATGAAAAACTTAATGAGCTCAATTTACAAAATCAAAGCTCAATTTCAAAGCTTAAGCAAAAGACCTCCTTGCAAGATGAAATTTACTCACTTTTAGAGGATATTAAAAATGTTTAATGAGTTTATAAATGCCTACAAAGCGAGATATTTTAAGGTCTTTACAAATGATTTTAAGGGTGAGCTAGCTAGGCTCGTAAATGATCTAAACGATCCTAGCTTGCATATAAGCGAGCAGATAAAAGAGAGCTTAAATTTACTAATAGACACTCTAAATGAACCGCCGCTAATAGCTGTTATTGGTCAATTTTCAAGTGGGAAATCAACGTTTTTAAACGCACTTCTTGGCCAAGATATCTTGCCATCAGGACTAACTCCAGTCACCGCAAAGGCTGTGAGGCTAAAATTTGCAAAGATACCACTTCTAAGCGTGAAATTTATAAACGGTAGCGAGAGCCTACTAGCAAGTAGCGATCTAGCCGAGCTAAATAAGCTAGGCGATCAAGTTTCTGGTATGACGCTTTATGCACCAAGTGAAATTTTAAAAGAGATAAATTTCATCGACACTCCTGGCCTAAACTCGCTAAGAGATGCTGACACAAAAGAGACAAAAAATACGCTAAAAAAGGTTAGCGGCGCAATATGGCTAAGCCTTGCAAACAACGCCGCAAAGGCAAGCGAGCTTGAAAGTATCAAAGAAATTTTAAAAGCAAATGATCTAAAAGCGATCTGCCTAATCAACCAAAAAGACAAGCTAAGCGAGGAGGAGCTTGAAAGTTTGCTAAAGCACGCTAGGCAAACTTATGGCGAGCTTTTTGAGGATATCATCGCTATCTCATCAAAGCAAGCACTCCTTGGCATTACAAATAATGACAAAAGCCCACTTGAAGCTTCAAATTTTAACGAAGCTCTAAAGGCTATTAAAGAGTGCTTTTTAGACAAGAGCTTTAAAGAAAATTTCATAAAAGAAAGGGCAAAAAAGATCGTAAAACTCCTAACTAACGAGCAAGAAAAACATCTAGAAATTTATGATAATGCGCAGTTGATTTTAGATGAATTTAATGGCTCATTAGATGAGAGGCTAGAGGCGATAAAAGAGGAGTTTAAACCAAAGATCGCTTTAAGATATAGCCAAATGAGTGAAGTTATAAAACTTGCTGCTGATGAGGTATTTAAGCTACTTAAACCATTTTCAAAGACAAAATTTAACGCTTCAAAGACGCTTTTAAACAAAGAAATTTATAAGCGTGAAAATTTTGAGGTAATAAGCCTTGATAGCGATGAAGTCTTTTCAAAACTTATCTACGAAGATGTAGTTTTTAATAAATTTTTTAAACGCTACAAAAAAGATCTAAAAGAGCTAGAAAATGCAATAACTTCAGCGTTTAATGAGCTTTATAAAAATTTAGAGGATAAATTTTTAATATACAAATCTCGCTATGAAAATTACGCTAGCTTTGATGATCAAGTCTTGGCTTACGAAACAAAATCCATAAATACCTATGCCGGACGGACATATGAAAATTTTTTAAGAGAGTATGAAACGGCTAAATTTAAGGCTATACAAAAGGTCTCTTTGTTTTTTGAAAAGCTTGATATAAAGCTAGCCTCAAACTATGAAAACGCACTCAAACTCGCGGTTTATTTTATAAAACAAAAGATAGAAAAGACGCTAGAGTCGCACCTGCAGATGAATACACCACTTTATATTCCAAGTGCAAAAGATGTCTATGAGCGCATGCTTGATGCGTTTAGCCTTTATGAGTTTGAAGCTTTAATGTGCTCAAACAGCTCGTTTTTAAATAAAATTTTGCTTGATATAAAAAGCGATTTTAATGAAATTTATACTTTAAAAATAGCAATGCTTGATGACTTAAAAGCAAGAGTTAAAGAGCAAATTTCAAAGATTGAAGAGCTTTGTGAAAATTCATTGCTATTAAGATAAATAAAATTTTTAAAACTTAGAGCTATCCATTTAAGGATAGCTTTTATTTTATGCGTGCATTATGCCGATCTTTGGTGCGTCAAATGCAGTTATACGCTTTGGCACGCCTTTAAATTTCTCGACATCCACAAGGCTTGTGTGAGCGGTGTTGCTCTGGCTCATCTTGCTTGATGGCACGTCTTTTGTGAGCACATTTAAATTTCCGTGCAAGCAAAGGCTCTTTTCACCCGGTTTTTCAGGGTCATACCACGCACCTTCGCTTACTATTACGACATTTTGTGGCACATCCTCGGTGACAAAGGCACCGCACAAAATTTCGCCCCTGTCGTTAAACACACGCACCACGTCGCCCATCTTTATGCCCCTAGTCTCGGCTGTTTTTGGATTTATAAGCACTGGCTCGCGCTCTGCGATCTCGTTAAAGTTGCGAAGCACGGAGTTATTTAGCTGTGAGTGAAGCCTAAATTTAGAGTGCGCGCCGCTAATTGCGATAGGATATTTTTTATTTTTTGCGCCAAGCCACTCAAATGGCTCAAACCAAGCTGCATGCGGTGGGCAGTCATCATAGTCAAAGCCAGCTACCGTCTCAGAGTAAATTTCTATCTTGCCAGATGGCGTTTTTAGCGGATTTGCCACTGGATCGTCGCGGAATTTCTTATAGTTTGTAAAGTAGCGTTTTTTCTCATCGATCTTGTCAAATCTAAAGTATCCCTTCTCCCAAAATTCCTCAAAGCTAGGCATGCTCTCATACCCAAGCTCAGCAGCCTTTTTAACGGCATCTTCATATATTGTCTTGACCCACTCTAGCTCGCTTTTACCCTCGCTAAATGCCTCTTCTCTGCCCCACTCTTTGGCGATCAGCCTTGCGATCTCGAAGTCACTTTTACTCTCGCCAAATGGCTTAACAAGTGGCTTCATCGCAAATAGATACTCGCTTGTAGAGTTTGCCATTTCAATGTCTGTTCGCTCGTACTCAAGTGCAGCTGGCAAGACAATGTCGCTTAGTTTTGCCGTGCTCGTCCAAAATGGCTCGCAAGTGATGATTGCTGCCACTTTTTGCATCGCTTTTATTGCTCTATTTGTCTCAGGATGCCTTGTAAATGTTGAGCCATTGGCGTTAAACATCACTCTGATCTTTGGCAGTTTGTAGCTCTTGCCATTTCTAGTTATCTCTTTGCCAGGGCTTAAAAGCGCGTCTATGAGCCTTGAGTTTGGCATGTCATAGCCCTTTGTCTTTGGTACCAGCCCGCTATCAATAAATTTTTGAGGCACCTTTGTCTCAAACGCCGCTAGTTTAGGCGCTATGAAGCTCTCATCAGCATTTTTGTGCATGCCGTCATTTGTGACAAAGCCACAACCCTCTTTGCCGATGTGACCAAGCATCGCATTTAGCGTCACAAGCGCCCAGTACGCCATCTCACCGTGATCTTGTCTTTGAATGGCGTAGCCACTAATTATCACTGAGTCATTTTTAGCTAGATCCTCGCTAAATTTAGCAAGATCTTGCTCGCTCACGCCACAAATTTTGCTTGCCCAAGCTAGGTTTTTATTGACTCCGTCAGTTTTACCAAGCATGTACTCTTTAAATTTATCAAAGCCAACTGTGTATTTTTCTATAAATTCTTTACTATAAAGTCCTTTTTCATAAAGGTAGTTACACATACCTATCATCATCGCTGTATCGGTGCAAGGAACGACTTCAAGGTATTTTGAGTTGAAGTATTTTGCGCTATCGTTGTGATAAACGTCAACACTATAAATTTTCATCTCACCGCTCTCACCTTTTTTTCTGATCTCGTCATAGTATTTATATGAGTTATGAAGCGGCACGCCAATGGCGATTTTATTTGAAACGACTGGGTTTGTACCCCAAAATACGATCGTTTTGGCATTTTTTAAGATCGCCTCCCACTTTGTTGGCGCTAGCGCAGGATCGACGAAGCCAGTGACGTGAGGCATGATGACAGTCGCTGCGCCGTATGAGTAGCCACCTAGCTCATTTACGTAGCCACCAAGCACGTTAAGTAGTCTTTTTGCGGTCTTTTGACTGTGGCCAACCTTGCCAAGGCTACCCCACTGATAAACCTGTCCGTAGATCGCTTCAGCACCGTATTTATCAAAATTTTCTTTTAAAATTTTTGCACTTAGCTTTATAGCCTCGTCCCAGCTCACACGCACAAATTCTTCTTTACCACGAAGCTCTGGTTTTGGGTTGTTTGGATTGGCTAAAAAGCTCTTTCTAACAAATGGATATTTTACTCTGCTCTCATTTTGGATGTAGTCAATGACTGCGTTATTTAGTTCGTTTGGATAAGCATCGCCCTCAAATGGCACAGTCTCAACCACGCGTCCTGCAATAGTTTTTACATAAAATGCGCCAAATTTATTTGCGCTTAGTCCGCTTTTCTTGTCAAATAACGCTTGCTCTGCGCTTCCAAGCTCGTTTGCTTGAAGGCTAGCCGCGCCTAATGCACTTAATCTTAAAAAGTCTCGTCTTTTCATTCTTTCTCCGATTTTGGTTAAATTTATTGTTTTTAGTTGGTTTTAGAAATTATAAATTTAGGGTTTTGTATCATTTCATCGTTTAAAGGCCTTGTAATGTAATACGCAAACTTGCGTCTAAATTGCGCTATTTTAGCCAAAAATTTTTAAAGGATGGGCAGATGATTGGATTTTATGTAAATGTAAAGTTAAAAGCTGGATGTGAAGCGAAATTTGAAGAAATTTTAAAAGAGATCGTGCCAGCTTCAAGAAAAGATAAAGGCTGCATAAGCTACGAGTGCGGCATGGTTGTGGGCAGTAAAAGCGAGTACTGCTTTATGGAAATTTGGGAAGATCTTGCAAGCCAAAAAGAGCATATGAAAAGCGTTCATATGGTGAAAAACGCAGCTACGCTGGAGGCTTGCAAAGAGAGCCAAGAGGTAAAAATAGTAAATTTTGTAAGCGTAAAGGAATAATATTTGCTTTAAAAAGGGCAAAATCCACAAAAAATGAGCGAAGAAAAAATGCTTGAGATGATAAATGCGACTGCTGATATTATATTTATGGCCGTACTTAGAGGGCGAGTGAGCTTTGAGGCTTGCAAAAAAGATAGGGAATTTATCGACTCTTTAAGAGAAGAGCTACTTGGTAAAAATCCAAATAAATTTAAAATCGCCCAAAACTCATACCAAATGATCGCCATTTTTGAAAAATACCGCAATAAAAAATAATTCCACTTAAAATTTAAATCCATTTGCCGATATAGTGTTAAAGGATTTGACATGATAAACGCACTAAATGGATTTAACCAAAGCTTTAGCTATCAAGACGCTTTTAGTAAGCGCCAAGCCACAAACACGAATTTAAACAAAGTAGAAATTCCCACTGAAACTGCGGACATCAAGCATCTACCGCTCTCTGGCTACTCATCAAATGATAAAATTTCTATCTGGGGCAAGATAAATGGCCTTGATAGCGGGGTGAGCAAAGATGAAATCTCTAGCCTTAAAAATTTCGTTGATAGCACGAAGCTTTGGCGAGCAAGCTCTATCCTAACTAGCGAGAAAAACGGATTTAGCGTAGATGAGTTCATCAAAAATCACAAAATGAGCATAAACAATAAAATAATCAATAATGCTTTTGGTGCTCTTTATCTAAGCCGTGAGGCTACAAATTTACTAGACTCTGATCTAAGTATCGATGAGTTTAAAGATAAATGGCTGGAATTTACCGCCGAAAGGATACTTGGCGAGCATGCAAATGTGAAAATTTCTTTTAAAGACGGGGCTTTACATTACGAACAAAGCTCGGATAAAAAACGTATAGAATTCTTGGGTCAGCCTATGTTGCACCGTGTGAGCTACGCTGATAAAAATAGCAAAGATGAGTTTTTAAAATTTCTAAAAACAAGTTTTGAGAAAGGCGAGAGCATCGCTGATGTGCTGCAAAATATCGCTCTTACGCCAGTTAGAGAAAATGGCGACGAAGAGATGGAAGAAGAGAAATTTAAGCCTATGCAAGTTACCAAAAAGAGCGTGACCTACACCGATAAAGATATAAAACGTGAGTTTTTTGAGGAATTTATCAGGCGCGAGGTCGAAAATGGAGCAAGCTTTGATGAACTAGTGCAAAAGCTAAATAAGCTAAAGCCAAAAGACATTCTCGCTTAGTTTTGGCTTTAGGCTGAAATTTTAGGGGCTGGCTTGGCTCCAAAATTTCTAATTAGGCTTAAATTTATGAAGCCAGCTTGGCTCACTAAATTTCTACTCAGGTTAAATTTAAAAAGCCGGCCAGCTTTGCCCTTAATTTTCTACTTTGGATTATTTATACTTATCACCATATTTTTCTCATCAAGATAGAGTTTAGCAGCCTCTTTGATGTTGTCATTTGTGATGGCTTTTACCGCACTTATGTACTCATCAGCCGTATGAAGTAGCGTGTTAAAAATTTTATTTGAGATGATGAGCTTTTGCCAGAACTCAGGCTTTTCGTAATCTTTTTTTATAGAAATTTCACTCTGTGCCTTAAAATCCTCTAAATGCTTTGGCAAAATCGCGCCACTACTCTTGATACTAGCTATTATCTGCTTTATCTCGGAGATGATCTTGTCTGTATTTGCAGGATCGCAAGTAAAGCTAATTAGTATATCTGAATGCTCAAAAGGATAGCGTGAGAGCTTGGCATTTAGGCTAAAGCCGTATGTTTGCCCCTTATCTTCTCTGATCTTTTCTCGAAGCGCCGTTTTTAAAATTTCACTTAATGCCCTTAGTCTAATCGCTCCCTCAAAGCTATATTTCGCATCAGAATTTACGATATTTATGCCAACATCGCTTCTTCTTGTGCTTTGATACTCCCTTTTAAAGGTATGCTGCCCCTTGATACTTCGCACGCCATCGTCTTTAAACTCTTCAGCCTCGCCAAGCTTTGGCAAAGTGGCGATATACTTTTTAACAAGCGGCAAAAGCCTCTCTTCGTCGGTGTCGCCGATGATTACAAAAGTATATGAGGCTGCGTTTGTAAATTTATCTTTGATGATCTCTTTTAGCTCATTTAGTTTTAGCGCATCAATCTGAGCCATCTCAAGCGGCGTGACACGTTTATTGTTTTCGTAAAAAAACTTGCTAAATTCGGTACTAAATTTATATTCAGGTAAATTTTGCTCTTTGCTTAGCTCATCCTTTGCTCTTTGTTTTATCCTCTCAAGCACGTTTGCATCGGCTTTTGGAGCGTTAAATTCTAAATTTATAACAGCTAGCAGCGAGCTAAGATCGCTGGTGCTTGATGAGCCATAAATGCCTTGCGTAAGCGCTTCTATGCCCTTTTCATAGCTTACGATCTTTCCATTTAGTGCCTTTGAGAGCTCATAGTTATTAAATTTACCAACGCCACTTTCATTTGTGAGTGCCACTGCAAAGCTACCGAGCTTTGGATCAGCCAAATTTGATGTGCCTCCTTTGCTGACGGCTGCAAACAAAACGCTATCTTTTTTGGTAGCTAGTGGCTTAAAGATAACTTGCGAGCCATTTTGCATTTTATAGGTATAAATTCCATTTTTTTCATCAAAGCTTCTTGAGCTTATCTCTTTTGGCTCTAAATTTTCATTGCCTAGACTCTTATCGTTGTTGCTAGCAGATAGGTTTGTGTTATAAGCAGGCGCCTTGGCAAAAAGCTTTAAAAACTCATCTTTGCTAAGCTTAAAACCATCTTTGCTAAAAATTCTTACACGCTCGTCAGAAATGGCCAAAATTTGCCTAAATCTATCATTCACGTCAGCTAGCGTAATCTCGTTTAATAGCTTTAAACTAAGCTCTTTGTCGTCTTCGTCGCTTAACACAAAGCCACCATTTTCTATCATATTTAAAATTTGTCCTGCGTAAGCGCTTGACTTTTTAGTCTTTGAGCGTTTAAATTTTGCATCCACATTTGCCACAAACGCCTTTTTCACATCTTCGAAATCATCTTTATTAAAGCCAAACTCTTTAATGCCTTTTATAACGCCAAGCATATCTTTAAGGCTTGCGTTAAAATCGCCTCCAAGTACATTTGTTTCAAAACTATAAATTTTCTGCTTTGCTTGAAGTGTTTGAGCTATAAAATCAGTGCTTAAATTTGATGAATTATTTGCATTTTTTTGCTCATAAAGCATATTTATCAGGCTTGCGATAAGTGCATCTTCTAGATTCCTCTTTGCATCAGCTTCATTTACAACCGGGCCAAATTTATCAAAATAGCTAAGTCTAACTAGCTCCATTCCAGTTTCATTCGAGTCATAGTTAAAAATATTTAAACCACTTTTAAAGCTAATATTTTTTTCTGGATGAATGTAAAAATTTGTATTTTTTGCTTGGCTAAAGCTTTTTTCGATTAAGCTTTTTATCTCATTTTTATCAAAGTCGCCAACAGCAACAAAGCTCATAAACCTTGGCTGATAAAGCCTCTCGTAAAATTCTTGCATATGCTTAGCATCTACGCTTTTGATGACGTTCATGTCGCCTATTGGCACTCTTTTTAGATAGATGCTACCCTCAAAAATATCCTTTGTTTGAGCCAAATAAAGCCTATATCCTGGCGTATTTCTCTGACGCTCTTCTTCCATTATGACGCCATGCTCCTTATCAAGTTCCTTAGGATCGATTTTAACGCCATCTATCCAATTTGAAAAGACCTTGAACGTATCTTGTAAATTTTTCTCATTTACATTAATCGTTAAGACATAACTCGTCTGATCGTAGCTCGTCTGCGCGTTTAGATCAGCTCCAAATTTCACACCAAGGCTCTCAAGCTGCTTAATGAGCTCATTTTTGCTAAAGTCGCGGCTGCCATTAAATGCCATGTGCTCCAAAAAGTGAGCAAGACCTTGCTCGCCATCTTTTTCATCAGTTGAACCAGAATTTATAACAAGATAAAAAATAGCTGTTTTTTGTGGAAATTTATTCTCTTTGATATAGTATTTTAGCCCGTTTTTTAGCTCTCCATTTAACATATCTTTATCGTTTTGAAGCGCAAAAAGACCCATTACTAGGCAAAAAAGCAACAAAATTTTTCTCATTATTTTCCTTTTAAATTTTAATCGATAGACAAAGCAGAATTTAGCATAAGCCCGCAAATTTGCAGGCTAGAAGATTATTTTAGATCGTATTTTTTAAGTAAAGCTTCGTAGCTTCCGTCTTTTTTCATATCATCTAAAATTTGATTTATTTTCTCTATTAACGCGCTCTCTTTTCCTTTATCAAAAGCTATTGAAAAGCCCTCGCTGCCATCAACTTCTTTAAAAAATTCCTCAATCTCAGGATTCTTTTTAATAAATCCATATCCAATAGAGCTATCAAGAATGACTGCGTCAAATTTGCCAACTTTTAATCCCATGATGAGTGGCACAGTATCTTCTGAAGGCACTATTTTTACACCATTTATAGCATTTGCTGCTAGCTCTTGGACGGTGCCTTGTTGCACGCCAACTCTTTTGCCAGCTAGTTCTTCTTTAGCTTTTAATGCGTCATTGCCTTTTTTCTTTAGATAAAGATTTTCAGTTAGATAGTATGGCTTTGTAAAATCAATCGATTTTAATCTATCTGAAGTCGCACTCATCGCACTTATAATGCCATTTATTTTGCCGGCTTTAAGTGCTGGGATAAGGCCATCAAAACTCATATTTATGATCTTGTATGAAAAGCCTGCACGCTTTGAAATTTCATCGATCAGCTCGATATCAAAGCCTGTTATTTTGTTATTTTCATCGATATATTCAAATGGCGGATAGTTCGCCGCTGTGCCAAATTTTAGCTCGTTTGCACAAAGAGCAACAAAAGCTGTGAGTAAAAGAGCAAAGATCTTTTTCATAATAGTGTCCTTTAAGGTGATTTAGTGGCTTAATTATCAGTATTTCTCTATTAAAAATTGTTTAAATCCGTAATAAAAGAAAAATGCTATAAATAATCGTATAGCAAAGTAGCATATAAATTTTTATAGATAAGTTCTATCCCTTAATTATCTTAAGGGATAGAATAGTAGGAGCTCTAAGAGTAAGTCAAAGATTAAAATTTATTTTTTCTAACTTCGTTTACTATCGCCTTAGCCATGTCGTCAACATCAGATGTTACTTCATTTGCTTTATTGACAATTACTACATTCTCTTTTGTAAGTGTGTCTATTTGAGCAACTGATTGATTTATCATGTTGATTCCTTCACTTTGCTCTTTTATAGATTCACTCATTTCATTGATTGATTGAGCTAGTACATTTGTATTTGCTTCGATCTCTGTTAGAGATTTTTGAGTTCTCTCTGCTAGTTTTCTAACCTCATCTGCAACAACCGCAAAGCCTCTACCATGCTCTCCTGCACGTGCTGCCTCGATCGCGGCATTAAGAGCTAGTAAATTTGTTTGATCAGCTATATCTCTAATAATAGTTATGATGTTTTTGATCTCATCACTTTGTCTAATAACATCAGATGTTTTTTGAGATATTGCATTCATTGAGCTTGACATTTGCTCTACTGCGGCAGCAGACTCTTGAAGTGAGTTTGCTTGTACATTTGCGCCTTGAGTTAGTTCTTTCATTGACTGACTTAAAGCCTCAGCTTTTTCTTCTAGCACATGAGCTTGATCTAAATTTGCCCTTAACATTTTGGCTATCTCTTCACCAAGAGCATTTATACCAACCGCCATTTTGCCATCATCTTCAAGCCTTTTAGTAAAGTCTTGTTTTTTAAAGCTTTCTAGTAGATTTAACACATCATCGCCATTTTCCGCAATAGCATGTTTAAGTGCGATTTGTAAGTCTTTGAAAGTTTGTTTTAGCTGGCTAAGTGCAGGGTTTGAAGTATCTGCATTAAGCTGAGCTACGTAGTTACCTTTGCCGATTTGATTTACAAAAGTATTTGCTTCTTTAATGAAATTATTTTGTTCAGATAAATTTGCCTCGATTTGTTTGATATTCTCATTTATCAGCGCACTCATCTGTCCGATCTCGTCGCTACCACTACGATCTAAAAATTCAGCTTTATTAGTTTTGTTATTTAAAAAGTCAAAAAACTTAACTAAGCCATTTTTAGTCTGATCTATGCCAGAGATCAAATTTTTACCTATCAATGTAGATACTAGTAACATAAGCAAAATACAAATAGCAATCACTATTGAGCTAAAAATAAGTTGGGTATTTGCTTCACTTTTTATGTGTTGTGCATCTTTTTGCATACTATCAAGTAGTTTAAGCTCAAGCTCTCTCATCGCATCTATTGAAATGCTTATCTTTGAAAACCAACTCGCTGCGTCATAAGATGCATCTTCAGTAGTAACTACATTTTTAATAATATTTATAGCATCTATAAAATCAGCCTTTTTTCTAGCGATAGCATCAAATTCGTCACTAAATTCTTTTGGGTTGTAATCGTCAAAATCCTGCATAAATTTATTTATAACGCTATTTAGTGCAACTACTTTGTTATAGTCCTCTTTGTTTATACTTTTTTTAGTAAAAACTCCATTTAAAGTAGCACGCAAAATACCAAAAGACTCTTTTATCTCACCAACAATAATTATACGCTTTAGATCATCTACCAAGCTAGGCTCGAGCTTATCGCTATATCCATTTATAGCAATAACCTCTTTTCTTAAAATTTTTGTTATACGGCTAATTAGATCATTGCCACTTTTTTGATCTACATTTGAGCGGATACTATTTATCTCTGAAACTATTTCATTTTTCTCTTCAAGCTTATCAAGCGCAGCATCTACTTTTTTACGCTGCTCTAATAAATTTTTATTATCCCCTCCTGCTAGCACACCTGAGCTAAATCCACGTTCTTTTTGCATCTCATGGATAAAATTATTTTGATTTATGATTGTATCCACGATTTTCTCACTAAACTCTGCTTTTGAGCGAGTCTTTAAGATACCATTTAGCATGTATGCACTCATGATACCAAGGCCAATAAGACTGACGATAACTATCGCCATAATCTTAGATTTAATACCTAGATTATTCATTTTCTCTCCTTTTAGTTTTTCTTAAATATCTGCTTCAAAAAATAAAGCCATACGACTTTAATACTTAAAATTTATCAACCAAAAAATGCTTTTGGTTATTTTTATAAAAAATATTGATTAACGCATTTATGTAAAATTTTAATTTATATTTAGCTCTATTAAATAGTAGGAATTTTTTAACAAAATTGTGATACATGCAAATAGAAAATAGTACATTTAAAATAAATGCCGTTCTCATCCTGAGAAGCTTCATTTTTTCTCCTTGAAAATAATTAAGTCATTTTATTAATTTTACTTTTAAAAGATGTTAAATTTTAAAAATTAGAAAAAAGTGAGTTTTTGCAGAGAATTCCTGCTTCTCTGCAAATTTTGTATTTAGATTTATTTCTTTAATCCATATTTATCTAGCATTTTGTCAAATTCGCCAGATTTTTGCAGCTCATCGATCGCTGCGTCTATCTTCTTGATAAGCTCAGTGTGTTTGCCTTTATCAAACGCCATTGCAAATCCTTCCGTGCCATCAGGAAGTCTTAAAAATTCTTCTAAATCTGGATTTTGTTTTAAATATTCAACCCCTATCGGACTATCAGTTAGTACAACGTCGATTTTGCCAGCGTTTAGTGACATGATAGCAGCTGCTACATTTTCAGCAGGTATCAACTTAGTGGTTATGCTTTTGGCTGCTTCTTCTTGAAGTGTTCCAACTTGAGCTGAAATTTTCTTATCCTTAAGGTTGTCTTTATTTACATCTGAGCCTTTTTTGCGGATAAATAAATTCTCTGAAAAATAATATGGCTTAGTGAAATCAACCGATTTTCTTCTCTCATCAGTTGCGCTCATTCCGCTTATAGCAATATCGATTTTACCGGTTTTTAATGCTGATATCAGCCCATCAAAGCTCATATTTGCAACATCAAATTTTATTCCAGTTTTTTTGGTGATCTCATTTAATAAATCTATCTCAAAGCCAACAATTTTATTGTTTTCATCAAGATATTCAAAAGGTGGATAATCAGCACTCGAGCCAACTTTATAAACTACATTTTTACTAGCTTCTTCGGCATTATTTACTGCATTTTTTTTGTTAGCATCATCGCCACAACCTAGTAAAAATAAAACCAAGCTTGCCATCAAAAATTTTAAAATTTTACTCATTTTCTACTCCTTTAATGATTTAAAATTTTGCCTAAAAACTCTTTTAAGCGCTCATGTTGCGGATTTGTAAAGACATTTTTCGGTGTATCATCAACTGCGATTTTGCCTTTATCCATAAAGAAAATTCTATTTGCCACATTTCTTGCAAAGCCCATTTCATGGGTCACAACAAGCATCGTTATACCCCTTGCGGCAACGTCTTTCATAATATCAAGCACTTCTCCGATCATCTCAGGATCAAGCGCACTTGTCGGTTCATCAAAAAGTATCACTTCTGGCTCCATCGCTAGGCTTCTAGCGATCGCGATACGTTGCTTTTGTCCGCCTGAAAGCTTGTGCGGATAGGCAAATTTCTTATCACTTAGCCCAACACTTTTTAGCAGCTCATCGGCTCTTTTTTCTACACTTGCTTTATCTAAAATTCCCGCTTTTATCGGGGCTAAAGTTAAATTTTGCAAGACATTTTTATTTGCAAAAAGATTAAAGTGCTGAAAAACCATGCTCACTTTTTGGCGAATTTTATTTATGTCTGATTTTTTATCTAAAATATCTTCGCCATTTATCTTTATGTGTCCACTATCTGGCTCCTCAAGGCGGTTTATGCAGCGTAAAAATGTACTTTTTCCACCACCACTTGGACCAATTATCGCTATAACTTCACCTTTTTTTATATCTACGCTAATATCATTTAAAACTCGCAAATCGCCATAACTTTTGTTTAAATTTTTAATCTCAATCATGGCGGTTTAATCTCCTCTCAAGTAGTTTTGTCAAAAGTGTAAAAAATTTAACACTCACATAATAGACAATACCTGTAAAAATAACTGGCTCTGGGCTATAAAAGACCGCTTGCAAGCTCTTACTTTGCATCGTGATATCAACGACGCTTATATAGCCCACGACTGATGTCTCTTTAAATAGCGATATAAACTCATTTGCAAGAGCTGGCAAGATATTTTTTGTAGCTTGTGGAAAAACTATCTCGCGCATCGAAACATAGTAGTTTAGGCCCATCGCACGAGCCGCTTCCATTTGTCCTTTATCCACGCTGTTTATGCCACTTCGCACGATCTCGGCCACATAAGCAGAGCTATTTAGTCCAAGTGCGATGAGAGCTACATAAAAATTATCACTCCATGTTGCAAAAATGACAACTGAAAATATTAAAAGTTGAAGTATTACAGGTGTTCCACGTAAGATATCGATATATTCATCGATTATAAAATTTAAGACTTTAATATTTAAAAATTTAATAAACGCCAAGGTAAATCCAAGTGTTATGCCTATGGCAATACCGCCTATAGTAAGCCCTAAAGTCACTCCATAACTTTTGATATAAGCGATCTCTTGAGCCTCACTAAGATTTCTTGGATAGAAAAAATATGCTCCAAGTGAGACAATTATTATAAAAAATAGAAATTTAGCTAAATTTTGAGCCTTCAACTTTGTCCTTCTCTTTAAAATATGGCTTTAAATAATACGAAAAAATTTATATCATTTTGCTTAAAAGCGTTTAAGGATCGGCACTGAATGTTGTAATTTTAAAAAATTTATATTAACATAAGCCATTTATCTTAATTTGAAAGGAAATTTATGAGCTTTGGGTCTTATTTAGCCATAGCCATCTATTTTGGCTTTTTGCTTTTTATCGGACGATATTTCTACGATAAAAATGCAAGTATGAACGAGTATCTGCTAGATAACCGTCGAATGGGTCCAGTAGTTACTGCACTTAGTGCTGGTGCTTCTGATATGAGTGGTTGGATGCTACTTGGCGTGCCCGGAGCATTATACGCAACTGGCATAGCAAATGTGTGGATGATAATCGGTCTTATCATTGGAGCTTACTGCAACTATTTATTTTTAGCAAAAAGGCTTAGAGTCTATACTGAGGTTGCGAGCGATAGCATCACGATACCAGACTTTTTAGAAAACCGCTTTAAAGATAGAACGAAAATTTTAAGGATCGTATCTGGCCTTATCATTTTGATATTTTTCACGCTTTACGTGAGTAGCGGTATCATCGCTGGTGGCAAGACATTTGAGAGCTTTTTTGGTATAGGCTTTAGATATGGCGCAATATTTACGCTTTGTATTGTGGTCTTTTATACGTTTTTTGGCGGATTTAAGGCAGTTAGCATAACTGACGCATTTCAGGGTCTTTTGATGTTTTGTGTTCTAGTCTCGATCCCAGTCGTGGCATATCTAAATTTAGATCTGCCAAGCGATACAAATTTAATAAAAGAGATAAGCAGGCTTGACACAAATCACCTAAATCCATTTAGAGACCAGACTTTCTGGGGAATTTTAGGTCTTCTAGCTTGGGGGTTTGGCTACTTTGGTCAGCCACATATAATTGTTAGATTTATGGCGATACGCGATTCAAAAGAGCTTGCAAAGGCTAGAAGGATCGGTATTGGCTGGATGACGATTGGCTTGCTAGGTGCTATTATGAGCGGACTTATCGGCTTTGTCTACTTTAGCCAAAGAGGTGGGCTTGGCGATCCTGAGACAGTATTTTTAAAGCTTGGTGAGCTGCTTTTCCCACCATTTTTTATAGGTATCATCATCTCAGCCGTGCTTTCAGCGATCATGAGCACCATCTCAAGCCAGCTTTTAGTCACATCTAGCTCAGTCACAAAAGACTTCATATTTGCATTTTATAAAAAAGAGGTGAGTCAAAGCACGCAAACAGCGATCAGCCGCTATGCTGTCGTAGTAGTGGCCATAGTTGCTACTGTACTTGCCTTTATCTCGACAGATAATGTTCTAAATGTCGTTGGCAACGCTTGGGCTGGATTTGGTGCTAGCTTTGGGCCAGTGCTACTTTTTAGCCTTTACTGGAAGCGCATGAGTGCACTTGGAGCATTAGCTGGTATGATAGCTGGAGGCGCGACCGTAATATTTTGGATCACGTCAGGGCTAAACGTTTATGTTTATGAAATTTTGCCTGGCATCATAGCGTCTTGCATAGCGATCATTAGCGTAAGTATCTGGGGAGATGCGATAAATAAAATGACGAGCGAACCTCACGAGCAAGTCATAAAAGATGAATTTGAAAAGATGAAAACAAGGCTTTAAGCCTAAACTTACAAGAAATTCCTAGTATCTTGTGCTAGGAATTTCTGCTAATTTTCTCTTAAAATTTTAATCCCTTTTTTAGTTTTCTTATCAAAAACCTAGCTGGATGAAGCTCGTGAAATAGCGATCTTTCTATGCAAAGTGGGCGAGCAAGCACAAGATCCATTATCAAATTTGCTCCAAGTATCGCTGTGCCAAGACCTCGTGAGCCATGAGCAAAATTTACAAAGACATTTTTTTCGTAGCTTGCCTTTGGGTTGTTATCTTTATTTTTGCTCCAAAATAGCCCTTTGTAGTTTTGCTTGTAAAATTCTTCATCATGCAAGGCGCCAATTATCGGAAACCTATCTCCGCTATAGCTCCTATATCCCACACGTGAACCGATAATGGTGGCTTTTGTGGTATCAAAAAACTCGCTTACATCGCTTAAATTTTTAGTATTATCCTCAACTTTAGGCGTATCACAAATTTCATTTCTAGCATAAGTTGCGCCGATAACTTGCACACCTTTTATGGTTGGACAGATGTAGCCTTTTGCGCTTAGCGGCATGGCATTTTTTAGCACTGGTTTTAGGTGCGTGACTTGGCCTCGGACACTGCTTATTTGCATGTCGTAGCCCTTAAAAATTTCACTACTCTTACTGCCAGTGCAAAAGACCAAAATATCGGTCTCTAAATTTTTACCATTTTTAAATTTAACACTTATCTTACCGTTTTGTAGATGTGCTCTGCTCTCATACTCGTGATTTAACAAAATTTCAAAGTTGCTTGAGAGAAATTTACAAATTTCTCTTGGTCTAGCGTATGCACCATCTTTTATAAATATGCCAGGATATGGCTTTAGGCTCTCATCAAATTTAAAAATATCGCTAGCAGCTTTATCCTGCCACGAACCATATCTTTTAATGAGTTCATCATCAAATGCGTAGTCGACGCAGCCACTAAATTTAATAAGGCTTTTTGGCAAAGTTGCCTTGTAAAATCTCACTGCTTGCAAAAATGCGTTTAAGTGCATACGGCCTAAATTTACCCCGGGCTTGGTAATTAACGGCATTAAAGCGCCACAGTGATTGCCTGAGCCATTTGTAGCCACTTCACCCTTTGCTTCGGCGATCACCACTTTAAAGCCATTTTTGGCTAGCTCACCAGCTGTTGCAAGTCCAGCCACGCCAGCTCCTATGATAAGTGCTGTTTTGCCTTTTGGCTTAGCAACTGGTTCGCATCTTGCAAACCAAGCATCTTTTAAATTTTCATCTTTTTTCTCTAGTACGGCGCTACTCATCTGGCGTTTTCTAGCATAGCCCTCTTTTAGGCTTAGCAAAAAGCCAGCGCTCTTTAGCCCGTCTTTTACTATTTTTGCACACGAGTAGGTTCTAGCAATCGTGCCAACCTTGCTTAGTCTTGCGATCTCTCTAAAAATTTCTTCGCTCCAGATCGAGCCATTTTTACTTGGGGCAAAGCCGTCTAGAAACCAAATATCAGCGCTAAAATCAAGCTCAGGTAAAATTTCTTTAGCCTCGCCGTAGCAAAGATCAAGTGTAATATTTGGAGCAAAATTTATACGGTGTATGCCTTCAATAAGAGGCGGATAAAGCGAGACCAGCTTTTTAGCATAAGCTTTAAAAATGCCTAAATTTTCATAAATTTTTAAAATATCTTCTTTTTTAATAGGGGTTTTTTCGATGCTAACAAAGTGAAGTTTTTTAGAGCTATTTTTAAATTTCTTACAAAGTGTAAAGAAATTTAGCCCAGTACCAAATCCTGTCTCAGCGACTATGAAGCTATCTTTACTCTGCCAAATTTCATCAAGTACACTTGCAAAGACAAATTCACTCTCAAGCCAAGGTTTATCGGTATTAAAATAGATGTCACCAAACTCCTCGTTAAATGGAATTTGTCCCTTGAAGCTTAAATTTGCATTTTTCATCTATTTTTTGCAAAATATCCATCAATGCCATTTGCGATGCCGTTTGCAAGGGCATTTTGATAGGCATCATTAAATAGCTTTTCGCCCTCGACTGGATGCGTGATATAGCCGATCTCAACAAGAACTGCTGGCATAAGAGCGCCTACGAGTACCCAAAACGGCGCCTCTCTCACACTGCCATCACTTGCAG
Source organism: Campylobacter concisus (assembly GCF_902460705.1). Taxonomy (GTDB): domain Bacteria; phylum Campylobacterota; class Campylobacteria; order Campylobacterales; family Campylobacteraceae; genus Campylobacter_A; species Campylobacter_A concisus_Z. Next base: position 518,802 of record NZ_CABPUP010000001.1, on the reverse strand, counting down.
CATAGACATTTCTAGCACTTGCTAAAATTTCTTTTTGGATATCAATGCCAAGCTTGTTTGAGGCAATGATCTTCTCGCGGTTTAGCACGTTTAGAAACGTCTGCTGCGAAAAGTAGTTCATCTCTTCGATATCTGATTTGTTCTCAAGCGCGGCTACGTTTTTACTACGTTCGCTTCTTGCAGGCGATAAGAAAAATGTCTCGATGCCGTGCATACTTTTTGCCTTTGTAGCATTTGGAGCGGCATTTGCGTGAATAGAAACAAATAGATCAGCCATCTTATCATTTGCAAATTTTGTTCTTGTTCTTAAATTTATAAAGACATCGGTTGACCTGGTAAAAAAGACCTTGTAACCACGTGCTTTTAGTATGTCGCCAAGTTTTTTAGCTACGCCTAGAACCGCGGTTTTTTCCTGAAGCTTACCATTTACTGCACCTGGATCAGTGCCGCCATGACCTGGATCGATGACGATCGTTTTGTTGCGTGAAAATTTACTAGCCGCAATTGGTGGCAAAGGTGCTGCCACTGGCTCGCTTTTAGCTGATTGTGGTTTTAAATTTGGCTCAGGCTCTTTGTGTGGCACTTCTTCATTTTTATTTTTAGTTTTATGAAGTGGTGCTTTTACATTTTCGTTTGAGATAAAATTTTGTGTACTTATTATGAGTAGATCACCTGTTGCATTTGCTTTTATAGTCTTTTGGATCTTATCAGAAAAAATAACTCTAACGGTATTTTTATCATACTGCGAGATATGAATATAATCAGATATAAAATTTTTATAAGTTAGCGCATTTCCATTTAATCTACCATCAATGTCCATAATGTTTTTATATGTATTTTGCTGCTTTAAAAAGGATGTTTTTAATTTTGCAGTATCAATTTTTGTATTAAACTTAAGCACTAAAGTATCATTTACCTTGGTTGCACTAAGCAGCGTCAAAGCAGTAGTACTAGGCGTGTCTACACTCTTTACGCCATTTAGTGCATTTAGATCTTTTATATACCCACTTGAATCAAAACCAAGCGATTTTGAGCTGGTTATAAGTCTTGTGAGTGCTTGTTTTTTTATATTTTTGTCATTTTTAATGATCGCGTCGACATAGATGTCTTTTATATCGTTGTGAAATTTAATCTTTGCACTTCTGCTTGAGCTGGCAAAATTTTTATCAAATTTTGCAAATATCTCCGAATTTGTTGCAGCAAAAAGAAAATTACAAACAATAAAAAAGAGAATTATCGCTCGTTTCATTCACCATGTACCAGCTTGTGCATTAGCTCTTTTACGCTTATTAGCTCTTTTAGTTTATATCCGTTTGCTCCCGTGAAAAATAACCCAGTCTCTTTTTTACCACTAAATGAGTCAAACAGCCTATCAGCGATGCAATATCCAACTTCTTTAGCCCCTTTGCCCCTTTGACAAGGACTCACACAGTTACTTATACACTGGATCTTTGGGCCCATCTTTTTTTCTACCAAATTTATCAAATTTGTTCTAATTCCACGAGCTGGATAGCCAACTGGACTTTTTATAAGCTCTATGTCCTTTTCCTCAGCTGCTAGTATCACTTCTTTAAAGCCAATATCTGCATCGCACTCATGAGTGCCGATGAAGCGTGTACCCATCTGAACGCCGTCTGCACCTAGCGATATCGCCTTTTCTATGTCATTTTTATCCCAAATTCCACCGGCTGCTATGAGCGGAAAATCGCCCCACTCTTTTATCTCGGCCTTTACTTGTGGGATTAGATTAAATAGCGAAAACTCAGGGTCAAGACACTGCTCGTATGTAAAGCCCTGGTGTCCACCGCTTAGTGGCCCCTCAAGCACGACAGCATCTGGTAAGCGGTCATATCTTTGTAGCCAGCGCTTGCAGATGATCTTTAGTGCTTTTGCGCTTGAGATAATAGGAACTAGCGCGACTTCTTTAAAATTTTGTGTAAATTCTGGCAAATTCGTAGGTAGTCCAGCACCTGATACGATGATATTTATACCGGCTTCACAAGCATCTTTTACCACTCTTGCGTAGTCATTTGCAGCGTACATTATATTTACGCCAAGTGGCAAATCTCCACAAATTTTTCGTGCATTCTCAATAATTGCTCTAAGACCTCTTGTTGAGTAGAAATTTTCACTTCCAAATGGCTTTGCATTTAGCTCTTTGTTTATAAATTTACGATTTTCATAATATCCTGTGCCAACTGAGCTGATTATCCCAAGACCGCCTTCTAGGCTGACGTTGCCAGCTAGTTTGTCCCAGCTGATGCCAAGTCCCATACCACCTTGAAATATCGGATACTTTATCTCATATTTTCCTATTTTTAATGGCTTTAACTCCATCTATTCAACCTTTACTTTTGCAAATTTACGCTTTCCGACTTGCAAGATATATTCACCTGCCTCTAATTTTAACTGCTCATCACTAATCTTTTCTTGATTAATGCTAACCGCATTTGCCTTTATGTCACGTCTTGCTTGAGAATTTGACTCACTTAGCTCACACTGCGATAGAGCTTCCACGATCCAAACTGGTGCTTTTAGGCTAAATTCTTTTATATCAGTTGGGAGCTGATTTTGAGAGTGCACACTATTAAACTCAGCCATTGCAGCTTTTGCAGCCTCTTCGCCGTGATATCTCGCTGTTATCTCGTACGCAAGGTCTTCTTTTGCTTTTTTTGGATGATACTTACCGTTTTTAACATCGTTCATTAAATTTTCTATCTCGCCAAGGCTTTTTGTACTTAAAAGCTCGTACCAACGCCACATTAGCTCATCGCTTATACTAAGCGTTTTTGCAAACATATCATTTGCATTTTCAGTTACGCCGATGTAGTTTCCAAGACTTTTGCTCATCTTATTTACACCATCAAGCCCCTCAAGAAGCGGCATCATAATGACAGCTTGCTCTTTGCCGACGTTATAAATTCTCTGCAAAGTTCTGCCCATTAGAAGGTTAAATTTTTGATCCGTACCGCCCATCTCGATATCGCACTTCATAGCCACGCTATCATAACCTTGAAGAAGTGGATACATAAATTCACAAATTGAAATTGGACTACCAGCTTTTATCCTTTTTTCAAAATCATCGCGCTCTAGCATTCTAGCGACTGAAAATGTGCTAGTTAGCTCTATCATTCCAGCAGCTCCAAGCTCATTTGACCATTTTGAGTTAAACATTATCACGGTCTTTTTTGGATCTAAAATTTTAAAAACTTGCTCTTCGTAGGTTTTAGCATTTTTTAAAACCGTCTCTTGATCTAGCTTTTTTCTAGTGGCTGATTTGCCAGTTGGATCGCCTATTTGAGCAGTGAAGTCGCCTATTAAAAACTGTACGATTGCACCATGCTTTTGAAGCAGTGCCATCTTGCTTAAAACGACTGTGTGTCCTAAGTGAAGGTCTGGAGCAGTTGGATCAAAGCCAGCCTTTACATAGAAATTTTCACCTTTTTCATAATAGTTTTTTATTAAATTCTCAACTCTTTCAAAGTCAATAATCTCGGCAACACCGCGTTTTATCTCTTGTAAAATTTCAGCTATATCTTGCATTATCTTTCTCCTAGTTATGGTATGGATCGCTTTGCGAAACGAAATCTATAATCTTATATCTATCTTTGATCTTCTCTCTTAGCTCGTTTGCATCGATGTTTTCAGCTATCTCAACACTTATCTCAAATGTATCACCGCTAAGGTCATTTGCTTCATTTAGCGAGATTGTAGCCAAATTTACATCTAGTCTAGCAAGATATGTTAAAAATTCAGCCAACGCGCCTTTTCGGTTCTCAAGATTTAATAAAATTTTATATCTATGTGGGGCATTTCTAGTCCATTTGACAAAGATGATCTCATTGCCCTTATCCATAAGCTTTCCAGCACGCTCACAAAGCTTGTGATGTACTGTCACATTGTGCCCATTTTTAAAGCCAACTATGCTATCGCCTCTTTTTGGGTTACAACAATAGTCAAACTCGACATTTGAAATTTTATGATTTGAATAGATTACGATATTTTCAAATTTTTGCTTTTTAACCTGATATTTATCGCCCAAAGAGATCATAAAAGGACGCTCTTTTTTTATATACTTTTTAAGCATATTTACGACCTCTTGCAAAAAATCGCTTTCAGTTGCAGCACGAAAAACTTTTTTGCCTAAATTTTCATGCTCTATCCAGTCTAAAATTCTATCTTTTGAAACGCCAAAAACCGACTTTAAAATGTCAACTGCGATTTTATAATTTATATCTTTTATCTTTTGCTTGCAGTATGTCCTTATCGTAGCTCTTGCTTTACCAGTTCGAACGCTATTTATCCATGAACAGCGAAATTTTGCCTCTTCGCCAGTTACAATCCTTACAATATCGCCGTTTTTTAGCTCTGTTAAAAGTGGCATCCTGACGCGATTTATATAAGCTTCTTTTGCGTAAAGTCCGATCTCTGTGTGAATCTCATAAGCATAATCAAGTGCAGTAGCCCCGCGTGGAAGCGTAAAAACCTCACCTTTTGGCGAATAGACCGCAATATCTTCTATGTAAAGACTATCTTTTGCATATTCATAAAGCTCTTCGACATTACTTTCAGCTTCATTGTTTTGCATACCAATGTCGTTTAGCCAGTCAAGTTTTGGATTAAGTAAACTGCCCTCGCCGTTTTTATATTTCCAGTGAGCTGCGACACCGTATTCGGCGGTTTTGTGCATATCGTAAGTACGAACTTGTGCCTCAAAAATACTCTTATTATCAAAAATAGTTGTATGTATCGTTTGATAGCCATTTTGCTTTGGAAGTGCAATATAATCCTTAAATCTCGAAATAAGAGGATTAAAATTTATATGCAAATTTCCAAGCGCAAGATAGCAATCAAGCGGTTTTTGCACAAGAATTCTAATAGCAAGCAAATCAAGCACCTCTTCAATCGAAATACCTTTTCTTTGCATTTTTAAATAGATTGAGTAGTAATGCTTTATGCGTTTTTGTATCTCAAAAGTACCCTCAATAAAGCCGTTTTCAAGCAAAATTTGATTTACTTTCTCGTAAAAAGCATTTAGCTTAAGGCTAAGCTGCTGCTTATTTTTATTTAAAAAGCTATCGATCTTGGCGTATTCTTCTGGCATCGCATATTTAAAGCTTAGATCTTCAAGTATATTTTTAATCGATGAAATTCCAAGTCTATGAGCGATCGGAGCGTAGACCATAAGTGTCTCTTCAGCAATGCGTTTTTGTTTTTCTACTTTTAATGCATCAAGGGTTAGCATATTATGAAGTCTGTCACAAAGCTTAACCACAAGAACTCTAACATCCTCAATGGAGATTAAAAGCATTTTTCTAAAAGTTAGCGCCGAGCTTGCTAGTTTTTCGTTACTACTTGAGCTTGCAAGCTTGTTTTCTCTTATAGCAACTATCTTTGTAAGCCCCTCAACCAGCTTTGCCACTTCATCGCCAAATTCAGCCTGAACTTCGCTAAGTGTAACTTCAGTATCTTCAACTACATCGTGAAGTAGTGCAGCTATGACCATACTCTCATCTCCACCCATATTTGCTACTATTGATGCTACCAATATTGGATGGATTGCGTATGGCTCGCCACTTTTACGATATTGACCAGCATGAGATGTGACACAGCTATCTATAGCTTTGTCTAATTTCTCGCTTCGTTCGCAAAGAGAAAAGAGCAGCGTTATAGCTTCTGACACATTTTTACAAGGTAAAATTTGTTCTATTAGCTGCTCTAAAAAAAGACTATTTTCCTTCAACTATTGCCTCTAAGCCTATTTTGCCCTCAGCTACTTCAAGTAGCGCAATGTCAGCAAATTTCATCTTTGAAGTATCGGCTTCTACAAGCACTACTGCTCCATTTGCTAGTGCTTCTGCACGCTTTGCTACAATAAGTGAAAGTTTATATCTATCATCACCAACTTGCTTTAACGCTCTTGCTGTTATTTGTTCTGTTCTCATATTTATCCTTTTTAAAATTTATTTTACTACTGAGTATAGGGCTGCTTCTTCTTCATTTATTATTTTTAATAAATTTCCAGCCTTAAACATATTACAAACCAAAATAGGCAGTGAGTTATCTTTTGCTAAAGCTATGGCAGTATCGTCCATAACCTTGATATCATCGCTCATTGCCTTTTCATAGTTTAGTGACTTTAAAAGTTTTGCATCTTTGAATTTTTTAGGATCTTTATCATAAACGCCATCAACCTTTGTAGCTTTTATGATCATATCTGAACCGATTTCAATAGCTCTTAACGTGGCTGCTGTATCAGTTGTAAAGAATGGATTACCAGTACCTGCAGCAAATATAACGACTCTACCTTTTTCTAAATGGCGCTGTGCACGTCCCACGATAAAAGTCTCACAGATCGCTTCCATTTTGATTGCACTTTGCACTCTTACCTCTAGTCCACTTCGTTCTAAAGCTTCACGCATCGCGATTGAGTTGATAACAGTTGCTAGCATTCCCATGTGATCGCCACTCGTTCGTTTAATGATACCATCTTTTGCGGCACTCACACCGCGTATGATATTGCCACCACCTATCACGATGCCAACCTCGATACCATTTTCGACAAGCTCTTTTATCTCATTTGCTATAAATTTAAGCACCGCCGTATCTATGCCAAAACCATTTTCTCCCGCTAAAGCTTCGCCTGAAAATTTAACCAATACGCGTTTTCTTTTACTCATTGTATTGCTCCTTGAAATTCACGCATTCTAGCCAAAAAGGCTTTAAATTTAGTTAATAGTACTTGCAAAGTGGCTATTTTGAGATCATTTCAAGTGGGTCGATATGGTAGTTTCTTTGCGTTACTTCAAAGGTTAGATCGTTTCTTACTCTACCTATGACGTAGCCTTTTTGTACGACTGAGCCTACTTTAACTGTCGGTGCGATTTGGCTTAGGTGAGCATAGATCGTGTGTATACCATTTTCATTTTCTATAATGACTACATTTTCAAGCATCGGAGTTGCTTTTGCAAAGACCACTTTACCATTTAGCACGCTTTTGACCTTGGCATCTGGCGTTGTTGAGCGAAGCGTGACTGACTCGTTAAAAATTTTGATGTTATATATTGGATCTACGTAATTTCCAAATTTTTGCTTTACGGTGTAGCTATCAAGAGGAGCGATTGTCTTTGCACCTGAATATTTTTTGACCGAGCTTGTTTGATAGCCTCCGCCCATTGGTTGGCTCTTCTCACCTTTTTTGCCACCCTTACTGGCTACTTTTTCTTGTTTTTCTCTAGCAGCACGTGCGGCTTCATCTTCTTGTTTTTGCATGATAGCAAGCTGCTCTAGCGTCTTTCTTAGCTCATCTTGCTGGGCTTGAAGCTTGGCTAGCTTTTTGCTATAAATTTCTTTATCTCGTTTTAGTCCGTTTATAGTATTTTTCTGCGTACTCTCTAAATTTTGCAAGTCACTTTGCTTGCGTCTATAGTTTTTGATACTTGAGTTTATCTCGCTTATTTTGTTTGACTTATTTTTTATCTTCTCAATCGTATCTTCATAGTTTTGGCTAAGTCTTTTAAAATCCTCTTTTGTGATGGCATTTAGCTTGGTTAAAATTTGAGATGAGATGATGCTCTCCTCGCTTTGCTTGCCCTCAGTTGCAGACATCAAAAGATCAAACGACAAATCTTCTGCGATGATCCTTATCATATTTTGCTCTAGCTCTTTTTGTGTGCGTTCTAGCTCTTTGTTTTGTTTCGTTAAATCATCAAGTTCAATAAGTGCTTTTGAAGCATTTGTCTCAAGGACTGAAATTTGACCCTTTAAATTTGTGATATCGCCACTTATACCACGAAGTTTTTTTTCGCCATTTACGATATCGCCAGCCAAATCATCTAGCTTTTTACTAAGCTGCTCACTCATCGCTTGACTCGATCTTAGCGAGTTTTTGGAGTCTTTGATCTTCTCTTTGGTGTTTGACGCAAAGGCTAAGCTAAAAGCTAGCAAAAGTGTAAAAATTCCTTTTCTCATATCGTACTTTTTCTAGCCTTACTCATCACCAAACTAACAGCAAAAATGCTTAAAAACATAGCCACGCCAAATAAAATAAAAATATCTCTTGAAGGATCAAGACTAGGCAAAACTACATCGATGCTTGCGGCATTTTCTCTAAAAATTTCAATACCAGATAAGAAAAAGAAAAATGCACCGACTGCAACGGTAGCAACTAGGCTATCAACCATGGCTGATTTGTAAAGCATGGCTGATTTTAGCCAAAATGGTGCTCCAAAAAGCGTCATAATCTCGATGCGCTCTCTGTGCTCAAATAGCCAAATTTTAGCCTGCTTTAGCATAAGCATAAGCCCTATTACGCAAAGTATCGCCATAAAAGCATACGATATACTTTTGGCTAAATTTAGTATTTTAAAGACCTTATCGTGAGTCTTTGAAAATGTTTCAACCTTTGTGATCCCATCAAATTTTAAAAGTTTTTGCTTTAGCTCATCCATGTACTGTGGTGTCGGAAATTCGCTAAGTTTTAGCGAGTAAAATTTAGGTAGTGCATTTTGCAGTATGGATAAATTTTTAGCCGAGATGTCATTTGAGAGGCGGTCGATGATCTTTTGTGGGCTTAGTGGCTCAAGACTAGCTAGATTGCTAACCACCGGCTTTAAAATAGCATCACTAAGCTCTTTACTTGAAACTATGACGATGTTGTAGTCATTTCCCATGAGTCTTTCATAATCTCTCACAACCTTATCAGCAGTGAGGCTAAACTGCACTGAAAACAAAAGCGCAATCAGCGGCAGGATGAATCCAAGATGATTTTTAAGCGATCTCATGCACGCCTCCATTTTCTATGACGAAGTGACGGTATGGGATACGAAGTGTCGATGGGATATGGTGCGTAACAACTACTACGCTCGTGCCTAAAAATTCCCTAGCTGATTTTAAAAGCGACCAGATGACATCGCTTGAGTATTCGTCTAAATTTCCAGTTGGCTCGTCGCATAAGAGCAAATTTGGATTGTGTGCCAGTGCCCTTGCCATGGCAACTCTTTGCTGCTCACCACCACTTAGCTCACGAGGGTATTTATCTGCCTTGTGAAGCATATTTACATGTTTTAAAAGTTTAGCCACTTGCTTTTTACTCACATTTTGATTGATGCCTTTGATGATGAGGGGCAACATAACGTTTCTTTCCACATTCCATTCATTTATCAAGCGATAATTTTGAAATATAATGCCAACTCGCTGCCTAAGCTCACAAAGCCTTTTATCATCGATGTCGTCCATTTGCGTCATGCAGACATTTAGCTCTCCAGCAAGAGGTGAAATTTCTCCATAAAATGACTTTAAAAGCGTGCTTTTTCCACTTCCGCTCTTGCCTGTGATAAAGACAAAATCATTTGCATAAATATCTAAATTGACGCTATTAATTACGATTTCATCGCGTTCATAAGCTAGGCTCAAATTCCTTGCACTAATTATCTCTTGCATCAGCCAAATACTCCTTCAAAAGCTCGTGCGCTGCTAAATTCTCACGAATTAAGATCGGTTTTCTTATAAAATATTCGCTTTTTTCATCGCTTATTTTGATAAAACATTGCTCAGGTTTATTAAATGCTCCAAAAGCAACTTTTAGCAAAATTTCACCCTCGTTTATGGTATAAATTTCTTCAAAATGTAAAAAATAATCTTCTTTTTTGATGATAAAATTTTTAAAATTTTTAATGATATTTTTTACGCTTGTCTTTTCTTTAAAGCTAAAATCCCCAGCCAAAAGGCTCTCGTCGCTTTTGACCTCACAAGTATAAATGACATCATAAATATCCTTATCTTGGCGTCTCCAGCGGTCTTCATACTTGCTAGTTACTTCTAAATTTCTATTTTTAAAAGCTTCGATTTTTGAGTTTGCAGGCTCTAAAAATTTACTCAAACTAAAGTCGCAATACTCCTTGCTATCACTCCTTAGCTCAAATTTACCGCCCACTTTTAATATCCTCTCGCACTCAAGTGCAAACGCCGTTGAGACCACGCGTCTATGCTCGGCTTTATCCCATGGCACTGGAAAATGTAAAAATACCCTATCAACTAAATTTGAGCCAACGAGAGAGAGTAAAAGCCTTGCATCAGTATTTATTAGACGCACGTTTTCTAGGCCATTTGCCTTGGATAACTTTGCTACTTGCTCGATACTTGGCTTATACACTTCTATGCCGATAACTAGGGCTTTTGAATTGTTCTTGGCTTGATAGAGCAAGTGCCTGCCAGAACCAAAGCCGATCTCGATGAAAATCTCTTTAAATTTATCTTTTAGCTCGCAAAATGCTGGCACAAATTCTTCAAGGCTTAAAATTTCACTCACTTTTTTAGTCAAATTTGTCTTTTTTACGGCAAATGCTTGGCTGATTACTTCATTGCAATTTTGCTCCTTAAAAAGCTCCAGTGCCTCTTGTAAAAGACCAATTTTAGCTGGCTTTGTAAGCTTTTCACCTTTTACGACAATGCCATTTTTACCGGGTTTTACGACTAGAAAAAAACTCTCTTCTTCATTTTTTGTGTAGATAAGCCTCTCGTTTCGCCCGTTTGCCTGCCAAAGAAATTTGACTTTGTCATTACCAAATGGAAACGAGAGCTCTTTTAAAGACGAAGCGATGAAATTTGGCATTATTTTATGCTAACTTCTGCTTTTGATGACTTATCAGAGGCGATGCCGTACTCATCGATAGCTACGACGCTGTAAGAATAGCTAGCTCCTTTTTGCACGCTATCATCTCTAAGTCCAGTACCATCTATGCCACTAAAAATTTTCTCACTTGCACCGCTTCTATAAACCGTGTACGAACTAGCTCTATCTACTGCGCTCCAGCTTACATTTACTCCGCTACCATCGTAGCTAGCACTAATATTTGGAGTCTTTGGCGCACCAAGCGTAATACCAACAATTGGCTCTTCTTGTTTTAAGCTCTCAAGGCCGTCTTTATCAACAGCTGTGACTCTGTAATACCTCGTCGCTGCATTTGTATTTATGAGATCCTCATAGGTGTTGCTAGTCGTTTTTGCCAGATATGTGTAAGGCAAAATTTTACTCAATGTCCTATAAACTTTAAAATAAGCAAAATCCTCAGCCGGTGCGTAATCCCAAATTAAAATTATCTTTTTTGGTGCATTTTTTGTTGCCTGAAGGTTTGTTACTGATTTAGGGTAACTCCTTTGTCGTTGCACTTATGTTTTGGCTTGGTTTTGAAACAACGCCTGAAGAAGTTTTAACTAAAATTCTATACTCATAAGACTTACCAGGTTTTACCTCAGTATCGATATATTCGGCATTTAGTCTGCCATTTACCTCTGCGATTTGGCTAAATTTATTAGCTCTGGCATCGCTTCTTTGAATGATATAGCTTGCCACTGTGCTATCAGGATGTGGTCTCCAGATCACTTTCACACGTCCTGGAAGCCCTGTGATAGCTTGCGAAAACGGTACTGAGTCAAGCAGTGGCTTAGTTGTCGCAGTTGCGATCGTGCCCGGTTGAGAGATGGCGTTACTTGAGTAGGTTCTCATTTGGTACGAGTAAGTTGTCTCTGGAGCTAGGTTGCGATCCACGTAGTGCGTTGCAAAGCGGTCTTTTATGTTTGCGACTAATTGCATTTTTGAGTTCGCATCATTTGGATTTGAGCGGTAGAGATAGTATCCAACGACGCTCTCATCGGTCACTGGGTTCCACTCGAAGCCAACTTCTGTCATATCTGAAATAGTTTTTAAACTTGTAATCGTAGGCAGTGACATACTTTGCTGAGTCGGTACGTTAGAGCCGCATCCCGCTAAGAAAGCTGCCAAAAATGGTGTCAATATGCGTAGGGCAAATTTTTTCATCAAAAATCTCCTTGGGAATTTTTTTGTAAATTATTTGGTTAAAGTCATCATACGTTTTTGCGGTAAATTCTACCCTTTTGCCAGTTCTTGGATGGATAAAATAAAGCATATAAGCGTGAAGCATAACCCTGCTTATTTTATCGCCTTGGCTCTTAAATCCGTATAAATCATCGCCTAAAATATGGCGGTTTATGCTAGATAGGTGCACTCTTATCTGATGAGTCCTACCCGTAAAAAGTTTTGCTGCTATCAAATTTACTCCGCCTTCGCTTAGCAAATTTACAAAGGCGCTTTTTGCAAATTTAGCGTCCGCAACGATCGCCTTTTTTAGGCGATTGTTTGGATTTCTGCCAATTGGCTTTTCTATGATAACATCCTCTTTTAGCGGTAGATCGGTGAGTGCTAAATAAATTCGCCCCATACTCTTATCGCTTAGCTGCTCGCTTAGTTTTGCGTGAGCGAAGTTATTTTTAGCAACGACGATAGCGCCGCTAGTACCTTTATCTAGGCGGTGGACGATGCCAGCTCTTACGTCGCCGTTTAAATTTGAAAGCATAAAGCCCTTTTTGTTTAGCCACTCAACAAGTGTCGCCTCTTTGACACTTGGAGCTTGATGAACGACGATTTGCGGGGGCTTGTTTAGCACTATGAGATCGTCGTCCTCGTAGATGATCGGGATGTCAAAATTTACTTCGTACTCATTTTGCACCTCTTTTTTTGGGGCAAAATTTACGCAAATTTCATCGTTTTCGCTCAGTAAAAAGCTTGGTTTTGAGACTGGTTTTAAATTTACGCTTACGAGAGAGTCTTTTATCAAATTTAAAGCTTGATTGCGTGAAATTTGAAGCTCATGTGCTACTGCTACGTCGAGTCTTGAGCCGTTTAAAACATTAAATTTAACCAAAATCAAAGCCTTGTTTGTGATATAATCTAGCCCAAAAATTAAGGTTTGCTTCTTGATAAAACTAGATCGGCGTATTTTAACACATTTTGATTTTATTCAGCCGTTTTTAATAATCCCAATCATAGCCATCTCTTACATCCTAGTTTCCGAAGCAAACGACGTTTTAGCAAACAAACAGCTTGTATATTTTGGTATCGGATTTGTTTCATTTTGTGTCGCATTTTTGTTGCCCATTAGGCGTATAGACTGGATCATTCCTATGTTTTACTGGGTCTGCATCGTGTTACTTTTAAGCGTCGATCTCTTTGGCGTTAGCAAGCTAGGAGCCAAACGCTGGCTAGAAATTCCCTTCGTTCACTTCACACTTCAGCCATCAGAGCTTATGAAGCCAGCATTTTTGCTGATGTTAGCCTATCTCATTAAACAGCGTCCTCCAGAGCCTAATGGATACGGAGTAAAAGATTTTCTAAGACTTAGTTTTTATATACTTTTACCATTTGTGCTCATCATGAAAGAGCCTGATCTTGGCACTGCGCTAATACTTTTGATAGTTGGCTACACCATCCTTTTTGTCATCGGAGTAAATAAGAAAATTTGGATCACCATCATCCTTGCGATAGGCTTTTTGGCACCGGTTTTGTATGAAAATTTACATGACTATCAGAAAAAGAGAATTCACGATTTTATCGCTGAAGAGCCAAGTTACCACGTCAAACAAAGCATCATCGCCATAGGTAGTGGTGGGCTCAAAGGCAAGCCAAAAGATGAGGCGACACAGACGCACTTTAAATTTTTGCCAATCGCCACTAGTGACTTCATATTTGCCTACAATATCGAGCGTTTTGGTTTTTATGGTGCTCTTCTTTTGCTTGGGCTTTATGGCACGCTAATTACGCATCTTCTTAGCCTAAATTATAGCCTTAAGAATGATTATTTCACGCAAGTTACCGCCACTGGCATAGCAGCGCTCATATTTGTCTACGTAGGGGTAAATGTCTTGATGACGATCGGTTTTGCACCAGTTGTGGGCGTACCACTGCCATTTTTTAGTTACGGCGGAAGTAGTTTTGTTACGTTTATGGTGCTTTTTGGAATTTTGCAAAATTTGCTAACTTTTAGATTTGATAGAACTTATAGCTTTATAAAAATTCACTTCTAAAATTTTCTCTGCAAGTATCAAGCATATAGTTTTTACTCTATATTTCTTTGTGTTTTTTGATGCAAGATTTTATGGCATTTATAAGATATTTTATATCCTCTTTTGTATGCGTGTAGTGAATGCTAACACGTACCCAGCCAGGCTTTTCGTCAAAAATGGCATTATCTTTTAAATTAAGCAAATCATGTCCATACGGTCCAGCGCAATCACAGCCTGCACGCGTTTGTATGCCAAATTCGCTACTTAAGCTGGCAGCAAAATCATAAGGAGAAACACCTTTTACATTAAATGCAAAAATAGGCAATCTGTCTAAATTTTCAGGGCAATAATTTATCACCTCATCTATCTTTTCTAGCTCTTTGCAAAACATCTCGCCTAGCTCACATTCAGCTGCTTTTATATTATTAAGTCCGATCTCATTTCTTAGCTTGTAGGCTAAATTTGCACGCATTAGCTGCATTATCGGTGGTGTGCCGCCCTCTTCTAAATTTTCAACTTCATTAGTAAAAATATGTGATGTCCTGCTTACGTACTTGACTGTGCCTCCTGCTGCAAATGTAGGCAAATTTTTACAAAGCTCTTTTTTGACAGCCAAAAGCCCACAACTCCCAACTCCCCCAAGTAGCTTGTGAGGCGAGAGAAACAGTGCGTCAAAATATCTGCAATCAACATTTTCATAAGCACTAAGAGTGGCCACGTCAAGAGCCAAAACGCCATTATATTTTTTGATCAGCGAGTAAATTTTTTTATAATCGGTTTTAACGCCAGTGACATTTGAGGCAGCGCTAAAGCTAGCTATTATCTTTCTTTTTGCATTTTGCTTTAATGTATTCTCAAGCATCGCATAATCTATCTCATTATTTTCATCAAGCTCTATACGTTTTATATCACAAAGCCCTTCTCTTAAGCTAACTTCAACGGAGTGATGCTCATAAGGGCCAATGATCGCTAATGGCAAGTTTAAATTTCTTAAATTTGCTTCGCCAATCAAAGCTCTTGTAGCTGGTGAGATATAAATTCCCACTATCTCCTGAAATTTCTTTATCGCAGCCGTTGCTCCTTGACCAGTCGCGATAAGATAAAAGCTATCATCAAGGCCTAATAAGCTTTTTAACTCAGCCCTTGCATTTTCATAGCATTTTTGCGTTAACGCCGCGCTTGAACTACTATCTGAGTGAGTGTTTGCGTAGGTTTTTAAAAATTTTAAAATTTCATCTTCAATGGGCTTGTAAGCAAGACCTGAAGCTGTGTAGTCAAAATAGTAAAGACCCTCTTTTAAAATGATATTTTTTCTTACTTCATCGATATTTAGCAATGTTTTCCTTTTATTTAAAGCAGGGATTATAATTAAATTTTCATAAAAATCTTGCAAAACAAGTATCTTTTAAAGCAATAAATTTCTTTGTAAATTTTCTATATTTTTCTTTATTGCACCATCTTTATAGATAGCGGATATTAAGGCGACCATGTCTGGCTTTACTTTAGCGACACTTGCAATGTTGCTAGAATTTATGCCCCCTATGACACACACTTTCATTCCCATTTCTTTTGCTTGTGATATAGTTTGGGCCTTGCAAAGTGGCGCATTTGGTTTTGTTGGACTTTTAAACATCGCTCCAAAAGCCACATAGCTAGCACCATTTTGTTTTGCCTTAATAGCAAGCTCCAAGCTATCATAGCAGCTAACTCCCACGTAAGCATCATCTCCTAAAATTTCAAACGCCTCTTTTATGCTCGCATCATCTTTTCCTAAATGCACGGACTTTGCCCCTATATGAGCAGCAAATAAAATATCATCATTTACGATAAATCTAGCTCCAAATTTTTCGCATAGGTTGAAAATTTCACTAGCTAGCCTCTCATCTTTGGGTATTTTTTTAGAGCGAAATTGAAAAAATTTCACCCCACACTCTAAAATTTCTTTAGTATATTGCAAGGCTAAATTTTCAGGCATCAACACATCGTCGCTAATCGCGTAAATTTCAATCACTTATGCCAACTTTATGATTTAGTAGACGTTTGCCAAATTTTGTCGTAATTGCATTTTTAATAGCATTTAAAATGTATTTTTTGGCTAGTTTTATGGCCTCTTCTTTGGTGTGCCCATTTGCCAGCAAGCAGGCCAGCGCACTTGCAAAGCTGCATCCAGCCCCATGCATGATCTCTGGTTTTATTAGTGGCTCTTTAAATTTAATTACGTCACCATTTTTTTTATAAAGAGTATCTTCACAAATTTCTGCAACCATGCTTCGCTTTAAGATCATATCGCAAGGTAAATTTTTACTATCAAGCTCCAAAACTTTGGCTTCATCGATATTTGGCGTAATAATGTCTGCGAATTTAAAAAGCTCTTTTAAGCTTGCTATCGCATCATCTTCGAGAAGCTTTGAGCCTGATTTTGCTACGCAAACTGGGTCTATTACTATTTTAATGCCTTGCTTATGAAATTTTTCAAGCCAAGCACCAACGCAAGATATAAGCTCTTTATTAAAAAGCATACCAACCTTTATGGCATCTATGTTTAGCTCTTCATCTACCATTTTGATCTGCTCATTTAGATTTGTAACATTTGTAGCAAAGATATTGCTAACGCCATTTGTATTTTGTGCTGTAAGAGCCGTGATAGCCGTCGCTGCGTAGCAAGAAAACGCCTCGCATGTCTTAATATCAGCCTGTACGCCAGCGCCACCAACACTATCACTTCCTGCAATGATTAATATATTTTTCATCTATCTCCCTTGCAACCTGAAATTTTATCAACACTAAAAGGATCATCGACTTTCCAACTGCTTGAATACTTTTTAATGCTATTTTTTAATGCATCTACTAAATAATCTACGTCTTGTAGCGTATGCGTATAGTGAAGTCCAGCCCTTACCCAGCCTGGCTTGTGAGTAAAGAGTGCATCTTCTTTTAAATGAAGCAGATCATGTCCATATGGCCCAGCGCAAGAACATCCTGCACGCGTTTGAATGCCATATTCTTTGCTTAAAACTTTAGCTAGTTCATAAGGCGAAACACCAGTCACATTAAAAGAAAATATCGGCAAACGCTTTACGTTATTTGGATGGTAGCAGGTAAGCTCAGGAATTTCTGCTAGTCTTTTTTCCAAATACTCTCCAAGCTCGCTCTCTTTTTCATATATTGTCCCAAATCCTATCTCATTTCTTAGCCTATAAGCTAAATTTGCCCTTATAAGTCCTAAAATAGGCGGCGTACCGGCCTCTTCTAGCTGCTCACTATCTTTTACAAATATAGCATAGTTTTTGCTGACATAACTTACCGTTCCGCCACCAGCAAATGTCGGCTCATCTGAGTATGCAAGTATCTTTTTTATAGCAAGAAGCCCACAACTCCCTACTCCACCAAGTAATTTATGAGGAGATAAAAAAAGAGCATCAAAATAGTCACAATCAATATTTCCATAAGCACTAAAGCTTGCAGCATCAAATGCCGCAATGCCACCATAAGATTTTATAAGAGTATAAATTTTTCTATAATCGCTCAAAACCCCAGTCACATTTGAAGCTACACTAAAAGTTGCAATAATCTCACGACCAACATTTATCCTTAAAATTTGCTCCAAATGATTAAAATCGATTTCTCCATTTTTATCAAGCCTGATACGTTCAACCTCACAAAGTGCTTGCCTAAAGCTTATCTCATTTGAATGGTGTTCATAAGGCCCAAGCACTACAAGTGGAGAATTTTCATTTGGCTTTAACGCATATCTTTTTTTTAATGCTGGTGGTGCATAAATGCCTAAAATTTCTTGAAATTTCTTTATCGCACCAGTAGCTCCATTGCCACAAGCAAAAAGATAAAAGCTCTCATCAAGTCCTAGCAAGCTTTTTAATTCACGTCTTGAATCTTCATAAGCTTGAGCGGTTTTATAGGCATTTGATGAGCTGATAGAGTGTGTATTTGCGTATGTTTGGAGTATTTTTGCCATCTCATCTTCGATAGGTTTATAAGCTAGTCCTGAAGCTGTAAAGTCAAAATAATAAATACCATTTTTTAAAATTATATTTTCTTTAATGTGCTCTAAATTTACCAAATCACAACCCTTATTTTTTGCGTATCATTATAGATTACTTTAGCTAAAATATACTACAATGCCCAAATAAAGGAGCCAATATAAAAGCTTTAAAATCAACATTTGAGCGAATGAAACACCTTGATATAAATGAACTTATTAAATTTCATCTCGTCTTTGATGAGTTTGATTTAAAGCACTCATATTATGATGTTTTTGAAGCGATTGAGGCTGAAATTTTAAACAATTTCTTAGCCTTGATGCCAAAATTTTACTTCGAATCCGATACAAACGATGCTATAAAATCTGCCCTCATAAAACTCGCACGAAGCGATAGAAAAAAATTTAACGTACATAAAATTTTACCTCAAAGCCTAGCTAGCAAAGTCTACGCAAAGCTTTTTGAAAAGAATTTTTTACTGCTTGAAAAAAGTAGAGAAGTTTTACCAAAAAGATCAAAAAACCAAATACTAAAAAAAGAAGAAAGGGGCTATAAAGTTGAGGATAAAATACATTTTAATAGCCATTTTTCAAGGTTTTGGTTTAGATTTATAGAGCCAAATTTAAATTTACTAAAAGCTGGCAAAAATGATGAAATTTTAGCCATCATAAAAAAAGAATTTGACGAGTATGCAAGCCTTGGATTTGAAATTTTATGCGGTGAACTCATGGCAAAAAAATTTCTGATTAATGGCATATTTTTAAGTAGCTTTTGGAGCAAAAATATAGAGCTTGATATGCTATTAAATATAGGTGGCAAGATCATAGTCGGCGAGGCAAAATACAAAGAGAGAAAAGTTTGTAAAAATGTGCTAAATTTACTATTAAAAAAATGTGGAAAACTAAATATCAAGCCAGATATTATTGCTCTTTTTTCAAAGAGTGGATTTAGTAGCGAGCTAAGAAATCTAAAGGATGAAAGGCTAAGACTTTATGAAATTAGCGATTTTGAGGAACTTTTAAAATGAACGAACACGATATCCAAGCTGGCTTAAAAAGCCTGATAGAGCAGACTTATCTGATAGAAAACGAATATAAAAATTTAACATCATCTTATGCAAACTTGCAAAATTTCATTAAAGATATTGTGGAAATTCTGCCAAATGCTATCTGGGTGTTAGATGAAAATGATGAGATTTTTTTACAAAACTCAGAAGCAGTAAGACTTGGTAAAATTTTTAAAGAGATACCAAAAAAAGAGGGCGAGATAAATGTAGATGGGCAAATTTATCTTTTTAAAACAAGCTCTAAAGACAATAAACTAATAATCTCTGCAACAAATATAACAGTAGAAAAACGCACCGAGCGTCTTGCCTCGATGGGTCAAGTAGCAGCTCACCTAGCCCACGAGATCAGAAATCCGGTAGGCTCTATCTCACTTTTAGCTTCAACTCTACTTAAAAGAGCTGATGAGCGCACAAAGCCTATCGTAAATCAAATACAAAAAGCTACATGGCGAGTCGAACGCATAATCAAAGCCACTCTACTTTTCACAAAAGGCCTTAACATAAATGCACAAATTTTTGACTTTTCGCAGCTTAAAAAAGAGTGCGAAGAGGCTATAAATTTTTACGACTATTCAAAGGATATTAAATTTAGCCTAGAATTTCCAGATGGCAAATATATGGGTGATCTTGATCTACTAGCCATTGTCTTTCAAAATATTTTATTTAACGCCATTGATGCCATCGAAGAGAGCGATGATGATGAAGGAGAGATCGTTTTAAGCTACGAAAAAACACCAAGTGAGCATAAATTTATCGTTTACGATAGTGGCGAGCCTATCAAAGACAAAGCCATAGTTTTTGAGCCATTTAAAAGTAGCAAGCTAAAAGGAAACGGCCTTGGACTGCACCTTTGCTTGCAGATCATAGAGGCTCACAAAGGCAGTATAGAGATCACACTAAATCCAAAAACATTTTGCATAAATTTACCAATAAAGGAGTAAGAATGAACATACAAAACGAACTTGAGACATTTAAAAATTCTCTTCAAACGCTTGACTTGAGAGAAATTTCAAATGATGGAGCAAAAAACGTTGCATTTATCTGTATTGATATGATAGAGGCTTTTGCTGGTAGCGGCGCACTCTCTAGTCAAAGAGTAGCCGACTTATCAAAAGGGATCGCAACACTTTTTGATAGAGCGTGGAAAGATTTTGGCTTTAGAAATTTTATCCTTATAGAAGATAGGCACACCAGTGATTCAAAAGAATTTGAGACCTTTTTACCTCACGCAGTGCTTGATACAAATGAGATAAAAACCATAAAAGAGATAGAAAGTCTAAGCTTTTTTAAAGAGATCAAAGCATTTTATAAAAACTCTTTAAGCATTGCATTTAATAAAGAATTTGAGAAATTTTTAGAAGAGCATCCAGAACTAGACACCTTTATAGTCACTGGAGATTGCACTGATATGTGCGTTTATCAGTGTGTTAGCTATCTTAAACTACGAGCCAATGAATACAATAAAAAAGCAAGAGTTATTGTGCCGTTTGATCTTACGCAAACATATGACATACCAGGACATAATGGCGATTTTTACCACGAGATGTTTTCTCTTCATATGAAGCTAGCACTTGGTGCTGATGTGGTAAAGAGTATTAAATTTTAAAGCTTACTTGAAATATTTATGAGCCTATTTAGCTCGTCAAATTTAAAGCTAAGCTCGTATTCATCTGATACGATTTCATTAGGACTTTCGCTAAATTTCATATCACAGCTTAGCAAAAGTCCTTTGACAAAGATTTTGTGATCTAGTTCGTAAGTGCTTAAACACTCATTTACTACACTCAAAAGCTCATTTGCCAGCACTGGCTCTTCAAAGACCACATCTGATCTAAAAGCCACATACGCAGCTCCGCCCTCGTACTCTATCCTATAATAATTTTGTTCATCAAAAGCGGCGCAGAGGACCATACTAATCGTGTGACCATTAAAATTTTCATCTAGCTCAAATTGTGGCGTACTAAATGCGCTAAGCCCAAATTTCTCGCCAAACTCACGTGCTTTATTTGCAAGCTCGAGCAACTGCTCATCAAAGCCATTTATATTTTCATAACCCCAAAGCCACGTATTTGACGAGAAGCTTTCAGAGCCGATAAACTGCATGTCAAACTCACGCCCACCAAAGTAAATTTTGCCACTATCAAAATCGACCTGCCAGTTGCTACCTTCAACAAGTAGCTTAAATGCACGTTTTTGAAGTAATGTCGCTTTGCCAACACATGCGCTAAAAAGCTCGCTCCAGTTACTTTTATCTACGCCAAGCTTATCTAAAAACATCGCTTCACCGAGGTCTTAGCAAGCTATTGCTTGAAGTACTTTTTCTTTAAAGCTGTCATTTACAACAAATTTTGTCTTATAGACAAAAATTTGAGCCGTATTTTCATTTTTTATCTTAATAACAAGGCGTTTATCGTTGTTCGTGCCACTTTTTATATGTTCGTTATAGCCAAGATTATAAAGATTAGTGATCTTATCTTTGCTAAGCTCACTAAGGCATAAAAGTACCTCTAGCTCAGCATATTCTCTTGCTCTTTGAGGCGTGCTGGCTTCTTCATTTTTAGAAAATTTAGAGTTTTGTTTTAGCTTTCTTGTCTTAAAGTCTAAAATTTGTGCATCTTCTAGGCTATAAACCTCGTTTAAATTTGTCCTTACAAATTGATCATCTTTTGTGATATTTATCCTAAAAGTATAAGGCAGGTCGCGTTTTGCTTCATCTTTTACTATATCTTCGATATTGCCAAGCTCTCTTTCAAAGACTGCGATCTCGATATTTCCATGAAAATCAAGCACATTTATAGTACCCATTTTCTTGCCACTTTTGGTTATCCTTGTGCTAAAGTCTTCGATCTTGCCAACGACTAAAATTTCAGCACTTTGTGGCAAGCTCTCAAATTCTGAGCTTAGAGTGTATTTTATCTTGTTGATCTCGTCTTTATAATCATCAAGCGGGTGGCCTGAGAGGTAGATACCAACGCTCTCTTGCTCAAATTTTAAAATTTGCTTGATGTCAAATTCATCATTTATCGTGACAAAATTTATCTTCACATCGTTCATGCTCTCATCTTCGCCAAATAAACTCTCAACTGCATTTTTACGGATCTGCGCAGCACTTTTGCAAGCTTCTATGATATTTTCTACATTTTGCATAAGCATCTTGCGACTAAAGCCAAACTCATCAAAACATCCAGCTTTTATGAGGCTTTCAAAGACCTTCTTGTTTACTTTAAATGGATCAATCCTTGAGACAAAGTCGTCCATACTCTTAAACTCGCCATTTGCTTCACGCTCAGTGATAATGTTTTCAATAGCCGCTCCACCAACGCCTTTAATCGCACCAAGCCCAAAGATAATGCCGTCATGATCGCCATTTTTAACGACGCTAAATTCTTTAGTTGATTTATTGATAGATGGTGGCAAAGTGTCTATATTTATGCGTTTTATCTCATCAATATAGCGAACGATCTTATCGACGTTGCTCTCTTCGCTTGTAAGAAGTGCGGCCATAAATTCAGCCGGGTAATAGGCCTTAAGATAAGCCGTCTGAAATGTGACGTAGGCGTAAGCTGCGGAGTGAGATTTATTAAAACCATATCCTGCAAATTTTACAATTAGCTCGAAAAGATCGTCTGCTTTTTGTCCATTTAGCCCTTTTGCCTCAGCACCTTTTACAAACTCGCCCTTTAGCCTGTCCATCTCTTCTTTGATCTTTTTACCCATCGCACGGCGCACAAGATCCGCCCCACCGAGGCTAAAGCCGCCTATGGCTTGAACTATTTGCATAACTTGCTCTTGATATACGATGACGCCGTATGTTGGCGCAAGGATTGGCTCAAGCTCTTTAAATGAGTAGGTTATCTCTGCCTCGCCATGTTTTCTTTTGACAAAGTCATCAAGCATGCCACTCTCCATCGGTCCTGGGCGGTAGAGCGCTAGCATCGCGACGATATCCTCAAAGCAGTCTGGACGCAAGCTAGTTCCTAGTTTTCTCATGCCCTCGCCCTCGATTTGGAAAATTCCTATCGCTTGGCCACTTTGTATCATTTTATAAACATTAGAATCGTTTTTATCGATCTGCTCCCAAATGATATCCTTGTAAGTTCGTTGTTTAACGAGCTTTATGGCATTATCGATAACCGTTAGTGTTTTTAGTCCAAGAAAGTCAAATTTAATTAAATCCACATCCTCAAGATATTTAAGGCTATACTGCGTAACATATCGATCTTCTGGGCTGTTTGGCTGGCGAAATAGCGGAGTTTTGTTCCACAGCTCCTCATTTGAGATAACGACACCTGCTGCGTGCTGACCGGCGTTTCTGTTTAGTCCCTCAAGATCAAGAGCAAATTTCCAAATTTTAGCTGCCTTTGGATTTTGGCTGATGAGCTCAGCTATCTTTGGCTCTTTTTCATAAGCATCTTTTAGTGTAATGCCTAGTTCATCAGGTATTAGCTTTGCCATCGCATCGGCTTCAGCATAAGGCATATCACAAACCCTAGCAACATCTCTAATGACACCTTTTGCAAGCAATTTACCAAATGTAATAACGCCAGCAACGTTAAATTTTCCATATTTTTGCGTAACATAGTCGATGATCTCGCCACGCCTACTTTGGCAAAAATCCACGTCTATATCTGGCATGCTGACACGCTCTGGGTTTAGAAACCTCTCAAAAAGTAGGTTGTATGGGATTGGATCAAGGTCAGTGATCTTTAGCGAGTAAGCGACCAAGCTACCAGCCGCGGAACCACGTCCTGGACCAACTGGCACACCTCTACTTTTAGCCTCATTTATGAAGTCCCAAACGATCATCATATAGCCTGGGAAATTCATTTTATTAATTATGCCAATCTCTATCTCAAGGCGCTTTTTGTATTCGTCATGTAAATTTTCAGGGACAAATTTTAGCCTCTCTTCAAGCCCCTTTCTACATTCATATTCAAAAAACACAGCATCATTTTTAAAGCTATATCTATTTTCTGGCTCTGGAAGTATTAAATTTCTCTCTTTAGCATACTCAAGTGTAAATTTAAAATTTGGCGGAGTTGGATTGCCAAGTTTGATCTCAAGATTGCACTTATTCACGATCTCTTGGGTGTTTTCTATCACTTCAGGGATATCTAAAAATAGCTCACTCATCTGCTCTTTGCTTTTTACAAAAAACTCATGAACGCTGTGACGAAGTCGGTTTGGATCATCTAAAGTTTTGTTCATCGCGATACACATAAAAACCTCATGTGCGTCGGCTCGCTCTTTAAAAGTGTAGTGAGTATCGTTTGTGGCGATGACCTTTATGCCAGTCTCTTTGGCGATGCGCAAAATATCATCATCAATGCGTTTTTGATCGCCGATGCCGTGACGCATGATCTCAAGATAGAAGTCATCTCCAAAAATTTCTTTATATTCAAGTGCGACCTCTTTTGCTCTCTCATAGCCCTTTGCACCAAATTTCACATTGCGGTCGCTTAAATTTAGATGCCAACTCACCTCGCCCTGCAAGCAAGCAGAGCTACAAACCAAGCCCTCGCTGTGCTCTTTTAAAATTTTTTTATTTATACGAGGATAATAGTAAAAGCCCTCGATGTAGCTCATGGAGCTAAGATACATTAAATTTTTATAGCCAGTCTCGTTTTTGGCGATTAGTATAAGGTGAAAACGCTGCTTGGTGCTCTTATCATCAAGCTGCTCGCCGTTATGCACGTAGGCTTCGATGCCAATTAGCGGTTTTATCCCCTCTTTTTTCATCGCTTTATAAAAATCTATCGCTCCAAACATATTACCGTGATCAGTAATCGCCGCTGCTGTGTCACCTCTATCATGAAGCACGTGAGCTAGCTCTTTTATCTTGTTCGCTCCGTCAAGTAGGGAGTATTCGGTGTGTAAATGTAGATGTGTAAAGCTAGAATTTTTACTCATTTTTTATCCTTTTTTAATGAGTGGATTTTACAAAATTTTGGCTAATAAGGTGCTTGATGAAAACTTAATGGGAGCTTTAAAATTTATAGAATTTGTAGTTTGTGGATAAGAACGAAGCGCGCTGTCATCTGACGCACTATGCTATTAAGGTCTTGTAAAATTTAAAATTTATGAGCGAGTAATTTTGGCTCTAAAATTTAAGCTAAGCGGTCAGTGAAGCCAAAATTTAGTAGTCAATTCTTGCGAGTGAATGGAATTTAAAATCTATAAAGAGAAAAAGAATTAGATCGCGGACTAAGCCGCAATCCATTACAGATAAACTGGGATATTTGTATGTTCCAAGAAAAATCTTGAAGTGCCACCAAGCACCATTTCCATAAGACCATTTTCACCATATCTGCTAGCAACGATTAGATCAGCATTTCTATCAATAGCTGCTTTTAAAAGCGCTTCACCAGGTATCATCGTAGTAGCGATCACTTCAAAAGTGGCTGATATGCCATGAATTTTGAAGTACTCTTCAAGCTTTTTAAGATTTAGTTCAGCATTATCGCCAAGGCTTGCTTTTGAGGTAATGCACTGAACCTTTTTTGCCTTTTTTAAAAGATCGATCGAGCCTGTTAATGCTCTTGAGCTTTGCGTCGTGCCAGTCCAGCTAACAAGGATATTATCGGCTTTAAACTCACGCATTTTTCTAGGGATTACAATCGCATTTTTACCACTTTTTAAAACAGCTGACTCAAATGTACCAGTGATCTTTCCATCAAGTGGCACAGCAGCCACCACTAGATCGCAAAATTTACTCTCTTGCTCCACTATCGCACTTCTTTTGCCACTGTGAATCGTAAAATTTGCGGTGCAAACATCTTCAATAATTTCACTAGTTACTTTTATGCCAAGCTCAGCACAAATTTTATTGAAAATTTTCTCATTCTCTTCATGCTCGACAGCTAGTTCAGATTTAGCTGATTTTAGAAATTCTTCAAAAAGCACTCCTCCACGAAGCGTCATTTTCATATTATAAACTACGCTTGGATCAAGCTGGCAAGTCATAATTTCCATGTGTGTGTTAAACCACTGAGCAACCTTTAGGGCACCATAAATTCTTGGCTCGATATCGTCTCCAGCTCCTATTGGAAAAAGCAACTTTTTGTATTTCATCATCTGTCCTTTAAAATTTATTCGACTAAAGAGAGCGAAATTTTATTTCCTTTTTGCTCGCTCACACATACTTTGACCTGATCACCTACGTTTAATGGAGTTTTTATCTTTGAGATGTGAAGCAAGCCATCAATGCCATCTTTTAGCTCGATAAATACACCAAAATCAACAACACTCTTTACAGTTCCCAAAAACTCATCACCGATATTAAAATTTGGTTTTGAACGCTCTTTGTCGTGTTTGAATGGCTTTTTGCCAAATGAACGTCCATTGTCTTTTGAAGTGATAGAGATGATGTAGTCCTTTGCGGCATCGACATTTTTCTTTGCTCCACCAGCGATTTTTACCTCGCCTTTTTCTCTATCAAGATCGATTGAAACTTCAAATTTTTCAATGATCTCTTTTATGGTTTTTCCAGCTTGTCCGATGATGTCTACGATCTTGCTTGGATCAACACTAAATAGCTCAAGCTTTGGAAGCACATCTTCATTTATTTTTATATTTTTATCCGCTTCTGTCATCAAAGATAAGATATGCTCTCTACCACGTTTTGCTTGATAAAGCGCCTCTTTTAGCACTTCTAAACTAATGCCACCAAGCTTAATATCCATCTGAAGTGCCGTGATACCATCGCTTGTGCCTGCTACTTTAAAGTCCATATCGCCGTCATGATCTTCAAGTCCCATGATATCTGTTAGAACTGCGTGTTTATCGCCTTCAAATATTAATCCCATAGCGACACCTGCGACAAGTTTTAAAGTATTTACGCCAGCTGCTCTAAGTGCGAGCGAGCCACCGCAAACGCTAGCCATCGAGCTTGAGCCGTTGCTCTCTAAAATTTCTGAAACGACTCTTATTGTGTATGGCGAAGCTAGATCGATACTTGGTGCAAGGGCACGTTTGGCTAAATTTCCATGTCCAAGCTCACGTCTACCAGGAGCTTTTAGTGGGCTTGCCTCACCTACGCTAAAGCCTGGAAAGTTGTAGTTAAACATAAATTTCTCTACAAAAGGTACTTTTTCAGTGAGGATGTCATACATTTGAGCGTCACTGTCAGTGCCAAGAGTAGTGACAACTAGGGCTTGCGTCTGTCCTCTTGTAAAGAGGCATGAGCCATGTGCATTTGGAAGCACATTTGTTTCGATACTAATAGGCCTAACCTCTTCAAGACCACGTCCATCAGCCCTTACGCCCTCGTTTATGATCTGCTCTCTTACGATTTTCTTTTTATATTTGCCAAGGACATTTGTGATGACAGTCTCGTCCCAGCCCTCTTTTTGAGCGACCTCATCGCTTGAAATTTGTTTCGCAATCTTACTAAGTTCGCTCGCTCGCTCGCTTTTTGCCATTTGGTTGATCGCATTTTTGACTTCAGCTTTATAAAATTTATCGATATAAATAGCGATATTTTCATTTTCTATTTCAGGTTTTAACTCAAGCGCAGCATCCTCTTTTTTATGCTCTTTGAAAGCTTCTTCGTAAGCACTGCTAGCTCTTAGTATCGCCTTACCAGCAAAATCAATCGCCTCAACCATCATATCTTCGCTAAATTCATTCATCAGCTGTTTTTGAGCCATGCTGTCACTTAAGCTCGGATCTATCATCGGCTCAATCGCAACCATCGGGATAAGCTGCGTAGTTTGTTGAGGTAAGCTTCTCATCTCGATCATCAAAAGCTCATCTTTTGTGCCAGCTACATAAAGATCGATCGCACTTTGTTTTAGCTCAGAGTTGCTTGGATTGATCACAAATTTTTCATCTATATAGCCAACTCTAACACCACAAACTGGGCGATTTACAGGGATGTCGCTAAGATATAGTGCAACTGAGGCTGCATTTAGGCTTACAACTTGCAAATCAACCTCAGGATCAGCTGAAAGCACCATTACAACGATTTGAGTTGGATATGCGTAACCTTTTGGAAATAGTGGTCTAAGAGATCTATCGATGATGCGAGCTGTTAGCGTTTCAAAGTCGCCTGGCTTTGTCTCACGCTTAACGTAACCACCAGGAATTTTACCAGCAGCGTAAGCTTTTTCGATGTACTGCACCGTTAGAGGTAAAAAATCCTCCTCAACTTGCGTGTCCTCTCTTGCAACAGTTGCTAAAACGACGGTATTTTTCACCCTTAAAAGTACCGATCCACTAGCTTGTTTTGCTACTTTATTAAGGTCAAAAATTTCAACCTGATTATTGACTTCTATACTATATTGCATTATTTTTATCTCCTTGTTGTTTTTGTAACGGTAAATAATAAGGGCTCTCTTCTAATATTGACATGATACGCTCACTCGTAGCTTCGATCTTTTTCTCGTAATACGAATCCACATCGATAAAATCAACGATCTTATTTATCGTGTAAATTTCATCAACCATATCATTTAAATTTGTAAAGACATCAGTAGCAATAACTGGCGTTGCGTATGAGATGGATTTTACCTTCACATCAAGCAACGTCTTTATACAAATGAGTGCCGTCATACCAGTCTCGCACCCCTCATCGATTAGTAAAATATTTTTATCTTTTAGCTCTCCTATCAAATTTCCTTTTCGGTATTTATAAACGTTTTTTAAAATTTTTTCTTCATATTTTCTATGTGCTTCGCCGTAAATATAGTCATAGCTTATACCAAAGGCTTTTATAAGTTTATCATTTAATACTATATCTTCTGTCTCGCTAACTATTGCAACGTCGCATTCGCTATTATTTGGCGCAGGTATTGGCTCGCTAAAGAGCATCTCGTAGCTTAAATTTAAACTTCTACAAACCGCATCTGTGAGTATAACTGACTCAAGCGACATACAAACAACTATCGTCTTTTTATCTACGAGCTCTTTTTTTGGCAAAATTTCAATTAGCTTGCTAGCTGCTTCTAATTGATCCTTAAATTTAGCCGTTATCATTTAGTTGGCACTCGATTTTGTACTGCTTTGCGAAAAGTCATAGTGCAAACCGCCCATTGGATAGAAATTTATCGTGAAATAGATACCATTTTTTCTAGTTGAAGCCGAGCCATTTATTGTTGTTGTTGGCTCGACATCTTGT
Organism: Campylobacter concisus; assembly: GCF_902460705.1. Taxonomy (GTDB): domain Bacteria; phylum Campylobacterota; class Campylobacteria; order Campylobacterales; family Campylobacteraceae; genus Campylobacter_A; species Campylobacter_A concisus_Z. The sequence continues at coordinate 489,761 of NZ_CABPUP010000001.1, read as the reverse complement.
TGATAAATTATCCCGTAATTCCAGCATTTTCTTTGATGAAGCACTCCAACTCTCCAGCTTTTTGTGTAGCCTCGCTCGATATCATATTGCCAGCCGCCAATAAGACTATACTGATGAGGTAATTTTACTCCAAGACCACTTGTAAAATAGCTATCTTTTGTCGCACTATTTTTTATTTTGCTATCATTTTTATTCATGGTGTGAAGCATATTTAGCCAGAATAGATCATTTGTGTATGAAAATCCGCTTTGTACCTTTTTAAGCTCTTTGCTCTTGTGTGAATATTCAAGCTTATTATAAATGCTTAAATTTTCAAATGGATATAGATAGATAGCATTTTTTAAATTCGAATATTCATCTTCTTTTGTGTAATATCCTTGAGAAATACTATGCTTTACAATCTTTCTACCATTAGAGTCAAATAAATACTGAGTCAGATAACCAGAAATTTCTTCCTTACTCTGCTCTTGAGCCAAGAAATTTTCATACTCATTTAGATTTTTATCATAGATAAACTCATCATCTAAATTCCCTTTTCTATACCCCGGCAGCAAATACTCAGCTCCAAAATTTAGAGTGTGATAAAAGCTTTCATACGCTTTTGCAAGGTCAGTGTGAAGAGTAAATTTATGGTAATTATTTACAAAATTTGTATGCTTATCTTCTCTTTTATCATCAAATGAATTTATCTTATTCTCGTAATTTATTCTTGAAGCGTATAGATACTCGTAAAATGAAAATGTTAAGCTATCATCAAGCAGTGGCACATGCACTGAAGCTGGGAGCGTAAATTCATACTGAGTTGCTCTAACGCCTATCTTTCTATCATATCTATGTGACTGAAGATCGAGTGAATATAAGATATTTGGCAAGATTATATCATCTGTAAATTTATGATACTGAAGCGATGGAAGCTCTTGAAGCGTGTCTTTGTTCTCATTTTTTGAGCCAATCTTTTCAGTGTCTATGTAGTATTTTGCATAAGCACCAAAATAATGATCGTCATTTGCGATGAAGTAGTTAAATTTAGAAGTTACAAGCGAATCATAATCATCATCCCTGCCCTTTAAATTTAAATAATCTATATCATTTAGCTTCGTCGCATCTATCCAAATTCCCTCTTGCAAATCCGCTTCACTAAGGTATCTTATAAGCTTATCTCTTTCGTATTTTAATCCAATACCTTTATGTGTTTTATTTTTTAGTTCGGCCTTATTTGAAGTCTCTCCTTTTTGCTTGGCTTGGTAGCTGTTTTTATCAGCAAATGAACCAAAGCTGATTTCGCCCCTTGAATCAGGCGACTCAGTAAATCTAAACGCACCATAAATTCCAGCACCTCTATTTGTTCTGATCTGCGGATCAAGCTCGAAGTCCCACTCATTATAAGGTGCAAAATAAATCGGCTGTTTGTAATAAAAACCTTCAGATTTTCCGTATCCAAGCTCAGGCGGCAAAAGGCCTGTTCTTCTTGTGGTATCTGTTGAAAAACCAAAATATGGCAAATAAAAAACTGGCACATTGGCTATACGAAAGACTGGGTTAAAAAGATGTAAAAATTTGCTTTGTTTATTTAGCATAGCTGAGCTTGAAGTGATACTCCAGTCAGGATCTTGGACATTACAGCTTGAAACCATCGCTTTTTTTACTCTATAGTACTCACTGTCAGAGCTGCTCTCATCGCTTCTCATCCACACTTCCATGTCTTTATTCATCATAAAAAGCGATTCAAAAGCAGTGTCATTATTTTTTAAATTTAGCTTTGCATAGTTTGAGCGAGAGACTTCGCTCTTGCCCTTCATCATATTGACATTTCCAAAAAGCTCGATAATCGAATTATTTTGATCATAAACTGCACAATCAGCTGTTACAAGATAATCTTGTGAATACACAACAACATTTTTATTGGCCGTTACGATGCCTTTATCTTGCTTTACATCATCAGCCAAAAGCTGCACATCTTGCACAGCTGCACTTAGATTTAAAATACATACCGGAACTAAAAATAAAATTTTACGCATTTATCACCACTGTTTTTGCTATTTTGTCTTGCCAAGTCTGCCTAGCTGGATTTGCAAATGCCCATGCAAAACCAAGATAAAAACAAGCTTCACTAACCAACCTAAAAATCGCTCTTACCAAGCTTGAAATAAAATTTGGCCTGTCTAGAATTTCTACATTAATGCACATCGTCTTTGTTAGCATTTGCCCAAGACTCGCACCATAATACCAAACAAAAAATGCATGATAAATAATCTTTAGTGCGACTATTTGCCAAAAGAAATTTAAAGTCAAATTTCTGGCTTCATCATAGCTCATAACCGACAAAAAAGTATCCCAGTAAATGATCAAAAACAAAAAAGAAACGATACATTCATCAATTGAATAGGCTAGCACTCTTTTTGAAAATGGCGCTAGCGAAATTTCTTCTTTTTCAAGTTTTTCAACTATCTGCATACTCATTTTAATGCCTGCCAGGCAATATCTTTTCTATAATGTGCTCCGTCAAATTTTACATTTTCGCAAAGCTCATAAGCTCTATCACGTGCCTCTTTTATGCTCTTCGCAGTAGCCACGCAGACTAGTACTCTGCCACCATCTGCATAAATTTCTCCGCCTTGCTCGCTAACACCAGCATAAGCGATGTGGGCATCTTTTACATCATTTAAAACTGAAATTTTAGCTTTTAGACTACTTTTATACGGATAGTCCTTACTAGCCATCACAACGCCAACTGCAAATTCATCTTTTAAGCTAATAGGCTTTAGCTCGCCCTTTGCAGCATTTAGTAAAATTTCACTTAGATTTCCGTCAATTAATGGCATCAAGACCTCGCACTCAGGATCGCCAAATCTTACGTTAAACTCAAGCACATAAGGCTCATTTTTCACGATCATTAGCCCCACAAAAAGCACTCCACAAAACGGACTGCCCTCGTTTTTCATCCCTTTTAAAGTTGGCTTTACAACCTCTTCTTCGACCCTTTTTATCAGCTCTTTTGAAGCAAGCGGACTTGGAGCATAAGCGCCCATGCCGCCAGTATTTGGACCTTCGTCATTATCAAGTAATCGTTTGTGGTCTTGTGCCACTGGCAAGCTTACAAAATTTTCGCCGTCACAAATAGCAAAAAAGCTAAGTTCAAAGCCATTTAAAAACTCTTCAACCACCACAAATTTACCAGCCTCACCAAAGCTAGCTCCGCTTAGCATGTCACTAACTGCCTCTTTGGCCTCCTCTTTAGAATTTGCGATTATAACGCCTTTTCCGGCACAAAGACCATCGGCCTTTACGACCATCGGTGCGCTTAAGGTATCAATAAATTTAAATGCCTTTTCTTTATCATCTGTATTTAAATATCTTGCGGTTTTTATGTTATTTCTAGCTAAAAAATCCTTCATATACGCCTTACTAGCCTCGAGTCTAGCAGCAGCCTTGCTTGGTCCAAATATAAGCAAGCCCTCTTTTTTAAAGATATCCACTACACCTTCACTAAGCGGTGCTTCAGGGCCCACGATAGTTAAGGTAATATCATTTTGTCTAGCAAATTTTGCAAGCTCATAAAAGTCTTTTATATTTAAATTCTCGCCGAGGCGTGAGGTCGCACCATTTCCCGGTGCAAAGTATAAATTTATATTTTTTTCGTTTTTTAGCTTTAGAGCAATGGCGTATTCGCGGCCGCCACTTCCTATTATGAGAATATTCATTTCATCTCCGTAAATTTAAAAACCCGAGTGGGCGTCGCATAGAAGAGTGGCCCATAAACAAAGCCAATCTTGCAAATAGATGGATACCAAACGGTTGCAACTTCTCGCCTTTTCAGACTCAAACGAAGCCACATCACAAGGCATCCATACCTTTTCGCTAACAAAAAAGTGTTGGACCCCGTAAAATGCTGACTCGCTTCACTCAGGCAATAAAATTATATAAATTCTTTGCTTAAAGTAATGTTTTGGCAAGCGCGATACAGGCGTTTATATCTTGACTTTGGCTCACTATTGGCTCGGTAAATTTTAGCTCTTTTGCAGTGACCTTTCCAATGCTTATCACTTGGTAACTCTCATCCCAACCAAAATTATTAAGAAAATTTTTGACATTTAGCGGAGAAGCGAAGATCAAGATACTATTTTTTGGTGGTTTTAGCTCCATTTTGCAAGGATTTAAGATATTTTCATAGGCGATGACTGCTTTTATATTTACGCCGCCATCTTGCAAAATTTCTAAGAAATTTGAAGCACTATCTTTACCCTTTAGATAAAGAACCTTTTTACCTTTTAAAAGTGGCAAAATTTCTCTTGCAAAGTCATCTCCGTGAGCGTTCTTTCCGGTATAAATTTCACTAAATCCAAACTCTCTTGCGGCTGCCGCACAACTATTTGCGATGGCAAAGACTGGCAAATTTATAGCTTTTATATTGTTAAATTTTAATGCATTAAAAGCATTTTTAGAAGTGGCTACCAGCACATCATAGTCACTTAAATTTAGTTCAAATTTTAAAAACTCGATCTTGCTAACGCTTAAATTTACAACGCTCTCATCAGTCGTTTTTGTATTTGAAATAAGATAAATTTTACGCACCTCTTTTTAACCTAAAAAATGATATCAAAGCAAGTAATGTGCAAGCTAAAATAACAATAGAAGTCGAATCAAATATATCACCAAGCCCAACTAACGGAGAGACGACGCCGCCTAAGAAAAATGGGCAAAATCCAAGTATCGCTGAGGCTGAGCCTGCGTATTCTCTGCCTTCGTTCATAGCTAGCGATGAAGCAGTTGGCAAGACAAATCCTGTAAAAAGAAGTAATAAGAAAAATGCGATAATGACGCCGATCACTTCAAATTTAAAACAAAGCATGAAAGCAATAAAAATGCTAGCAAACAAGGTGCCAAAAAGCCCAGTTTTGAGTGCTTTTCTCTCATTTAAAAGACTAGCAAGTCTTGCTCCTACAACAAGCCCTAAACCATTTAAAGCAAAACAAAAGCTGTAGCTTACTGGACTTAGAGAATAAAATTCTTGAAAAATAAACGAAGATGACGCTATATAGGCAAACATCGCACCCATTGCAAATGTCTGAATGCTTACGAAAAGCATAAATTTTTTCTTTCTTAAAATTTTACCAAAAACACTATAAGTCACTAGCAAAGGCATTTTTAAGCGATTTGACTGACTTAAGCTCTCTTTGAAATAAAAGTTTGCGATAAAAAGTAAAATACCAATGATAGTAAGTGCCATAAAGATGCCACGCCAGTCAGTAAATTTAAGCAGCAAACTGCCGCCTATTGGTGAAAGTATCGGGGCAAGACCATTTACGACCATCATAAGACTAAAAAATTTAGTCATTTCATGGCCCTTATAAAGGTCACTCACAACGGCTCTTGAGATGACTAAGCTGCCGGCACTTGCAAGCCCTTGAATAATTCTCATAAAGATAAAAAACTGGATATTTTGCGCAAAAAATATAAAAATCGTACTTATCGTATAGATGATAAGCGAGATGGTAAGCGGCGTTTTTCGTCCAAATTTATCACTTATTGGGCCAACTATGAGCTGACCTATGGCTAAGCCTGCCATCGATGTCGTGATCGTTAATTGCGTAGCTGTAACACTTGTTTTAAACCACTCGGTAATAGCCGGAAGTGCTGGCAAGTAAAGATCTGTGACAAATGGTCCAAAGGCTGAAAGCACGCCTAAAAATATCAGTAAAAATAGTTTGGAATTTTCTTTTTTCATAGTTTTTCTTTAAATTTTAAAAGAGATTATATTATGACTTTGCTTTTTGGGTTATTAAGGGTAAATTTAACGTGATTTATAAAATATAAAAGCCCTAAAAATAGGGCTTAGTATTACATTTTGTCTTTAGTGACGATTAAAAGCATTTTAAATTTATCTTTTATCTTTAATCCATGTGGTATTTTACCTGGAAGCACGATGGTATCGCCTTTTTTGATATCAAAATGTTCATCACCAATAGTTAGCTTCATATCGCCATCAAGTGCGATAAGTAGTGCATCACCTGGTGCTGCGTGAGTTGAGAGCTCTTGGTCTGTGTCAAAACTAAGTAATGACATTGAGCCGTTTTCGTTCTTTACGAGCGTTTTGCTAACGATTTTGCCTTTTTCGTATTCGACTGCATCAACTAAGCTAAAAATAGCTGCCTTAGGTAAATGATCTATCATTAAATCCTCCTTAAAATCAATTGAAATATATTTCGTTGGTTCGTTAAAAACTAGCTTGCGCCACACTTTTTTCTCTATCAGACAAGCTTGCTCATTACCTATATGCATCTGCTTTTCACCGTAGTATAGGCTAGCACCGCCTTCTACAACCCATGCGAGGCTGTCACAAAACAACATCTCATGATCTAGCTCCTCGCCCGTATCAAAAGCAAATACATCGACATGAGCATTCTCGCAATCAAAAATTCTCTTGCTAACAACGCTTTTCGCGACGACTTTCGTGTCGGCGTTTAGATTGTAAATTTTACTCATTTTATATCCTTTTTTGCAAAATTATAAAAGGTTAAGAACTAAATTTCATTGACCAATGTTAATAAAAAGATAAAATATATCCTAATTAAAACCAATGCGTATAAAGAAGTTCCATTTACAGAAAATTTCATAAAGGGATTTTTGTGTCTACTCCCACTCAATAATTACCATATCATATTTGTTTCTTTTATTCTATAACGGTATCTTTTTAGTTTCTGTTTTTAATATGCGTAACCCGACTTCCTTGCCATAGTTTTGTAAGCTTCGTTAAGTACTGATCCAACACCCATTTGATGGAATTTCTTTTCTATGCCAATTACAAAAATATCTGTGCAATCTTTGCCGGTTGCATTTATACAACAAAACCAACCAGCTCATCATTTATATGATAAGCGAGAAAAGTCTTTTCTGTGAATCACGAATATATTATTCTGTACTTTTCAGTATTCCAAACCATTCTGAAAGGTCATATAATATTTCTCTTGACACAGCTTGCTTTTCTAATTTATCTTCAACTTCTTTTATTTTTATATCAATTTACTCTTCCACAACTTCTATACTTTTAAATGTATACCTTTGTTTCTTAAATTCTCTATGCAATCAGCTAGATATTCGATATTGTGCTCTTTGTAAATTGGACTGCCTATAATTTCCTCTTTAAGATTATTGTACTTTTCTGCCGTCCTTCCTCTATAATTTTTATCTTTCCATTCCACAGAAACATTATATCCCCTTTTTTCCATCTCCTCCATAACCAATACATGGTAAATAAAAAGATGATACGGGGAATATGTAAACACATAGTCCACAGTTTTATGTTTCTTTTTCCATCCATTGCCCCTCAGAGCACAACATTCCCTATGTTGCCCAAGAAGCTGACTTTTGGGCAATAAGTGGATAAGTTTTTCATGCCATAGTCTCATATTTTTCTCCTGTTAACAAGGTTGATTTTTCTAAATATTCATTAGGGTATTTCTTTAGTAAAGTGTTAATGTATTCAATTACAACCTTCTGACTATTTTCCCCTTCCATATATCCATTTAATATATCAAATAATACCTGTTTTTCAATTGTACTTGCGTCTTTTTTAAAATATCCCCATATATGAAGAATGGCATTACTAAAATCTTTTTTGCTCTCCTTCATATCTCTTGTTTCCTGTATTTTTTCATTTATCCATAAAACATCCAGTTCTTTTTCCCTCAAATACGCCCTTATCTCCAAATATGCTTTATGCGATTTGCTTAGTACAAAATATTTATTTTTTGCCCATAACTCTTCACATTCTATTCTTGTATCTTTGTGTCTCATGTTGACGCTTCTTTCAAAAAATTCAAACCAAAACAAATCCCATACAATGTATCACCATTTAAGCATTTATTAATAGCATCTAAATTTTTGTTTAGGTAAGGTATAAATGAATATCCTGCATTATTAGTATGTTAAAGTGGGCTCAGATACAAATAATTTTTATTACTATAACCTATTCAAATTTATTAACCGCTTTTTCCACAAAAGCCTCCCAGCAAAATAATGGGAGGCTCTCTAAACAATTTATCTAAATTTAAAACTCTCTTTTAAACCTACTTTTTCTCATTTTTAGTATCAAAACAGTATCACTAAGGAGCTTTTTGCTTCAATAAACCGTTGCAATATTGTATTTTCAACGGTTTTACAGCAAAAATATTTTTACTCTATTCCCACTCAATAGTTGCAGGTGGCTTGCTTGAGATATCGTAAACTACGCGGTTTATACCGTTTACCTCGTTTATGATGCGGCGGCTTACGTTTTCTAGCAGATCGTACGGCAGGCGTGAGAAGCTTGCAGTCATGCCATCACTCGCATCGACCACACGTACACAAACAGCGTTTTCATAAGTGCGGTTATCACCCATAACACCAACAGAATTTACATTTAAAAGCACGCAAAATGCCTGCCAAGTTTTGTTGTACCAGCCAGTGCTCTTTAGCTCATCGCGCAAGATCACGTCAGCTTTTCGAAGTAGCTCAAGGCTTGGTTTATTTACTTCACCCATGATGCGGATAGCAAGGCCCGGTCCTGGGAAAGGATGACGGAATACTAGATCACGGCTTAGTCCAAGCTCAAGGCCTAGTTTTCTAACCTCATCTTTAAAAATTTCTCTTAGTGGCTCTATTAGCTCAAATGTCATCCAATCAGGCAAACCGCCAACATTATGGTGGCTCTTTATCGTCTTGCTTGAGCCAACGACTGAGCTTTCGATGATATCAGTATAAAGGGTGCCCTGAGCTAAAAATTTCACATCGCCATGCTTCTTAGCCTCTTGCTCAAAAATTTCTATAAATGTCTCACCTATTATCTTGCGTTTTTTCTCAGGATCAACTACGCCAGCCAAGCGTCCAAGGAAGGTCTCGCTCGCGTCTATGCTAACTAGCTCAACGCCAAGCTTTGTTCTAAATGTAGCCTCAACCTGCTTTCTTTCGTTTGTTCTAAGAAGTCCGTTATCAACAAAGACAAGGATCAAATTTTCAGGCACGGCAGCCGCTAAAAGTGCCGCAGTCACGGAGCTATCCACGCCACCGCTAACTGCACAAAGTACCTTATGAGTGCCTACTATTTTTCTTATCTCTTCTATCTTATTTTTAGCGAAGCTTCCCATGTTCCATGTGCTCTCACAACCGCAGATATATTTAGCGAAATTCTTTAAAATTTGCGTACCGTATTCGCTGTGTTGCACTTCTGCGTGAAACTGGATCGCATAAAATTTTCGTTTATCATCGCCAAAAGCACAATAAGGCGAATTTTCACTAATAGCGATCACTTCAAAGCCCTCTGGCAAGTCCTTTACATAGTCACTATGACTCATCCATACGATTTGTTTTGAAGGTGTATCTTTAAATAGCTCATGCTCTTTAACAATGCTAAGCTCGGCCTTGCCGTACTCTTTTTGATCAGCCGCTAAAACCTCCGCTCCATGCGTGTGAGCAAGTAGCTGCATGCCGTAGCAAACGCCAAGTATAGGGATGTTTAGCTCAAAGACACCACTATCGCAAAAATAAGCATCTTTAGCATAAACACTAGCTGGACCGCCACTTAAAATGATACCTTTTGGCTCTTTCGCCTTTATCTCACTAAGCTTTGCATTAAATGGCAAAATTTCAGTGTAGACGCCCTCTTCTCTTAGCCTTCTAGCTATTAGCTGAGTGTATTGCGAACCAAAATCCAAAACTATAATCGTATTGTTCATTTATAACCTTTTAAAAATAGATATGAAAAATTTCAAACTGCACATACCAAACAATGATTGATACGATATATCCTAGAACCACCATCCAAGCGTATTTCATATGTGCACCAAAGGTATAAATTCCTTTTAATTTACCCATTACTCCAACACCAGCTGCTGAACCAAAGCTGATCATCGAACCACCAATACCAGCAGTTAGTGTCACTAATAGCCACTGACTCATTGCCTCTCCTACATCAGCTCCCATTGCTGGATTTGCTTTCAAAACAGCTGACATAACTGGAACGTTATCAACGATCGCTGAAAGGAAGCCAACGCCAATATTTACAGCAGTTGAGCCAAATTTATCATAAAGTGATACAGCGTAATTTAAAAATCCAGCAAAATGAAGAGCGCCAACTGCAGCTAAAATTCCAAAGAAGAAAAATAGTGTGTTATTTTCGATCTTTGACATATAGTGAAATACATGCATTGGCTCTTCATTTTTGTGAGCTTTTTTGAAATAGTAAGTATAAAGGCTAAGTAGCGAGAAGCCAAACATCATGCCCCACATCGCTGGTAAGTGAAAAAGCTGGTGCATCATAACTGCACAAAAGATAGTAAATGCACCTATAAAGATAACTGCTTTGCCGCCCTTTTTCATAACCACTTTTGGCTCGTTTGCTACGTCAAAATGCGGTGCAGTACTTGGCACCACGCGAGAAAGTAAAAATGCCGTTACAAACCAACCTACGATAGATGCTGGAAAAAGTGCGAAAAAGTCGACAAATGGTGCTTTTCCAGCAGCCCAAGCCATAAGCGTAGTGATATCGCCAAATGGACTCCATGCTCCGCCCGCATTTGCTGCGACAACGATATTTATCGCACCAGCAACTAAGAAATTTGTATTATTTCTATCTATTGTTAGAAGAACGGTTGAAAGAATAAGCGCTGTTGTTAGGTTATCAGCTACTGGGCTTATAAAAAATGCCAAAATACCAGTTAGCCAAAACAGCTTTCTATAAGTAAAGCCTTTTGATACGAGATTATATTTAAGTGCATTAAATACGTCTCTTTCTATAAGTGCTTCGATAAATGTCATCGCCACCATCAAGAAAAATACTATCTGAGCGATCTCTAAAATCAGGTGATTTACTTCATGTTCAAGCAAATGCACATCCATGCCATTTATAAGCATATAAACACCGATAAGTAGGAACATAAATGTACCGATAAAGATAGCAGGTTTTGCTTTGTCGATATGGAAATTTTCTTCTGCTGCTATGAAAAAATATCCAACAATAAAAATTATAAGCGATAAAATTCCTGCCCACGTAGTAGTTAAGTCAATAGCTGCGGTTTCTCCATCAGCACTAAAAGCCATCGCGAAAAACAAGCCTAGAAGTCCAAAAAACCTCATTATACTCTCCTTGTAGAATAAAAAATCTTGGTATATTACTTAAATGAGCCTAAAAATTAGGTTAGTTAAAATTATTAAGCTTACATTACATTTTTATTTAAATACGAAAATTTTACTAGATTTTGTTTATCTTGTCAGTTTTCTTTTCTTTTACGGGAGCATTTCCATAAAATGGATCGTCTTTATAGCCACAACCGCTAAATGCAAAAAGAGTAAAAATTAAAATAAAAGATGATAAGATAAGCCCATGAAAAACGCTAAATTTTTGATAAATACTATTCACGAAAATCCTTTGTATAAAGAAAAATTAAGCATGGCAAATGAGTGCCAACAGCTTTTAGAGCTTATGGGGAAAGCAAAACGGTTTTACATAGCTTTTTGCTACGTTAGAGAAGGTGTTTTGACCTTTGTTCTTACTCATCCCACTGGGCTTTTAGAGCTTAGGCGTGATAGTAGTATAAATGATATAAAAAGGTTATTAAAAACCTTTTGCAAATTTAATAAAAATAGCGTTTTTAACAGCATTCTTACTCCAAAACCTCTTAACGAAATCAACTATACAAAAAACAAAAAAGAAGAAAATATAAGATTTGTCGTGAGCAAATTTTTAAAATTTTTTAATCAAAAAGAGCAAAGTGCCATCTTTTATACGCCAGCTAGCAAAGGCGAGTTTAAAAATTTAGCAAAAGACGAGCAAATACACCAGAAATTTGAAGAGCTAAGAGAAATTTTGCTCAAGAAAAATGAGCAGGCAAGATGCTAATAGACGAGATAAGAACACTTCCAAACGAGCCTGGCGTATACCAGTATTTTGACGCGCAAAATAGACTCTTATACGTTGGCAAGGCCAAAATTTTAAAAAATAGGGTCAAAAGCTACTTTAAATTTACCCCAAGCCTAGCTCCGGCTGAAAAACTAAGCCCAAGAATTTCAAAGATGATAAGCGAAGCTGTGCATCTTGAATACATCGTCACGCCAAGCGAAGCAGACGCTCTAATACTTGAAAATTCTTTCATCAAGCAACTAAAACCAAAATACAACATCTTGCTTCGTGACGATAAGACCTACCCTTATATTTTTATAAATTTAAATGATGATTTTCCAAGATTTGAGATCACTAGAAAGGTGGTAAAAGGCTCGAATATCCGCTATTTTGGGCCATATTTTAGTGGAGCTAGCGAGCTACTTGAGGCGCTTTATCTAAATTTCAACCTCGTTCAGAAAAAGTCCTGCATCAAAGGCAAAAAAGCCTGCCTTTTTTATCAGCTAAAACGCTGCTATGCCCCGTGTGAAGGCAAAATTTCAAAAGAAAACTACGCTAAGATCGTAAACGAGGCTATCGCGGCCTTACAAAATCCAAATTTGCTCATCACTCGCCTTGAAGAGCTCATGCTAAACTACGCCAAGGCTGAAGACTACGAGCAAGCAGCCGCGACTAGAGATAAGATACAAACACTTAAAAATATGCAAACAAAGGTTGAAGTTGATCTTGCTAAACTTGAGGACTTCGAGGCCTACTCGGTCGCTTGCGTGCATGATATGATCTGTGCGGTGAGATTTAGCGTGCAAAGTGGCAAGATAACTGGCGTAAAAACTGACATCACGCAGGCAAAAAACGCTCAAAAAGACGAGATAAACGAAGCTTATAAGCAGGCCATTTTAAAGAGCTTCATAGCTGGACAGCCAATAATTAGCACCAAAATTTATGTGCATGAGAGCTTTGAAGATAGTGAGCTGGTGGAGGAAATTTTAAACGAGAGATTTGGACGTAAATTTAGCATCACATGCCCTAAAATTGGCGATAAACGTAAAATTTGTGAGATCGCTACAAAAAATGCTGAAGTTAGCATCGAAAAATACCTAAAAACGCACGATAACGAGCTACTAAACGAAATAAAAGAGTACTTTGACCTAGCTCACACGCCTTACGTGGTCGAGGCTTACGACAACTCACATCTTTTTGGTGAGGCAAGTGTGGGGGCGATGGTGCGCTATGAACACGGCGAGTGGGCGAAGCAAAACTACCGCCATATGCACCTAAGCTCCAAAAACGACTACGATCAGATGAAAGAGAGTTTGACAGCCAGAGCACTTAGATTTGACAAGCTTAGCCCGCCTGATCTTTGGGTCATTGACGGTGGTGAAGTGCTTTTAAACTTAGCCTGTGAAATTTTAGCAAGCAGTGGCGCAAATGTCGATGTGATCGCTATCTCAAAAGAAAAAATCGATGCCAAAGCTCACCGCGCAAAAGGCGAGGCAAAGGATAAAATTTACACAAAAAATGGCAGTTTTAGCCTAAGTACGAGCGATAAAAAGCTTCAGTTTTTCCAAAAAATGCGTGATGAGAGCCATAGATTTGTCATCAGCTTTCACAGAAAAACAAGGCAGAAAAACGATATGCAAAGATCAATGCTAAGACAAGCTGGCGTATCTGAGGGCAGTATCGCGAAATTAATCAGCTTTTACGGAAGTTTTGATAAAATCAGCGAAGCGAATTTAGACGAAGTGGCAAAAATAACAAATAAAAGCGTAGCAGAAAAGCTTGCAGTACTCAAAGAAGGAAATTTGAAGTGATAATATATGATGAAAATTTAAAAATATCTGCGATAACGCAAGATTCACTTGAGCTATTGGGTTTTGATAGTTTAGATGATTTTTTGTTGCAATACAAAGATATAAGTGAGCTAGTAATAACAAGCCAAGAAAGTACAAACTACAGCTTCTTAGAATTTTTACAAAATACGAAAGATAATAGCGCTAGAGTAAATTTAAAAAGAAAAGATGGTGGTGCTATCTTACTAGAAGCGAGATTGCAAAATGCTATTTTAAAAAATGGCGAAAAATTTTTTATCGTGCTTTTAGAGAAGCAAGACATAATAAACAACCAAAACCTAATAGCAGCAGTAAAAGTAAAACCTACATTAAGACTGCCTGTTTTTAAACTAAACGCATGGTATCTTTTTGACACACAGACACAGTCACTTATCGATGATTCCTGGTTTGAAACATCACTTAAAATACTAAATTTAAGTAAAAAAGATTTTGCATCCTATTTAAATATATTTTTACGCAACGCAAGAGAAATTCTTATCCAGATCCAATCAGCCATAATCGCAAAAGATGAGATAATGCTCAAAAAATACGTAAATGAGATAAGAGAAGCTGCATTAAATTTAAAGCTTAATAACCTTGCAAATGAGCTTAACGCTTTTTTAGATAACAATCAAAATGGAAAGATGAAAGAGATGTCTCTTTTTACCAAAAGACTAATTGAGATAGAAAATATCGTTAAAAAATATAGCAAAAAGAGTATCAATGAAAAATAATAAATTTTATATATTGTTAGCGCCAATAATAATTTCAGCGATCTTTTGTGCATATAGTGGAAATGAAAGCTATAAAAAATTCACAGATCTAAAAGATCTAAATGAAAAACTATATAAACAATCCTTAGTATTTCAAACTATAAAATCCGTAATACAAGAGCACGATACACTAATAGGCAAAAGCCAAGAAGATATAAGAAGGTTGCGGGATAACACTTTAAAAAATACACAAAAATTTATAAATTCTATAAGAAAAGACGATCGCACTGAGATACGAAATATAAATAAATTAAAAGAATTGCTAGCAAATCTAAACCAAAATGATAAATTTGATGAACTATTTTACGAATTTTTCCAAAATATAAATGGAGAAATAGATAGCGATTTTAAACAAGACTTAGACCGAAACTTTCCGCTTATAATAAAAGCTTATGCCGCGACTTTAAGTAAAATTTACAATCAACTCTCTTTAGCAAATAATACCAAATACTACGTAAAAAACATCTTTATAAATGGCCCTTTATTTTCAATAAACAATAATGTGAGAGAAAATATATATTCCGTAAAAGATAGCACGCCAAATCTTGATATGCTTCCAAAAAGTAAGCTAAAAGAGAATATTTACAAAGACTTTAATCAGTTTGAAGCCAACTATCAAGCTAAAAAAATAAGAGAAGCTAAAGCCAAGATCGCATTTTCTGAAAAACTAAATATCGAAGATATTATCTTAATCAAACAGTATGAAGATGATAACTTTATGCTTTTATTAGACAGTGCCATAAACATAAAAAATGAGCTACTAGAACTTACCAAGAGTGAGAAAATAAGCTTTGGTATAAAGACCTTCTTTGAGTTTTTGCTTTGTGGATTGCTCATTTTGTCTTTGCTTGGTATTTCTGCTAGGTTGAAATTTTTAAAGGTGCTTATCGATAAGTCAAAATACATATCAAACTATATCCTATCATCAAAAGAGACAAGTGCAGATAATGCGATATCAAAGCTTATAAAAACTTATGAAGATCTAAAAGAAACCTATGTAAAAGATAGTAGCTTTTTTCAGATAAAAGATAGATATATTTTGTCAGTAAGCAAGAAACTAGAGTCTATTAATAAAGAAATTTTTACATCGACTGCGGCTTTAAAAATAGAAACAAATAATAGCAAAAAGCAAGTATTTATAGACACGATAGAAAAAAATGCAAATATCATGACTTCACTTTATAACAATGCTAAAAATATCTCAAATGTTAAAAAATATAGCGAGTGCAATAAAACTGAGATATTTGATCCTCAAAAAAGCTTTGAAGAAATTTTGCAAGCAAACATCGTCTATTCGCAAAGCAAAAAGATAAATTTTATAAGCTATCTTGATCCAAGCCTTACAAATGAACTAGAAGGAAATCTAAATTCATTAAAAACCGCATTTAACTCTATCTTTTTGGCATCTTTATCAATGTCTTTAAGACATCAAAACATTATCATCGCTATCAAAAAAGTTCAAAAAGAGTTTGATAGAAGCGGACTTTGTTCTGTAAGCTTTAGCATAAAAAATAGCTCAGCTGCCATGAGCGAAAAGCAAATTTCAGATATATTTTCAGATGATGAGAATAGCTTAAATAATGATGAGAGCGAGTTTTATCTAAAAATCGCTCAAATTTATTTAAAAAATTTAGAAAGCAAGCTGGAGATTAATTCGTTTCAAAGTATTGGCAATGAGTTTAAATTTGTAGTCATTTTTAAAACAACATCAAACTATAAAGACTTTGATATAAAATGCAATCATAAATTAGCATTCTTGCAAGATGTAAATATCGCTTACAACGAAGCTTTTGAGCAGACTACAAAAGACCTTGGGCTCAAAGTGGATATGCTAACAAGCACTAGCCCATCTATTACAAAAAATTATGATGCTATATTTTTAAGAAACACCAATAAGCAAGGTCAGGATGTTAAAAATCCGCTCATTTTAAAAGATCCATTAACTCCATTAAGCATCACAAGGCTACTTTGCTTAGGCGAAGCTGATATTATGAATAAAAATTTAAACGATAAACCAAAAATTTTAATCTGCGATACTAATGAAATTTACATAGATATAACAGCAAGTGGTTTTAGTAAATTTAACTGTGAAGTTGTTGGAGTTTGCAATAAAAAAGATCTAAAACAAGCCATAAAGCAAGGCGATTTTGACCTTATCTTTGTTGGCTCGAAATTTTTCGAAGCTGAAAAAAATAGCCTTCAAAAAAATCTTGATCTTATAAAAGCAGCCATACAAAATGCGAAAATTCCAATTATACTAATGCTTTCAAATACTTCAAATATAGATGGAGACAGCGTCAAAGAATACTTCAATGCCTATATAAAAACGCCAATAAATAGCGACGAACTAGCTCAAATTTTTAGAAAATTTTTGCCAAATTTTGGTGAGATTGCAATAGACGAAAGCTATCTAGCAAAAAGCGAAAATATTATTTTATTTAAGAAATCGCCAATGGAAAATAAAATATTTAGCTCAGCTTTAGGAGAATTTTACAACACACTTGAAACCACAAATAGCTTTGATGAGCTACTAACAAAGATAAAGACCAAAACTTACGGCATCGTTCTTGTAGATGAAAATGTAAAAGGCTTCAACTATGAAGAGCTAACAAGAGTTGTTGATAAGATAAGACAAAGCCAAAAGGTTGATACAAGAGTGCTGATATTTGGCGCACAAGAAAGAAGTGAATTTCCTTTTGTAAAAGTGCTAGCTAAAAATATCACAAAAGCAGAGCTTTCAGCTACCGTAAGAGAGCAAATCGATTCTATGGGCACTAGCTATGCTAAAAGCTCTTATGAATTTATTAAGTTTAACGCCTAAAACTCTTTTGCGTTATTTTTAAATACATTTAGCACGCTTGCTCGTTTATGGCAAATTTCGGCGTATTCTCTTTCGCTCTTTGAGTCATAAACTATACCAGCTCCAGCCCCCACAAATACGTCACTAAAGCCATTTTCACTTGGTACAAATATGGCTGATCGAATAAGAATAGCAACCTGAGCATCACCATTAAAATGTAAAAATCCAATGCCGCCGCCATAGATATTTCGCTCAGAAATTTCAAGCTCATTGATTATCTGCATAGCTCTTATTTTTGGGGCTCCGCTTAGTGTGCCAGCCGGAAAAATGCTAGCCAAGACGTCAAAAAGATCAAGCCCTTTAGCGCACTTTCCATAGACATCGCTTACGATATGAATTACTTTTTCATATTTTTGGATATGCATCGCATTTCTTACAGCTACACTTTTTGGTTCCGAAACCCTGCCGATGTCATTTCTGGCAAGATCGATTAGCATCTTGTGCTCAGCCAGCTCCTTTTCGTCACTTAAAAGCTCATTTTCAAGTGCCACATCTGCATTTGCATCACTTCCTCTAGGCCTTGTGCCTGCAATTGGTGCTACAAAAATTTGCTCACTTTTCATCTCAAAAACAAGCTCTGGCGAAGAGCCAACCACATCGCCGTAAGGTGTAGGAAAATGAAACATATATGGGCTTGGATTTGTAAGTGAGAGCTTTTTATAAAATTCCAAACTGCTCATATTCGTTGAAATTTCAAGCAATTCACCAAGCACCACCTGAAAGACATCGCCACTTCTTATATACTCTTTTGATAACTCAACCATATCCTCAAAGTGTTTCTTTTCTTTACCAAGATCAGTTTTTATACTAAATTTACTCTGCTCTTTGCCTTTACATTCAACTTTCGCATCAAGCAAAAAGTCATAATATTTATTCTTATCTCCATAAAATGTATAAATTTTACTCATCTTGTCAAAGTGTAGATAGGCCTTTGCATCGGCATAGATAAATTTTGGAAATTCATACTTTTTAGCTTTCTCTTCTCCGATATATTCAAAATATCTCACGCCATCATAAGCAAAAACACCAAATAGACCTGCAAATGGAGCTAAAGATTTATTACGATTTGTATCAAAATAACTTCTAAGCCCATAAAAATCCATATCCTTTTCATCTATATAATCGCAATCAATGCCTATAATCGTTTGCGTCTTATCCTCGGCTAGGTAGCTATTTTTAAATTTTTCTTTAATCACTTCATAATAAAACAGTGGTTGTTCTAAGAGCATTTTTTTCCTTTAAATTTTTAATGATTATAAAAAAAGTTCGCTTTTAGTTTTTAAAATTTTTATCGAATTTCTAAATTTATGCCCAAATTTCACCTTTTTACTATTTTTTTAACACCGCTTGGCTAAAATTTGGCACTCGTAAAAGGAAATTTATGCTTTTTGTTGAACTTTTTATAATTGGTATCGGTGTTGGATACATCGCTGGCTTTTTTGGCATCGGTGGCGGCACGGTCGTCGTTCCTATAATGGTCGCCTTTGGATATGACATAAAAACCGCTATTGGCATAAGCGTCATGCAGATGATATTTAGTGCGACTTTTGGCTCATATCTAAACTACAAAGCTGGACTTTTAAAACTAAACCGCGGCGTATTTTTAGGTCTTGGAGGATTGGTCGGAGCTAGCTTTAGTGGCATAATCGTATCTCATACACCTGAGCTCTTACTCGAACTGCTCTTGCTTGCAACTTTTATCTTTTCACTCATAAAACTATACTTCACACCAAATAGTGACGGTACAAATGCGAACAACTCAGTGTTTTTGCTATTTCTAGTTGGTTTTTGCATAGGTGCACTTGCCATTAGTATAGGCATAGGCGGTGGGGTTTTTATAGCTCCTATTTTAGTTGGCTTCTTGCGCTATGATATGAAAAAAGCCGTTTCAATGGGCGTATTTTTCGTGATGTTTGCAGCCATTTCAGGCTTTATCTCACTATCTTTAAACGGCCACATCTCTTATTTGGAGGGTACATTCCTAGGACTTGGCTCATTAATAGGGGCCTACTTTGGCACCAAAAAGACACAAGCTATGGATAAAAAAGCACTTAAAAAGTGGTTTTTACTCTTTTACATAGCAATGATAATTCTGATCTTAAAAGATATGATATTTGGCTAAATCAAAAATTTAAGGCTAGGCTAGCTAGTCTTAAATTTCTTCAAAAAAATAGGCTTCGCTTAATTTAAAAGCAAGCTTATCTAGTTCGTCTTTACTTAAATTTACGCTCTTTGCGATATCTTTTAAACTAGCTTTGCCATCAAATTTTAAGGCGATTTTGATCTCTTCATGGCTTAAGCTTAGCTTGCCATTTAGCTCATTTGCCAAAGAGATAACTGGTGAGCTAGCATTTAAAAAATACTTAAGATACGCAGCAGCTCTAGGCTTTAGTTTGGTTTTACTAGGCTCATATGTGAGTGCTTTGAGTTTTGAGGAAGAAATTTTAGTATTTTGATCGTTTAAAATTTCAAGCAGTCCCACAAAAGCTTCATTTGCATTCTCGCCAAGTGCCGCCTTTACTTCACTTAAATTTAAGCTTTGTGGATAGCTTTTGCTTAAAATTTCTTGCGTTTTTGTCCTTGACTGCTCGCTAAAATATGAAAAATAAATTCTATCGAGCTCGCTCTCTCCAAGTACCGCATCAAAGTCCTCAGCACCGCTAAGCCTCTCCTTGTGAGCGATGAGGCTTTTTCTAAATGATCTATTAAATAAAAAATCGTTTAGTTGCTCTTTTTTGATGCGAGAGTTGTAATTTTGCTCGATATGCGCGTCAAAGCGGTAAATTCCAGTTGAGCTTGCAAAGATATCATTTAGCGAAGCGTCTATGACGTAGCAAAGCCCGTGTTTGTCGATATGCTTGGCAAATTTATGAAAGTAAGTTGGCTCATTGCTAGCCTCCAAAAAATCATGCAATATATAATAATCATTGCCCTTTGCGATGATGCTTTGTAAGAAATTTAGCTGTGTTAAAAGAAGCTTCATACTATCTTTGTATACGACATCGCTTTGGCTTTGTAAGCTAAATTTCAAATAATCCTGTAAGAAATTTAACTCGCTTTTTACGCGAGCAAGTGCTTCTTTGCTGTCGTTGCCTGAGCTAACAAAAAGCATAAAATCTCTTAAAATATCAAGGCTCTTCCAGCCAGGATAGGTATTATACGAAACATAAGCGATACCATCCTTGCTAAGTAGTGCCTTAATCGTGGCAAGCAACGCATCTCTTACATTTGGACTCACCCAGCTATAAACGCCGTGGGCAATGATGTAGTCAAATTCCCCAAGCTCTTTTATATCGCTTTCGTTCATGTGCAAAAAATTTCGCTCGAGCAAAGTAAAATTTTCTAAACCTATCTGCTTTGCTACCTTGTTACCTTCAGCCACTTGATGGCTTGAGATGTCGATACCAACGACTTTTGCGTTTTTATGCGAAATGGCAAATGGCAAGATGTTACCGCCATATGATGAGCCAAGCTCAAGCACTCTAGCCTCTTTTAGGCTAGCTGCTTTAAGCCCCAGAAATTTAGCAACCGCTTCTATCCTAACTGGTGAGCAGTCGCTAAATGCGGCTGAGAAGTAAGGAATTTCATCGTAAGCTTTCTTTGTTTTATTCATTAGCTATGTTTTCTTGCAAATTCTCTCATAAACTCGCCAAGTTTTTCAACATCACTTTGGCTAACGGCATTGTAGATAGAAGCTCTTATGCCGCCAAGGTGCCTATGACCTTTTAGCCCTAGCATGCCCTCTTTTAGTGCTTCTTCGACAAAAACTGGCTCAAGCGCGTGATCTTTTGGTATCGTAAAGCTCACGTTCATATCTGACCTGCTTGATTTTTTGGCATGGCCCACGTAAAAGCCATTTGAGCCGTCTATGATGTCATAAAGCGTGCTTGCTTTTTTGGCATTTATCTTCTCAACCTCGGCAAGTCCGCCAAGATCTAGTAGGTGCTCCATGGTTAAATTTAAAAGATAAATTCCAAAAGTTGGTGGTGTGTTGTAAAGCGAGTTTGCCTCTACGTGCGTTTTGTAGCGCAAAAATATAGGGACGTTTTGGCTGCTCACGCGATCAACCAAGTCTTTTCTTAAAATGACGATAGTCACGCCGCTTGGGCCTGCATTTTTCTGAGCGCCACCGTAAAGCAAACCAATACTGCTAAAATCAAGCGGTCTAGCAAAAAAATCGCTCGAAGCATCGACAACAAGGGGCGATTTAGTCTTTGGCATAGCCTTATACTGTGTGCCATAAATCGTATTATTTGAGCAGATGTAGGCGTAGTCGGCATCGTCACTAAATTTCACATCAGGGATGTAAGAGAAATTTTTATCCTCACTACTTGCGACGACATCTACGTTTACGCCAAGCACTTTTGCCTCTTTGATCGCCTTATTTGTCCAAACGCCGGTATTTGCGTACTGGGCCTTGCCACCTTGATATAAATTCATTGGTATCATGCTAAATTGCAAGTGTGCACCGCCTTGAAGAAATAAAATTTCATACTCATTGCCGATATTATAGAGCTTTCTTATCTTCTCCATCGCGCCAAAGTGGATCTCCTCAAAGGTTTTGCTTCTGTGGCTGATCTCCATGATCGAGTAGCCCTCGCCTCTGTAATCGGTAAATTCGGCCTTTGCATGCTCTAAAACGTCTAATGGTATCGCGCTTGGGCCTGCGCTAAAGTTGATTTTTCTACTCATTTTTACTCCTTGATAATTGCTTTTTTATGTGTATTTTGCGAGATAAGCTCAATCTCATCATTCAAATTTAAATCCATAAGATCGACTCTCTTGCCATCTTTTCTAACCTCGATAAGCCCCTTCGTGCTCTCAAAAAAGAGCTCCCTCATCTCATAAGCCTTCTCTAGCGAGCCAAGTGCCGAGCCAAGGACTAAAATTTTTCTTTGCATGGCATTTGCTAGGGTGTTTTGCTTATTTGTCACCTCGCTAAATTTTAGCTCGATCCTAGCTTTTAGAGCATTTGATGAAAATTTAGAAAGTAGTAAATTTAATAAATTTTGCTTCTTTGTGATCTTTAAATTTAAAGCGCTATCAAGATCGTCGCTGAGCCTATCAAGATACTGAAAAAAAGCCTCTTCATCAGGCAAAAGATCTAGCATGGCTGCACTTGGTGTAAGCGATCTGCGGTCTGCTACAAAGTCACTTATAACGTAGTCTATCTCATGTCCGATAGCACTTATGACTGGCGTTTTGGTGGCGTAAATTTCACGTGCTAAGCCCTCGTCGTTAAAGCACCAAAGATCCTCTTTGCTGCCGCCTCCACGAGCTAAAACGATCACATCAACGCCGTATTTATCGGCTCTTTTTAAAGCTTTTATAAGCGAGCTTGGGGCATTTTCACCTTGAGTTAGCGCGTCAAATATATAAATTTCGCTTAGTTTCCAACGGCTCGTCACTACCTTTAGCATATCCTGAAGCGCTGCCGAAGTGGCGCTTGTAACAAGGGCTATTTTTTTAGGTAAATTTGGTATCTCTTTTTTTGCACCTATGTCAAAAAGCCCCTCATTTTCGAGCTTTTCTTTAAGCTGCCTAAACGCAAGTTCAAGCTCACCCTCGCCATCAGGCAGCATCGTACTAGCCACTAGCTGATAGGAGCCGCTTGGCGAGTAAATAGTCACTTTGCCATAAATTTTTACTTTTAGCCCATCTTTTGGCAGAAATTTCACCTTTTGGTTGTTCATGCGATACATCACAGTTGATATGCTTGACTTCTCGTCCTTTAGCGTGAAGTACCAGTGCCCAGAAGCGTGCTTAGTAAGGCGCGAAATTTCTCCGCTTACCTCGACATAGTCAAGTGTGGCTTCAAGCAGTGCCTTTGCTTTTTCGTTTAGCTCAGAAACACTAAGCATTGATTTCTCTTACCTTTTTAGCGATAAATAGCGTCGAGATGTCCATACTAAAGCCCTTACAAAGCTCTATCTCAAAGCCAGCTTCGGCTAGCTCGTCGCAAAAGCTCTTTGCGTCCAAGAAATTTTCGATCGAGCTAGGCAGATACTCATATGCCTCTTTGTTTTTTGAGATAAAGCCACCAATTTTTGGCAAAATTTTACTTAGGTAAAAATCTCTTAGCGAGGTTATAAGCCCCTTTTTCTGGCGTTTTGTAAATTCAAGCACGACTACGTAGCCATTTAGAGCAAGTACTCTGTTAAACTCCCTAAGCGCTGCCTTTCGCTCGACCACGTTTCTGATACCATAGCTTATACTTAAAATTTGAGCCTCACCACTTGCAAGCGTCGTGTTGTCAGCGTAGGCCTCTATAAATTTAAAATTTGGAAATTTCGCCCTAGCCTCTTTTAGCATGCCGCTTGATGGATCGATACCAGTAAGGCTTTTTACCTGCACGCCAAATTCCTTTGAAATTTCACTCCAAAGCCCCATCATATCGCCAGTGCCACAAGCCACATCCACGATATTTATGCTTTTATTTTTAAAAATTTCTAGCATATATCTGCAGGCAAATTTCCTCCAGCTCACATCCACACCAAGGCTTAGCACTCTGTTTGCGACGTCATAAGTCGGAGCGATCTGATTAAACATATCAACGATTTTTTCTTGTTTTTGCATAAATTTGCCCTTTTATATGTAGTAAATTTTTAAATTTCTTGAAATTTTGCGAGTTGCTTTTATAAATTTAAGACGCTTTTTTAGTATCTCTTCTCTACTTTTATAAATTTGTTTGTAAATTTTACTCTCGAGCCTCTCTTTATCTGGCATTTCTGGAAGCCTTTTAAGGATACCGAGCCAGACGTCATAGTCTTGAAGATCACCAAAAATTTCTTGCATCTGCTTTAGCTTCTCTTCATACTTTTTAAGCCCCTCAAAATAGAAAATTTCACATAAAAACTCGTATGTATATCTCATCTTTTTAAGCTCTATCCTAAGATCATGAAAGCTCTCATTTGGGCAGTCTTGATTAAGGCTTTTTAGCCTTTTTTGAGCTAAAACCAAAAGCGTTCTAAGCTTAAACGAACCAAGTCGCGAGAGGCTTACGTCAAAGAGTTTTGACTTATAAAATTCACCCTCGTTTAAAAATATCTCCCACTCTTTTAAAAATGCGTAGTTTTCTTCGTCGCCAAGGTAGCTTTTTACATTTTCATACTCTAAATCTAGAGCCTTTTTCACAAAATAGATAGGCTCGTTTGCATGTTTTTGCTCGTTTAAAAAGCTTAAAAATACATCCAAATCTCGCTTTTTGTTTGTCGAGTTTGCAAGCATTTTAAAATTCTCACCAAAAAAAAGTGTCACTTTCTCATCAAAAACGCCACTAAAAATTTTAAGGATCGATCTAACCTTTCTTAAATTTACGCGAAGCTCATGCAAAACTTCTTCATCTTTGTCTATCAAATACTGGCTTTTTAGCCTTTTTATTACTTTAAAAATACTAACAAAAAGGACTCTTAGCGCCTCTCCGCTTTTTAGATTTGTAGCAAAATTTGGCAGAATTTCTTTTTCTTTTATGATCTTATAGGCTTTTTTGTAGTCGATTTGTTCATTTTCATTAGCATGGATGGCAAGAAATTTGTTTTTATATCTTTTATCGCAAGTTACGTCACTTAGGCAAAAATTTTCTAAAAATGGTGGCAGCTTGAAAAAGACAGCTTCATTTTCATCACTAAATTCGATTTCAAATGTACAAAGCCCGTTTAGTTCATTTTTAAAAATATCGATATTACAAGGATTGTTATTTAGTTTAAAAATATATCTATCTTTTAAGATAACGCTACCGATGCGGTTTTTAAGAGCCTTTTTAAACTCCACTTTTTCGCAAAATTCTTCATTTTCTTCTCTAATTAGACCTTTGCCAATCTTTACAGTTTTTATAAATTTATCCTCTTCACTTCGAAAGCGGATCTCTTCATTTTGCGTTATCTTGGTATAAAATTGAGAAATTTCAAGATGTTTAAAGACTACTCCAGCTTCTTTTAAAAAATCTAGAATTTGAGAATTTTTGAGTAAAAATTTACGCTCTATCTCCAAACTCACATTTTTCTCCAAAATTTTTTGTTCATTTTAGCAAGTTAGTGCTTAAAACAATGAGAAAAATGCTAAATTTAGGCTTATTTTAAAAGTATTTTTATTAGGAAAAAGATGAAATTTATGCTGCTAAATAGCAACATAAATTTTA
Organism: Campylobacter concisus; assembly: GCF_902460705.1. Lineage (GTDB taxonomy): Bacteria > Campylobacterota > Campylobacteria > Campylobacterales > Campylobacteraceae > Campylobacter_A > Campylobacter_A concisus_Z. Next base: position 464,290 of record NZ_CABPUP010000001.1, on the reverse strand, counting down.
TTTACAGTGTTTACAGCTTTTTACGCTAACTACGATGTTTAGACGTTCTATTATATTTCCGATCTTCTTTTCTAGCGCTTCTTGATATTTACCAAGCTCAGCATCATCGTAGCTCACGTCCTCGACGCTTCCACAGCTTTCACAGACAACATGGATATGTGGATATTCGTAGATGTCGTATCTAGCTTTTTGATTGACGATATTTACTTCAACTACAAGACCTTCATCTTTTAGCGTATTTAAATTTTTATAAACTGTTGCAAGAGAAACTGATGGGCTCTCTTTTAAAATTTCATCATAAAGCTCATCAATCGTTGGGTGCGTATGACGATCAAGAATTCTTAAAACGCTAAGGCGCTGTGGCGTGACTTTTAGTCCAGATTGTTTTAGCAATGATACATATTGCATAATGAAGTTCCTTGTTTTAGTTTTGCTTTATGCTAGCAAAAAAAATATTAAACGTTTCTTTATTAAATGATATTAATTATTCTCTAGTAAATTTTTGGTGATCTGATCGGCACTTATACCAAGGTACTTTTCGACCTCAGCGGTTGAACCATGAGGGATAAATTTATCTTCATACTCAAAGCTAATGACACTTATATTTGAGATTTTGTTTTCTTGTAAAAATGCACTTATTATCTCACCAATGCCGCCCTTTTTGGCACTATCACTAAAGATGTACCATTTTTTAGTGCGTTTTGCAAGATCCAGTAAAAGCTCACTATCAAGTGGCTTTGCAAAAACAAGGTCAACTAATACTACGTCAAGCTTGCCAGCTAGTAAATTTCTGACCAAATTTGCCCTGCCAACACCGTTGCCATAGCCTAAAAATACAATATCGCTCTTTGCGTCAGCTAAAATTTCACCCTTGCCAAACTCAAGTGGCTGAGCTTCAAACTCATCTCTTAAGATAAATGCCCCACGCGGATATCTAAATGCGCTAACGCCCTTGTAAGAGTAGGCAAATTCCATAACATTTTTCATGCTCTCTTCACATCTTGGGGCAAAAAGAACCATATTTGGCACAGCGTTTAAAAAGCTTATATCAAACGTACCCTGATGCGTTTCGCCATCTTCGCCCACGATACCAGCCCTATCCATTGCAAAGGTAATGTTTAAATTTAAAATAGAAGCATCGTGAATGACTTGATCATAGGCTCTTTGCATAAAAGTCGAGTATATCGCAACAAATGGCTTAAAGCCCTCTTTCGCCATGGCTGACATCGAGGTAACTGCGTGCTGCTCGGCTATCGCTACGTCCCAAAAACGATCTGGAAATTCTTGTATCAAAGCATCCATGCCAGTACCTGTTGGCATCGCAGCCGTAACACCAACGATATCGCTATGCTCTCTTGCCATTTTTAAAAGCTGTTCGCTAAAAATCGCCGTGGCTGACTTGTTTGACTGTCTTTTGATAAATTCGCCACTTTTTAGATCAAATGGTCCAACTCCGTGCCAATTTTCATAACACCCCTCAGCAAATTCATACCCTTTACCCTTTAATGTCTGCACATGCACGATGACTGGTTTTTTCATACTTTTTGCCGTCTCAAATGTGCTAAGAAGCGCTGAAAGGTCATGTCCATCAACTGGGCCTATATACTCAAGCCCAAGCTCTTCAAAAAACATACCAGGGGTTATAAGTCTAATGCCCTCTTCAATACGTCTAGCCATATATGCAGCTGAATCTGGCATATAGCTTAGAAATTTCTCAACCCTGCCCTTAAATTTTTGATAAAACTGCCCTGCCATCATCTGGCTTAGATACTTGCTGAGTGCGCCTATTGGCTTACTTATGCTCATCTCGTTGTCGTTTAGAATGATGACGCAAGGATATTTTCTATCCCCCAGCTCATTAAGCGCCTCATACGCCATGCCTCCACTTAGTGAGCCATCACCTATGACAGCTACTGGCAAGCGCTCTTCATTTTTTAGTTTTATCGCCTTTGCAGCACCAACTGCAAGCGAAATGGACGTCGAGCTATGACCTGCTACAAAGTAGTCAAATTTACTCTCACTTGGCTTTGTATAGCCGCTGATACCATTAAATTTTCTAAGCGTATCAAAGCTCTCCCAGCGTCCAGTTAGTAGCTTGTGTGCGTAGCTTTGGTGGCTTACATCGAAGATAAATGGATCTTTTGTCACATCAAAAATTTTATGCATCGCTACAATGATCTCAACTGCACCGATATTTGAGCTAAGATGACCGCCATTTTTGCTAACAGTGGCTAAAATTTTATCTCTGATGTCATGACAAAGTGCGTTTAGTTCATCAACATCTAAACTTTTAACGTCTTTATTCATTATTTACCAGCATTTTTAGTTTTTCTAGCCTTGTTTGCATAGTCGCATCGATATTGCCACCATCACTTATAATAACTACACCACCTTTGCTTATAGCATCATCAGCGCTTATTTTGACGTGTTCATTCTTGCTAAATTGCTCTTTTATATATTCGCTATCTTCGGGATTTACGCGAATTTCTATATTTTTAACATTACTTAGCTCTTTTATAAGCGAGCTTGCTAGATGATGAGCAATCTGATTTGAAGAGGTTGAAATTTCTTTATCGATTACTTCTTTTGCGATTTTTATAGCAGTTTGCCCGAGCTCTTCTTCGATCTTCTTTAAAAACTCATCAAATTTAACGTACTGCTCATCTAACTTTGCAGCTGAAGTGCTAAATCTAGCCTCTAACTCATTTATCCTTGCTTCATTTGCCGCATTTGCCTGGGCGATACCCTCATTTTTACCATCCTCTTTAGCACGAGAAATTTCAGCCTCAAGGCGTTTAGCAAATTCGCTCTCTTGATTTTCTATTTGCATTTGAAGTTTGATGATATTGCTACTTAGCTCATCTGTTTTTTTAAGCAGTTCTTCAACAAAGCTCGACTCGCCTGCTTGCTGTATTTGTGGACTTTGAGCCTGAGAAGCAAAGTGATTTTGCGAGTTTGTCTGCGTTTGGTAGCTAGCTTGAGGAATGAAATTTTCACCCTTTTGGCCAAAATTTTGCTCGCTTAACTCTTCACTAAGATTATTTTCCTCTATCAATACAGGAGCACTATCTGTGGCTCGCTCTCCAACTCCAAGCACCTTAAATCTGTAATTTTCTATAAAGTGAGCTGGAGAAGTCTCACTGGTTATTACGCTGCTTTTCATTCTATCATCTCATCTGCTTCGCCAACTTGGAATACACCTTGATCAGCTAGAGTTTGCACTGTCTCTACTATGCGTCTTTGAGCCTCTTCAACATCTTTTACACGCACTGCACCAAGATACTGCATCTCCTCTTTAAAGGCTTCTGCTGCACGCTGAGACATATTTGATAAAAATTTATCCTTTATGCCATCGCTTGAGCCTTTAAATGCGACCATAAGGTCTTTTTTGTCGACATTTTTAAGAATTTCTCTAATCGCAGTTGCATTAAGGTTAATGATATCTTCAAAGGTAAACATAAGCTCTTTAATAGTTGTTGCGAGCTTATCATCGCTTTGTTCAATGCGTTCGATCGTACTTTTGCTAGCCTTTTGTCCAAGTCTATTAAGCACTTCTGCCACAGCTCTTGGACCGCCAACTTCGACTTTATAAGATGTAAGACTTTCGAGTTTACCCTCAAGTACAGTTGAAACACGCTTAATCACCGATGGGCTAATATCACCAAGATTTGCCATTCTAATGACAACCTCGCTTCTTAGCTCATCTGAGAAAAAGCTAAGCGTTTCAGCAGCGCTCGTTGAGTCCATGTGAGCTAGTATTAGCGCGATGGTTTGAGGGTGCTCTTTTATGATAAAGTCTGCAAGCTGTTGTGGTTTTATCTTATCAAGATAGCCAAAGCTTTTTGAGTTTTCCATGCTTTTTGCAAGCTTGTCTAAAATTTTCTGAGCTGCCTCTGGACCAAATGTGCGGTAAAGAATTTCTTTTGCATACTCCAAACCACCACTTCTCATATATTGATTTGACTGCATTAATGCGTAAAATTCTTCTAGCACAGCACTTGCGACTTGCTTGTCTATATTTTTCGCAGTTGCGATATAGCCTGAAATTTCAGTGATGACATCAACATCCATGTGAGAAAATATAAGAGCAGTTGCCTCTTCGCCAAGCTGAATCAGCAAAATAGCAATCTTTTCAGGCATCGATAGATCATCATAAATCATTTTTTGCTTGTCATTTAGCTTTATTGACATCAAATTTCCTTACGCATATTAAAGTCGCTGTCATTTTTTACCATATCTTGAAGTAGCATTGCTATCTCTTCATTTCTCTCTGTGATGACCGCTCTCATTTTCTCAAGTAAAACATCGTATTTTAATTCATCTTCATTAAACTCGCCACTAAGTCCTAGTTGCTCTTCGACCTTTTTGCGAGCAGCTTTAAATTTCTCAAGCGTATCTTCAGCATCTACTTCAATATCTTCAAGTCCATCTTGAACTTGCTCCTCTTCTTCTTTTGTCTCTTCAAGCATCTTTTGCATAAATGGCACAATGACTTTTTTATAGAAGATGTAGAGCAACAATGCTGCAAAAATATATTTTAGTAGCGGCATAAATGGCACTACATAGTTATTCACAAAGCCATCCATCTTCTCGCTAGTGCTTATATCTTTGCCAGTTTTAAACTCAAAGTTATCTAAGCTTACTTCATCGCCTCTATTTTGATTGTAGCCGATTGATTGCTTGATCAAATTTGTGATTGACTCTCTTTGCTCTTTGGTAAGTGGGGCAAATTCAAGCTCGCCAGTTGGCTTACCGTCTTTGTCTTTTTTGCTCTGATAAAGTCCGTCTATAACGACAGCCGCACTCACTCTATTTATGCTAGCAAACTGCCCTTTGATGCTTGTCACTTTCTTTGAAATTTCATAGTTTGTCTGCTGTGAGCTTTTGTTGTACTGCTCTTTTAAAGTGCTATCATCAAGGCCTTGAACAGGGCCAATGTTGCTAACTGCACCCGGGACGCCACCTACTTCATTTGGTGCTGAGCCTTGGCGTTTTTCTTCGATATTGCTCTCGCTTCTTACGACGTTATTTGGGTCATAAACTTCACTTTTTGTATCTTTTTTGTCAAAGTCAAAGTCAATATTTACCTTTGCTACAACCTTATCTGCTCCGCCCACGATAGGAGCTAACACATTTACGATCTTTTGCTCGTAATTATTTTCAAACTCACGTTTATAGCGTATCTGCTGGGCTATAGCGTCACTATCAAACTCACCATCTTCATCGCCAAGTGCGACTCCGTCTTGATTTACGATTTTTACATTTTCTGTGCTTAAATTTGTAACAGAGGCAGCGACAAGGTTTTTAATACCAAAAATTTGCTTTGCATTTAGGCTAACGCCTGGCTTTAGCTCAACGACGATAGAAGCGGTCGGTAGTGCTTGTCTTTCAGTAAAGACGCTCTCTTTAGGGATAGCGATACGAACAGTCGCTTTTTGGATAGAAGAAAGACTCTCGATCGTTCTAGCTAGCTCGCCCTCAAGCGCTCTTTGAAATTTTACTCTCTGCTCAGCATCAGTCGCACCAAATTCTTGCTTATCAAAAATTTCAAAGCCGATTTTACTCTCTTTTGGTATTCCAAGCGTTGCAACAGCGATGCGCTCTTTATAAACATCACTCGTTGGCACAAGAATAGTGCCTTCGTTTGCTAATTTATATTTAATTCCATCTTTATTTAGCTGATCAAGTATTAAGGCTGAATCGTTTGGACTAATGTTTTCAAAAAGGACGCTGTAGCCTGCAAAATTTTCATTTTTGCTTTTATAAAGTGTTAAAAATACCAAAAATGCCACGACCAAGACGATCGAGCTAGCTGCAACGATTTTTTGCTTTAATGAAAGCTTTTGATAAATTTGACTTATTTGATGAAGTAATGCTTTAAAATCCATATTCCTACTTTAAAATTTGCTTTAACTCTTCAAAAACTCTATCATTTTGCCAGCTAAGGCCGATGGTGATTCTCACCGCATTTAAGGCGTAGCTTTTTAGATCTCGCAAAATTATACCCTTTTTTAGCATCTTTTCGCATATCTGGCTTGATTTTGGCTCGTTAAATTTAAAAGTTATGAAATTCGTATAGCTTGGGATAAATTCTATGCCATTTTGCTTTGCAAATTCCTCATATCTCTTCATCTGCTCGAAGTTGTTTTGCATAGTTTTTTGCACAAACTCATCATCATTAAGTGCTACTATCGCTGCTCTTAGGCTTGGAGTTGTGATGTTAAATGGGGCTCTTAGTTTTGAGAGAGCGCCTATGATCTCTTCATTTGCCACGCCGTATCCAACGCGCATGCCACCAAGTGCATAAGCTTTAGAAAATGTTCCAAGATAGATGGCATTTTTAAATTTTACCACCTCGCTTGGCTTTATCTCTTTTTTGCTATCTTTAAATTTTGCAAATTCATTGTAGGCACAATCAAGCACAACAAGCGTATTTTCATCAACGCTTTTTATAAATTTAAAGACCTCATCTGCGTCCAAACACTCACCCAAAGGATTGTTTGGCAAGCAAAGAAAGATGACAGAAATTTCATCTTTATGTGCATTATAAATTTCTAAAAACTCGCTCAAATTATGCTCTACACTCTTTGTGCGATAATTTTTTGCTCCAGTTTGCTTTGCATAAATTTCATACATTGCAAATGTCACGCCAGCCATCAAAACACCACTTTGCTTATTTGCCTTTGCGTGGAGTGCATACTCTATGATCTGATCACTTCCAGAGCCGATGATTAAATTTTTACTAGTTACGCCAAATTTTTTAGCCAGTCCTTCTTTTAACTCAAAGTAACTATCATCTGGATAGAGATACGCTTTTTTAGCGACCTCTTTTAGCGCCTCCTCTACGCGTTTGCTCGTGCCAAAAGGGTTTTCGTTGCTAGCTAGCTTTATCACATCTTTTGCCTCGATGCCAAACTCTCTAACTACAAGCTCAATAGGCTTTCCAGCCTCGTAATTTACTAGATCGTCTAAAAAGTCATTAAATTTCATTACTCATCTCCATTTAAATAGCTTCCAAGCCACGTTATCTCAGCACCGCCCTCTTTTGCGAGTTCAAAGGCGTTTTGCACCTTCTCATCGTCGATATGCCCTTCAAAGTCAAGGTAAAAAATTGACTTAAATTCACGCTGCTTTATAGGACGTGACTCAAGTTTTGTGATATTAATATTTTCATTTTTAAAGATAGAAAGTAGATCAGCAAGGCGTCCTGGACTGTGATCCGTCTTTGCAAGGATCGAAGTTTTCGAGTTTTCAACCTTGGCATTTTTAAAATCGCTTAAAATCAAAAATCTTGTTCTATTTGCCATATTGTCTTCGATCGTCTCATAGACGATTGGCACGTTATAAATTTTTGCTGCAATCTTTGAGCAAATGGCAGCTGAATTTCTATCCATTGATGCCATGTATGCAGCTGCTGCAGTTGATTTTGCTGGGACAAATTCAATTTCATTTAGCATATGATCTTCTAAAAATTTACGGCATTGATTATACCCTTGCGGATGTGAATAAATTCGCTTTATCTCTTTTAAATTTTCATTTATGCTAACAAAGCTGTGATGGATATCCACATAAAGCTCAGCAACTATTTTTATATCACTAAATTTACTCAAACAATCAAGCGTAGCGCCAACAGCACCTTCAGTGTTGTTTTCGATAGGCACGACGCCGTATTTCGCCTCTTTTTGAGCTAGCTTCGTAAAAACTGCCTCGATAGTAGCAAGTGGCAAATATGCACTCATCGCACCAAATCTACTCTGAGCCGCCTGATGCGTGTAAGTGCCTTCAGGCCCTAGATATACGATCTTTTGAGGCATTTCTAAATTTCTACTTACAGCAAAAATTTCAAGATAAATGGCTTCAATAGCGGCTTTATTTAAAGCTTTGTCTTTGCTAAGACTAGTTAGTCGGTTTATGATAGCTCGCTCACGCTCAGGACGATATATAGGCGTTCCGCTAGTTTGTTTTAGCTTGCCGATTTGTTCAACTAAAATCATTCTTTCATTTAGTTTATTTAAGATGAGATCATCAATCGCATCGATCTCTTTTCTAAGCTCATTTAGCTCTTGCATCAGCGCTCTCCAAAAATTCTCTCTCAAGTGCCACGACATCTTCAAAGCTCTCACGTCTTCTTATAAGCCTATCTTTGCCATCAAGCACGCAAACTTCAGCAGCTCTGTTTCTTGTGTTGTAGTTTGAACTCATACTAAAACCATAAGCTCCAGCACCTTTTACCACGATGATATCGCTACTATCGCACTCTGGCAGCTCTATATCTTTTGCTAAAAAGTCGCCACTTTCGCAAACTGGACCAACCACATCACATGGGCCTAAATTTTTATCCTTGCCATAAACAAAAATTTCATGATGAGCACCATAAAGGCTTGGTCTAATAAGATCATTCATCGCGCCATCAGTGATGACAAATCTTTTTTTGCCGTTAAATTTTTCATATAAAACGCTTGCGACAAAGTAGCCAGCATTGCCCACGATAAAGCGTCCTGGCTCGCAAACAATGGTCACGTCTTGACCTTTTAGTGCAGCTAAAATTCCTTGTGCGTAGTCGTATAAATTTATCTCTTTTTCGTCGTTATAGATGATGCCAAGTCCGCCACCAACATCGAAAAATTTGATATCTATCTCAAGTGCTCTTAGCTCTCTTAAAAGCTCGCTAACGATATTTGCAGCATCGATTATCGGGCTAAGTGATGTTAGCTGAGATCCGATGTGAAAGTGTATGCCAGTTGGCTCAAGAGAGTCTGAAGCCTTAGCGTGGATGTACATTCTTTTAGCTGTTTCGGCATCAACGCCAAATTTATTTTCATTTAGCCCTGTCGAGATATATGGGTGAGTTTTTGCATCGACACCTGGATTTACCCTAATGCTAATTCTTGCCTTTAAGCCTAGCCCTTTTGCGATCTTTTCAAGTCTTAAAAGTTCAGCAAAACTCTCGACATTTATGAGTAAAATCTCATTTTTTAAAGCCTCTTTTAGCTCATCATCGCTCTTGCCAACGCCACTAAAAATGATCTGATATCTCTTTGCACCTGCTAAAAGTGCTCTTTTTACTTCGCCAATGCTAACACAATCAAATCCAGCTCCAAGGTCAGCTAGAAATTTCAAAACACTTAAATTTGAGTTTGCTTTCACCGCATAGCAAATGAGAGATTTTCTAGCAAAAAATGCATTCTTTAGTGCTTCATAGCGGTTTTTTATGTGGTTAAAATCATAAATGTAAAGTGGGGTTTTGTATCTATTTGAAAGCTCTTTAAAATCCATAAAATAGCCTTTATTAAAATGGCTTGATTTTACAAAAAGCTTGCCAAAATTTGGCTTAACGATGCGATTTTATGAGATAAATGGCGTATGCAAAAAGTAAAATAACTGGCAAAACTATGCCAATCTCTGGCAAGATCACAGAAGTTTGTGCAAATTTTGCAAGAATAAAGAGCAGCCCCCAAACGACAAGAGTTATCACAACAAAAATAAAAGTCGAAAGTGCAAGATTAAAAAATCTACCAGTTACAGGCAAATGATAGTAAAAAATGAGTAACAAAAATGGTGCAAAAAATGGTGCGATAGCAAGGTTATAAAAAGCTGTTTTTGCGCTATCAAGGCCAATACCTTCATTTTTAAATGTTTTTATAAAATTTATCGCATCTGGGATATTAAATTTTGAGTTTTCAACACTAACAGCGCTTTCAATACTCTTTGGCTTAAAGCCTTTTAATGCATCTAAGCTATCACTTTGTATTTTATTAAAACCAGCTTCACCAAGCTCTAAAATTTGTGGCAAAAGGGTTTGATTAACATCTTTTAAGATCCATTCATTGTCTTTAAAATTAGCATGATTTGCAAATATAGTTGAGAGTAAATTTGTACCATTTATCTCAAAAATTCTAACATCATTTGCTATTTGATTAACAGAATTTAGCTCCTTTATGTAGATAAATTTGCCTTCAAATTTTAAAAATGAATCATTTGTACTTTTTGAAAAAGCCGTATTTTTAGCGATACTTTTTTGATAGTCGTGTGCATAGGCAAATGGAGTAAAATTTAAGCCAACATAAAAAATAGTTATAAAAAGTGCAATAAAAAATGGTGGAAAAATTAGACTATTTTTACTAATGCCAAGCGCATAAAAACTGATTAGCTCATTTGAACGAACCATATTTACATGTAAAATAATGAGTGCAAAAATGAGCGAAAGTGGTAAAACATAGCCAATAGCGCTAAGCGATGTAAGCCCAACATAAAGGAGCTGAAGGTTAGCAGATAGTGGCAGATCTTTTAAATTTGTAAGCAGATCAATGCCTACATAAAATAGTTCAAGCGCTAAAAATACGATAAAAAAAGATTTTATATAGACCCAGCCAACGTATCTGGCGTATAGTTTCATTTGATAAGACCTTTTTTTATCGTAAATTTTTGCGAGATTTCGTTGATGTCACTCTTTAGTAGTTCACAAACTGCATTTTTTGTATAGGCTAAAATTTCATCTAAAGCCTTTTTCTCCTCATCACTAAACTCTCCAAGGACAAAATTTTTAGCATCACCAAGGTGTCCAATGCCAACACGCACCCTTTCGTACTCGTTACCTATTAGTCCATCGATCGATTTTATGCCGTTATGCCCGCCGCTACTACCGCCTTTTTTAAATTTAACTGCACCAAAACTAAGATCAAGATCATCGTGTATTACGATTATTCTATCAGGTTTATAAAAGTCTTTTACCGCTTTTACACTTTGTCCTGAGAGGTTCATAAAGGTCGTTGGTTTTAGCAAGATAATGTCGTTAAATTTAAAAACTTCGCCTTGAAATTTAGCTGAGCTAACATCTTTGTAATTTGAGTCTTTTAGGAGATCTATAAGCATAAAGCCTATATTATGTCTAGTGTTTTCATATTTGGAGCCAGGATTTCCCAGCCCCGCTATTAGTGTCACAAAAGCCCTTTTTATTTAGCTTTAATAACTCCAAGTACCGCAACACGGTCAGCGTCTACAATAGTAACGCCTTTAGGAGCTGTGATGTCACGAACCAAAATAGTATCGTCGATGTCAAGTTTGCTTACATCAACGTCAAATGAATTTGGTAAATTTTCAGCTGTGCATTTTACGCAAAGACGTCTTTTTGATTGGATCAAAACGCCCTTGTTTTTAAGACCAATAGGTGTTCCAACTGGCTTAACTGGAATCATATATTTTGATAAAACGCCTGGAAGTGCTACTTTTAGATCTACGTGTTTAAGATCGCTTGTAACAACATCTCTTTGGTAATCAACAATAACGACATTATAAACTTTTCCGCCTACTTTTACATCAAAAGCAAGACTCTCTTTTTTGCGAGCCTCTTTAATAAAGTCATTTACTTTAAAAGCTGCTGCAACATTCTCTAATCCCTTGCCATAAATGTTGGCGATTAGATAACCATCTCTTCTCAAAGCCTTCGCAGACTTCTTACCGATACTCTCTCTAACGATTCCTTCTAACATCGTTTTCCTTTCATAAAAAATAGGTGCTGATTTTATCTAATGCTTTATAAATTTCAAATAAAGCTTGTTTAAGAATGATCACTTTTGCTGTTTTTGTATTAGCTTAGGCTTCTTTGTTTAAAGTGATTTCATAATATCATCAAATGCTGATACAAACTGCTTTAAACCGTCGCTTAATAAATCTTTATAAACGACATTTATATCTATCTCATTATTTTTTATAATCTGGAAAAAGCTTGAGATATTTTCTTTACTAGGTACATTTTTTGCCTCTGCTTTTTCTTTTATAAATTCTTTTATCGTCTCTATTGGTGCTGTATTTATAGAATTTTTATACATTAGCTCTCTAACATAATAATCCCCTCTTAAACCGCTACCTTTTACGCCTGTGCTTGCAAAAAGCGTTCTTACATTTTCTAGTCCAAAATCTTCAATCAGGTGATATATATTTGCAGCATTCATTATGCCGATTTGTCCCGTTGGCAAGCTCTTTGCAGCCATAACCTCATCAAGCTTTCTATCAAATCTACTTACAAAAACACTTATCACACCTTTTGGCATAGTAGTATCCATAAAGCGACTTGCATAAGCCTTACTGCCTTCTTTAAAAGCTTCAAGGCAGTTTTTAGCCTGATCTGGTGAGAATATAAGCGTAGCATTTACACTAATTCCCCTTGCCATAAGCGCACTCATCGCCTCATAGCCATCTTTTGTAGCTGGAATTTTTATCATAACATTTGGCATTGATATTAGATTATGAAGTCTGATACCTTCTTCTATCGTTGCAGCTGTATCGTCACTTAAATTTGGATCAACCTCAATGCTTACAAAGCCATCATCGTCGTTTGCATAATTCCTTAACATTTGACATGCGGCGATTTTTATATCTTGAGTAGCCAAAATTTCATAAAGATCTTTTGGGTGGCGTTTATTGCTAGTTTCTATTATCTTTTTATAAGCAGGTGAAGCAAATGCTGTTTTAAAAATAGCTGGGTTGCTTGTAGCACCGTTTATAATATTATTTTCTAATAAAGAGTTAAATTCGCTTTGTAAAAAATTTCTCTCTATAAAATCACACCAAAGAGAGAATTTAGCTTCGTTGTCATACATTAATTTCTACCTTATAAATTTTAAAATTTCACGCAAATCTTTAACATCAACACAATGTGTCGCTTCTTTTTTTAAGATATCTTTTGCACAAAATGCAATGCTAAGGTCGCACTTTCTAAACATCGATATGTCATTGGCCCCGTCCCCAACACACATTATCTCGTCCTTGCCTAAATTTAATAGTCCACACAAGCGGTCAATCATATCTCCCTTTGAACTACCAAACATCATTTCTCCACCAACTTCACCACTTAAAATTCCATCTTTATGATGCAAGATATTTGCAAAATTTGCATCAAAATTAAGCTTTTTTTGCATTACATCGGTTGCATTGTGAAATCCACCGCTAAAAACCACAACTTTGATACCTTTTTGCTTTAAAGCCTCTATTAGCTCGCCAGCTCCAGGCATTATGGGTAAATTTTTGCAAATTTCATTTACTTTTAAAAGTGGCAATCCTTTTAAAAATTTTACTCTTTTTGTAAGACTTTCAAAAAAATCAAGCTCACCGTTCATCGAACGCTTAGTTATATTAGCTACCTCTTCGCTAGCATTATTAGCGGCGGCGAGAATATCTATTGTCTCGCCGTCCATTATTGTAGAGTCAAAGTCAAAAACACAAAGTTTTATCAAGCTATACCCTAAAAATCACGTTTTAAAAGGCTTTCAACCTTCAAGATCGTAAGGATATTTTGATCACGCTTACCGATACCATAAATCATGCCTTTGTCTTTTACTAAAGTCTCTGGTGGCGGATCGATCCTATTGCGGTCTATTCTAATAGCCTCCGTCAAGCGGTCTATCACAAAGCCAGCGATATTATCCGCATCTTTCATAACGATATATCTTGTGCTTGGGCTTTGTTTTGTGACATTTAGTGAAAAACGCTTACGCAAATCAATAAGCGGAATAACATTTCCACGTAGGTTAAATACGCCAAGAACATAATCAGGTACACTAGGAACACGTGTATATTCAATAGGTTTGATTATCTCTTGGATATTTAAAATAGGTATCGCGTACTCTTCCTCACCGACAACAAATCCTACTAGCTGAACTATATCCTCATTATTTTTTAACTCAGGACCATTTATTTGCTGTTTTTGTTTACTTAAAACTTGATTTAGTTTATTGTTCATCCCTTACCCCTAAGCTAATTTTATATTCTTTCTAACGACATTTTCTAGGTACTCGGCTGAATATGGTTTTGTAATATACTCAGTCATTCCAACTTCTACGCCACGTAATCTATCTGTTTTTGAAGTCCTTGATGTAACAGCAATAAGTGGTAAATTTCTGTACTTAGAGTATTTTCTAATTTCGCCAGCTAGTGTATATCCATCCATTCTTGGCATCTCAATATCTATCAAAATCGCATCAAAAGAGTGCTCTCCGGATTTTACGATATTTAATGCCTCAACACCATTTGTGGCTTCTATTATCGTTACCCCAGTTGGTTCAAGCGCTTTTTGCATGATAGTTCTATCCATTTTTGAGTCATCAACTATCAAGACTTTATAATCGCTTGGTTTTTCCTTTGCTTTTGTGCTATCTTCTATTTCGGCCCTAATATCTACCTTGATATCTTTTGCCATCTCCATCATAGCACCAACATCGATAATCAATGTCACACGACCATCACCTCTAATAGTCGCTCCAGCAATACCTGGGATATTTTGTAGATAATCACCCATTGATTTAATAACAATCTCTTCTTGTCCAACCAAAGTATCGACGATAATACCTAGTTTCGCTTCAGCAACACCGATTATTACGACATAGGTTTGCTCTCCACCATCAAATGCTTTTTCTACACCAAATACATCAGAAAGTCTAACAAGAGATAAGACTTCATCTCTTAGCCTTAGTACATTTTTGCCATCGATCGTGTAGATATCATCAATCGGCACACGAACAGTTTCAAGAACACTAGCAAGTGGGATAGCGTAAAATTCTTCTTGCGTTCCAACAAGTAGTGACTGAATAATCGCAAGTGTGAGTGGAATTTTAAGCTTCATAACTGTGCCTTTTCCAACTTCACTTTCAATATCAATGATACCATTTAGTTTTTCGATATTAGTCTTAACAACGTCCATACCAACACCACGACCAGATACGTTTGTAACTTTTGCCGCAGTTGAAAATCCTGGTCTAAAAATAAGTCCAAATGCCTCTTTTTCACTCATCGCATCAGCTTCACGCTCAGTGATGATGCCTTTTTCTATCGATTTAGATTTAAGCATATCAGCGTCTAAGCCTTTACCATCATCAACTATCTCAACAACAATATGATTGCCTTCATTGTAAGCTTTTAGTTGAACGAGGCCTTTTTCAGGCTTACCTGCTGCTTTTCTTGTCTCAGGATCCTCGATACCGTGATCGCATGAATTTCTGATGATGTGTACTAGCGGATCGCCGATCTCTTCTACGATTGACTTATCAAGCTCGGTCTCTTCACCTGAAATTTCAAGATCGATTTGTTTACCAAGATCGCGGCTAAGATCGCGTATCATACGTGGGAATTTATTAAAGACTTTTGCTATTGGTAGCATTCTTGTCTTCATAACGGCAAGCTGAATATCAGTCGTTACCAAGCTTAGACTTGAGACTACTTGATTTAACTCTTCAAGGAATTTCTCACCCTCATATCTCTCTTCCACATCATCATAAATTTTTAACAAGCGGTTTTTACCAAGAACAAGCTCACCAATTAGATTCATTAAGTGATCAAGTCTTTTTACCTCGACGCGTATAGTTTGTTCCTGAGCCACTGCACCGCTGCTTGCTGCTGGGACCTTTTTATCTCCATCCTTTTCTTTACTCTCTACTTTTGCAGCTGGAGCTGAAGTGCTACTTGCAGCTGGAGCTATCTCGCTAGGAGATTTTGGGGCTATGCCTTTTGAAGCACGTCTTGCTTGATCCTCAGCCTTTCTAACTTTTAAGAGTCTTTCTATCTCTGCTTCGACTTCTGAATCACTTAGCTTTGAAAGTTCAGCATCACTTATCTCTGGTGCTTCTTCGGCAGGTGCGGCTGGTTCTGACTCTTGTGCCGGTTCTGGTACTGGCTCAGCTACTGGCGTGGCAGGAGCTTCAGGAGCTGCTGCTGGAGCTTCGCCTTCAGAAATTTGGGTAAGTCTTGCACAAATGTTTTTAATATCAATGCCAGCAGCTGTATCATTTCCATGATCTCTAATGCTGCTTAACAAGCCTTTCATCATATCAACTGACTCAAGAACTACGTCCATAATATCTGGAGTGATCTTTAGCTCGCCTTTTCTAGCTTTATTTAAAACATCCTCCATATGGTGAGTAAGCTCTGTTAAAACATCAAAATTTAAAAAGCTTGAGCTACCTTTTACTGTGTGAGCAACGCGGAAAATTCTATTTAATAATTCCAAATCTTCAGGGTTTGACTCAAGCTCAACAAGGTCGTGATCTATCTGCTCAATAAGTTCGAAAGCCTCTATTAAAAAGTCTTCCATTATTTCTTTCATATCATCCATGTTTCACCTCATTTTGCAGATTTAGAATGTGCTTCAATAACTTTTAGCACTTCTTGATAAAATATGCTTGCATCAAATTTTGTAAGATACGCCGCACCACCAGCTTCTTTGCTCTTGATTTCGCTAAAATCATTACTCAATGAGGAGTTAAATACTATTGGAACTTCTTTAAATCTTTCATCGTTTTTAAGAGTTGAAGCAAAGCGGTATCCATCCATCTGTGGCATTTCGATATCACTTAAGATAACTCTAAGCTCTCTTGATAAGTTATCTCCATATCTTTGATAAAGCTCTTCCATTCTCTCCAAGCCCTCAACGCCGTTTTTAGCCTCAACTACGCTAAGTCCCATCTTCTCAAGTGCATCTTTTACTAGTTTTCTAGCAGTTGAGCTATCATCTAAAACCAAAGCAGCACCTTTTAATTTTTGATCGTCTGTTACATCAAATTCGATCTTTGGCGAGTAAATTCCAAGCTCTTCAACAATGCTTTCAAGATCAAGGATAAGTAAAACTTCATCATTTTCTATTCTTGTCACGCCTGTTATTTTGCCTTTGTCTAAAGCGCCAGAACCTGAAGCAAAATTTGCAGGCTCGATATCTTTCCAGCTTATACGCCTGATCCTTTTTGCCTCATGGACAATAAAACCGATCAAAATACCACTAAACTCAGCAATAATAACACGTGGCTTTATAACTACGCCTTCGGTTGGCTCGATAATATTCATCCATCTTGCCAAATTTATAACAGGGATCACCACGCCCCTTAAATCAAAAATTCCCTCGATATACTCAGGAACGCCTGGAAGCTCTGTAAGATTTGGCATCTTAATGATCTCCCGCACCTTTGCGACATTGACTCCGTATATTCCTTCATATACTTTGTTTTCGGTCTTTTTAAAGATACGAAAATCAACAAGTTCCATCTCGTTTGAGTCCGTTTTTAGTACGTTATCTCCAAACATCAATGTCCTTTCAAACTCATTTTGAGCAAATTTAATTTTTGCTGGGCGTATTCTACAACAAAATAACTTTGCTCACATGCAAAACAAGGTAAATTTATATAAAACTTATCGTAAATGTTAAATTTCTCGCCTTGATGATAGTGTCCCTCTATCACGATATTAGCCTCATATCCTTGCAAATGCTTGCTCATTAGCTCCTTAAAATTAGGAATTTTATAGTCTAAATTTTTCTTGGTAAGTTTGGCTAGTATTGCTTTTGATATTTTAAAATTTAAAAATTTATCCAAAGCATTCATAAATTTTAAAAACCATCTAAGACGCAAAAATCTAAGTGCATATTTATCTATAAAAGGTAAAAATATATCACCATGCGCGATCTGAACGCGCTCTTCATTGATCGTTTTAAAATTTGCTGGCTGATCGTAAATATCATAAACCCTAACGCTTTTATAACACAGCATCTCGCGTCCATTCCAAATTTCTCTTGTTTTATTAAATAAATTTGAAAGTCTAAAGTCGTGATTGCCCTCAAAATAAAAGATCTCTATTTTTTCTGAAATTTTATTTATAAGTCTCAAGTGCTCAGCGTAAAATTCTCTTGTATATTCGCCCTCGCCCGTTAGAAAGTCAAACATATCGCCTAACAAAAAAATTTGTGGCGGCTCTTTGATCTCCCCGCTATCAACAGCTCTTAAAAATTTTAAAAAGCCATTTCGGTTTACGTTTTCATGCGCATCAGCTAAAAAGATCGCGCCCTCTTTTATAATGGGGGCATATAGATATTCGCTCAAATTTTGCCTTAATTAAAAATTAGCAGAGCCAAAAAAGCAGTTTCTGACTCTTTGTCTCATCTTTTTAGTCAAATTTTATAGGCTTGTAGCAAATTTTTACGATCTCAACGTCGCTTCTGCCTTTTGGTAAATTTAGCACCACTTCATCGCCCTCAGCCTTACCCAAAAGCTGCTTTGCAAGTGGCGAGTTTATCGAGATATAGCCTCTATCGATGTCGCTTTCGCTAATGCCAACTATCGTATATGTATGCTCTATTTCAGTTTCCTCGTCCATTATCGTAACACTTGAGCCAAACCTAACTCTATCGTGTTCATAGCTACTTGGATCGATCACTTCAGCATTTGCCAAAAGTGCACTAAGCTCAGCGATCCTAGCGTCTATAAAGGCTTGTTTTTCTTTTGCTGCGTGATACTCGGCGTTTTCTTTTAGGTCGCCGTGACTTCTTGCGATATCTATCTCAGTTACGATTTGAGGACGCTGTACTAGCCTTAGATCCTTTAGCTCAGCTTCTATCTTCTCGTATCCGTGCATTGTCATTGGTTCACTCATTTTTTACTCCATATTCTTTAAAATTTTTACTACATTTTTACTGCTGCCATGCCCTAAATAAGCTCTTAGTTCATCGCAGCATTTTAAAAATTTTTGCCTATCGCAGCTCTCATAAGCTCTAAATAAATTTTCAGCCGTTGCAAACTCTTGGATAAATTCCTCATGAAGTGGCTCTTTGCCCATAAAGTCAAACATTATATTTGCAAGTCCAGCGTACTTGATCTTTACAAATTTTCTAGCGATGAAAACATCTATCGCTTTTGCCTTATATGCTAGCACAAATGGTGTGCCAATGAGCGCTGCTTCAAGCGTAGCCGTACCTGAGCAAATAAAGGCAAAATTGCTCTCATACAAAGCTTCAGGCGTATTTGAGACGACCTCAAAATCGCTTACATCGCCATAAATTTCGTCCACTTTATCAAGCAAAAATGGTGGCACGACAAGCAACCTTTTTGCTTCTATCTTTTTAGCAAGCTCTCTATAGACTGGCATAAGCCTTGAAATCTCTGACCTTCTTGAGCCTGGCAAAAACGCCACTTTGCCACTACTGCTTAGGCTAGTTTTTTTAAGCTTTATCTCATCCATCAAAGGATGTCCCACGTAGGTCGAACGGCTATAAAATTTCGCATCAAATGGCAAGATCGAAGCTAGGTTGTCACAGTACCTCTCAATCACGCTCACTCTTTTTGGCTTCCATGCCCAAACTTGAGGCAAGATGTAATATGTCACGGCTGCTTTTGTGCCAGACTCTTTTATCGCTTTTGCAAGAGGTAAGTTAAAAGCTGGGCTGTCTATTAAAAGCACGGCATCAGCCTCTTTTGCCATCTGGCTCATCACTTTCATCGCTTTTTTTGCTTTAAAAATGAGTGGCAAAACCTCAACAAAGCCCATCGCTGAAAACTCGCTACTTTTCATATATGGCGTGCCAAGCTCTTCGCTAAAAATTCCCATAAGCTCAAATTCACCCTCGAAATTTTTCAAAATTTCTTTTAAATGCAAATTTGCTGATGGCTCAAGAGCGGAGACTAAAATTTTCATTTACACACTTTCATCAGGTCTTTTTTTAGGGGCATTATACGCAAAAAATCTTTAAAATTTTAAGAAAGCTGTGATAAAATCCAAGCCTTTAAAGGATAAAATTTGAAAGAAATTTTGATAACAAATGATGATGGATTTGAGGCGGCTGGCTTGTTTGCTTTAAAAGAAGCTTTAAGCGAGCTAGATGGCGTGAATGTCACGATCGTTGCTCCAAGCTCTGAAAAATCAGCCTGTGCTCACTCTTTGACGCTCACAAGGCCACTTAGATTTATAAAACTTGATGATAACTTTTTTAAACTCGATGACGCAACGCCCAGCGACTGCGTCTATCTCGCACTTCACGCACTTTATAACAAAAAGCCAGATCTAGTGATAAGTGGCATAAATCACGGAGCAAATTTAGGCGAAGATATAACCTATTCTGGTACGTGTGGAGCGGCGATGGAGGGGGTTTTGCAAGGCATTAGAAGTATCGCCTTTTCGCAGTTTTATGCAAATAATTCATTAAATGAACTTGGCTTTGAGCTAGCAAAAGAGGTGGTGAAATTTATCGTACCAAAGGTGCTAGAGGGTGAAATTTTGCTAAATGCAAGGGAATTTTTAAATGTAAATATCCCGGCTGTAACAAGCAAAAATTTCAAAGGCTACACCGTCGTACCAGCTGGCAAACGCACCTATGCTACGCATGCTACGCTTAATCGCAACCCAAGAGGGATCGAGTACTACTGGCTTGGAAACGCTGCGCTTGAATACGAAAAGGGCGAGCCAAGTGACATCAGCAAAGTAAATGAGGGCTTTGCGACGATAACGCCCATAAAACTAAATATGACTTCATACGAGAGCTTGGAGAGCCTAAAGGGGAAATTTGATGCAAAATGATAGATTTACAAGGATAAGATGGCTCTTTGGCGAGGATGGTTTTAGTAAGCTTCAAAGTGCGAAAGTGCTAGTTTGCGGAGCTGGTGGTGTGGGCGGAATGTGCGTGGATGCGCTTGCTAGAAGCGGGGTCGGAAGCATCACGCTGATTGATAAAGACATCTTTGACGTGACAAATCAAAATCGCCAAATTTACAGCGAAAACGTTGGTGGCGTAAAGGTGGAGGAGTTTGCCAAAATTTATCCTTGTATCACGCCTATTCAAGCACTGATCACGCCAGAATTTATTGCTAACTTTGACTTTAGTAAATTTGACGTGGTGATCGATGCGATCGATGATATCACTGCTAAGATCGCCCTTGCAAATGCGGTAGATCCTAGCAAATTTATAGCCTCTATGGGTGGTGCAAAAAGGATCGATCCAACCAAGATAAAGGTGGCTAGCGTGTGGAAAACCTCGGTCGATCCACTAGCTAGAAAATATAGATATGAGCTCAAAAAATCAGGCTTTAGCGGCAAATTTGACGTGGTCTTTTCAACAGAAGAGCCACTTTGCAAGCCACTTGGAAGTTTCATGGGCGTGACTGCTTGCTTTGGACTAAATTTAGCTTCACTGGCTGTTAAAAAGATAGTTGGGCAGTAAGTCAAGAATTTATTCTCCAAGCAAAATTTTAAATTAAAGCTGGCATTTTGTGGATATAAATTTAATAGCCAGCTCTACAAAACACGAATTTAATAATCCAAGATGAGAATCTAGCAAATTTTAAAATTTATGGGCGAGTAATTTCGGCTCTAAAATTTGAGATAAGCGGTAAGCGAAGCCAAATTTTAGTAATCAATTCTTGCGAGTAAATGAAAGTTTAAAATTTACAAAATGGCTTGATTAAATTTGCAATTTTTTATTCAAAATGGAGGCAAGGGGACTTAAATTTTACTTCTCAGGCTCGCAACTGCGTGGCAGACACTAAGTCCAT
>NZ_CABPUP010000001.1:416198-442661 GCF_902460705.1 Campylobacter concisus | reverse complement strand
GTATTTTCTTTTAAAATCGTACTTTGTGAGAAAATTAATATTTTTATGTAGAAAAATATTTACGTTTTTAGCTTAAGTTTTTTGAAATTTTTGTAAATGTAAATCAGTTGTAAATAAGTTTTGCAAGGTTAATATCAATTAAATTTGTTTTAAATCTTTAAAGGAGAAAGAATGAATCGACGAGAATTCATAAAAAGTGCCGCAGCTAGTGCTGCTTGCGCAAGTGCTGGTATAGCTGTGCCAAGCTCGCTAAGTGCAGCAAGCGAAGCAGAAAAAGGCTGGCGTTGGGACAAAGCTGCCTGTAGGTTTTGCGGAACTGGATGTGGCATCATGGTCGCTACAAAAGAGGGCAAGATAGTAGCCGTGAAAGGCGATCCAGAAGCACCGGTAAACCGCGGTCTAAACTGCATCAAAGGTTATTTTAATGCTAAGATCATGTACGGCGAGGATAGGATCACTCATCCGCTTTTGCGTGTAAATGAAAAAGGCGAATTTGATAAAAAAGGTAAATTTAAGCAAGTAAGCTGGAAGCAAGCATTTGATGTTATGGAGGCTCAGTTTAGAAAAGCATATGATGAGCTAGGACCTCATGGTATCGGAGTTTTAGGCTCTGGTCAATATACAATTCCAGAAGGTTACGCTGCTGTTAAGCTTATAAAAGGTGGCTTTAGAAGCAATAGCATTGATCCAAACGCAAGACACTGCATGGCAAGCGCGGTTGTTGGCTTTATGCAAGTTTTTGGTATAGACGAGCCATCAGGCTGTTTTGATGATATCGAACTAACTGATACTATCGTGGCATGGGGCGCAAATATGGCTGAGATGCACCCGATCCTTTGGGCACGCGTAAGCGATAGAAAGCTTAGCGATCCTGATAGAGTAAAGGTTGTAAATTTAAGCACTTACTCAACTAGAACATCAAATTTGGCTGACATCGAGATCATCTTTGCTCCGTCATCTGACCTTGCTATCTGGAACTACATCGCTCGTGAGATAGTTTATAACCACCCAGAGATGATCGATGAAGAATTTGTTAAAAAACACTGTATATTTACAACTGGTCCAGCCGATATCGGATATGGTCTTCGTCCAGACATTAATCATAAAAAATATGCTCCAAGCGAGCTAGACACTGCTGCTACTGAGAAGTCAAAGGTGCTAAGTGAAGCTGAGGGTGTTACACTCGCATATCTTGGACTAAAAGCTGGCGATACACTAGAAAATAAAAATGCTGCAAAATCTGGCGCACATTGGCAAATAACATTTGAAGAGTTTAAAAAAGCTCTTGCGCCTTACACGCTTGACTTTACTGCAAAGGTGGCAAAGGGCGATCCAAACGAAGATATAGAAGAATTTAAGAAAAAATTAAAAGCACTTGCTGATCTTTACATCGAGAAAAACCGCAAAGTCGTAAGTTTTTGGACGATGGGCTTTAATCAACACCAACGTGGTACATGGGTAAATGAGCAAGCTTATATGGTTCACTTCTTGCTCGGCAAACAAGCACTTCCAGGCTCAGGAGCATTTTCTCTAACTGGTCAACCAAGTGCGTGTGGCACTGCAAGAGAGGTTGGAACATTTGTTCACCGCTTGCCAGCTGACATGGTTATTGAGAATCCAAAACATAGAGAGATAACTGAAAAAATTTGGAAACTTCCTGCTGGAACACTAAGTGGTGTACTCGCTTCTCACTACGTAAAAATGATGCGTGATCTTGAAGATGGTAAGGTGAAATTTATATGGGTTCAAGTAAATAATCCATGGCAAAATACTGCAAACGCAAACCACTGGATAAAAGCGGCTCGTGAGATGGATAACTTCATTGTTGTAAGCGATCCTTATCCAGGAATTTCTGCAAAAGTAGCTGACCTTATTCTTCCAACTGCGATGATCTATGAAAAATGGGGTGCTTACGGTAACGCTGAGAGAAGAACACAACACTGGAGACAGCAAGTACTTCCTGTTGGTGAAGCGATGCCTGATATTTGGCAAATGATGGAGTTTAGTAAGCGCTTTAAGCTAAAAGATGTTTGGGGTGAGAAAAAAGTAAATGACAAAGTTACACTTCCAAATGTACTCGATGCTGCAAAAGCTATGGGGTATAGCGAAGAAGATACGCTATTTGATGTACTTTTTGCTAACGAAGAGGCTAAGAAATTTAGTGCCAACGATCCGATCATAGAAAACTACGACAATACAGAAGTATTTGGCGATAGCAGAAAAGTGATCGGCTCAGATGGTAAAGAATTTAAAGGATATGGATTTTTCGTTCACAAATATCTTTGGGAAGAGTATAGAAAATTTGGCGTTGGACATGGTCACGACCTAGCTGATTTTGATACATACCATAAGGTAAGAGGTCTTAGATGGCCAGTGGTTGATGGCAAAGAGACTCAGTGGAGATTTAACACTAAATTTGACCCATATGCTAAAAAAGCTGCTCCAAATGAGAAATTTGCATTCTACGGCAACAAAAATGCAGCACTTCCAACAGGCGATCTAAAAGGCGTTACAAATAAAGATAAAACATCTCTTGCAAACAAAGCAAAAATTTTCTTCCGCCCTTATATGGATCCATGCGAGATGCCAAGCAAAGAGTATCCGTTCTGGCTATGTACTGGCCGTGTTCTAGAACACTGGCACTCAGGCACTATGACCATGCGTGTTCCTGAGCTTTATAGGGCTGTTCCAGAGGCACTTTGCTATATGCATGAAGATGATGCTAAAAATCTTGGCGTAATGCAAAATGAGATCGTTTGGGTCGAATCACGCCGTGGCAAGGTAAAAGCAAGAGTTGATCTAAAAGGTAGAAATAAGCCACCAGTAGGTCTTATTTATGTGCCTTGGTTTGATGAAAATGTATTTATCAATAAAGTCACACTTGACGCTACTTGCCCAATCTCAAAAGAGACTGACTATAAAAAGTGTGCGGTTAAAATTTATAAGGCGTAAATATGGCTGATATGGAATTTTCAAGTAGGCGAGAGGCTTTAAAATTTGGAGCCAAGGCCGCGATTTTGGCACTTAGTGGAGGCTTTATATGGTCGCTTAGTGCCAAAGCTTCGCCACTAATGCTTCTTAGACCTCCTGGTGCAAAAAACGAAAAGCAGTTTTTAGAAAGCTGTATTAGGTGCGGACTTTGCGTGGAAGCATGTCCATTTGATACGCTCAAGCTCGCCTCTCTAGGGGATGGTATAAGTGTCGGAACGCCTTATTTTGAACCTAGAAAAATTCCTTGCTATATGTGCGAAAATATTCCTTGTGTGCCAGTTTGTCCAACTGGCGCCTTGGATGTAAATTTAGTAAGCACAAACGATAAACTCGATATAAATAAGGCCAAGATGGGCGTTGCAGTGGTAGATATGAAAAACTGTGTGGCCTATTGGGGCATACAGTGTGATGCTTGCTATAGGGCCTGTCCACTTCTAGATAAGGCTTTATATCTAGAGTATCGCCGCAACGAAAGAACACAAAAGCATGCCTTTTTACTTCCAGTGGTTGATAGTGATATCTGTACTGGGTGCGGTGTTTGTGAGCGAGCCTGTATCACTGAAAAAGCTGCTATAACAGTGCTAAACCGTGACGCGGTGCTTGGCAAGGTTGGCGATAACTACGTAAAAGGCTGGATAAAAGAAGACGAAAGACGCATAGATGATGCAGACAGCAAGATAAAGCTTGACATTAAAAAAGCGACTAATTATCTAAATGGTGGTGAGCTATGAAATTTTTAATCTTAAGAAGAATAACTCAAATTTCTATACTGGCACTATTTGTTCTAGGAAATGTTTATGGAGTTAAGATACTTAGCGGAAATTTAAGCTCATCTTTGCTTTTTGGAAAAATTCCACTAAGCGATCCATTTGCTTTGGTCCAAATTTTACTTGCAAGCTTTAGTGCTGGCATAAATGCAATTATTGGAGCTGGCATTATCTTGGCGTTTTACGCGCTAGTTGCTCCAAGAGCATTTTGTTCGTGGATATGCCCAATAAATTTACTAACCGATATCGCTTTTAAACTAAGAGAAAAATTTGGCTTTAAGGGCGAAAAAGTCTTAAATGTGAGTAAAAATTTACGTTATTACTTGCTGGCTCTTGCTCTTATATTAAGCCTTGCTTTATCTTACCCGGTATTTGAGAGCGTTAGCTATATTGGCATTATTCAGCGTGGCATTATTTACGGCTCAGCTAGTGCTTTGGGTGTAGCGGTTGCGATCATTGCTTTTGATATGTTTGTGTTAAAGCGTGGTATTTGTTCGCACGTTTGTCCACTTGGTGCCTTTTATGCCATCATCTCAAAATTTGCCCTAATTAGAGTAAAACATGATGCCCAGGCTTGTACAAAATGTATGAAATGCAAGCTTATTTGTCCAGAGATGCAAGTGCTTGACATGATCGGTAAAGAGAGCCGCTCGGTTAGCTCAAGCGAGTGCATAAGCTGTGGCAGGTGCATTGATGTTTGTGGAGACGGGGCTTTGAAATTTAGTATTAGAAATTTAAGGAGAGAAAAATGAAAATAAAAATAATGATGCTTGGAGGATTGTGTGCTGCGTTTTTTGCGGCATGTACTTTTAATAATCCAAGTATTAGTGATTCGCAAATCGGCCTTAGAAATATCGATTTGCTAGACGATAAAGACGTTGTATTAAAAGATGTGAACTACACAAAAGAGCCAGCTGGTATGTCAAAGAAATTTGATAGGTCTTTTGAAAATGCACCACCATTTATCCCACACGATACTGAGGGTTTAGTACCTATCACAAAAGATATGAATATGTGCGTAACCTGCCATATGCCTGAGTTTGCAAAAGATAGTGGAGCAACACCGATACCATCATCTCACTTTTATGATATCAGAAACAAAAAAGATCTTGCAGGCAAGCTTGATGATGAAAGATATAACTGCACAACATGCCACGTTGAGCAACAAACTGGCTTAACTCAGCTGGTTGGTAATAAATTTAAGCCTGATTTTAGAGATAAAAACGGCACTCATAAGTCAAACTTGCTAGATGTTTTAAACGATGGTGTTAAATAATGCAAAGCAGGCGAGAGCTTTTTAGTAAAATTTTGGGGGCAAAATCTGCTCCCAAATTTATAACTCCGCCATTTTTTAGTGGTGAGTTTGACTGCGATGGATGTGATGCTAGCTGCGTAAATGCTTGTGAAAAAGAGCTTCTTAGCTTTGAAAATGAAAGGGTAGTTTTTAAAGTTAAAAAGCTGGGCTGTGACTTTTGCGAAGAGTGCGCAAAGGCTTGTGAGAGTCTTGGTAAAAAGACATTAAGCCCAAGCTCACCAAAGAGTATAAATGCAAAAGTTAGCATCGATGTTTCTAGCTGTCTAGCATGGAACGATACGATCTGCTACAACTGCCTTGATGCTTGCAAATTTAAAGCAGTCGAATTTCTTGGCGTTTTTAGACCTATTGTTAATCAAAACTGCGTAAGTTGCGGCGAGTGCTTTTATGTTTGCTTTAAAAATTCACTTCAAATGGAGGCCCTATGAGAGCTTTGTTTTTTATTTTTTGTCTATTAAATTTTATCTTTGCAAGCGAGATCACTACGCCATACAAGCAAATAGAGGCCAGTGCAAATGTGCTAAGCACAACGCTAATAAATGGCAAACTCTTTATTGCAACTGATGGAGGGACGGTTGAAATTTATGATCCTAAAGAGTCTAAATTTGAAGAGATTATCAAAATGGATGATATAAAAACTTACGTTAGTGATCACGAAAGACCAAAAATTTTAAACGTTGATGAGTTAAATGGCAAGATACTCATCCTAAGTGAGGGTGACTATGCTACAAAGGTGCTTTATATAAGAGAAAATGGGCAGATGAAAAGCATAAAAATACCAAATCAAGCGATAAAAAAGGCATTATTTTTAGATGATGAGCATATTGCACTTGCTTCAATTAGCAATGAAATTTACTTTTTAAACCTAAAAAGTGGCGAAATTTATGATAGTTTTAAAATCTCTATCGCGATGCTTTCAGATATGGAAATAAATGAAGATAGAAGCACACTAGCTATCGCTTGCGAGAGTGGGAAGGTCTACTTTTACAACATAAAAGCTAAAAAAATGGATCAAATTTTAGATATTCATACAGACAATATCTACGACATCTCATATAAAAATGGAGTCATGATCAGCGGAGGCACCGACAGGATAGTGGGGATATTTTCAGCTGGAAGCCTAAAAAAGATAAATACTGGCTTTTTGGTCTATGGCGTCGGCCTTAGCGATGATGGTAGAGTGGCGGCTTATATGAGCGATGAGATGAGCGATGTAAATTTAGTTGATAGTAAAAGCTTAGAAAATATCGCAATGCTAAAAACTGGACAAAGTACGATAAATAGCATAGTTTTTATAAGCGATAACGAAGTCGTAACTTCAGCCTATGAGAATAAAATTTTGTTTTGGAGAATTAAATGAATATTTCAAGTTTGATAGTTTATACGGACAATAAAAATGAAAGTGTAAAAAACGAAATAAAAAAGCTAAAAGAATGTGAAATAATAACTGATGCAGACGATAGAATCGTAGTGGTAGTTAGCTCAGATAATATTGAAGATGAGATAAAAAATTTTAAAAAGATAGAAGCTATCAGTGGAGTAGTGAGCGTTGCGATGGTTTACAGCTATCAAGAAGATGCCGAAGAAAATAGGAAAAAACTAGAAGAAAATGGCAAGATAAGTGAAATTTTAACAAGTGATGAGGTAAAGGCTGAGGATATTACTTATGGCGGCAGCGTGCATCATAGAGTGAAATAGAAAAACTTAAATTTTTAGCTTTTGCATTATCATTAAAATTTATAGTGCAAAAGACTATCTTTCGTATAGATCTTCTTAATAAATTCGTTGCTAATACTACTTATATTTAATCAACTTTGTTTGGCTTGTAGATTAAATTTATGTTCAAGGGTTAATAGATTTTGGGTGAAAAATTACTCAGCAAGCATAAAATCAAAAGTATAGCAAGTGAATTAAATTTTAGCTTAGAAGATCTTGAGATGATGCTTGCATAAAGAATTTTAGTAGGTCAGTTTTGGCTTACTAAAATTTCTAGCCTAAGGTCTATCTTTGATCAAATTTAATAAATTTTCTCCAATGTTTTCATTTGTTAGATTTGAAATTTCTTTATAAAAATTTCCTTTTTTGTCTATTAAATATATTGAAGAGCTATGAGCAACAGAGTAGCCCATGGCTGAGTTTTCAAGACGGACTTTTTGAAATTTTACACCATATGTTTTTGCCACTTCTTTTAAGGCGTTTAGTTTTAATCCATCAGCATCTTTGTAGAAATTTTTTGCCATTAGAGTTAAATTTTCAGGAGTATCGCGTTCAGGATCAAGTGTAATAAAAAGTAGCTCAAAGTCATCTCTTTTTAGCTTGTTTAGTTCATCGCCAATCAAAGAGAGCGCAGTAGGGCAGACATCGGGGCAAAAAAGATAACCAAAATATATAACT
The DNA here is from genome assembly GCF_902460705.1 of Campylobacter concisus. GTDB lineage: Bacteria > Campylobacterota > Campylobacteria > Campylobacterales > Campylobacteraceae > Campylobacter_A > Campylobacter_A concisus_Z. The sequence continues at coordinate 435,194 of NZ_CABPUP010000001.1, read as the reverse complement.
TTGTACTTTCCGTCGTAATTTTTAAGACTTACTTCACCATTTTGTGAAAGTGCCTTAAAATCATACTTGTTTGGCTTTATTAGCAAAAGTGCAACACCTATACAAATTAAGATTATTATTAAGCCCCAAAATGCCTTTTTCATCGTTACCCTCTATAATTTTAGATCAAAATCTACAAAAAAACCAGTTTCTTTTTCGTCATCAAGCACTTTAAATCTATATCTCATAAGCTCGACAACGCAAGCACTTAGCACTACTTGAGCAGTTAAGTTATCGCCTCTTGGCTCAAGTCTTGCTTTGATTGATCCCATATTCATATTTATGCCGTCTATCTCAAGACTAGGATTTTTTAGCCCTAAATTTTTACCGTTAATGATTTTAAAGCTAAAAGGCCTCATAGCATAAATAGGTCTTGGCGAGATGTCTATTTTTAGCTTTACGCCTTTAAATTCCATCTCGCAAGATTTATTGTTTAGATCACATTTTAAAGGATCTAGCGATGTGTTTACATCAGCAAATTCAGGTGGATCTTCCTTACTTGTTGTCATAAGCTTATAGCCTATCGAAAAAGCACCTAGAACAATAAAGATAAATGAAAAAATAATTATGATTTTTTTCATTATTTAAAGTTTTTAGTTACTCCGATATTATCAAGCTTTATGCTCTCGCCATTACTAAATTTTAGCTCTAAATCAACTTTATCACCATCTTTTAATGGTTTATTTAGATCCATAAGCATAATGTGTAGACCACCAGGAGCTAGTTTTGTTTCGCCATTTTTTGGGATCACTGCATCTTCGATTTGAACCATAGCCATCATACCATCATTCATTTTGTGTGTATGAATTTCTGTACTTTTGCAAACGCTTGAGTGAGCGCCAATAAGCTTTACATCAGAATTTGAAGCATTTTTTATATTCATAAAAATTGCACTATTGTTTGTGCCAGGTTTTGTATCTCTAGCTCTAACATTTTCTAGGCTGATATCAGCCGCCATAAGAGCAGAAGCTGCAAGCATCGCACCAAAAACGATTTTTTTCATATTTTTCCTTTGTGATAAAATTAATAATGGTTTTCACATTATACATTTAGAACTACTTAATTTACCTTTAAAATCTAAAAATATAAATTTTTTAGGATATAATTACGGACTAAATTTTACTTTTTGGGATATTTCACTTGAAAAAAATTATATTTTTCTTCATCGCGTTATCGCCTTGTCTTTTTGCCCAAAATTACGAAGAAATTTACTTAAAAAATGGCTCTGCTGCTGTTATTGATGCCATCGAAAAAAATATTTTAAGTAAGGATTACTGGCTAAAAAAGCTTGAAGGCAAGGATGTAAGATATGGGTATTATGACAATGAGATACTTCTAAGTGTAGTTGATAAAACTAAAAAGAAGCTTGAAGTGATCTCTTATAATGGCGGCATTACAAAAAAGCTTTTTAGCTCAAGCGTTATAGTTGGCAAAAATGGTGATAAGCTTCTTGAAGGCGATCTAAAAACACCGGTTGGAGTGTATCAGCTTACACGTAGATTTACGCCAAATGATAGATATCTTGGCCCGCTTGCATTTTCGCTTTCGTATCCAAATTTACTTGATAAGCTTGCAAAGCGAAATGGCGGTGGCATTTGGATACATGGCTATCCACTTGATGGTCAAAGGACAGATGAGCTAAAAACAAAAGGCTGCGTGGCTATGCAAAATGATACTTTGATGAAATTTGATGATGTTGTGGATCACAAAAAAACACTTGCATTTATCTACGAAGATAAGCGTCCAGAAGCTAGTGCAAAAGATATTGCAGTGATCATTTCTGGACTTTTGGGTTGGAAAAAGACATGGAGCGAGAGCGACATTGAAAACTATCTTAAATTTTACGATAAAAACTTTGAGCGATACGATGGTATGAGCTTGGAAAAATTTAAAAGTATGAAGCGGGCTATTTTTTCTAAAAAAGAGAAAAAACGCATTAGTTTTTCAAATTTTCTCATCACGCCTTATCCAAATCTTAAAAACGATAGGCTTTTTCGTGTGAGTTTTTATGAGGATTATGTTTCAGATACGCACAAATTTGCTGGACAAAAGACGCTTTATGTGAAGCTTTACAACGATGATATGAAAATTTTTATAGAGGAGTAAAAGTGGAAAAATCTCAAGAAGTAAAAGAAAAAATCGAAAAAATTTTAGAGGCAAGAGCTGCTTTTTTTGCTGAGCTTGACCGTCAGGTTCCAAAGAAAAATGGTACTGATGTTTTTGATTTTAGCAAAGTAAAAGAGGCTGATCTGAAAGAAATTTACGCCAAATTTTATGCATTTGATTACAACGTAAGAAAACTTTTACCGGATGTTTATACTGCTTTTAATGTGAATTTTAATGTCTGAAATACGCCTAAATAAAGCTTCATATATTCATAATCTCACTCAAATTTGTACTAAAGCCGGTGGTAAAGAGAAAGTAATAGTTGTATTAAAAGACAATGCTTATGGCCATGGCGCAAGGCTTATTGCAAATGAAGCTAAAAAATTTGGCATAGAAATTTGTGCTGTAAAAAGTGAGTTTGAGGCAGATGAAATTTCTGACATATTTGAAAATATTCTCATTCTCTCACATATCCCAACTGGAAATGAAAGCAGCAAATTTATCTATGCGATAAATGATATAGAGGCGCTTTTAAAGATAAAAGATGGCTCAAAAATCAATCTTGCAATCGATACTGGCATGCATAGAAATGGGCTTGATATTAGCGAGCTTGATTACGCGTTTGAAATTTTAACAAGAAGGAATTTAGAGCTTCTTGGAGCTTATACACATTTTCGTGCAAGTGATGAGCTAAATGCTGATTATTTTGTGCAAAGGGAAAATTTTAGGGCTGCAAAAGAGAAAATTTTAGCTCTTTGCGATGAGTTTGGTATAAAAAAACCAATCTTTCACTCTCACAACTCAGCTGCTCTTGAAAGAGCAAGTGAAATCGATGATGATATGGTTCGTGTTGGCATCGCTCAGTATGGATACGCTCAGTTTGGTGATAGTTTGGACTTAAAGCCGGTACTTTCGCTATGGGCAAGAAGAGTTAGCAGACGTATTTTAAAAAGTGGTCAAAGTGTTGGATATGGAGCTAAATTTAGCGCAAAAGAAGATATAAATGTAGCCACTTATGATCTTGGATATGGCGATGGATTGCTAAGATACAGTGGCTGTGGCGAGCTAAGACTTGCCAATAACGAGCCAATACTAGGCAAGATTTCTATGGATAGCTTTAGTTGTAAAGATAGCGGCGAGTGGGTCTGTGTCTTTGAGGATGCAAATATTTGGGCAAAATTTTTTGATACGATAAGTTATGATATTTTAGTAAAGCTCTCGCCAAACATCACTAGAAAATTTATATAAAGGAAATATGTGAAAAAGATCGTTTTATTAGCTCTTGCTAGCCTTGCTTTTGGTGTGCAAGAGAGTGAGTTTAAAATTTATGAGCAGATATTAAATCAGCTTGACACTAAGCAGATCCCAGCTTTTGTCGTCCAAACCGCAAAGCCAAATTTACCAAGCAGGGTCGATGAGATGATTACGCTAAAAGATGTGAGTAGTAGCGGGCTAAACATACATGGCGAGTTTGTCTTAAACGAGACCAAGACAAAGAGGATAAAAGGCTATAACAAAGCTCAAATTTTAGCTTTAAAAGATGAATTTTACCAAAATGGAAAAGAGGCGCTTTGCAACTCAGGTATGGCAAGAGCTGTGCTAAATCGTGGCATCACTCTAAGTGGTAGTTACGGCTTTGAGGGTAGGCATTTTTTTGATATAAATTTGGATAAAAGTAGTTGCGAGTAGTCATTTTTTTACTGTTTTTTTACTCGCTTGCCCTGGCTCTTACGCCAGATATGGCAGCGAAAAATCACGCAACTTACTACAAAAAAAAGCTCCCATTTATCTGCACGCCAACACTGATGCTTAATGATATTTTAAATATTAGCAACACGCTCATTTATAGATATGCCGTCAAACACGCAAGAAAGCAAGAGATCAAAAGGCTTGAAGAGAAAGAGCTTTTAGAATTTATCGAAGCTATCAAAAAAGAGAATTTGCGAACTGCTTGTAAAGATAAAGAGATCTTAAATATGCTAAGCATCGGTGTCACCTTAGATGAGCTTTTTTATTCAGAAAATGGTGAGCTGATCTTTGAGTACACTATAGAAGATCGCGACTGCAAGAAATTGCAGTGAAATTTGGAGTTAAATTTCGGTTTTTTGGTTACAAATTTGATCCTTTACAATTTTAAAATTCTATTTACTCACAAGAATCGACTACTAAAATTTGATTTCGCTTGCTGATTGTCTCAAATTTTAGATCCGAAATTACTCGCTCATAAAATTTAAAATTTCTTGTAAATGCCTAAATTTAAAGCCAAAAAAGATGACAGAAAAAAGAAATTTAGCCCAAATTTTACTAAGGACTAAATTTTTACATGCCTCTTTTTATCTCTTGTTCAAGCCTTTGAAGCTCAGCGATCCTATCGCTAGTGCTTGGATGCGTTCTAAAAAGTATGCCAAGCTTGTTAGTTAGCGAGCCAAATGGATTTACGATAAACATATGAGCACTTTGTTCGCTTGCGTTTTGCATGACGTAAGAATTTGAGTAGCTCTCAAGCTTTCTTAAAGCACTTGCAAGCCACTCTGGATGTCCTGTTAGATAGGCTGCGCCTTTGTCCGCCTTGTACTCGCGCTCCCTTGAGATCGCCATTTGTATGATTGTGGCAGCTATTGGCATGAGTATAGCAAGTGCTAGCATAACGATAGCATTACCGCCGCCTCTTCTTGAACCGCTACTCTGCCCAGCAATACCACCAATCTTAGCAAAATTTGCAAGCATTGCGATAGCGCCAGCTAGTATGGCAGCGATTGAACCAGTTAGGATGTCGTAATGCCTTACGTGGCTTAGCTCGTGAGCTAGCACACCCTCGATCTCGTTTTCATTTAAAATTTTTAAAAGCCCCTCGGTTACTGCAACGGCTGCATGGCTTGGGTTTCTGCCCGTGGCAAAGGCATTTGGTACCTCTTCTGGTATGATGTAAATTTTTGGCATAGGCAAATTTGCCTTTTGTGTGAGACGAGATACGATCTCATAAAGCCCGTGAGCGTTACTCTCATCGACTGGGATAGCGTTATATCTTTTAAGCACCAGAGTATCACTAAAAAAATATGAAAAGATATTTGTGCCAGTTGCTATCAAAAAGGCGATCATCATGCCATGCTCACCGCCAATATATCCGCCAACAGCGATAAAAATCAGCATTAAAGTAACCATTAAAAAAGCAGTTTTAAAAATTTCCATTTTTGTCCTTATTCTTTTATAGCATTTGGCAAGATCGCTGCGTCTATGTTAAATTTTGCAAGCTGTGCTAGCTCGCTTTCATCTTTTATCAAAACAGCTATAAGTGCGTCAAATAGATAACTCTCAGCTATCTTTGCTAGATCTTTTGCAATGTCAATATCTGCGATAATAAATTTTGCTCCAGCGGCGTTTGCGATGATAGCTTCGTTTATGTCATTTGCGATGATGCTAAAGTTTGCTTCAGCTTCTAGCGCTCTTTTTATCAAATTTCTATCAAATTTAAAGAGATTTTGCCTACCGTTTGAAATTTCATCTTCGCTTTTGCAAAGAAATAGTGGCTCAAATTTGATCAGCTCATCACCCAAAATTTTCATCTCTCACCCTTTATACACTCTTTGCAGATATATTTTCCGTCTCTTAATACCATTTGATCGATGTCGCTAAAGACACCGCATTTGCTGCACTCTTCGAAGTTACTGGTGCTTATCTTGTCGCTATTTTTTCTATTTTTAAAAAATATGATGTAAATCGCAACCAAAATCGCTACAAAAAGCAAGTATTTCAACGTATCTCCCCTTGATTTTTGAGATTAAAATATATGTAGTTTCTGTTTTTTTCATTATAAATTTGCGCGTCGATGCCTGAAATTTCATCCATGACACTTGAGCCCTTGTAGATGAGAAATTTAGTATTTTCATCGTAAAATCCCTCGCAAATTTTTATAAGCTCTTTTGTCTTGCTAAGTGCCCTTGAGGTGATGAGATCAGCCGTAAATTTATCTGCAAGTTCGATCTTTTGGCTATGAACTTCTAAATTTTCTATGTCAAGCTCGATTTTAACGTAGCTTAAAAATGAAGACTTTTTGGCTATCGGCTCAAAAAGATGCCACTTAGTGTGCGGCATCGCAAGCGCCAGAAATATAGCTGGAAAGCCAGCTCCACTGCCCACATCGATCGCCGTTTTGGCACTTAGATCAAAAATTTCAAGTGGTTTTATGCTATCAAGCACCTGCTCGCTTATATCTTTATAATTGCTTAAGCTATGAACCTTATTAAATTTAGCAAAAATTTGAGCGTAAGCCTTTACTTTTTCGTCAAATTCTGCCGGCAAGCAAAGCTCATTTTTCATCACAGGATGTGTCCCATTTGCTCTTTTTTTACTTTCAAGTAGCCTTCGTTAAATTTATTTGGCTTGATGACGATAGGCACGCGTTTTACAATCTTTACTGAGCTTAGTCCGTGAAGTTTTAAAGGGTTGTTTGTGAGCAAATTTACCTCTTTTATGCCGTAGTGATTTAGGATAAAATCAACCACTTCATAAGTCCTCTCATCGGCTTTAAAACCTAGCTGGTGATTGGCTTCTATCGTGTCAAAGCCCTTATCTTGGAGGCTATAAGCGTTTATCTTATTTAAAAGCCCGATATTTCTGCCCTCTTGACGCAGGTAGATGACCATGCCACCATTTTCTTCGATATATTTTAGGCTCGCTTCGAGCTGGTCGCGGCAGTCGCACTTTAGGCTTCCGATCGCATCGCCAGTTAGGCATTCGGAGTGAATTCTAAGATTTACCACTTCGCTCAAAGGCTCTTTGTAGATCACGAGGTGCTCTTTTACCCCTTCTTTGAAGGCTTGAACCTTATAAGTGCCAAATCTTGAAGGTAGATTTGCAGCGTTTGAAATTTCTATTTTCATTTTAAATTTACTCCAACTGTGCTAAACTAGCTAAAAATCACGCATTTTAACAAAGAAAAGGCAAAAATATGTTTAAACGTTTTAGAAGATTAAGAATAAATCCAGCTTTAAGAGACATGGTAAGAGAGACTAGCCTTAGCGTAAATGATTTTATCTATCCACTCTTTGTAGTCGAGGGCAAACGCGTTAAAAACGAGATCGCTTCGATGCCGGGCGTTTATCAAATGAGTATCGATGAAATTTTAAAAGAGTGCAAAGAGATAGTAAATTTAGGCATAAAATCGATCATTTTATTTGGCATACCAAGCCTAAAAGATAGCGTTGGCAGTGACGCACTAAGTAATGACGGCATTATCGCAACTGCGCTTAGAGCCATAAAAGATAAATTTCCAAATTTGGTAGTCGTCACTGATCTTTGCTTTTGCGAGTACACAGACCACGGCCACTGCGGCATAATCGATCACGTACATAACACCATCGACAACGATGCCACACTTGAAATTTCAGCCAAACAAGCCTTGATACACGCTCAAAATGGGGCCGATATGATCGCACCAAGCGGTATGATGGATGGCATCATTGCAACGCTAAGAGAGGCACTTGATAGCAACGGCTTTGAGAATTTACCAGTGATGGCATACTCGACTAAATTTGCCTCAGCCTACTACGGACCATTTCGCGATGTGGCGCAAAGCGCTCCAAGCTTTGGCGATAGAAAGAGCTACCAAATGGACAGCGCAAACCGCCTAGAGGCTATCAATGAGAGCTTGCAGGACGAGGCACAAGGCGCTGATATCTTGATGGTAAAGCCAGCGCTTGCCTATCTTGACGTAGTTAGAGAGCTTAGAAATTTAACACTTCTACCACTTTGTGTCTATAACGTAAGCGGTGAGTACGCGCTGCTAAAAGCTGGCGCAAAAGCTGGCATCATAGACTATGATCGCGTTATGATGGAGACTTTGATTGGCTTTAAAAGAGCAGGGGCAAATTTGATCATTTCATATCACGCAAAAGAAGCAGCCAAAATTTTAAGGGGCTAAGATGAGGCACTTTTTGACGCTAAACGACTTTAGTAAAGATGAGATCGAACAGATGATAAATTTAGCCCGTAAGATCAAAAAAGAGGCGAAGGCTAGAGAATTTAAGCCATATCTTAAAGATCAAAAGCTTGCGATGATATTTGAAAAAAGCTCAACTAGAACTAGGGTAAGCTTTGATGTAGGCATGCATGAGCTTGGCGGATATGCGCTATTTTTAAGTAAAAATGATATACAAATAGGCCGTGGCGAGCCAATCCGTGACACTGCCAGAGTGATAAGCAGGATGTGTGACATGGCTATGCTAAGGGTCGATAAACACGAGACGCTAGAAGAATTTGCTAAATTTTCAAGCGTGCCAGTGATAAACGGCTTAAGCGATAAATTTCACCCAGTGCAGCTAATGGCGGATTATCTTACGATGCTTGAATTTAGCGCAGGTGAAAAGGTCGCATACGTAGGAGATGGCAACAACATGACTCACTCGTGGCTCATGCTAGCAAGTAAGCTAGGACTTGAGCTAAGAGTAGCCACGCCAAAAGGCTATGAGGCGGACGCTAAAATTTTAAAAATGGCTAATGAAAACGCAAAAATTTCAGGTGCGAAAATTTTTATCACAAATGATATAAAAGAAGCGGTAAATGGTGCCGATGTAGTGACTACAGATACTTGGGTATCGATGGGGCAAGAGGCCGAGAAAGAGAAGAGACTAAAAGACTTTGCTGGATACTGCGTAGATGAAAATTTGATGAGCCTAGCTAAAAAAGATGCGATATTTTTGCACTGCTTGCCAGCTTATAGAGGCTATGAGGTGAGCGAGGCAGTTTTTGAAAAGCACGCGGATGAAATTTTTAGCGAGGCTGAAAACAGACTTCATGCCCAAAAAGGTGTAATGGTCTGGCTAGATGAGAGAAGAAGATGAGCAAAGAGAAAAGTATATATGATGAGATAGATGAGATCGGCAATAGTCTTGGGCTGAGTAGTCCTGAAAAGACGATCTTTGAGATAGTTTCAACAAAAAATCCAAATGAGCATATTTTAAATTTAAAAAGTGGCTCTTGGGACTCAAAAGAGCCGTGGTTTGGTATTGATGAAAATCAAAATTTACACACGGTAATCTCTGTAAAATCGCTTTCAGCTTTGATCGAGGCCTTAAAAGAGTCTCAAAAAGAAAATTTTGATCTAAGGCTTGAAAAGACGATCTGGCAAAACATTCCAGTTGATTTTAGTGATGTTTGGGTGGTTGCTATGGATGAGATAAAAAAGATCGCAAGCGATAAAAAAAGTAGACAATTTAATATTGATCTTGACAAGCTGGTAAAAAATATCAAAAAAGAGCACCCAAATTTATTTGTAGACATAAAAGAGGTGATTCAAATGGCAAGGAGTAGGGCAGATGATTGATTTTAGTGCTTATGTGAAGTATTCAAGGCCAGGGCCAAGATATACTAGCTATCCGACAGCACCAGAGTTTAGTGATAAATTTAGCTATGAAGCTTATATAAAAGAGCTTGAAAATCGTGATCTCAATCGACCGCTTTCGCTTTATTTACATTTGCCATTTTGCAGAAGTGCTTGTTATTTTTGTGGCTGTAATGTCATCTACACGAGCAAAGAGGATCGCAAAGAGAAATATATAAGATATATAGAAAAAGAGCTTGAAATTTTAGCTCACCACCTGGACACCAGTGCTGAGGTCTTACAGATGCACTTTGGTGGCGGTACGCCAACATTTTATAATGCCGCTCAGCTTGATGAGATCATCAAACTTATTAAAGCTAAATTTAAAAATTTCTCAAAAGAGGCTGAGATAAGTTGTGAGATAGATCCGAGATTTTTGACAAATGAGCAGCTTGATGTGCTCATATCTCATGGCTTTAACCGCATAAGCTACGGCGTGCAAGATTTTGATGAAAAGGTGCAAAAAGAAATTCATAGAATTCAGCCCTATGAGATCACCCAAAATGCTGTAAAAATGGCTAGGCAAAAGGGCATAAAATCAATCAATATGGACCTGATCTATGGCCTGCCGTATCAAAGCCTAGAGAGCTTTAAAAAGACGCTTGAACTAGCCCTTACGCTTGATCCAGATAGGCTCGCAGTATTTAACTACGCTCACGTGCCATGGATAAAAAAGTCAATGCGTAAATTTGATGAGACAACCCTACCAAATCCAGAAGTGAAGCTTGAAATTTTAAAATTTACAGCTGAGTTTTTAACTAAAAATGGCTACAAAATGATAGGCATGGATCACTTTGCAAAGCCAAACGATGAGCTTTTTGGTGCTCTGGCAAATGGTACTTTGCATAGAAATTTTCAAGGTTATACGACAAAGGGTGGCGCTGATCTTATTGGTATAGGCGTGACAAGTATCGGTGAGTGCAAAAGACACTACGCACAAAATCATAAAGATATGGACGAGTATGAAAAGGCGATCGATAGTGGAAAATTGCCATATGCAAAGGGAATTTATCTAAGCGATGAAGATCTACTTAGAAAGAGTGTGATTATGAACTTAATGAGTAATTTTGGGCTTGATATTAAAGCCATCGAGAATGAATTTCATATAAATTTCTTTGAACACTTTAAGGAAGAGCTTGAGGAGCTTAAAAATTTAAGCGAATTTGTCAATGTTACAGTAGATAAAATCAGCGTAAATGAAACTGGAACACTGATAATACGAAATATTGCAATGTGTTTTGATGAATATCTAAAGAAAATTCCCGAGAATTTAAGGCGTTTTTCTAAAACTATATAAAAATTATTTTTTTGTCATAAGATATTTAAAATACGTTTAATATTTCTTGGTGTATAATTCGTGTCAAAATTTAAGTATAGACTTAATGATAAAAAAAGGTAAAAGGATATTAGTTATGAAAAAGATGTTAGCAATTAGTGCTTTGGCAGCAACTGTACTGTCAGCTCAAGATGTTCCTTATAGGATTTTTCTAGCTTCATTTGCACAAGATGATAATCAGGCTAGAATCGACAGTGCTATTAATAAAGTTAATAGTAAAATTTCTGATAGTAGGCTGACCACAGGTATCTATGAGGTTGGTGGACGAAAATTTTTATATATTGACACAACTCCAGTCTCTGAGGATGAAGCTAATAATCTATTAGTTAAAGTTCAAAACGAATCAGGCTATAAAGATGCTTTAATGAGAGCAAAAGCACCTGTGGCTGATACTCAAATAACAAAAAAATCTAATATAGAACAAGCTATATCAACTGAAGTAAAACCAGTAGCACAAGTTGATGATGGAGTTTTGACTTTAGATCAAGTTATAAAGACTATTTTAAATGAAAATCCAAGTTTAAAAGCTACAGAATTTAACTATCTACAAGTTGGTAAAGATCTAAAAATAGCAAAAAATGCCTATTATCCAACACTTGACGCTGCTGCTAGAGTGGGATATGAGAAAAAACGCCTTGATGATGGAGTTTCTACAAGAAGAGGAGATGGAAGAATTTCTGGCACATCTCTAACCTTAGTTGAAAATTTATACAATGGTGGTGCTGATAAAAATAGAATAAATTCCCAAAGCGCAAGGCTTGATTCAGCTGCTTATTCAGTAGCACAAGCTGCAGATAGACTTACATTAAATACTGCGAATGCTTACTTGCAAGTTCTTCAAACTAAGAGAATTTTAGACATTGAAGAAGAAAACGTAAAGAGTCATGAGGAAATTTATAGTCAAATTAAAGATAGAGCAAGATCAGGTTATGGTGTAGCTTCTGAAGAGAGACAAGCTGGATCACGCTATACTCTAGCTCAATCAAACTATACAGCTGCTAAAAATAACTATGAAGATGCACTTTCTACATTTGAGAAATTATATGGAAAAAAAGTTGCAGCTAAAAATTTAGTAATGCCTGAGTTTAGCCTTCCTTTGCCTAGCACGAAAGAAGCTGTTTACAACAAAGCTATTCTTTGCAATCCGTCACTTTTGGTTCAAAAATCAAATATTGCTATGGCAGAGTCAGTTGTAAAAGAGAAAAATGCGCCATTCTTACCAAAGCTAGATCTTGTTGTATCTGGTGCGTATGATCATTCAAATGTTTTATATGACAATTATGAAGAACAAACATTTGACGCACTTTTAAGACTAAACTATAATCTTTACAATAAAGGCAATGATAAACTAGATAAAGAAAAAAGCCAACTTGCCGTTCAACAAGAGCAACAAACTTTGGATAATCTTGTAAGAGAGCTTAAAGAATCTTTGGAATTTTCATGGCAAAATTATGTTCTTAACCAAGAAAAAATGGGATATCTAAATCAACACGTTGAATATGCTAAAGCTACACTTGATGCTTATCAGGATGAATTTAGAATCGGTCGTCGCGATCTTATAAACTTGCTTGATGCTGAAAATGAATATAACTCTGCGTTAAAAGAGATTGCTACAACTGAGACAGCACTATCTTATGCAAAATACAGACTGTTAGATAATATGGGAATGATCTCAGATAGCTTTGAACCAGGTTTTGCAAAGAGATACATTCAAGGTGCTTGCAGCATTCAAAACGATTTAAGATAAAAATGTAAAAAGTAATGACCATGAGGGTCAAGATAAAATTTTGGACGCTTATTGTAAGCGTCCTTTTTTTATTATTAGCAAGTGCTATTGGAGATTTTATAAAATCAACAACCATAGCAAAGGTAGCTAAAATTTATGGAGAAGATGCAAGAAGAAGGGCTTCTGCTCTAAATTCTTTAATGACTTCATTGCAAGATGCAACTGAACAAGAGAAATTAATAAAAGTAAATGACTTTTTTAACTCTTTTAGATGGGTTGATGATATGCAGCTTTGGCACAAAAAGGATTATTGGGCTACTAGAATGGAATTTATAGGAAAAGGTGCTGGTGACTGCGAAGACTACGTTATTGCAAAATATTTTACACTAAAGCAGCTAGGAATTCCAACTCAAAAATTATACTTCACATATGTTAAAGCCTTAAGATACAATCAAGCTCATATGGTTTTAGCATACTACGATACACCAAAATCTATTCCATTAATTTTAGATAACATAAATGGTAAAATAAAAATCGCAACTCAAAGAACAGACCTTGTTCCAGTTTATAGTTTTAATGGTGATTCGCTATACTTGGCAAAACAAGAAGGTCTTGGTCAAGCAATACCAGGTGGAAATAAAAAACAAAATCCTAAGTGGATGGAACTAATAGATAGGATAGGAAAAGAGGATTTATGACGCTATTTAAACAAATTATGATCGCCGTGATAACTTTTGGTATCATGATTTTTATGGCTGTTGGCTACTTAAATTTTAAGAGCCTAAATGGATATATTAATGACCAGCTTGGTGAAAACGCAAGGCATACAGCAAATTCGCTTGGACTTGCTTTAAAGCCTATTATTGATCCAGATGACATGTCCTTGGCTCAAACAATGATAAATTCTATGTTTGACAGCGGTAGATACAAGCTTATCAAGCTTGAAGATGTTGATGGCAAGGTTCTTATTGAAAATTCTCAACAAACTGTTGTTAAAGATATTCCTGAGTGGTTTTACAAAATAGCCAAGTTTGAAGCGCCAATAGCAGATAGCGAGATTATGACTGGTTGGGCAAAATTTGGCACGCTTTATGTTCAAGGCAGCACTGCACTAGCCTATAATGAGCTTTATACTAACTCAAAAAATATTTTTAATTTTCTTCTTCTAATGATAATTGTCACTCTTGTGGTGGCATATTTCGCTCTAAAAGCTATTTTTAGGCCGCTTATGAAGGTTCAAGACCAGGCTGAGGCCATACTTGATAATAAATTTATTATTCAGAAAAGAATTCCATTTACAGCTGATCTTAAAAAAATGGTTCTAGCTATGAACTCTATGGTTAGCAAGGTAAAAGACATTTTTGAGAGAGAGGCAACCACACTTAGTAAGTATCAAGAACTTTTATATAAAGATACAATGAGCGGTGCTAATAACAGAAGATTTTTTCAAACTAAATTTAGTGAGTATCTAGCAAGTGAAGAATATTCAAGTGGTGTTGCTTTACTTGTTAGTTTTAAAGATCTAATAAATTTAAAAAGTACGCTTGGCTTTGAAAAATGGCAAAGCGTTGTAATGAAAATAGCTCAAATTTTACAAGAAAAATCAATTCATAATGATAAAAATGCGGTTGTTGCAAGGCTCAACGATAATGATTTCATCGTACTTTCGTATGGTAGAAATTCATCAAATTTCTTGGCTCTATGTGATGAAATTATGAACGAATTTAAAAAGCTTTATGCAAATTTTGCACTAAATGATAGTGAGTATCCAGTAAATGCTGCGATAGTAGAGTATTCACCAAATTCTGATATTAAGACACTTCTTACTTCAGCTGACGTTACATTGGCTAGCTCAAGGCTTGCTGGTAGCTTTACATATAAGGTATTTAATGAAAATCAAAATACTTTAGTGATTGGTAAAGAGAAGTATAAAGAGCTTATTTTTGACTCAATAAAAGAAGATGAATTTAAATTCGCAGCTCAAAAGGTGATTGATCTTAATTCAAATTTTGAGCAGTATGAGCTTTATTTGAGGCTTGTTGATAAGGATGGAGTATGGCGTATGGCCTCATATTTCATGCCGATGGTAAATGAGCTAAATCTAGGCGCGATGCTTGATCTTCACATCTTAAATAGGGTAGCCAGAATTTTACCGGAGAATATCTTACCAAGTGGCAACTTGGCAATAAATTTGGGCAAAGAGATATTAAACTCAGATGAAAATTTTTCAAAACTTGAAGCTACGCTTAAAAAGATAAGTCAAATTTCGAAATATAAAAACTATATAGAAATTCCAAATAAAGACGATATTAGTATAGAAAGTATAGTTAAACTTACTAAAAAATTAAAAGAACTTGGCTTTGGATTTGGTTTTGACCACTTCGAGCTTAACGCAAAAGGTATCGAGAAACTAAAAGAATTTAACCCTGATTATGTAAAAATTCAGTCAAATGTCTTGATTGACTTCTTAAGTGATAAGTCAGGAGTAAACACAAAACAATCACTTGATGTTGTTTTAAGCTCAAAAGACATTATTTTGATCGCAATCGGTGTTGAAGGCGAAGAGCAGAAGAAAAAGTTAATCGATCTTGGCATTAAAAATATGCAAGGAATTTATATAGATGAAATTAAGAACATTGGATGATAGATGCATAGTGATAAGATAAAAGATGAGTTGCTTCAATGTTTGGTTATTTTTACCAAGCTTCATAATAATCCATACAGTGCCGATGCTTTAACTATTGGCTTGCCAGTAAAAGATGGCGATGAGATTGAGCTTTTTTCACTTAAAAGCTCAAGGTCTTTATTTTCTCGTGCTGCTTCTCGTGCCGGCTTTGCTTCTACCCTTGTAAGAAAAGATCTTGAGCAAATCTCTCCTTTAGTTTTACCTTGCATTTTAATGCTTAGAGGCAAAAAAGCTTGCATCTTGCAATCTTTTAGTAAAGATAAAAAGACAGCAAATATCATAACACCAGAACTTTCAACTGGTACTAGCACGATAGAAATAAGTAAATTAAAAGAAGAATATTTAGGCTATGCATACTATCTAAAGCGCGAGTTTGTTCCAGAGGATACTAGCTCAACAAAGCTAATTGATGCGGGCAACGACCATTGGTTTTGGGGAACTCTAAAACGTTCAAAAAAGATTTATTTTGATGTTGTTCTTGCAAGTTTTATTATAAACTTATTTGTTCTTGCTAGTCCGCTTTTTACGATGAACGTATATGACCGTGTCGTGCCAAATAATGCGGTTGAGACACTTTGGGTTTTAGCACTTGGTGTAAGTGTAGTTTATGGTATAGATCTTTTTTTAAAATTTGTAAGATCATATTTTCTTGAGATTGCTGGTAAAAAGAGCGATATCATAATGAGTTCTATTTTATTTGAGCGTGTTATGGATATGAAGTTTAGCAATAAACCAAAATCTGTTGGTTCGTTTGCTAGTAATCTAAAAGAGTTTGATACGGTTAGAAATTTCTTCTCATCAGCCTCATTGGCAGCCATTGTCGATCTTCCATTTGCGATCATTTTCTTGATAGTTACTTATTTTATAGGAAGCTATATCGTACTAGTGCCAATTATTATCATGATAGCTATTTTATGCTATACATTTTTTATAAAAGATCCACTTCAAAATGCTATTAAAAGTACATTTGAGGCTTCGGCTATAAAAAATGGAATTTTAATAGAGAGTCTTAGTAGTCTTGAGACTATCAAAACTCTTGGTGCTAGTGGGCATATACAATGGAACTGGGAAGAGGCAACTGGTGAGATAGCAAATAGAAGCATTAAATCAAAAATTATCACAACTTCGATAACGACTGTTACATCTTTTTTAGTGCAATTAAACACTATTGCTATCATCGTTCTTGGTGTCTATATGATACAAGATACACATCTTACAATGGGCGGTCTTATCGCTGCGGTTATGCTTAGTTCTCGCGCTATCGCTCCTATGGGACAGGTGGCTTCGCTGGCTGCAAATTTTGAGCAGACAAAAACAGCATATCAAAGTCTTAGTAAGATTATGCAAATGCCTGTTGAAAGGCCAGAAGGTAAAAAATTTGTTAGAAGAAATTCTTTTGATGGAAAGATTGAGTTTAAGAATGTAAGCTTTACATATCCAGATACCACAAAAGGTTCGCTTGATAGAATAAATTTTGTTATTCAGCCAGGTGAAAAAGTTGGCATTATAGGCAAAAATGGCTCTGGAAAAACTACTTTACAAAAGCTCATTTTGGGACTTTACTCACCAACTGAAGGCTCAGTACTAATCGATGGTATTGATATTAATCAAATTGATCCAGCCGACCTTAGGCGAAATATCGGCTATGTTCCGCAAGATGTTGTGCTTTTTAAAGGAACGGTTAGAGAAAATATTGTTCAAAAAGCGCCATATGTTGATGATATTCAGATTATAAAAGCAGCTAAAGTAAGCGGAGTTGATGAATATGTAAATGCTCATCCGCTTGGATTTGATATGCCGGTCTTTGAAAGAGGCGATGGCATAAGTGGTGGGCAGCGTCAAAGCATAGCTGTGGCTAGGGCATTTTTATTAGATAGTCCTATTATTTTGCTTGATGAGCCAACAAATTCTCTTGATAATACAGTTGAAAATAAGTTAAAAATAAATTTAAAGACAAATACAGCAAATAAAACGATGCTGCTTGTCACGCATAGGACGTCGATGCTAGATCTTGTTGATAGACTTATAGTTATGGACAATGGCAAAATTTTATTGGACGGACCAAGAGATGAAGTTTTAGCAAGACTTAGTGGGAAGTGATCATGCAAGAAGATATCAAGAATAAACAAAATGAAAATCTAAAAACTGAAAAGAGATTAATTTCTGAAAATAGTATAAAAGAACAAGAGGAAGCTAGTAATAAAATTTTAAATAGTGTAGATGATATAAAGTCTAATCTTCAAACAAAAAATTATGATGCTTATGATTTGAAATTTATGTCAAGTCTTTCTGAGGCTGTTTTGGCTAAAGCCCCATCTACATCTAAAAAGATACTCTATACGGTTGCTATAACTATCTTTTGGCTTCTTGTTTGGGCTTCCTGGGCACAAATAGATGAGATCACAAGAGGTAGTGGTAAAATCATCCCGTCTGGAAAAAACCAAGCGATACAAAATCTCGAAGGCGGTATAGTCGATCAAATTTTTGTAAAAGAGGGTGATGAAGTTAAGAAAGATCAAATTCTAATAAGGCTAGATAATAAAAATTTTACGAGTAGCTATGGTGAGTCAAAGCTAAGACTTGATGAACTTCAAGCAAAATTTATGAGACTTGATGCTGAGGCAAATGATAAGGAATTCGATTACGACGAAGCTAGAGATGCGAACAATAGTAAAGCCATAAGATATGAGCTAAGTTTGCATAATTCAAATATCGATCACTTAAATGAACAGATAGGAATTTTAACAGAACAGATTCATCAACGCCAGAGTGAGTTGATCGAACTAAAAAATAAAATTTCTCAAACTCAAAATAGCTATAATCTTGTTCTAAAAGAAAAGGCCATTATGGAGCCAATCTTTAAAAAAGGTCTTGTTAGTGAGGTTGAATACATCCAGCTTCAAAGACGTGTAAATGATCTAAGAGGCGAGCTCGATGCT
This sequence comes from Campylobacter concisus, assembly GCF_902460705.1. Lineage (GTDB taxonomy): Bacteria > Campylobacterota > Campylobacteria > Campylobacterales > Campylobacteraceae > Campylobacter_A > Campylobacter_A concisus_Z. Next base: position 416,984 of record NZ_CABPUP010000001.1, on the reverse strand, counting down.
GCCGTTCTTGCCGTACCAAGAGTTGAATCAACTATAAAAGAAGCGAAAAATAAGATCGAAGAAGCAAAACTTGCTTTTAAAAATAATGCAAAAAAAGAGCTAAATGAAGTTTCAGCAGAGATCGCAAGGATAAATGAATCACAAATCAGCCTAAGCGATAGAGTGGAAAGAACATATGTAAGATCTCCAGTAAATGGTATCGTCAGCAAGATGATGGTTCATACAGTATCAGGAGTTATCAAGCCTGGTGAAAATATTGCTGAGATCGTTCCTCTTGAAGATAAACTGGTTGCTGAAGTAAAAGTAAAACCAGCTGATGTTGCATTTTTGAGGCCTGGACTTGATACGATGGTTAAATTTACGGCTTATGATTTTAGTATTTACGGTGGTTTAAAAGGCAAAGTAACGCAGATTAGTGCCGATACGGAGACTAATGAAAAAACTGGCGAGAGCTATTATTTAGTCAGGATAGAAACTGAGAAAAATTATCTTGGTAGCGAAGAAAAACCGCTTAGAATAAAAGTTGGTATGATAGTCTCAGCTGATATCATTACCGGTAAAAAGACAATACTTGATTATTTATTAAAGCCTATTTTAAAGGCAAAGCAAAATGCCTTAACGGAGAGGTAATGGGCAAGATCGCTTTTTATGATAAGAAATTTGGTGAATATGAGATTGAAAAATTTCAAAATTTACAAAATTTCTATCTCATAAAAGATGATCATTGCTGCGATATAGTTAATGATGAAATTGAACGATTTAAATTTAGTGATTGTGAAATAGAAT
>NZ_CABPUP010000001.1:414439-415863 GCF_902460705.1 Campylobacter concisus | reverse complement strand
GCTAGTAGACATAAAAAACTATTTGAAAATATAAAAATTCAAGATGATATAGTAAGAATCATTAAAATTTTAATAAAAGGCTTTGACCAGAGTTTGGATAAATTTGACTTTGATCCTGGAATTTTAAATTTAAATACTCCTTATAAATATGCTATATCACAAGATTTTTTTGAAATGACTATTTTTTTAGAAGAAAAATCTTCTGTGGTTACTAAATTTTTCTCATCAATAGATTACAAGATATACAAAAATGGCGAAAGTCGTTATATAGAATTCTTTATAAATAGTAAAAAAATTTATGAAAGAATCATATAAATAATCCAAGGAAAGGTAATGCAAGTTATTTTATTTACACAAAATAGTGCATTAAACAATATTTGGAGAAGCTATTTTACTGGCAATAGCGATGTGAAATTTATACATAATAGAAAAGAGTTTTTTTCTCATATAAATGATGATGTTGATATTATAGGCATTGATATTGATGTTTTTAAAGATAATATTGATGATGTTATAAAAAATATAATTGAAAATTCCCCAAATATAAAAATACTCATACTCTCAAATAGGCCAACGATAAACGAAGGCAAGCATCTGCTTACGCTTGGAATCAAGGGCTATGCAAATTCCCACATGAGAAAGACACACTTTGAAGATGCTTTTGAAGCTATTTTTAATGGAAATATATGGCTTTACCAAGAATTTGTTCAGGCAATGATTAGTGAGCTAACCGGCTCATATATTAATAGTGAAAGTGAAAAGGTAGACAAAAAGACCGATCTCTCTGAACTTAGTTCAAGGGAAAGAGAAATTGCAGATTTAATCTATCAGGGTCTAACAAATAATGAAATTTCAGAAAAAACAGGTATTACACTAAGAACAGTCAAAGCACATACAAGCTCGATTTATAGTAAGTTAAATGTAAAGGATAGAATAGGGCTTGTGCTTTTGATGAAGCAGCTCGACGCATAAAATCTTGACTTATTTTTTAAAAATTAAGATTCTTCTTCAAAAACTATAAATTTTTATACATCCGCTCATAACAAATACATACACAACTTTTACTAGCTGAAGAATACAATAAATATAAAATTCTCAAATAAAAAATGATTTGCTAAAATCTTAAATAAAAAATTCTAGCAAATTTATTAATAGCCGAGATAAGAAATCAGAAACTTTAGTCTTCCAAATCGATATCTACTTTTTCAACATTTGTTATGATGTCTTTTGTATTTTTTTCGATATCGTGTTTATTTTTTTCAATAAGTGATCTATTTTGTCCAATCAAATCCCTATTTTCCTTAATACCATCACTATTTTGTTCAATTAATTTGCTAAGAGTTGATATTCTTTTTTCATAACGTATCATTAGAAAATAAATTACGTAAATTAGTAATAAAATTATCGCCCAAGGTAAAAATTGC
>NZ_CABPUP010000001.1:164775-414106 GCF_902460705.1 Campylobacter concisus | reverse complement strand
TTTCATAAATGCTTAATGATGTATTATGAATTTAAATCTAATAAAAATTTGTATTCTTAAATGGCTGTATTTTATAATTTTAATTTTTATGAAAATTTTTTAAATTTCCCTTGACTTTTACATTGTTTTGATATATAATTGCCACTTCACAAAACAGGTGCTGGTGTAGCTCAGTTGGTAGAGCTACTGCCTTGTAAGCAGTGGGTCGGCGGTTCAAGTCCGTTCACCAGCTCCATTTTTTGTAACAGTGTTTGACCAGAAAATACCAAAATAGTTTATTAATGTTTAAGGTGAGATACTCAAGCGGCCAACGAGGGCAGACTGTAAATCTGCTGACTATGTCTTCCGTGGTTCGAATCCACGTCTCACCACCATTGTTATGCGGGAGTAGCTCAGTTGGCTAGAGCATCAGCCTTCCAAGCTGAGGGTCGCGGGTTCGAGCCCCGTTTCCCGCTCCAAAATTTGGGAAAATAAACTGGGAGCTGTATCTAGATTTTACTAAACACAGTTATTCCTTACTTTATTTTCAAAATTTTTAGTTGTTTGTATTATTTAATTGGAATCATCTCTGCCAAGCGTTTTTCGCTCATATGGCTCAGAGGTAGAGCACTTCCTTGGTAAGGAAGAGGTCGCGGGTTCAAGTCCCGCTATGAGCTCCACTGGTTAATATGATTTTATTATGATTATACAAATTTGGTAAGAAAAAGACATATATCACATACGGAGGAAAAGATGGCTAAAGAAAAATTTTCACGTAACAAGCCGCACGTAAACATAGGTACTATTGGTCACGTAGATCATGGTAAAACTACATTAACAGCTGCAATATCTGCTGTTCTTTCACGCAAAGGACTTGCTGAGCTAAAAGATTATGATAATATTGATAATGCTCCAGAAGAAAAAGAGCGTGGTATTACAATTGCTACTTCACATATTGAGTACGAGACAGAGAAACGCCACTATGCTCACGTTGACTGCCCTGGTCACGCCGACTATGTAAAAAATATGATTACAGGTGCTGCACAAATGGATGGAGCTATTCTGGTTGTTTCTGCAGCTGATGGCCCAATGCCACAAACTAGAGAGCATATTTTGTTATCACGCCAAGTTGGTGTTCCATACATTGTTGTTTTTATGAACAAAGCTGATATGGTTGATGATGCTGAGCTTCTTGAATTGGTTGAAATGGAAATCCGCGAATTACTTAATGAGTATAATTTTCCAGGCGATGATACACCTATTGTTTCTGGTTCAGCACTTAAAGCTCTTGAAGAGGCAAAAGCTGGTCAAGATGGCGAATGGTCAGCAAAAATTATGGAATTAATGGATGCAGTTGATAGCTATATTCCAACTCCAGTTCGTGCAACAGATAAAGACCTTCTTATGCCAATCGAAGATGTTTTTTCGATTTCAGGTCGTGGTACAGTTGTAACTGGTAGAATTGAAAAAGGTGTTATAAAGGTTGGTGACACAATTGAAATTGTTGGTATTAAGCCAACTCAAACAACAACAGTTACTGGTGTTGAAATGTTTAGAAAAGAGATGGATCAAGGCGAAGCTGGTGATAATGTCGGCGTTCTTCTTCGTGGTACTAAGAAAGAGGATGTTGAGCGTGGTATGGTTCTTTGCAAGCCTAAATCAATTACCCCTCATACAAAATTTGAAGGCGAAGTCTACATCTTGACAAAAGAAGAAGGTGGTCGCCATACTCCTTTCTTTAATAACTATAGACCACAATTCTACGTAAGAACAACTGATGTTACTGGTTCAATTACGCTTCCAGAAGGAACAGAGATGGTTATGCCAGGTGATAATGTAAGAATTTCTGTTGAATTGATTGCTCCAGTAGCACTTGAGGAAGGCACTCGTTTTGCTATCCGTGAAGGTGGTAGAACCGTTGGTTCAGGTGTTGTTTCAAAAATACTTGGTTAATTTATAAAAATTTGTCAAAGGGAGGATATTCCCTTTGATATCTTGATAAGGACTTATATGAGAATTAAAATTGGTTTAAAATGCTCCGAAAGTGGTGATATAAATTATACAACAACAAAAAATAGTAAAACTACTACAGACAAAGTTGAGCTTAAAAAGTATTGCCCGAGATTAAAAAAACATACTATTCATAAAGAAGTTAAATTAAAAAGTTAATTAAGAAGCTATTAGGGCAATAGCTCCAACGGTAGAGCGCTGGATTCCAAATCCAATGGTTGGGGGTTCGAATCCCTCTTGCCCTGCCACGACTAAGGTTAAGATTATGGAAAAAATTATAAATTATATTAGGCTTTCTAAATTGGAAATAATGAAGGTTATCTATCCTACAAAAGAACAAATTAGAAATGCTTTTTTTGCAGTTTTTATCGTAGTTGCTGTTGTATCACTTTTTTTAGCTCTTGTTGATGTTATTATGTCCTTTGTTTTATCTAAAGTTATATGATATAAGGAAAAAAGTAATGTCACATAAATGGTATGCTATACAGACTTACGCTGGAAGCGAAATGGCAGTAAAAAGAGGAATTGAAAATTTAGTAAAAGATCATGGAATAGAAGATCAACTAAAAGAAATTATAGTTCCTACAGAAGACGTAATAGAAATAAAAAATGGTAAGCAAAAAATCAACGAAAGAACTCTTTACCCAGGTTATGCTTTTGCGTGCTTAGATCTTGATACGGCTCTTTGGCACAGGATTCAATCTTTACCAAAAGTTGGACGTTTTATTGGTGAGGCCAAAAAACCTACGCCATTATCTGAAAAAGATATAAATACTATTTTGGAAAAAGTTCAAAAAAGGGCTGCACCAAAACCTAAGATATTCTTTGAGGATGGTGAGAGTGTTCGTATAACAGAAGGTCCTTTTGCTAACTTTACAGGTATTGTTGAAGAATATGACATGATACATGGCAAACTTAGACTTAATGTTTCTATTTTTGGTAGAAGTACCCCTGTTGATATTTTGTATTCACAAGTTGAGAAGATAATTTAAGGAGCAAGAAATGGCTAAAAAAGTTATAGGTGAAATAAAATTACAAATTGCTGCAACAAAAGCAAATCCTAGTCCACCAGTTGGTCCAGCTCTTGGACAAAAAGGTGTTAATATTATGGAATTTTGTAAAGCCTTTAATGAAAGAACAAAAGACATGGTTGGGTTTAATATTCCAGTTGTTATAACTGTTTATGCTGATAAGAGTTTTACATTTATCACAAAACAGCCTCCTGCTACAGATCTTATTAAAAAGGCTGCAGGTATAACAAAAGGAACTGATAATCCTTTAAAAAATAAAGTAGGTAAATTAACAAAAGCTCAAGTTCTGGAAATAGTTGAGAAAAAACTTGTTGATTTGAATACAAATGATAAAGAGCAAGCAGCCAAGATTATTGCTGGCTCAGCTCGCTCAATGGGTGTTGAAGTAGTAGACTAAAGCCTTTACCGTCAGGTTGATTAGCAAAAGACGGAAGCAATATATATGCGGAGAAATTTATGGGAAAAACTAGCAAGAGATTTCAAGAATTGCTCAAAAAAGTAGAGCAAGATAAAATTTATAACCTTAGCGAGGCTATTGACACAGTTAAAACTCTGGCTTCTGCTAAATTTAATGAAACAGTTGAGATCGCATTAAAATTAAATGTTGATCCAAGACATGCTGATCAAATGGTTCGTGGTTCAGTAGTTTTGCCAGCTGGTACAGGTAAAACTGTAAGAGTTGCTGTTATTGCAAAAGATGCTAAAGCTGATGAGGCTAAAGCAGCTGGTGCTGATATTGTTGGTGCAGATGATTTAGTTGAAGATATTCAAAAAGGTATAATGAATTTTGATGTTCTTATAGCTACTCCAAATTTAATGGGCCTTGTAGGTAAGGTCGGTAGAATTTTAGGACCAAAAGGATTAATGCCAAATCCAAAAACTGGTACAGTTACAATGGATGTTGCACAAGCAGTTAATAATGCAAAAAGTGGTCAAGTAAATTTCCGTGTTGATAAGCAAGGAAATATACATGCAGGCCTTGGTAAAGTTAATTTTACTAAAGAACAATTAAATGAAAATATTTCAACATTTATTAAAGCGATCAATAAACATAAGCCTGCAACTGCAAAGGGTAGATATGTTAAAAATGCTTCGTTGTCTTTGACAATGAGCCCATCTATAGCTCTTGATACTCAAGAAGTTATGGACTTAAAATAAAACTAAAAATTAAAATTTATATCTTAGATTGGAGATAGCCGAGGCCATTGGGCTTAATTGATTCGACCCGCTCTGCTTGAAATTACCGGTCGGAAAGGAGAAAAAGTGACACGTAACGAAAAAACTGAAGTTGTTGCAAAATTAGAGAGTGAATTTAAAACTGCTGAAGCTATTATAGTTTGTGACTATCGTGGCCTTTCAGTAAAGAAACTTGAAGTTTTAAGAAATTCTGCTAAAGAACAAAATGTAAAAGTTCAGGTTATTAAAAATACTCTTGCAAATATTGCTCTTAAAAATTCTGATAAAGTCGGAATGGAACTCAAAGATACAAATATCTATCTTTGGAGCGAAGATCAATTAGCAGTAACTAAAGTAGCCGCAAAATTTGAAGAGTCTAATGCTGATCTTTTCAAAATAAAAACAGCTTATATTGATGGCGAAGTTGCTAGCGTTGATAAAGTTAAAGCTCTATCTAAAATGCCTAGCCGTGATGAGCTTATTGCGATGCTTTTACAAGTTTGGAATGCGCCAATTCAAAATTTCACAATTGGTTTGAATGCGCTTAAAGAGAAAAAAGAACAATCAGCTTAATTTAAATTAAAAAAAATAATAAGGATTAAAAATGGCAATTACTAAAGAAGATGTATTAGAGTTTATATCTAATCTTTCTGTACTTGAACTTAGTGAACTTGTAAAAGAGTTCGAAGAGAAATTTGGTGTTAGCGCTGCTCCTGTAATGGTAGCAGGTGGTGCTGTTGCAGCAGGTGGTGCAGCAGCTGCAGCAGAGGAAAAAACAGAATTTAACATTGTTTTGGTTGATTCTGGTGATAAGAAAATCAACGTTATTAAAGTTGTTAGAGCGCTTACTGGTCTTGGTCTTAAAGAAGCTAAAGACGCAGTTGAGGGAACACCATCTGTTCTTAAAGAAGGCGTTAGCAAAGATGAGGCTGAGGCAGCTAAAAAAGAGCTTGAAGAAGCTGGTGCTAAGGTTGAACTTAAATAATTTTTTATTATTTGAGCTTAATATTTCAAGAGAGGGCAAAGCCCCTCTCTTTTTTAAATTTTAGATGCCTTTTTAAAAGGCTATACTTTTCTTTCAAAATTACCACGAGGTAGATGCAATGTTAAATAGCTTATACTCAGGAAATCGTCTTAGGGTTGACTTCTCTAATGTCGTTAAGGAGATAGACGTTCCGAACCTACTACAACTACAAAAAAAGAGCTTTGATAATTTTTTAAATTTAAATAACAATCAAGCAGAAAGCGGTATAGAAAAAGTTTTTAAATCAATCTTTCCAATACATGATCCGCAAAATCGTTTGACTTTAGAATATGTTGGCTCAGAAATTGGAAAACCAAAATATACGATCAGAGAGTGTATAGAAAGAGGTCTTACATACTCTGTAAATTTAAAGATGAAAATACGCCTTATCGTTCATGAGAAAGATGATAAGACAGGTGATAAAGTCGGTGTTAAAGATATAAAAGAACAAGAAATTTTTATACGTGAAATTCCACTAATGACTGATAGAATTTCATTTATTATAAATGGTGTTGAGCGTGTTGTTGTAAATCAACTTCATAGAAGCCCAGGTGTTATTTTTAAACAAGAAGAGAGCGCGACCGTTGCAAATAAATTAATTTATACAGCTCAAATAATACCAGACCGTGGCTCTTGGCTACACTTTGAATATGACACAAAAGATATTTTATATGTTAGGATAAATAAACGCAGAAAAGTACCAGTAACTATATTATTTAGGGCACTTGGATATAAAAAACAAGATATTATTAAGTTGTTTTACCCGATACAAAATTTAATTATTAAAAATAACAAATTTTTAACTCTTTTTAATCCTGAAGATTATTTGGGAAGAGTTGAATATGATATAAAAAACGAAGATGGAGAAATTCTTCACCAAGCAGGCAAACGTCTTACTAAGAAAAAAGCTGACAAGTTGATCGAGGATGGAGTAAAATTTGTTGAATACCCAGTTGAAGCACTTATTGGTAGATATTTGGCAAATCCTGTAATAAATACAGAGAGTGGAGAAATTTTATATGATACACTATCTGCTCTTGACGAGAATAAACTTGCAAAAATTTTAGCTGAGCATGAAAGTATTGAGATTATAAATAACTCTGCTGCTGGTGTTGATGATGCAATTATAAATTCTTTTATAGCTGACAACGATATGCTTAAGGTTTTAAAACAAACTGAGGGCGTGGATGATGAAAATGATCTTGCGGCTATTAGAATTTATAAGGTCATGAGACCAGGAGAGCCAGTTGTTAAAGAGGCTGCAAAGAGTTTTGTAAATGATATGCTATTTAACCCTGAGAGATACGATTTAACAAAAGTTGGTCGTATGAAAATGAACCATAAGCTCTCTCTTGATGTGCCAGAATACGTTACTTTATTAACAAGTGAAGATATCATAAAAACTGCGAAATATCTTATAAAAGTTAAAAATGGACAAGGTCACATTGATGACCGAGATCACCTTGGCAACCGCCGTATAAGGTCAATCGGTGAGCTACTTGCTAGCGAACTTCACCTCGGTTTTGTAAAGATGCAAAAGGCAATCCGCGATAAATTTACAAGCTTAAGCAATAATACTGAAGAGATTATGCCATACGACCTTATTAATCCAAAAATGATTACTGCTACGATTATGGAATTTTTTACGGGTGGTCAGTTAAGCCAGTTTATGGATCAGACAAACCCACTTAGTGAAGTTACTCACAAGCGCCGTCTATCTGCGCTTGGCGAGGGTGGATTAGTAAAAGAACGTGCTGGCTTTGAGGTGCGTGACGTTCACCCAACTCATTACGGCAGAATTTGTCCAGTTGAGACTCCAGAAGGTCAAAATATTGGTCTTATCAATACACTTTCAACCTATGCAAAAGTGAATGATCTTGGCTTTGTTGAAGCGCCTTACAAAAAAGTTGTAGATGGCAAAGTGACTGATGAGATAGTTTATTTAACTGCAACTCAAGAAGAGGGCAATGTTATAGCTCCAGCATCAACTAAACTTGATGAAAATGGACACATCGTTGAGGACTTGATTGAAGTTAGAAAAGATGGCGAGATGATGCTTGCCCGTAGAGAAGATGTTACTTTGATTGACCTTTGTTCTGGTATGATAGCTGGTGTTGCGGCTTCACTTATTCCATTTCTAGAGCATGATGATGCTAACCGTGCTCTCATGGGTTCAAACATGCAACGTCAGGCAGTGCCACTACTTCGCTCAACTGCTCCTATTGTTGGAACAGGTATGGAAAGCGTTATCGCAAGAGATGCGTGGGAAAGCGTAAAAGCAAGACGTAGTGGCGTGGTTGAAAAGGTTGATAATAAAAATATATTTATTTTAGGCGAAGACGAAGCTGGTCCATATATCGATCATTACTCTTTGGAGAAAAATTTAAGAACAAACCAAAATACGACTTTTTCTCAACATCCGATAGTTAAAAAAGGTGATGAGATCGTTGCTGGTCAAATAATTGCTGACGGTCCAAGTATGGAAAAAGGCGAGCTAGCCATTGGTAAAAACGCACTAATTGCATTTATGCCTTGGAATGGCTACAACTACGAAGACGCGATCGTCATTAGTGAAAAAATGATACGTGAAGATGCTTTTACAAGTGTCCATATCTATGAAAAAGAGATCGAGGCTCGTGAGTTAAAAGACGGAGTTGAGGAGATAACAAAAGATATACCAAACGTCAAAGAAGAGGAGCTTATGCACCTTGATGAGAGTGGTATTGTCAAAATTGGTACAGAGATCAAGCCTGGCATGATCCTTGTTGGTAAAGTATCTCCAAAAGGCGAGGTTAAGCCAACTCCAGAAGAAAGATTACTACGTGCGATCTTTGGTGAAAAGGCTGGCCACGTGGTAAATAAATCGCTATACGCTTCAGCTTCAATGGAAGGCGTAGTTGTTGATGTTAAAATTTTCACCAAAAAAGGATATGAAAAAGATAGCAGAACAAATAAAGCTTACGAAGAAGAGAAGACTCTTTTAGAAAAAGAACATCACGATAGACTACTTATGCTAGACCGCGAAGAGATGTTAAAAGTTACAGCACTTCTTTCTAAAAATCCACTAGCGAGTGATCAAGAGGTAAATAAAAAAGAGTATAAGAAGGGCTCAAAGATCAATAAGGCTGATCTTGAAAACATAAATAGATTTACTCTAAATGCTATCGTTAAAAGCTTTTCAAAAGATATCCAAAAGAAATATGATGAGCTAAAAAATTACTTCCAAAATGAGAAGAAAAAGCTCAAAGAAGAGCACGATGCTAAGATAGAAATTTTAGAAAAAGATGACATTTTACCAAGTGGCGTTGTAAAACTTGTAAAAGTTTATATAGCTACAAAACGCAAACTAAAAGTTGGCGATAAAATGGCTGGACGTCACGGTAATAAAGGTATTGTTTCAAATATTGTAAGAGAAGTTGATATGCCTTACCTTCCAAGCGGTCAGATCGTAGACATCGTGCTAAACCCACTTGGTGTTCCAAGCCGTATGAACATCGGTCAAATTTTAGAGAGCCACCTTGGTCTTGTTGGCTATCGCTTAGGTGAGCAGATAAATGAAATCTTTGAAACTAAAAAAGGCGAGTGGATAAAAGAGCTAAGAGCTAAGATGATAGAGATAGCAGGTGTTGCTAAGCTAATGGACGCTAAAAAAGCTCTTGGTAAGATGAGTGATGAGAAGCTTCTTGAATATGCAAAAGATTGGAGTAATGGCGTAAGATTTGCAACTCCGATTTTTGAAGGCGTTAAAGCTGACGAATTTGCAAAACTATTTGAGATGGCAAAGATAGATAGCGACGGCAAAACTGAACTATATGACGGACGCACAGGCTCAAAGATAAGAGAACGTGTTAATGTTGGTTGTATGTATATGCTAAAACTTCACCACTTGGTTGATGAGAAAGTTCACGCAAGAAGTACTGGACCATATAGCCTTGTTACACAGCAACCTGTTGGTGGTAAGGCACTATTTGGCGGTCAAAGGTTTGGTGAGATGGAGGTTTGGGCACTTGAGGCTTACGGCGCCGCCCATACACTAAGAGAGATGCTAACTGTAAAATCAGACGATGTTGAGGGAAGACTATCTGCTTATAAAGCTTTAACAAGAGGCGAAAACGTTCCTGAGACTGGTATCCCTGAGACGTTCTTTGTTCTAACAAACGAGCTAAAATCACTAGCTCTTGATGTAGAAGTATATGATGAGGATGAGACAAATGAAACTAACTAATTTAAAACCAGTTGAGATAAAAGAAGAGCATAGACCTCGTGATTTTGAAGCTTTTCAACTTCGTTTAGCAAGTCCTGAGAAGATAAAATCTTGGAGTTATGGCGAGGTTAAAAAACCAGAGACTATCAACTACCGTACGCTAAAACCTGAGCGTGACGGCTTATTTTGTGCGAAAATTTTTGGACCGATCCGTGATTACGAGTGCCTTTGTGGCAAATATAAAAAGATGCGTTATAAAGGCATCAAGTGCGAAAAGTGCGGTGTTGAAGTAACAACATCTAAAGTTCGCCGCTCTCGCATGGGTCACATTGAGCTTGTAACTCCAGTGGCTCATATCTGGTATGTAAATTTCTTACCAAGCCGTATTGGCGCACTTCTTGGTATTAAAATGAAAGACCTTGAGCGTGTACTTTACTATGAGGCATACATTGTTGATAATGCTGGTGAGGCTTATTACGACAATGAAAATTCTAAAAAAGTTGAGAAATACGATGTTTTAAACGAAGAGCAATATCAAAGCCTAGCTTCAAGATACGAAGAGACTAGTTTTACAGCTAGAATGGGTGGCGAGGTCATCTATGATATGCTAGCTGAGCTTGATTTGATGGAAATTTTAAATCAACTAAAAGAAGAGATGGAGTCTACAAATTCAGAAGCCAAGAAAAAAACTATAGTAAAACGTCTAAAAGTTATCGAGAGCTTTTTAAATTCAGGTAACCGCCCAGAGTGGATGATGATAACAAATTTACCAGTTCTTCCACCTGATCTTAGACCGCTAGTCAGCCTTGATGGTGGTAAATTTGCTGTTTCAGACGTAAACGACCTATATCGCCGCGTAATAAACAGAAATAGCCGTCTAAAACGTCTACTTGAGCTTGACGCACCTGAGATCATTATCAGAAATGAAAAGAGAATGCTTCAAGAAGCTGTTGATGCGCTATTTGATAATGGCCGCAGAGCAAATGCAGTAAAAGGTGCAAATAAGCGCCCACTAAAATCACTAAGCGAGATCATCAAAGGTAAGCAAGGCCGTTTCCGCCAGAATTTGCTAGGTAAGCGTGTTGACTTCTCTGGACGTTCTGTTATCGTCGTTGGCCCAAAACTAAAAATGGATCAGTGTGGTCTTCCAAAGAAAATGGCTCTAGAACTATTTAAACCACATTTGCTTGCTCGCCTTGAAGAAAAGGGCTATGCAACAACTGTTAAGCAAGCGAAAAAGATGATAGAAGATAAGACAAATGAGGTTTGGGAGTGCCTAGAAGAGGTCGTTAAAGACTATCCAGTCATGCTAAACCGTGCTCCAACACTTCACAAGCTTTCCATCCAAGCGTTTCACCCAGTGCTTGTTGAAGGCAAGGCGATTCAGCTTCACCCATTAGTTTGTGCTGCATTCAACGCGGACTTTGACGGCGACCAAATGGCTGTTCACGTACCACTATCACAAGAGGCTATCGCTGAGTGCAAAATTTTGATGCTTAGCTCAATGAATATTTTGCTTCCAGCAAGTGGTAAGGCTATCACAGTCCCTTCACAAGATATGGTTTTAGGAATTTATTATTTAAGCCTAGAGAGAAATGATGAAAAAGGTGCAAATAAAATTTTCTCAAGCGTTGATGAAGTAATGATCGCTGAAGAGGCTAACACTCTTGGCCTTCACGCTAAAATCAAGACTATGGTTGATAATAAGATCATCTTTACGACGGCTGGTCGCTTGATTTTAAGAGCTATACTTCCTGATTTTGTTCCTGAAAATATGTGGAATAAGATCATGAAGAAAAAAGATATTGCAAATTTGGTTGATTATGTTTATAGAAATGGTGGTCTTGAAGTAACGGCCGATTTTCTTGATAAGCTTAAAAATTTAGGCTTTAGATATGCGACAAAAGCGGGAATTTCTATCTCTATCGCAGACATCATCGTGCCTGATAGCAAGCAAAAATATATCGACGAAGCTAAGAAAAAAGTTCGCGAAATTCAAAAGCAATACGGCGCTGGTCTTTTAACAGATAGTGAGAGATATAACAAGATCATTGATATCTGGACAGATACAAATAACAGCGTTGCAAGCGAGATGATGAAGCTTATTCAAAGTGATAAAGGTGGATTTAACTCAATTTATATGATGGCAGACTCAGGTGCGAGAGGTAGTGCAGCGCAGATTCGCCAGCTAGCTGGTATGCGTGGTCTTATGGCAAAACCTGATGGTTCGATCATCGAAACGCCGATCATTTCAAACTTCCGTGAAGGTCTAAATATAATGGAGTACTTTAACTCTACCCACGGAGCTAGAAAAGGTCTTGCAGATACAGCGCTAAAAACAGCCAACGCCGGTTATTTAACAAGAAAACTAATCGACGTTGCTCAAAATGTTAAAGTAACAATGCACGACTGCGGTACGCACGAGGGCGTTGAAATCACAGATATTACTGAGAGTGGCGAGCTAATAGAAAGCCTTGAAGAAAGAGTATTAGGCCGTGTTTTAGCAGATGATGTGATCGATCCTATAACTAATGAAATTTTATTTAGTGAGGGCACACTACTTGATGAAGAAAAAGCTAGAGCTATAACTGAGGCTGGCATAAAATCAGTGAGCATTAGAACTCCTATTACTTGCAAAGCACCAAAAGGCGTTTGTGCAAAATGCTACGGCTTAAATTTGGGTGAAGGTAAACTTGTAAAACCAGGTGAAGCAGTTGGTATCATTTCAGCCCAATCTATCGGTGAGCCAGGTACACAGCTAACACTAAGAACATTCCACATTGGTGGTACGGCTTCTACTGAGCAACAAGATCGTCAAGTAATTGCTCAAAAAGAAGGTTTTATCAGATATTACAACCTTAATACTTATGATAACGGCGATAAGAAGATCGTTGCAAATAGAAGAAGCGCAGCTGTACTACTTGTTGAGCCAAAGATTAAATCAACGATTGACGGTAAAATAGAGATCGAATATGCCCACGAAGATGTAAATATCGTGATAAAAGGTAAAAAAGAAGAGGTTAAATATACAATTAGAAGAAATGATCTTGCTAAACCAAATGAATTAGCTGGTGTTAGCGGAAAGATCGAAGGAAAGATGTATATACCTTATGTAAGTGGCGATAAGGTAAAAGAGAATGAAAGTATCGTTGAGATCATAAAAGAGGGTTGGAATATCCCAAATCGTATCCCATACGCTAGTGAACTTAAAATTTCAGACGGAGATCCTGTAACTCGTAAAATTTTAGCCGACGCAAATGGTGTGGTTAAATTTTTCATATTAAAAGGTGATTATCTTGATAGGGTTAAAGATATCAAAAAAGGTCACAAAGTAACTGAAAAAGGTTTCTTTGTGGTTGTTTCTGATAAAGATGGACGTGAGGCGGTTCGCCATTATATCCCAAGAAATTCTATCATCCAAGTTTCTGATAATGATGCAGTTGAGAGAGCTACTGTAGTTTCATTACCTGAAAAAGATGATAAGTTGATTATTGCTGAGTGGGACCCATACTCAACTCCAACTATTGCTGAAGAAGCTGGTGTGGTTAGCTTTGAAGATATTGAACCAGGATATAGTGCGACTGAGCAAGCTGATGAGGCGACTGGACAAAGACGTCTTGTTATCAATGAATACTTACCAAGCGGTGTAAAACCTGCGATTATTATCGCTACTAAAAAAGGAAATTTAATCAAGTATCCGCTTGATCCAAAAACTGCGATCTTTGTCTCAAGTGGTGATGAAGTAGCTCAGGCTGATATTTTGGCTAAGACCCCAAAAGCTGTTGCTAAGTCAAAAGATATTACCGGCGGTCTTCCAAGAGTAAGTGAGCTATTTGAAGCAAGACGCCCTAAAAATACAGCTATCGTTGCAGAGATTGATGGCGTGGTTAGATTTGATAAGCCACTTCGCTCAAAAGAGCGCATAATCATCCAAGCTGAAGATGGCACAACTGCTGAGTATTTGATCGAGAAAAGTCGTCAGATCCAAGTAAGAGATGGGGAATTTGTCCATGCTGGTGAGAAACTAACTGATGGACTAATCTCAAGCCACGATATTTTAAGAATTCTTGGCGAAAAAGCACTTCATTATTATTTGATTAGCGAGATTCAACAAGTTTATCGCCGCCAAGGTGTTGCGATCGCAGATAAACATATCGAGATCATCGTCTCTCAAATGCTTCGCCAAGTCAAAATCGTCGATAGCGGAAATACAAATTTCATAGTTGGCGATATGGTCTCAAGAAATAAATTTAAAGAAGAGAACGAGCGTATCATGAACATGGGTGGTGAGCCAGCTATTGCTGAGCCGATCCTATTAGGTGTTACAAGAGCAGCTATCGGAAGTGATAGTGTGATCTCTGCTGCATCGTTCCAAGAGACAACTAAAGTCCTAACGGAAGCATCTATCGCTGCTAAATTTGACTATCTTGAGGATCTAAAAGAGAATGTTATCCTCGGGCGTATGATCCCAGTTGGTACTGGTTTTTATAAGGATAAAAAAGTAAAAATCAAAGAAAACTAATACTTCAAGCCCCTATTTTTGGGGCTTAACCTCTTTATAGAATTAAATCAATTAAAAATTTACAAGCTATTAACTATCACCTAATAAAATCCTTATCTTTAAATCACATCATGGAGAATTTATGAAAAACATTGATCTTGGACTTTTATTTATACGTTTAGGACTTGGTATCTGCCTTTTTATGCATGGTTTTGGTAAAATTTTACATGGACTTAGTGAGGTAAAAGGTATATTAGTAAATGCTGGTTTGCCTGGATTTTTGGCATATTTTTCTTACCTTGGAGAGGTCTTAGCGCCAATTATGTTAATTATTGGTTTTTATTCAAGGGTAGGCGCTATCCTAGTTTTAGGTACTAGTATTACTATTTTATACTCGTACTATGGATTTGCAAATTTATTTGCATTAAATGAAGTTAATGGTTTTAAATCAGAACTTATTTACCTTTATATTGCTATTTCACTTTGTATTCTTTTGATAGGTAGCGGCAAATATGCTGTCAAGCAAGACTAATACAAAATAAAGACAGCAGAGTTTTTATAAAATCAAGAATTATATGAGTAAGTCTAACTTATTAACCGTTATTTAAGTTTATTTTAAATAAAATTAGGTCTTTTTAATAAATTTAGTTGAAAGGAATTATTGTGCCAACCATAAATCAATTGGTCAGAAAAGAACGCAAGAAAGTGACTGTTAAGTCAAAATCTCCAGCGTTAAAAGAGTGCCCTCAAAGAAGAGGAGTTTGCACTAGGGTTTATACTACAACTCCTAAAAAACCAAACTCAGCTTTGAGGAAAGTTGCCAAAGTTAGGCTAACAAGCGGTTTTGAAGTCATCAGCTATATCGGTGGCGAAGGTCATAACCTACAAGAACACAGTATCGTTTTAGTTCGCGGCGGTAGGGTTAAAGACTTACCAGGTGTTAAATATCACATCGTTCGTGGTGCGCTTGATACTGCTGGTGTTGCAAAAAGAACAGTTTCTCGTTCTAAATATGGTGCAAAACGCCCTAAAGCTGGCGCTGCAGCTGCAACAAAAAAGTAAAAATTTAGGTTCGCAGACGTTGCTAAAATTTGCAAACGTTTGAGTAAAATTTCATAAAAATTTGAAGGAAAGATCAAAATGAGAAGAAGAAAAGCCCCTGTAAGGGAAGTCTTACCTGATCCGATTTACGGAAATAAAATAATCACTAAATTTATTAATTCTCTTATGTATGATGGCAAAAAAAGCGTCGCTACTGAGATAATGTATGGTGCTATTAAAGCCATAGAAAAGAAAAATGTTGAGGTTAAAGGTATCGACGTTTTTAATGATGCTATTGAAAATGTAAAACCTATTTTAGAAGTTAAATCACGCCGTGTTGGTGGTGCTACTTATCAAGTACCAGTTGAGGTTCGCCCAGCTCGCCAACAAGCTCTTGCTATCCGCTGGCTTATAACTTACGCCAGAAAAAGAAGCGAAAGAACTATGATAGATAAACTAGCAAATGAGCTCTTAGATGCGGCAAACTCAAAAGGTGCATCTTTCAAGAAGAAGGAAGATACTTACAAGATGGCAGAGGCTAATAAAGCATTTGCTCACTACCGCTGGTAAGAAAGAATTAATATGGCAGAGAGAAAAACGCCTTTACATAAGGTAAGAAATATCGGTATTGCGGCTCACATTGATGCTGGAAAGACAACTACTAGTGAGAGAATTTTATTCTTTACTGGCATGAGCCATAAAATAGGTGAGGTTCATGATGGTGCTGCTACCATGGACTGGATGGAACAAGAAAAAGAGCGTGGTATTACTATTACTTCGGCTGCAACTACGGCATTTTGGAAGGGTTATCAAATAAACCTAATTGACACTCCGGGACACGTTGACTTTACTATCGAAGTTGAGCGTTCTATGCGTGTTCTTGACGGTGCTGTTTCAGTATTTTGTTCTGTTGGTGGTGTTCAACCACAATCAGAAACCGTTTGGAGACAAGCAAATAAATATCACGTACCAAGAATCGTTTTTGTTAATAAAATGGATAGAATCGGCGCAAATTTCTTTAGAGTTGAAGAGCAGATTAGGGAAAGACTAAAAGCAAACCCGATACCTATTCAAATTCCTATAGGTGCTGAGGATAACTTTAGAGGTGTGGTTGACCTTGTAAGAATGAAAGCTTATGTTTGGAATGATGAGAAAAAACCAACTGACTATGTTGAAGAAGAAATTCCAGCTGAAGTTAAAGATAAAGCAGAAGAATATCGTGCGAAACTAATCGAAGCAGTTTCAGAGACAGATGATAGCTTGATGGAGAAATTTTTTGCTGGTGAAGATCTAAGTGAAGAAGAGATCAAAAAAGGTATAAAAGCAGGCTGCTTGAGAATGACTATCACACCTATGCTTTGTGGAACTGCGTTTAAAAACAAAGGAATTCAACCTCTACTTGATGCTGTTGTTGATTACTTGCCGGCTCCAGATGAAATTGAAGCTATTAAGGGCGTATATGAAGATGGCACTGAAGTAACTGTTGAAAGCACTGATAATGGTGAATTTGCAGCTCTTGCATTTAAGATTATGACTGACCCATTTGTTGGACAGCTAACATTTATTCGTGTTTATAGAGGAAGCTTGGAAAGTGGTAGCTATGCTTATAATACCGTTCAAGATAGTAAAGAGAGAATCGGTCGCTTGCTAAAAATGCACTCAAATAAACGTGAAGAGATTACTGAGCTTTTCGCTGGTGAGATCGGCGCTGTTGTTGGTCTAAAAAATACTTTAACAGGTGATACTCTAGCTAGTGAAAAAGATAAGGTTATCCTTGAAAGAATGGACTTCCCTGAGCCAGTTATTAGTGTTGCAGTTGAGCCAAAGACAAAGGCAGACCAGGAAAAAATGGCGATCGCTCTTCAAAAACTAGCTCAAGAAGACCCAAGCTTTAGAGTTAGCACTGATGAAGAGAGCGGACAAACTATCATTAGTGGTATGGGTGAACTTCACCTTGAGATCATTGTTGATCGTATGCTTCGTGAATTTAAGGTAGATGCTGAAGTTGGACAACCACAAGTTGCTTATCGTGAAACTATTCGTAAGACAGTTGAACAAGAGTATAAGTATGCTAAACAATCAGGCGGTCGTGGTCAATACGGTCACGTATTTTTACGTATTGAGCCGCTTCCAGCTGCTAGTGGATTTGAATTTGTTAATGATATCAAAGGTGGTGTTGTTCCAAAAGAATATATTCCAGCTGTTGAAAAAGGTTGCAAAGAGGCACTTCAAAGCGGTGTTCTTGCTGGTTATCCAGTCGAAGATGTTAAAGTTACCCTTTTTGATGGTAGCTACCATGAAGTTGACTCATCTGAAATGGCATTTAAACTTGCTGCTTCAATGGGCTTTAAGGAGGGTGCTAGAAAAGCAGGTGCTGTTATTCTTGAGCCTATGATGAAGGTTGAAGTTGAAACTCCAGAAGAGTATATGGGTGATGTTATAGGCGACCTTAATAAACGCCGTGGACAAGTAAATTCAATGGATGATAGAAATGGTGTGAAGATCATTGCAGCTTATTGCCCATTAGCTCAAATGTTTGGCTATTCAACAGATCTTCGCTCAATGACTCAAGGCCGTGCAACTTATTCAATGGAATTCGATCACTACGAAGAAGTTCCTAAAAACGTAAGTGATGAGATCATTAAAAAAAGAAATGGCTAATTAACCAAAGAAGGGCAGAGTAATCTGTCCTTTAAAAATTAAATTCTTATAAAGTCTATCTACAAAATATATGAATTGTCCTCATAGCTCAGCTGGATAGAGCGTAGAATTCCTAATTCTAAGGCCACAGGTTCGAACCCTGTTGGGGACACCATCCATCATGCAATCATTTTTGTAAAATATAAAGTGCTCAAACAAGTGTTTTTAAAATATACTAAAACGTATAATAAGATATAGCAATTTATAAAAAATATTCTTATAAAGATCGGCATAACGCAGGTTAAGGGAAAAATAAAAAGAATAAACTTTTAAGAATAAGATCATAAGTGATATGCAAATAAGATCACTAAAATCAAAGAAAAATTTTTATAAAATATGTGTAATGGTAAGCAGCTATATTTTTTGGTTTATCTATATATGCATTCGTAGTGGGTTTAGCTTTTTTATCAACACATTATATTATTAATTTTTATCTAAACTAATAAATTTTATCAACAAAAATTTTTATATATTTAATAATCCGTGCTAACATTTCAAAAATTTATTTAAGGAGAATAGATGAAAAAAATTTTACTTTTAGGAGCCGTTTGTTGCATGTTGTCAGCTGATGTTAAAACCGTTAACATAAGCCCAGATGAGATCAAAAAATATGATCAGATTATCGATATAAGAACTCCATCTGAGTGGCAAGAGACTGGCGTTATCGCAGGTGCAAAGACTATAACTTTTAATCCAAACGATAAGAGTGCATTTTTGGAGGAGCTTTCAAAGGCAGTTGATATCAAAAAACCTATTGCTCTTGTTTGCAGAAGTGGCAGAAGAAGTACGGCAGCAGCCGCAGTGATAGATAGCTCAGATCTTAAGATAATAAATTTAGATGGAGGTATGAGTAGCTTGATCGAACAAGGCTATAAAACTACGCCTTATAAAAAATAGATAAATTTTGTGATCCTACATTTGACTACAAGATAAATTTATTTTGTAGTCAAATTTTTATATCAAATAATAAAATTTATTATTTGATTAACTACCGATTAACTCTAGCTATATATAATTTCATCATATTTACAATAAAGAAGGAGACAAAATGTCAAAAGTTATTTTACAGTTAAATGTTATTCAGGCTGATGCAAATGCACTTTATATTAAATTTCACGACCTTCACTGGAATGTAAAAGGTATTCAATTTTTTAGCGTTCATGAATACACAGAAAAAGCTTATGAAGATATGAGTGAGATATTTGACGATGCAGCTGAGAGAGCTCTTATGCTTGGTGGCAGACCTATCGTCAAGGCTGAGGAGCTAGCAAAAGTTACTCATATCAAACACGAGCCAAAAGAAATTTACACTCCAACTGAGGTTTTAGAGATTGTCTTGGCTGATTATAAACACCTTTTGGGTGAGTTTAAAAAGCTTGACGAGCTTGCAGAAGGCGATACAACAACTCAAATGTATGCACAAGATCAAATCGCAAAATTTGAAAAAGCAATTTGGATGCTAAACGCAACACTTAGCAAATAACTACTAGCGGGAGTTTTCCCGCTCTATCTAAATAAATTCTGCTTTTTGGCGATATTGATTTTATAAATTTTAAGGGAGCCAAAATGAAAATTTCTCAAATCGCAAACTCATATAATAATTCAAGCCTAAAAGAAAATGTAAAATCAGAAATTTCGCTTCATAAAGATGAAAAGGATATCTCTAAAAAAGAGTCAGAAATTACAAATTTAACGGCCAAAGACATTTCAAATAGCTACTTTTTGCAGTATCAAAAAGAGATCGTTAAAAGTAGTAGTTCAAATTTATTAGCTCAAGGTGGCTTAAGCTTTAATGTGCCTAAAAATTTATCAGAAATTTTATCAGGACTTGATTTTGCAAGTATCGGCTATAACGGTAAATCCTTAAATGAGCTAAGTAGTGACGAGGCAAATGATCTTATTAGCGAGAATGGATTTTTTGGTGTCACAAATACGGCTGATAGGATAGCTAGCTTTGTGTTAAATGGTGCAGGTGATGACGTGGAAAAACTAAAAGCTGGTAGAGAGGGTGTGGCAAAGGGCTTTGAGGATGCGAAGAAAATTTGGGGAGGTGAGCTTCCTGAAATTTCTCAAAAGACTATTGAAAAGACCCTTGAGACACTTGATAAAAAGATCGCCGAGCTTGGCGGCAACGTTTTAAATGTTTCAGCTTAACTATCTTAGGTAGGCTCGCCTAAGATAAATTTGTATGATCGTGTATATAAATTTAAATACAAGCCTTTAATTTCCCACAAAATTTATTTAATCTTAAAAGTTATACTTTGCCGTTTTACACTAAGGAGAAGAGATGAAAGCTAAAATTTTACTTCCACTGGCAACTGCTATCATGTTTTTGGGTTGCTCATTTTTTGAGGACAATCCACCAGTGCGAAAACAGCCAAGACAGGTCATGCAAAATACACCAGTGAAAAGCTCGATCAAAGGTTTTATAAAAGAGGTTACATATAAAGATTCAAAATACTGCTATGAAATAGTGGCGAGCGATACAAAAAATCACAAACTCAATAAAGCAAATTTTTGTGCAAATAGATACTATTATGATAAAGGTGACTTGGTCTATGCGACCTTTTATGCAGATAAACTTATAGATATGCTTCTTATAAAAGAGGGCGGCTCTCGTGGCTTATATAATGGTATAAAAAAGCCGCAAAATGATGTAATTATTAAAAGAAAAAATGTAAAAACAAATATCGAAGTGCCAAAAGAGGAAAAAATTTCTTTTTAATTACCGTTGATTTACTGCTTGCTTATATAATTTCAACAGCAATCAAAACTAGAACTCCTTTTAAGGGGCAAAGCAACAGCCCCTTTTTCTTTTACTCCATTTTTTAGAGATTGTTTTTAAGGTTAAATCATCAAAATATACCTCTTTTTTGTCAAAACAGGTAAACGATCGGTAACTGAAATTAAAAATTTTAAGCTTCATATTAAATTTTATTGATTATAATCGTCAGCACAAAACCTTAAAAGGAGAAAAAATGAAACTAACAAAAATTAGTTTAGCCGCTTTGGTTGCTTTAGGTGCATTTTCAAGCGTAGCAAGTGCTACCCCACTTGAAGAAGCTATAAAAAATGTAGATCTTTCAGGATTTGCAAGATATAGATATACAAATACTCACAATAAAGATACAGATCAAAGTGATGTTGTAAAAAAAAGTAAAGCTAATCATCAATTTAGAATGGTTACAAACTTTAAAGCCGCTATTGATGATAACTTTTTTGGTGTTATCGGCCTAAGATACACTGCTAATGATGGTTCAGGCGATAATGCAGCTGGAACAGATACAACAAATACAACTGAAAAATTTAATGTTCATCAATTTTACCTAGGCTACAACGTAGGTGGTACTACTATCACAGCCGGTAAACAAGCTATTGGTTCATACTTTACTGATGATGCGGTTGGTACAGGTATAAGAATAGTAAATAAAGATATCGAAGGTCTTACACTTACAGCTTTAGCATTTGATGCGATTGAGAACGAATGGGTTGATGGCGAACTTCATGAAAAAATTGCTGCGAAGAGCTATGACGTAGGTAACTTATATGCAGCTGGTATCGCTGGCTCATATGATCCTATTAACTTCCAACTATGGTATGCTAGCTTAACAAATTTAGCTGACTTACTTGCAGCTGATGTTTCAGCAAATTTTGCTATTACTGATGATGTTTCTTTGGGTGCAAGACTTAACTATGTAAATAGTACAGCTGACGTTAGTGCAAAAAGCAAGCTTGGCTACAATGATGGTAACTTCTATGCTGGCGAACTTTCAACTTCACTATTTGGCTTTGATTTGGCTGGTGGTTATATCGGTTGGAAATCTCAAGATAAAGCTATTTCAGCATTCTCATTTGAAGACCAAGGTGACCTAATAGATGTTGGCGAAGATGTATTTGACTGGACACATGCAGAAGGCAAAGGTAACTTCTTCTATGCAACAAGTGCATATGCATTTGATAAATTTACAGTTGGCTTGGATTATGTAAAAGGCAATATAAAAACTGCAGGAGCAAATAATCAAGATGTAAAAGAGAAAATAGAAGAATTTGTTCCAAGATTTGCTTATCAATATAGCAAGAAGTTGAAATTTAGCTCATTCTATTCTTTCCAAACTCATAAAAAACCTAATGATGTGAAGGAAAAAGAAGACAAATTTAGATTTGAAGCTAAATACTCATTCTAATCGTAGCTCATTAATCAACTTATGATATAATCCCGGGTCGGAGCAATCTGATCCGGGATTTTTAAATTTAGAGCAAAATTTCAAGGAAAATTATGAAAAGTATTAAAATTTCTTTTTTGGCGTGTTTTTTGGTGGCAAATGCCTTTGCAGCTTCACAAGTCTACTATATAGAAGCTCGTGGTGAGTTTGGTAAAGAACTTGCTGAAATGGCAAAAAAGCAGGCTAATGATAGAAATGAAAAAGTAAATGTCTATGTTGATGAAGATCCAAGACGCTATAAAGATAATAGAATTTTAAAATTAGGCGTTGATAGAAAGGGCAGATATAGTGTTTCTTTAGGTAAGGAGCTTTATGAAAAGCAATGTGCTAGCTGTCATGGCGAGAATGCTGATAAAAGGCCATTTGGTTCAACGCCTCTAAAAAATATGGATGCTAAGGATATTGAAGATAGCATCATCTCTTATAGAAGTGACTCAAATTTTGGTGGAAGCGGTAAAAATGTAATGCAAAACCAAGCCAAAATTCTTTCAAATAATGACCTTGGTGCGATTCTTGCCTATCTAAAAGGTAAAGATGCATTTGCTGAACAAGACGCAAATGAAAACAAACCAGTCTCTACTCAAACAAAGCAAGGCAGTTATTTAAGATAAGTTTTACTTTGATAGCTTTGTCATAATATAAATAAAAGGAAGCAGATGTTAAATCCAAAATCATTATTTTTAAGTATGGGCTCAGCTATCATTTTGATGATAATCTTTGCCATAGCTAGTGGAGCCGCTACGATAATAGAAAGTAAAACTAGTACAGAAGCTGCATGGTACTATGTTTATGGTGCCAGCTGGTTTGCTCTCATTCAACTACTTCTTGGTATAAATTTGACCTATAATATCTTTAGATACAACTTAATAGATCCTAAAAAACTCCCTTCGCTTATCTTCCACCTTGGTTTTATCGTTATCTTAATCGGTGCTGGAATAACAAGATATCTTGGCTTTGAGGCTGATATGCATATAAGAGAAAAAACTCAGTCAAATATCGTTACGACAAAAATATCCTATTTAAATTTAACCGCATTAAACGATAATGGAGAAGAGATAAATGCTGCTTTGCCGTTAGGACTTTCTGATGTAAAAAAAGGTTTTGATCTAAAGCTAAAAATAGCAGATAATGAAGCTAATTTAAAATTTAAAGAATTTGTGCCAAATGCAAGCTATAAGTTTGTGGATGATAAAAATGGGCAACCAGTAGTGGAATTTGTGGTTTCAAACGAGAGTGAAAGCGAAGAAATTTTCTTATTGGAAGAAGAGGAAGCAAGAGTTGCAGATATTAGTTTTATCTTTAATGCTAAGCCAGACGAGAGTAAAAAATATGTGCTTTTTAAATTAGTGGACGGAAATTTCACAGTTACTTCAAATACTGATCTTTCAAAATTTACAATGAGCGATAGCTCAAAAACTGAGTTAAAAGCTGGTAGTGTAAATGATTTTGGCATGGGCAGTCTTTATACTATTTCAAATATAAATTTTGCTCCAAGATTAGTTTCAACTCATGCTTTAAGAAAGCTAGTTAGCACAAAAGATAGCGAATTTAACGCCTTGATAGCTGAATTAAATTATAAAGGCGAGAGTAAAGAGATGCATATTTTTTATAACTTAACAGAGCCTTCACGCTTAGCTGTGGCTGGACAAAAATTTAACGCTTCATGGGGTGCGCAGCAAGTTAAACTTCCGTTTAGCCTATACTTAAAAGACTTTGAGCTTAAAAGATATCCTGGTTCAAATTCGCCTATGAGCTACTCAAGTGAAGTTATTGTAAAAGATGATACAAACATGTCGGGGCTTGACTATAAAATTTATATGAATCATGTGCTTGACTATGATGGGTATAGATTTTTCCAAAGTTCATATGATACAGATGAAAAAGGAACCATTCTCTCTGTAAATAAAGATCCAGGCAAGATACCAACTTATATCGGCTACTTTTTGCTTGGACTTGGCTTTGTGTTAAATGTTGTAAATCCTGGTAGCCGTTTTAGAAAGCTAGCTAAGTTAATAGACAATGAATCAACAAAAGGCGGTAAAAAGGTTGTTGTTATCATTGCCATTATGCTTTTAAGTTTAAATTCTAGCTCATTAAAGGCTGAAGACTTTTTGCCTAATATCAGCAAAGAGCACACACAAAAGCTTTCTAGGCTTATTGTGCAAAGCTCAGATGGTAGAATGAAGCCATTCGATACTCTTAGCAAAGAAATTTTAAATAAAATACATAGAAGCGAGAATATAAATAGCCTAAACTCGAATCAAGCGATGCTTTCAATAATGGTAACGCCTGATTTTTGGCGAAATGAAAAAATTATCTCACTTGGGCAAAGCAAGGAGCTAAAAAAAGAGCTTGGCATAGATGAAAATGCAAAATATGCAAGTTTTAATGATTTTTTTAGAGCCACAAAAGATGGCGGAAGTGAATATAAACTCACAAAATTTGCCGAAATTGCTAATCGTAAGCATCCTGGATCACGCAATACATTTGATAAAGATGTGATAAAGATCGACGAGAGATTGAACGTTTTTTATATGATATTTATTGGTGAAATTTTTAAAATTTTTCCAAAACAAGATGACTCATCAAACTCTTGGTATTCGCCTGCTAGTGCTATGATGTACTTTCCGCCTAAAGAGGCCGATCTAGTCATTAATATGATGAGAGAGTATTTTGCAGCAGTTGATGCAGCAACAAAAGATAATGATTGGAGTAAGGCTGATGCTGCACTTGATAAAATTTCAGCCTATCAGCAAAAGTATGGTTCTGCTGTAATGCCAAGTGAAGAAAAGATAAATATAGAAATTTTGTTTAATAAAATTCAAATTTTTGAGCGATTGACACCGGTTTATCTTTTGGCTGGCCTTGCGCTTTTATTTTTTGTTTTTGTCAAAATGCTAGCTCCAAAAGTTCAGATAAATGGCATTGTAAGAGTTGTATACATTATAAATTTACTAGCTTTTCTTGCTCATACTGTCGGACTTGGACTTCGTTGGTACATTGCTGAGCATGCGCCTTGGAGTAATGCTTATGAATCGATGGTCTATATCGCTTGGGCTCTAGGACTTTCTGGTATCGTCTTTGCAAAACGTAGCCCTATCGCTCTTGCTCTTACGTCAATATTGGCTGGTGTTACATTGTTTGTTGCGCACCTTAGCTGGATGGATCCACAGATCACTACACTTGTACCAGTGCTTCAAAGCTACTGGCTAACAATACATGTTTCTGTCATTACTGCAAGTTATGGATTTTTAGGGCTTTGCGCGTTACTTGGTGGCTTTACACTATTGCTTATCATTTTACAAAATAAGAAAAAGCCAAATCCAGAAATTTCTCGCAATATCCTCGAAGCTACCCGTATAAATGAGATGGCTATGATACTAGGACTTAGCTTGCTTACTCTTGGAAATTTCCTAGGCGGTGTTTGGGCGAACGAGAGTTGGGGCAGATATTGGGGCTGGGACAGCAAGGAGACTTGGGCGCTAGTTTCGATACTTGTTTATGCCGCAGTTCTTCATATAAGATTTATCCCAAAACTAAACAACCAGTATGCGTTTGCAGTGGCTTCATTTTTTGCTTATTGGTCGATTATTATGACTTATTTTGGTGTAAATTTTTATTTAGCTGGCATGCACTCGTATGCAGCTGGCGATCCATTGCCAGTGCCTGATTTTGTCTGGATTAGTATCGTGATAATGGTGCTTATGAGTGTTTTAGCATTTACAAAGCGATCACTTTGCTCAAGGCTTTAGATGCTAATAAAAGGTCTAATAGTTTTCTTTATTGTATTGCTATTAATTGCAATTTGTGCGTTAATCTATATACTTTTAAGAAATAGAGATTATAGCACCGAAACAAAGGAACTTGCATTAGAAAAAGAAGAGATAACGATCGAAAAGCTTGAAAAGCTTGCGGGTGATAATAGTTTAAGTAAAAACGAGCTTTTCGAACTTATTCAAATCTTTGTAGGAAATTTTAGTATACCAGCCAAAAATAACCAAATCATGCCAAAAGAAGCAAATAACTATATAAATTTCATAATTTTAATCTGCTCTCATAAAAATTCTGATGCGAAGCTCATTAGTTTTTTGGACAAAGAAGCTAAAAAGAAAAACCCAAGCTACATTGTCGAAATAGAAGAGAGTGAAAAAATTGGCATAGAAAATCGCAAAAATCGTAGATAAATTTATTCAAAAAAGTGTAGTTAAAATATCTTAAAATTAAGTTTGGTATAAAATGAGTTCTTATGATATTGATTCTATGTACGTGATATTTCTTATTTTCTTTTTAATCGTATTGCCTATATTTTTGATAATTCCTGCAGGTAGATATAATATAAAGGTTTATGCGAGTAAATTTGATCTAATCGGACTTCATCTAATTTTTCCAATCATTATATTACCTACTTTGGTAAGTGCTTTTATTTTAGTTTGTAGCTTTTTAAATATTTCAGATTATACTGGTTTAAGCTTTGTTTTCTATGCTTTTTTGATTCTAATGATAGCTTATATAATTTATGGTTTTTATGTTTGTATCAGATATAACTACGGCTTTTTTCATTGTATCGTAGCGCTTTTTTTAAGATTTAATTATGTTACCCCGCTTGTTTATCTACTCTTTTTAGGTGGAAAAAATTACAAAGATGACGAAGGGATAACCTCTAAAAATATTAAGGGCTTAAATCTTTTCGATCAGTTTAGATTTTCTATTTATAATTTAATTGCTATTAGAAACTAAAAGTATTTTAATGGCATTAAAGGTTTTGCAATTAGAGAAAATGCCAAAAAGCAAGAGAAATTTTCATATTTAGCTTTTGCTTAGTTTTTATATCTTTCTTATCTTTAAAATTTTAGTCCAAAGCAGGCTTTTGTTTTGTCTTATCATTTTTAAGCTTATCTTTTTTGGCTTCAAACTCAGCTATTACATTTGCATCAGGAAATAAATATCCATCCTCAACCATCAGATCAACTGCCTTTTTAAACATAGGCAAGGCACTTTGAGCGCCGAAGTAGTAGTAAGGTCTTTTAGGATCCCTTGCTAAAACGCCTATTGTGTAGCTATTACCTCTTGTGTCGTTCACAAAGCCAAAAAATGAGCCATTGTAGGTGTTGCTGTATCCACCACTACCTGAAGCAATGTGTGCAGTTCCAGTCTTGCCACCTATCTCAAGTCCTGGCGTAAAGGCTTTTAGTCCAGTACCTTTTTCAACCGTTTTTATTAAAATTCTCTTCATTATCTTTGCGGTTTCTTGTGATATAACTTGAGCTGGCTCGGACTTTGGCAAATCGTATCTTTTTCCATTTCTCTCTAAGTAGGCAACCATGTGAGGAGTAACTTCAATGCCTTTATTATTAAATGTATTATAGGCTTTTAAAAGCTGCATAAATGTAGCTTGCAAGCCGTATCCGTAGCTCACAGTCGCCTTATATGTCGATGAGTTTAGCTTTGTAACTGTTGGCATCATACCTACTTGCTCGTAAGGTAGATCTATGCCTGTTTTTCTTGAAAAGCCAAAATTTAAAAGTCCTTGATAAATTTGTGGCCCATTTAAACGTTCAACAAGCTGAATCATGCCAATGTTTGAACTGTGCACGATTATATCTTCAGCACTCATAAAAGGCTCTGGATGGGTATCTTTGATTATCCTTTTGCCAAGTTGGTATCGGCCATTATAGGTATTTACAAGCTCGAATGGATTTACTTTCTTCTCTTGAAGTAAGATAGAAAATATAAATGGCTTAAAAACCGAGCCAACTTCATAAGCATATTCGCTAACGGTCGAATTTAGAGCGCTATAATCTTGCTTTCTTATGTTTGAAGGATCATATCTTGAGCTAGAAGCTAGGGCTAAAATTTCTCCATTTTTGCTATTCATTATGCATATGACTAGCTCTTTTGCATCTAGAAATTCACGCTTTTCATCTAAAATTTGCTCTAGTTTTGTTTGAAATTTTAATGGTATAGAGAGCATCGCATTGTAGCCATCTACTCTTGTTGCTAAATTCGAGTCACTTGTTAAAATGATATTATTTCCAATATCACGAGGCCCTAAAATTTTTGCATTTTGTATAGGGGCTAAATAATCTTCATAATATCTCTCAAGACCTTTTACACCTTTGCTTTTTGTAAGCGCGTCACTTTCAGTTTTGCTCACGTAGCCAATAGCTGGTGTGAGGGCATCCTTTGACATAAATTTACGATTTTGGCCGCTCTCCATTACTCTCATGCCCTGAAATGAAGCAAGGCCTGTTTTTGGGTCAAGATATGAAACCAAAATACTCTTGCGATTTAGCTTTCTTGAGAGCTCTTGAAGGTAGGTAGCACCCTTTGCATCAATACTATATGAGAGTGTAACGATGCCTTTTGTATCATTTATGATCTTTCTTACTTTGTTTGGATCATCGCCGCTGTAAAGCGAATATAGTTTGATAAACATCTCTTTTTTATTAGGATCGATGTTTCTAGTATCAAGCATCACTTTGTAGAGCTTTTGGCTTGAAGAGATGCTAAAGCCATCTTTTGTGATTATATTGCCACGAATTGCTGTGTTTATATCGCTTGTTTGAAGCCTAGGAAGCTTTCGCTCGATGCTTGCTCTATAAAATATGACAAGTACGAATATTGAAATTCCAAAAGTAATTAATAAAAAAAGTATGGTTATTTTTGATTTTCTGGAATTCATTAATGACTTAAATTTGTGTTCTAGAAATTTCTTTATAAGCACTTAGTGCTTTGTTGCGAATTTCTAGCATAAGCTTCATGCTAGTCTCTGCTTTGCCTATCGCGATAGCTGCTTGGTGCAAGTCTTTTACTTCGCCAGTTGCAAGATCAGCGATGGCTTTATCAGCATTGATTTGAACCTTGTTTAGCTCTTTTAAAGAGTCGTTTAATGCGTTTTCAAAGCCGCCTTCTTCGCCTGCTTTTGCTATTTTGTTTGAATTTTCGTTTTTATTTAACTTATCTAAATTTATACTATTTATCATTATGCTTGTCCTGAAATAAGTGATATCGCACTTTGTGCTATTGTTTTTGCGTTTTGAAATGACGCTACATTTGCTTGATAAGCCCTTGTCGCCTCGAGCAAGTCAGCCATCTCGATGACTGGATTTATATTTGGAAATGCGACGTAGCCATTTGCATTTGCGTCTGGGTGGCTCGGGTCATATTTTAGCTGAAAGTCCTTATCGTCACGCACCACTTTATCTACGATCACGCTAGTTAGAGCAGGGTGAGCGTTTCTTGGTGAGCTTGGGTCGTCGAGTGGATTTTCATACTCGAGTAGACTTTGTGAGCTTTTAAGCTGATCGTTTAAAATTTTATCAAAATTCATCTCTTTAAAGATGACCTCTTGCCTTCTATAAGGGCCACCTTCAGCCGTTCTTGTGGTTTGAGCATTTGCTATGTTTGAGCTGATGACGTTCATCCTGAAGCGTTGCGCACTTAGTCCGTATCCACTAATATCAAAATCATTTAAGTATGACATCATCTCTCCTAGTTCTTAGCACTTGCGTCTATTACGCTTTTAAAGATATTCCCCTGTGCCTTATAAGCACTATCAAGGGCATTGATCATAACTGTGTTTTTACCCATTTCTGTTGTCTCGACGTCAAGATCGACTGTATTTGCGTCATTTCTAGCCATGTGACCGTCACGCAAGAAAATTTGAGCTGTGTCACTTTTTGGAAAATCAACTGCAGCCATATGTGCTTCGTTTGTCTTAGCAAGTTGTAGTTTTTTTTGGCTTGAAGTGTTATAAATTTCATTTGCTTTTTCTTTTAAAACATCTTCAAATCTTATATCTCTAGCTTTATAAAATGGTGTATCAACGTTTGCAAGATTACCAGAGATTAGTTTTTGGCGTAGTTCTCTGCCTGCAAGAGCTGATTCAACAAGTGGGCTAGATTTTGATTTATCTAAAACAAACATTTAAAATCCTTATGAAATTTCACATTTTTATAAGCAAACGATGTTCCAAATACAATGCAAATTTATTTTGTCTCATAAATTTTTGCCAGATCTTCTTTCATTTTAGTGACTTTTGTGCCACCTAGATAATACTTAACTCCGTATTTTCCGCTATCAACGTCTGTTAAAACTTGATATTCGCCATTTTTTATCACTACTTTAAAAGGTAGTGCGATCTCGTGTTTATATTCGATATCTCTTACGATTTGCTCGGCAAGTCTGTCATTTATCTTTTGATCGTTTGTTATGAAATAATAGGCGTTAAATTTTTGCATAAATTCGTGCAAAACATACTCATTTGTGACATTTTCAAAATGAGTTAGTCCAATTAGTGTAAATTTATCTTTGTTTTCAAGCTGGTATTTTGTAAGCTCAGCTGCCTCTTTTTGACAAGGCGGGCAAAATGTACCAAAAATATCGATCATTAAAACCTTATTTTCATCATTTTTGATAGCAAAGCCATGATTTTTTCGAACTAAAATAAGCTCCTTGCCGCTTACGTCTATAAGCTTAACCTCTTCATTTGGGCTAAATTCTTTAAAATTTACGCTGCTGCTCTCATCATCGCCGCAACCAAAAAAAGTAAATAAAGTGATTATTAAAACAAGCAAATTCTTCATCTCATCCCTTAAACGTATCTTTTTATGGCAGCTCTTGCCTCTTTGTCTGCCTCGCGTCTTTTTAAAGTCTCACGCTTGTCGTGTAAATTTTTACCTTTTGCAAGGGCTAGTCTTGCTTTTACGATGTTTTTATCGCTTAGATAAAGTGCCAAAACAACTAGTGCTAGTCCATCTTGCGAGACTTGACCAAAAATTTTATCGATCTGCTTTCTATGCATCAAAAGTTTTCTAGCTGCTCGCTCATTTGGACGAAATGCGCTATGCGTAGTCTCAAGATAGCTGATATGGGCGTTTAGTAAGAAAAGCTCGCCCTTTATGACGCGCACAAAGCTATCTTTTAGATTTGCTCTACCAGCCCTTAGAGCCTTGACCTCGCTGCCTTTTAAAACGATGCCAGCCTCAAAGGTTTCAAGTATGCTAAAGTCATGCAAAGCTTTTTTGTTTTTTGCTAGATCTTTTATCAAAATTTTACCTTTTATTTTACGCTAAATACGCTACTGCCGCTGCCACTTAGAAATTTATCTTTAAACTCATTCATCTGTGGATAGAGTTTAAAACATGGGGCAAAAAGATCGTTTAACTCCCCATTTTTATAAATTTCAAGTAGCTCTTTGCTTTTTAAATTTTGCATCTTTTTTGCAGCATTAACGTCTATGTATTGTAAGAAATTGCTTCTAAATTCTTGATAAACCGCCGGTGTAGAGCAAAAAACATTTGGCGTGAAGATATTTAAATCAGGTACTTCATCATCAAATTCTTCTATGATCTCACCTATGCCGCTTACATTTGCCGCCTTGTAGCCACATACGAAAAAAGCGACATCTGCACCGATTTTAGACGCTATTTGCATCAAATTTTCATGTTTTATATTTAAATTTAGCTCATCATTTATCATTAGCAAAAAGGTGGCGGCATTTGAACTACCTCCACCAAGGCCCGCACCAATTGGGATATTTTTGTTGATGATGATTTTATGAGAGCTAAAAAACTCGTCAAGCTCGTTTGAAAAGCCGGCTCTTTTTAGCTCATCTATCGCTTTTTGAATGATGTTATCTTTTATATCGTGGTTGTTGCATTCTATAGCAAATGAATTTGACTTTTTAAAATAAATTTCATCAAAAAGCTGCTCACAGAGGATAAAGCGCGATAAAATTTCGTGGTAGCTGCCTCTAGTACCAACTATCTTTAAAAATATATTTATCTTTGCAAAGCTTTTCATTTCTCGATTTTTTTAGCTAGCTCATGAATATCGGCTTCACTTGCAGTTTTTGTGGCATGGATATTTTCATTTTTGATATCATTTGCTAGTTCGCTTCTTAGTATCATTGTATTTCGTGGCGCTTCGATACCGAGTTTAACAGTGTTTTTTGAAATATTTACTATGACAACTTTTATGTCATTTCCTATTAAAATTTCTTCATTTTCTTTTCTTGCTAGGATTAACATTTTTCAACCTTATTTAGAGTGTAATTTATAGTATCATCCGTGATTTGGATTACGCTCATAAATTTATCATAATTTAGCAAATAAATTCCTTGCTTTTGTGTTTCAAAATCGTTAATTTTTAATTTCTTGCCATCAAGAATATCATTTATATCCCCAAAGTATGTATTTTTCTGAATGTTTAAAAAATCACAAATATTCAAAAATTTTTCATTTTCGTAGCAAAATTTGCCTTCACTTATCCTTTTTAATGAGCTTAAAGTTACATTATAACTAAGCTTTTTTCCAAAAATTTCTGCATACGAACGGATATAACTTCCTTCGCTTACGCTTAGACGGATAGTTAAAAATGGGTGCGAATAGTTTAAAATTTGGCTATCAAAAATTTCCATCGTTTCTGTCTTTAGCTCAAATTCTTCACCATTTCTAGCTAGCTTATAGGCTCTTGTGCCATTTACGTGCTTGGCGCTAAATTTTGGCGGGATGTAGCTTATCTTGCCAGTTAGCTCGCTTTTTATGGCTTCAAGTTTTTCTAAAATTAGCTCTTTTACATTTGAAATTTCAGTGATATTTTCATTATCCATGCTTGGACTACTAGCACCTAGCCAGATCGTAGCTTCATAGACTTTTGGACTTTTGTCTAAAAATCTAAAAAATTTCGTATACGAGCCAAAAGCGACTATTAGACAGCCACTCGCAAATGGATCAAGTGTGCCTGAAAATCCAGCCTTTTTAACGCCGTATTTTTTCTTTAGTCGCCCTAAAAAGTGGTTTGAGCTCATACCAGCAGGCTTGTTTGCCACGAAAATGGCGTTCATACGGCCTTTTCCACGAAGCTTGACATTATCTCTCTTACATTGCCACCAAAATTTATAGTTAGTTTAAACTCTTTTTTGATCTTACTAACTGCGCTCACCCTGCCGATACCAAAAATTTTATGCTTAACAAGGTCGCCTTTTTTAAATTCATTGCTCTGCTCGATGACTAGCGAGCCATGCGTGATGCCACTCTCGCTTAAAAATCTACTTTTATTTAGTCTTGTTCGCTGACCCTTGTAAAAGCGTGAGTTTGCAAAGCTTAGACTAAGTGTCTTTTTGGCTCTTGTGATCGCCACGTATGCAAGCCTGCGTTCTTCTTCGATATCGCTGCCGTCGCCAATGAGTGGAAAAAATCCCTCTTCAAGACCGATCACAAAAAGGTGCTCAAACTCAAGTCCCTTGCTCGCATGCACGCTCATGATACTAATAGCCTCATCGCTAATGCCGTCTTGCTCACTTGTCAGCGTGATTTCGTTTAAAAACTCTTCCAGATCAAAGCTTGGATTTTGCTTGATCTGATCTTTTAAAACAGCGTAAAACTCGTCGATGTTCGCCGCTCTTTCAGCACCATCTGGCAAGCTCTCGTAGTATTTTTTCACGCCAAATTTAGCTTCAAATTTATCTATTAGGTCAAAAACTGAGCTGCTTTCTTGAAGCTCTTTTAGATTGTTTGCAAACTCAACAAGAGCTGATCTCACCTTTTTGCTAAAGGCTTCGTCGTTATCAGAGATGTTTGAGATCGCCTCGTAAATGGAAATTTTGCCTTCAAATGCCATTTTTTCAAGCTTATCAAGACTCACTTTGCCTAGCCCTCGTTTTGGGCGATTGATGATGCGCCTTATTGAAAAGTCATCGTTTGGATTATTTATAAGCCTTAAGTAGCTTATGATATCTTTAATCTCGGCCCGTTCGTAAAATTTTACGCCACCGACCATTTTATAGGCGATCTGCTCTTTATTTAGCCCATCTTCAAGCGAGCGAGAGAGCGCGTTTATGCGGTATAAGATCGCGATATCTTTTGCCTGCACGCCTTTACTTAAAAGCTCTTTTATGTTTTTTGCGATCTTGCCAGCCTCGACGCTCTCATCAAAGCTCTCTATCAAATTTACAGCCTCGCCTTCGCCTTTTGTGCCCACAAGCTTCTTGCCAAGGCGGTTGCGGTTATGATCTATTAGTTCGTTTGCAGCTTTTAGTATCGCTTCGCTCGAGCGGTAGTTTTTCTCAAGTCTTATGATCTTTACATCTTTAAATTGATCTTTGAAATTTAAGATATTATCTATCTTTGCACCGCGCCAGCCGTAGATACTTTGATCATCATCGCCCACTACGCAGATGTTTTCGTGGCATAGACATAGCTTTTTTAGCAGTTTATACTGAAGGTCGTTTGTATCTTGATACTCATCAACCATTATGTATTTGTAGCGGTTTGAAATTTCTCTCGCGAGATCTTCGTTTTCGTCTAAAATTTTATATGTAAGCCCCAATAAATCGTCAAAATCAACAAGATTATTTGTTTTGAGATAATCTTCATATTTTTCATAAATTTGAGCAGCTTGTTTGTAAAAGTTATCTTTGCTCTTGTCAAATGAAGAGAAATTTGCGTTTTTATAGACCTCTTCGACGCTTAAAAGTGAGTTTTTATAGTTTGAAATTTCACTTGATAAAATCGCCGTGGCGACTGAACTTTCAAAGCTTTTTATGATGCGCTTTTTATCGTCTGTGTCGATAATGACGAAGTTGTTTTTTCTGCCAAGCTTTTCTATGTAGAGCTTTAAAAATAAAAGTCCAAATTTGTGAAATGTACAAAGTAGCGGCGAGTAGTTTTTGCCGCTTTGGCTTAGCATCGCCATGGCTCTACTACGCATCTCGTTGGCGGCTTTGTTTGTAAAAGTAAGAGTTAGTGTATTTGCCGCATCTATACCGACCTCGCCGATGAGGTAGGCAAGCCTAGTTGTGATGGTCTTTGTCTTGCCGCTACCAGCTCCTGCAAGTATGAGCATCGGGCCATCTATGTGGGTGGCTGCTTCGCGCTGGGATTCGTTTAAATTTGATAGTAATTTTTCCATTTTTTGCTTTTTAAATTTTCTTTTGATTTTAGCCAAAAATGCTTAAAATTACTATTTTTTCTTAAATATATCTTTATTTTTAGGATTTTGTAAAAAGACTGAAACCGATTTTTTTGTGTGGTCTGCTTGCTTCTCTTTAGGCTTATGGATGGAAAAATTTACAAGAATTGGGCTATTTTCAACCAAAATTTGAACCACTGCACCGAGTGGAAAAGAGACCACAGAGGCAAAATTTTCACTACCAAAGCCGGCCTCAAAGCTAAGCTCATCTTGCGTTAACTTCGCACTCTCAAGCGTATAACCACCAAGTGAAAACATAATGACTGGCATGCTAAAGCTCCTGCTTATCTCATCTGGTAAGCTTGGCTCAAAGCTAACTAGCGGTAAATTTGCCATAACTGAGAAATTTGCTCCTTTTTCAAGCAAAAAATCAATGCACTCATAGACGTGCATTTTCATCAAAAGCGAAAATTTCTCATCATCTAAAATTTCGTCTAACATCTTAATCCTTTGAAATTTCTAAAAACTCATCTACTAGCTTTTTAACCTCGTTTATGCCGATCTGCCAGAAATTTTTATCATCGATATCAAAGCCAAATTTAGCCACAAGCTCCTTTGGACTAAGGCTGCCGCCAAGGCTCAAAAACTCGGTGTAAATTTCAACAAAATTTTTGCATTTGCCGCTTTTATAAAGCCCAAAAAGCGCAAGCACAAGAAGCTGCGCGTAAGAGTAGGCGTAGCAGTAAAATGGCGTGTGGATGAAGTGCGGGATGTAGCTCCACCAAATTTTGTAGTAGTCATTTAGTGTGACGCTTTTGCCAAACATCTTTTTGCTCTCTTTTAGCCAAATTTTATTTAGCTCGTCTAGACTGATCTCGCCCTCATGTGCGTGCACAGCTCGCTCAAAAGTGGTGAAATTTATCTGGCGGTAAAGCGTGGCAAATATATCCTCGATCTTGCCAGCAAGTAGTGAAATTTTCTCTTTTTTGCTAAGGCCGTCTTTTACGTGGTCAAAAACTAGCATCTCGCAAAAGACTGAAGCCGTCTCAGCCGTGGTTAGAGGAGTGTCTGAGTTTAGGTAGCTTACATTGTATGATAGCTTTTGATGCACGGCGTGCCCAAGCTCGTGAGCCAGCGTGAAAAGATCTCTTCGCTGGTTTGTGTGATTTAGCAAAACATAAGGGTGAGTGTCGCTTGATCCTGAGTGAGAAAACGCCCCACCTCGCTTGTTTGGTGCTGGATAAACGTCGATCCAGCCGTCACTAAAGGCGCTTTTGGCTATATCGCCAAATTTAGGTGAAAATGTCCCAAACGCCTTTAAAACTATCTTTTTGCACTCATCAAATTTATACTCGCCCTCGCTGCTAAGAGGAGCGTATCTATCGTAGTCATAAAGCTTTTTAAGACCTAAAATTTGTTTTTTTCGCTCGTAAAATTTAGCAACTAGATCAAAATTTTTCTCAGTTACGGCAATGAGCGAATCAACGCTTTTTTTGGTGATTTGATTTTCAAGGTGTCTCGGCTCTTCAGGAAGCTTGAAATTTCGTAGCTCGCAGCTTGTTTTTAGATCAGTCTTTATCATATTGTATATGTAGCCAAGAAGGTGCTGATGTTTGCTAAGCTCGTTTGAAAGGCTTTTGGCGGCTAGTTTTCGCACGCTTTGATTGTTGTCATGAAGCTTTGCTAAAATTTCCTCTTCGTTTAAAAGTTCGCCTTTAAATTTAAACCTCATCTTGCTCATACTCTCATCAAAAAGCCTTGAAAAGCCCTCAGCCCCAGTACTTGCTGTACGAAGTAATACTCTTTCTTCGGCAACGCTTAGTTGGTGCGGTTTTGCTTTAGCGAGATTGCTTAGATAGTAGCCATATTTTTTAGAGCTTTTTATGATCTCTTCTTGTTTTTTAGGGCTAAACTCATTAAATTTGATCTCAAAAAATATCAAATTTTCATTTGCTTTTGTCGCTATCTCATCGATCTTTGCGTAAAACGCACCCTTGCTTGTATCTTTGGCAAAATTTAAAAAAGCATAAGTCATTACTTTTGAAATTTTAGCGATCAAGTTTTCATATTCGCCAAATGCCTTTAAAAACTCGTCTGTTTTTAAATTTTCATAATTTTCAAGGTATTTATCTTTAAATTTCTCGCACTCTTTTTGTAAATTTAGTGCGTTTTGCTCGCACTCTTTTTCGTTTGCAAAAAGTGCTTTTAGATCCCAAATTTGCATATTTATCCTTTAAATTTTTGGGACATTTTACAAAAAAATGGATAAAAGTAAAATTTCAGCCAAAATTTAGCTGAAATTTTATGAAGGTTAGTTTGAAGTCTCTGAAGCTACTGCTGTAAAAAGAACGTCTGATGAGCTATTTAACGCAGTTTCGACTGAATCTTGGATGACGCCAATAGTAAAACCAACTGTTACAAACTGCATTGCTATGTCATTGCTGATACCAAAAAGACCGCACGCTAATGGCACTAAAAGAAGTGAGCCTCCAGCCACGCCAGATGCACCACAAGCGCCAAGAGCTGAGATGAAGCAAAGAAGCAGTGCGTCACCAAATGTGACTGTTATAGACGGGATAGAATTTACCGCTGTGAGCGCTAGAATACTGATCGTAACTGCTGCACCACCCATGTTTATAGTAGCTCCTAGTGGGATAGAGATAGAGTAGAGTTCCTCTTTTAACCCAAGCTTTTTGCAAAGCGCCATGTTTACAGGGATATTTGCAGCTGAACTTCTTGTAAAAAATGCTGAAATAGCACTCTCTTTTAAACAGATCATGACAAGTGGATAAGGATTTTTTCTAGTTAATACAAAAACCATGGCCGGATAGATGATAAATGCGACAACAAGCATTGCCCCAACAAGAACTAAGATCAGTTTTAGATATCCTGCAAGTACTTCAAATCCAGTTTCATGAATGCTGATAGTAACCATACCAAAGATACCAAATGGAGCTAGTCTAATGATAAATTTAACGATATGAGTCACACCATCGCTTATGTCTTTAAATACTTTTTTGGTCTCAGCTGTGGAATTTCTAAGTGCTATACCACTACCAACTGCCCAGGTGATGATACCTATATAGTTACCATTTGCAAGAGCGTTTATCGGATTTTCGACCATTTTATAAATGAGATCTTTTAAAACGTTAGTAATTCCTTGAGGTGCTGACATATCAGCACTTGCAAGACCTTTCAAAGAAAGCTCCACTGGGAATAAGAAACTAGCAACAACTGCAACAACGGCTGCTAAAAATGTACCAATTAGATAAAGTGTAATGATCTTTTGCATACCTTTTGTATGACCAAAATCTCTTAAAATGATAGATGTTGCCACTAAAACAAAGACAAGAATTGGTGCGATAGCTTTTAAAGCGCCTTTAAATAAATCTCCTAAAACTGAAGCTGAAGCCGCAATAGAATCGGCTGAACCGGCTTTTTCTTTGGCTTCGTTTAGCTGCTTGGCTTCATCCTGATTAAGGCGAGTTTTTATAACTTCATCTACGCTCAAACCACTTTCGTTTTGAATAGTTTGAATTTTAGCTGAGATCTTGTTGTAAGGAGCAGCTTCGTAGTGTGTGTAAAAGCCAACTAGGGCACCTAGGATGATACCAACTAAAATTTGAACTATCAAATTTCCATCGGCGTATCTTCTTGCTATATTTTTAAGCATATTCATTTGACACCTTAATAAATTAGTTTTTTGTTGATTTTAGCTAAACAATTTTTAAATATAAAGAATTTGATAAAGATTAATAAGCTTTTTAAATAGATTTGTTACAATTGCACAAAATTTAGTCAAGAAAAAAGGATGAAAATGTATCTATTTACCTCTGAAGTTGTAAGTCCAGGTCATCCAGATAAATGTGCTGATATCATCGCTGATAGCATAGTGGATACTATTTTAACGCAAGATCCAAATGGACGCGTCGCAAGCGAAGTTTTTGTGGCTGGGAAAAATATAGTAATAGGTGGAGAGATAAACTCAAAGGTAAAACTCTCTTATAAAGACTACGAAAAGATTGTAAAAGACGCTCTTGCGCATATTGGATATGATGGAAAGAGCAATTTCACAAAAGAGCAGTGCTTGCATCCAGATGATATCGAGGTTAAAGTTTGCATAAATCAACAAAGTCCAGATATAAATCAAGGCGTTGATCAAAGTAGTGGTGAGATCGGAGCAGGCGATCAAGGTATTATGTTTGGTTTTGCAAGCTGCGAAGCAAAAGAATTTATGCCAGCAGCTATAACTTACGCAAGAATGCTTTGCGAAAAAGTCTATAAATTTGCCAAGGCAAATCCTGATAAGCTTGGTGTTGATATAAAAACACAAGTTACTATTGATTACGGTAGCAAAGACAACTTTGAAAACTGCAAACCTCAAAGCATCCACACTATCGTCGTCTCTGCGCCTTGCGTGGAGAGCATGAAGATAGAAGAGCTTCGCGCACTAATACAAAATTTAATAGATGAAACTGGTCTTCCAAAAGAACTATATAATAAAGAAAAAACGATCATCTATATAAACCCAACAGGTAGATATGTAAACCATAGCTCACTTCACGATAGTGGCCTAACAGGCAGAAAACTAATCGTTGATAGCTTTGGTGGATATAGTCCAATAGGTGGCGGTGCTCAGTCAAGTAAAGACTACACGAAGGTTGATCGCAGCGGACTTTATGCGGCGCGCTGGATAGCTAAAAATATCGTCGCAGCTGGACTTGCTAAAAAGTGTATCGTCCAGATAAGCTACGCGATCGGTGTTGCAAAGCCAACTTCGGTTAGCGTTGATACCATGGGAACTCATGCAAACGGCGTAAATGACGATATGCTTTCAAATTTTGTAAGCGAGTACTTTGCTCTAACACCTCGCTGGATAACAAATAAATTTGGTCTTGATAAACCAAGCAAAGAGACCTTTTTATACGCAAAAGTAGCTGCAAAAGGCCAAGTGGGAAATGCAAAATACCCTTGGGAAAAGCTTGACACTGTCGATACTTTCAAAGCTTTACTAAAAAATAATCAAAAAAGTGGCTTTATCTAAAAAGCCACTTTAAATTTCTTTTAAAACTCATCCCAAAACGCTTTTTTAGGATTTATTATCTCACTTTTGGAACCATTTACGCTGTGATAGACTGCTTTATTATATTTTGTGGCAAGGTGTTTTATAAGTAGTTTTTGAAGCACAGGTTCGCTACTTGGCACAAACCAGCCATTGTTTGTGATAGCTACAACCACGTCAAATTCACCATTATAAAGCTCTTCTCTTGTCACCTCGTAGCAGATAGCGTTTCTGATTTTAACTCCGTCTATCTCATAGTCACTAAAATTTTCAGCCTTTTTAAAGTCACTAGCTCCACCAAAAAATAGCTTATTTACTGCGTCTTGCATAAATTTTGGCAAAGGAATTTCTTCGCCAAATGGCACTAAAAATTTCTTATCCATTCGCCTAAGAGTGCCATCTTGAAACAAAAAGGTAGAGTTATAAATTTGCTTATTTTCATAGGCAAGCGCGCCAGCTACGATAGTTATCTTTTTAGAAAGCTCTTTTAGCTCATCAACAAGTAGTGGCTCATTTGTCATAAATAGTGGAAATGCGCTCTCTGGCAGCACGATAAGGCGTTTTTGCTCGGCTACTGCGCTATTTATCAAGTCTAAATTTTCATTTGTAAATTCCATGCGTAAGCTTTTATCCCAGCGCACCCTTTGAGCGACATCGGTGTTTATTAGCTCCACGTCAAATGGCAAAGTCTTTGCCTCACCACTTTTAAACTGCAAGGCAGCGATGAGGCAGATAAAAGCTAGGATAAATTTTAAAATTTTACCTTTTAAACTCAAAGAAATGGCTGCTAAAAATATAAATATAAGCCCCCTAGTGCTTGGCTCAAAAGCTCCTAAAACAAGCGTGGCTTCAAGGTTAAACCAGTTAAAGCCAAATGGATGAACGTAGCTTACTAAAAATAGTAAAACAGCTCTTAGCACGACAAAACTAGGAAAAGAGGCTATCCAAAATATAAATCCGTAAACAATGGCTACAAAGAGAATGACAAATGGTATAAGCCAGATCAGATCGTAGTAGATAAAACTAAAGCTGATCCAATAAAACCATAAAATTCCTGTGAAAAATCCAGCCACGAAAAAACCAGCTCTGCTTAAATTTATTATAATGCAAATTCCAGTCAAAGTTAAAAATGGCGAGATAAAATTTAAGAGTAAATTTTCGAAGAGGCTTAAAAAAATAAAGTTAGAGAGCAAAAAAGCACCGACAAAGGCTTTTATTATAATTTTAGTGCTAAAATGCCCATTTAAAAATCTTACAAATAAGGAAATCCATGCAAAACGCTGATTTTTTAACATCTTCACCATTACTATTTTTTGTTGTGCTTTTCGCCATATTTTACTTTTTGGTTATCAGACCTCAACAAAAACAACAAAAAGCCCACGCAGCAATGCTTGCAGCTCTTGACAAAGGCGATAAGATAGTAACTAATGGCGGACTTATATGCGAAGTGATTAAAGCCGAAAATGATTTTATCAAAGTTAAACTTAACGATGATGTAATCGTTCGCATAGCTCGCGAGTTTGTAGCCAAAAAGATCGAAGATAAATAATGCGTAACGCAAGAGTCACATATAGGCTAATTATCTTAATATTAGCCTTGATTTTTGGTTTTGGCTTTTCGGTACCATCTTTTTTTCAAACTCAAAATGGGGCTAAAATTTCACTTGGCCTTGATCTTCAAGGCGGCCTTCATATGCTGCTTGGTGTTGAAACGAGCGAAGCTATTCACTCAAAAATAAAATCAATAGCTGGAAGTATAAATTATTATGCTAAAAAAGAAGATGTGTTAATTGATAAATTTAAGATTAAAGAAGAGAACATTGACTTTACTCTCCTTGATGGCGACGAGGCTCCAAAAGTAGATAAAGCACTAGCTGAGATAAAGGGGCTTGATATAAAAAAAGATGGTTTAAATTACAGCATATCTTTAACAGAACAAGAAAGAGTGGATACGATCGAATATGCGATCTCACAAGCTGTTGAGACCATTAGAAACAGGCTTGATCAGTTTGGTCTAGCTGAGCCAACGGTCGCAAGACAAGGTAAAGATAATATCCTAGTCGAACTTCCTGGCATAAAGACCGAAGAGGATGAGCAAAGAGCAAGAGATCTCATCGCAAAGGCTGCTCACTTGCAGCTTATGGCGGTTGATGATAAAAGACAAGATCAGGCTAATACAATGAGCGAGGCTGAAGCTGAGAGCTACGGCGACGTGATCTTTAAGGATGCTAAAAATGACCGCGTGAAATATGTCGTTAAAAATATCCCAGTGCTTGACGGCTCTATGCTAACTGACGCAAAGGTTGCATTTTCTCAGCAAAATAACCTACCGATCATAAATTTTACACTAAATTCAGAAGGCGCTAGAATTTTTGGTGATTTTACTGGCGCAAATGTGGGTAAAAGGCTTGCTATCGTGCTTGATGGTAAGGTTTATTCAGCTCCTGTTATAAATGAAAGAATAGGTGGCGGTAGTGGTCAGATAAGTGGTGGCTTTACCCTTGATGAGGCTCACGATGTAGCGATCGCTCTTAGAAGTGGCGCACTTTTAGCCCCTGTTAAGATGCTGGAAAAAAGAAGCGTTGGCCCATCTTTAGGACAAGAGAGTATTAACCAAAGCATGGTAGCTCTTGCTGCTGGATCTATCTTGGTTGTGCTATTTATGCTTGTTTATTACGGAATTTCTGGAATTTTTGCAAATATCGCGCTAGTTGCAGATGTTGTTATATTAGTCGCTGTGATGGCACTTTTTGGAGCAACACTTACACTTCCTGGTATGGCCGGTATCGTACTAACGATCGGTATGGCGGTTGATGCAAACGTCATCATAAATGAACG
Organism: Campylobacter concisus; assembly: GCF_902460705.1. Classification (GTDB taxonomy): domain Bacteria; phylum Campylobacterota; class Campylobacteria; order Campylobacterales; family Campylobacteraceae; genus Campylobacter_A; species Campylobacter_A concisus_Z. The sequence continues at coordinate 371,406 of NZ_CABPUP010000001.1, read as the reverse complement.
TATTCGCGAGCTTTTACGTGAAGGTGTTGCGATAAGAACAGCTGTGCAAAAGGGTTATGAGCACGCCATGAGCGCGATTATTGACTCAAACTTAACTACTATCATCACAGTTGCGGTACTTTACGCTTATGGTACTGGTCCAGTTAAAGGCTTTGCAGTAACAATGGCAATAGGTATCATGGCTTCAATGCTAACAGCTATACTTGGCACTCATGGTATGTTTGATGCTGTTATGGATAAGATAGAAAAAAGTGGAAATACCAGACTTTGGTTTGGTTATAAAAGGAGCTAATGATGCAAATTTTTACTAAGGCAAAAGTTTATGATTTTATGCGTTTTAGATTTGCTTCACTAGCATTTTCTATATTTTTATTTGTTGGCTCTATTGTTTTACTTGCTACAAAGGGGTTAAACTACGGCATTGATTTCTCTGGTGGTACGCTTATTCAGCTAAAATACGACACCAAAGCACCACTCGATAAAATCCGCGACGCTTTTGGCACAAATGAAGTACTTAAAAACGCCTCTGTTACTGAGTTTGGAAGCGAAGATGAGGCTGTTATTAGATTTTCAGGTTCAAGCTCAAATTTAACTGGCGACATCGGCACTGAGATAAAGCAAATTTTAAAAGATACTGGAAATTTTGAAGTAAGACGTGTTGATATCGTTGGTCCAAAGGTTGGTGACGAGCTTAGGCAAAAGGGCTTGATGGCTCTTGGAATTTCACTAATTGGAGTACTTCTTTATATAACATTTAGGTTTGAATGGAGATTTGCACTAGCTGCGATCGCAACTGAGATTCATGATATAGTCATAACTGTTGGTGCTATTTCGCTATTTGATATTGATGTAAATTTGGACACATTAGCTGCTGTTTTAACGGTTCTTGGCTACTCACTAAATGATACGATTATTATCTTTGATAGGATAAGAGAAGGCATCAAAGAGAGTAAGAGAACTGATATTGAAGGTGTTATAAACGAGTCAGTCTCAGCCACACTTTCTAGAACTATCTTAACTTCAGCAACTACGATGATGACAGTTCTTGTGCTATTTTTATTTGGTGGAGATATGATACATGGATTTTCATTTATTCTTATCGTTGGTATTGTCATAGGAACGATCAGTTCGATCTACATCTCTTCGCCGTTTCTTATCTGGTTTAAATTTAGCATCGAGCATTTTAGAAGTAGAGAGACTGAAAAACAAAAGATAAAAAAAGAGCGCGAAAAAGAGCGTGCTATGTTTGAGAAAGGCGTTGTGTAAGGAGGGATAATGAACTGGGGAAAAGTTATCTACATATTTTTTGCATTGATGAGTCTTACGACTACGGCAGAATTTTTATATGATAAAAACGAGATTGCACTCTTTGTGGCGGCTAGTATAAATTTGGTTTCAACGCTACTTAAGATCGGTGTTAAAAATTTACTCTCAGCTGAGCTTTTTGCAAGCTCGCTGGTTGCTGACTTGCACCTTATACCAGCTTTTGTTATTTTGCAAGTCTCTGAAAATATAACACTTAGCTACTCTTTAGCTATCGGTGCAGTCATCGCAAATATATTTTCACTAGCCTTGGTTTTAATAGAATCAAGTAAAGCTCAAGAAGAATTTTAGGAGAAAAAATGGCTGAAAAGAGAAAATATGAGCCTTTAAAGATAGAAAAAAAATGGCAAGAAATTTGGGATAAAAATGAAGAATTTGAACCAAAAGACGATCTAAGCTTGCCGAAAAAATATATCCTAAGTATGTTTCCTTATCCAAGTGGACGCATACATATGGGGCATGTAAGAAACTACTCTATCGGCGATGCACTTGCTAGATCATATAGAAAAAGCGGCTACAACGTGCTTCATCCTATTGGCTTTGATAGCTTTGGCATGCCAGCTGAAAACGCAGCCATAAAACATAAAATTCACCCTAAAATTTGGACCTATGAAAATATCGACTATATGAAAAAAGAGCTAGCAAGCCTTGGCTTTTCATTTTCTAAAAAGAGAATTTTAGCCACATCTGACCCACTTTATACAAAGTGGGAGCAAAGCTTTTTTATAAAGATGTTTGAAAAAGGGCTTGTTTATAGAAAAAATGCAATTATAAATTGGTGCGAATACGATCAAACTGTGCTTGCAAACGAGCAGGTGGAGGATGGCAAATGCTGGAGATGCGGTAATGATGTTGTACAAAAAGAGCTTCCAGGATATTACTTTAACATCACAAAATACGCTAGCGAGCTACTTGATGATCTAAAACTTCTTGAAGGCAAATGGCCAAATCAAGTAATTACAATGCAAGAAAACTGGATCGGCAGAAGCTACGGCTTGGAGTTTAAATTTTATCTTGATGAAGCTTCAAAAGAGGCTTTAGGTGGTAAATTTGATGGCTTTAAGGTATTTACTACAAGAGCTGATACGATTTACGGCGTTAGCTACACAGCCCTTGCACCTGAACATCCCATTGTAAAAGCATTGCTTGAGAGTGATAAAATTGATGAAAACAAAAAGACAAAGATAAAAACAATCCTGAACCAAAGCCCAAGAGAGCGTCAAGCGAGCGAAAAAGACGGAGAATTTTTAGGAATTTATGTTGTTCATCCGCTCACAAATGAAAAAATCCCAGTTTGGGTTGCAAATTTCATCCTAGCTGACTACGGCAGTGGCGCTATCATGGCTGTCCCTGCGCATGACCAAAGAGATTACGAGTTTGCAAGTAAATTTAATCTTCCTATAAAGCCAGTCGTAAAGCCACTTGAGGGCGAGAGCGACGGTTCTAAAGCATACTCTGAGTATGGAATTTCTATAAATTCTGAGCTTATAAATGGACTTACTTCAGAAGAAGCTAAAAATTTCATAATAGAAAAATTTGAAAAAGATGGTTTAGGCAAAAGAATCACAAACTACAAATTAAGAGACTGGGGAATTTCTCGTCAAAGATATTGGGGTGCGCCAATACCAGTAGTGCACTGCAAATGTTGCGGCGTAGTGCCTGAAAAAGAGGAAAATTTACCTATCGCGCTACCTGAAGATGTCGAGATCACAGGCGAGGGCAATCCTTTAGATAAACATCCAACTTGGAAATTTACAAAGTGTCCAAAATGCGGTAAAGATGCGATCAGAGAGACTGATACGATGGATACGTTTGTGGAGAGTAGCTGGTATTTTGCTAGATTTGCAAGCGATGAGATGACGTGGGAGCAAAAAGCGCTTGATGAAAAGAGCGTGAATTACTGGATGAATGTAGATCAGTATATCGGCGGTATCGAGCATGCGATATTGCACCTTTTGTATGCTAGATTTTTCCAAAAGGTCTTAAGAGATCTTGGTTATCTAAGGGATGACGAGCCATTTGAAAATTTACTAACTCAAGGCATGGTTTTAAAAGATGGTAAAAAGATGAGCAAAAGCAAGGGCAATGTCGTAGATCCTGATGATATTATCAATAAATATGGTGCCGATACGGCAAGGCTATTTATCCTTTTTGCAGCACCTCCTCAAAAAGAGCTTGAGTGGAATGACAGCGCAGTTGAGGGTGCATTTAGATTTTTAAATAGGCTTTGGGAGAAGGCACAAACTATTAAAAAGATAGATAAATTGCCTGAGATAGACCATGAAAGTCTAAACAAAGATGAGAAATTTGCAAGGCTAAAAATTTATGAAGCACTTAAAAAATCAACCGAGGTTTTTGGCGACACATTTGCTTTTAACACGTTGATTGCAGCCTGCATGGAGGCGCTAAACGCTATAAATGCTCAGGATAACGAAGATGTAAATGCTGAGGGCTTTTTCATCATCTTAAATTTATTAGAGCCTATCGTGCCACATATCGCAAATGAGCTTAGCGAAGAGCTTTTTGGTAGAAAAAATTTCACAAAGATAGCCGTAAAAGAAGAAGTCTTTGTAAAAGATAGCATCGCTCTTGCAATTACAGTAAATGGCAAAAAAAGAGCCGAGTTTGAAGTGGCAGCGAGCCAGAGCGAGGGTGAAATTTTAAAGCTAGCTAAGCAAAATGTGGCTAAATGGCTTGAAGGAAAAGAAATTTTAAAAGAGATTTATATAAAAGGCAAATTAGTAAATTTTGTCATTAAAGGATAAATTTTGAGATACTTTTTAGCTTTTTTTGTAGCGATATTTATCTGTGGGTGTGGCTATAAACCAGTATCAAAGATCACACATGATCTAGTTGGCGATAAAATTTACGTTGATGTGATTATCAGTAAAGAAGAGCCAAAAAATAGTGTTTGGATAAAGGATGCTGTAAAAGAGGGCATGGTCGCAAGGCTAAATAAAAATTTATCAAGTAAAGAGAGTGCTGATACTTCGATAATTGTTTCGGTAAAAAATTTAAATTACGAAGCAATTATTTATGATGAATTTGGCTACATTACGTCATACAAAGCACATCTTAGCTTAAATTATAAGACTAAATTTAAAGATGGTAGCGTGGTTGATATTCCAGCCACTGGCGAGTATGACTTTAGTGTCGCAAGACGTCAAAAAGATGTAAGATTTGCTGATAGCGTTCTTAGTGATACTCAAAAATACGAAGCTATCAAAGAGGCATCAAAAGAGGCCTTTGATGAGTATATCGCAAGTTTAGCGGTAAAAGGATATAGAAATGGCAGCAGTAACCGTTAGTCAAATAGTCAAGGAAGCCTTAAATGAGATCAAAGATCGCCATTTGATGCTAACGCCAGAGAATTACACTGAAGTCTATAATGAAATTTCTAAAAAACATGGCTTTACAACAGAAGAGAGTAAAAAGATAGAAAAATATATCTCAAGGCTTGGCGATGAATATAAAAATCAAGCCCTAAGCCTTCATATAAAGACGGTCGATGAGTTTGTCGCTTTTATGACTGCCAGGCTCTCTAGAGGTGCTCAACAGGGAGTAGGACTTGCGACTGATGATAAAAAACTACAGTCACTAAATGCATTTGCTAGAAGAATTCTACAAGCTATCTCAATGCTTCACAATAAAGATGCAAAAAGCTTAGCAGAGCAAAGTATGCAGCTGCTTGCCAGAAGATATGATGAGAAAAACCTTGAAGAGATGTGCCTTAGATGGTTTGATTTTGTTAGCTCGTATGACACTGAATTTTTAGAATTTTTGAAATATTATGGTGTTAGAAATTTTGATGATTTAAAGACAATGAGTTATGAACTTGAGAAATTTCTTACACAAAAAGACGAAAATGGCGAAGAGGATGTTTTGATTCAGCTTTTAAGCCTTACTCTTGAGCCTTCTATCACAAAGGATCTTGATGAAGAGCTTAGCACGATAAGAAGTGCTTTAAAACAAAATCCTAAAACTTTAAATAGCAAAGAATTTCAAGAAAAGGTAAAGGCATTCGTTGATCGCAGAATAGAGGAAGATAGAACAGAGATCATAGAAAAAGTTGGTTCGCTAAATAATGTCTTACAAAATATAAGCGAGAGAATTTCTGATATTGCAGTTAGTTCACAAAGTAGTTCTGATAAAGTAAAAAGCATTAAAAATGATCTAAAAAATGTAAATTTAAATACAAATAGCATTGATCAAGTAAGGAGCATGCTTATTGAGATCGCTGGTGCTTTGGAGATCGAGAGCAAAGAGCTAGGTATCGAGATGCACAATAGACAAGCTACTATTTTAGAGCTTCAAAATAGAGTGAACAGCCTTGAAAAAGAGCTTGAGGAAGCTAAACTGGAGAGCAAAGAGGACTTTTTGACAAAAGTATCTACTAAACGTGCTTTGATGAATGAGATTCAACGCATTGAAGAGGCATATAAACGCTATGGGACTGATTACTCTATATGCTTTGTTGATATTGACTTTTTCAAAAGCATAAACGATACTTATGGGCATGAGGCTGGAGATGTTATTCTTTCAGCAGTGGCTCAAGTACTTAAGAAAAACGCTAGAAAGGTTGATTTTGTTGGTAGATATGGTGGTGAAGAATTTGTAATCTTGCTTCCAAGCACTGGCTTAAAAGATAGTGTTAAATTTGGAGATAAGCTAAGAAGTATGATAGAAAATTTTAAATTTATCTATAAAAACGAGCGTATCAAGGTTACTATCAGCTCCGGTATAGCGACAAGAAGTGCAAATTTAAGCGAGACGATGACGCTTGAGGCTGCTGATAAGATGCTTTATCTCTCAAAAGAAAATGGTAGAAATCAAGTAATGCCAAAGATAATCGAGGAAAAATGAGCCTAGCTAAATTTCTTGATGGCAAACCACTTTACTATAAAGAGATTGACTATGGCAGGATTATTAGAGCGTATGCGACTATAAAAGAGCACATAAAGCCATTTAAGATTATTCACATAATAGGCACAAATGGCAAAGGTAGCAGCGGCCGCTTTTTAGCACAAATTTTAAGCCAAAATGGCGCAAAAGTAGGGCACTACACAAGCCCTCATATATTTAAGTTTAATGAGCGATTTTGGCTAAATGGCGAGGTCGCTAGTGATGAAATTTTAGAGGCAGCTCATGAGCGCTTGCAGGCTCTTCTAAATGATGAATATAAGATAAAAACGAGCTATTTTGAGTATATGACATTGCTTTCTGCGGTGCTTTTTGAGGGTTGCGACTATTTTGTCTGCGAAGCTGGTATGGGCGGTGTGCTTGATGCGACAAATGTTTTTGAAAAAGAGCTAAGCATCTTTACTCCGATCGGCTTCGACCACACGGTGATACTGGGTAGTAGCTTAGAAGAAATTTCACGTACGAAATTTGAAGCCATGGGCAAAAGAGCTATTTTAAATGATGAGATGAACGAGATAAGCGTTGCTATCGCAAAAGAGATCGCAAGCGAGAAAAAAGCGGTTTTAAGCTTTCCAAGAGAAATTTTGACCAAAGAAAATTTAAATGAGATCGCAAACTATGCAGATAAATTTAATCTACCAGAGTTTTTGCGCTCAAATTTAACTCTAGCCTACGCCGCAGCTAAAATTTTAGATAGCAGCATAGATATCAAAAAGCTTGGCGCTCTTACGCTTCGAGGCAGATGCGAAAAGATCGCTTCAAATTTATACGTTGATGTCGGTCACAACGAGCTTGGCGCAAAAGCTGTTGCTAAGAAATTTAGCCAAGGTGAGTTTACCGGCAAAAAGCTTACCTTGGTCTATAATTCGTTCTTAGATAAAGATTTCAAGGCGGTTTTGGCAGCTTTAAAGCCAGTCGTTGAGGAGGTACTACTTTATCACTACTACTGTGAGGGTAGGGAGCTTGGCGGAGAGCTCATAAATAAAGCGCTAAATGAGCTTGAAATTTCACATAGAGAGTTTGAGTCAAGCGATATGAACGATATAAAAGAGGCAAAAAATGGTAAAATTTACCTAGCATTTGGCTCGTTTTACCTGGCCGAAGCCTTTTTAAAAGAGTACTATGCAAGCAAAGGTCTATGAGTATCTTTTAACACACGCCCCACAAATTCTCATCTGCGAAGATGACAAAGAGGCGGCACTCTGCGCTGATGCGGCCAGTTTTGCTGGCTTTAGCGCCTTTAAACTACCTGATTTTAGAGCTAAAAAGGGCGATGATCTAAGAAGCTTTAACGAAGAGCTCTTTGAAATTTCATCCGTTCTTAGCAAATACTATAAATTTGATGGCAAAAAGATCATCATAAGCCCATTTAGCACGCTTTTAAACCCACTTCCAACGCAAAAAAACCTAGAAAGCTCAACGATCAAGCTAAAAGATAATCTAAATTTAAGCGAATTTGCCGACTTGCTCATACGATTTGGCTACGAGTGCGTCGATATCGTTGAGAGCGTTGGTGAGTTTAGCATACGCGGCGAAGTGATCGACATTTATGGCGTAAATATGGACGATCCTGTTAGAATTTTACTCTTTGGCGATGAGGTGGAGAGCATTAGAAACTACAACACCGCCACGCAAATTAGCAACAAAAATGAGCTAAGTGAAGCCGAGATCGTGCCGTTTATCGCAAATTTGAGCAAAGATGAGTTTGAAAAAGTTAGCCAAAAGATCGAGGATATGCAAAGCGATGCCTTAGTGAATGACCTAAATTCGCTTGGATTTTGGGCGATAGATAGCTTTAGTGACTACTTGAAAGAATTTGACTCAAAGCTTGTTAAAAAGATCGATTTCGAGATTTATGATGTGCCCAAGGAGAAATTTAAGGGCATTGAAATTTTGCCTGAGCCAAAGGTTTATAAAGATCTAGAGGTTACTTTAAATTTTGACTTTTTTGAGCTAAATAAGAGTAAAAGTATAACCGTTCTTTCAAAAAATGAAGGACTTTTTAAGGGCTATGAGCTTGATGGCTTTGCAAATGTAAAGCTTGAAATTTCGCCTCTTGTGGTAAATATAACTTCAAGCGACAAGATCGTAGTCTCACTTAATAAATTTGAGAAAAAAAGGCGAGTTAAGCGCTCAAGCCTCGTGGTGGATGAGCTAAAAGTAAATGACTATGTCGTGCATGAAGATTATGGTATAGGACGTTTTTTGGGGCTTGAAAAGATCAAGGTTTTGGGCGCGACGAAAGAATTTGTGGTTATCGCCTACCAAAATGACGATAAGCTTCTTTTGCCAGTTGAGCATCTAAATTTGATAGACCGCTACATCGCTCAAAATGGCTCTATGGCGGTGCTTGATCGCTTGGGTAAGGCAAATTTTGCCAAGATAAAAGAGAAGGTTAGAGAAAAACTCTTCGCGATCGCTTCAAAGATCGTAGCAATGGCGGCAAAAAGAGAGCTGATCGCAGGCAAAATTTTGCAAAAAGAGGATATCTCTTATCTAAATTTTGTCCAAGACGCTGGCTTTTCATACACGAATGATCAGCAAAAGGCGGTAAATGATATAAAAGATGAGCTAAAAAGCGGCAAGGTGATGGATAGGCTACTTAGTGGTGATGTTGGTTTTGGTAAGACTGAAGTTGCGATGAATGCCATATTTACCTGCATAAAATCAGGCTTTAGTGCGTTTTTCTTTGTGCCAACGACGCTTCTTAGCTCACAGCACTACAAGACGCTAAGCCAAAGATTTAGCAAATTTGGCATAAAGGTCTTTAGACTGGATCGCTTCTCAAGTGCTAAAGAAAAGGCGAGCCTACAAAAAGCGCTAAAAGAAAATGAGCCGATAGTTTGTGTGGGAACGCATGCGCTTCTTGGTGTAAAGGCTGAAAATTTAGGGCTGATCGTCGTTGATGAGGAGCATAAATTTGGCGTTAAGCAAAAAGAGCAGCTAAAAGAAATTTCTCAGCACTCACATATCTTAAGTATGAGCGCCACGCCGATACCAAGAAGCCTAAATATGGCGCTTAGCAAGATAAAAACATATAGCATTTTGGCCACTCCTCCAAGCTCAAGGCTGGATGTTAGAACAAGTGTGAGAGAGTGGGACGAAAAGGTTGTCAAAGAGGCGATCATGCGTGAGCTAAGACGTGGTGGGCAGACTTTTTACATTCACAACCACATCGCAGACATAGAGCAGACAGCAAATGATCTAAGAAAAATTTTGCCAAAGCTTAGGATATTAATCCTGCATTCAAAGGTAAATGCGAAAGTCACTGAAGATGAGATGATGAAATTTGAGCGTGGCGAGTACGACTTGCTACTTTGCACCAGTATCGTTGAAAGTGGTATTCATTTGCCAAATGCAAACACTATAATAGTAGAAAATGCCAATAAATTTGGCATGGCTGACCTGCATCAGCTCCGTGGTCGCGTGGGTAGAAGCGACAAGCAGGCCTACTGCTACTTTTTGGTGGAAGATAAAGACGCCATTAGTAAAGACGCGCTAAAACGCCTTGTAGCACTTGAGGGTAACTCATTTTTGGGCGCTGGCTCAGTGCTTGCCTATCACGACCTTGAGATAAGAGGTGGTGGTAACATCATCGGCGAGGCGCAAAGCGGCCACATCGAGGCTATCGGCTACTCGCTATATCTAAAGATGCTAGAAGATGAGATAAATAAGCTTCTTAATCAAGGCTCCGCAAAGCTTGACAAGATCGATCTAAAACTTAGTGTGAGCGCCTTTTTAAATCAAGAATTTATAAGAGAAGATAGACTACGACTTGAAATTTATAGGCGCCTTAGCAAGTGCAAAGAAGTGAGTGAGGTCTATGAGATACAAAGTGAGCTTGAGGATAGATTTGGCAAGATAGATATATTTACAAAGCAGTTTTTAGACGTCATTATTATCAAAATTTTAGCTCTAAAAGCTGGTATAAAAACGATCTCAAACAGCGAGCAAAATATATTAATAACAAAAAATGATGATGAGAAAATCAGGCTAAAGTCTCGTAGCAAGGACGATGATGATGTTTTGGCTGAAATTTTGGTCTATCTAAGAAAGGATAAGAAATGATAGATTGGGGTGTGAAATACGCAGCGATTTATAGAAGTACAAAAGGGATGTTAAAGCCGGTTGAGGATATCGATTTTGTCGATATCGACTCGCTTTATGGGCTAGAGAAACAAAAAGAAATTTTGCTGAAAAATACTCTAAATTTTATAGAAGATAAAGATGCAAATCACGTGCTTCTTTGGGGTGAGAGAGGATGTGGCAAGTCAAGTCTCGTAAGGGCTGTTTTTACTAAATTTTATAAAGCTGGGCTTCGTATTATTGAGATCGGTTGCGAGGATCTAAAATATCTTGGCGACATCATCGATGAGATCAGAAAAAGCGAGTTTAAATTTATCATTTTTTGTGATGATCTAAGCTTTGAAAATGGTAGCAATGAGTATAAATTTCTAAAGTCTATCATGGATGGCTCTATCCAAAAGCCGCCAAAAAACGTCCTTTTATACGCTACATCAAATCGTAGACATCTAATAAGTGAGTTTAAAAGTGAAAATGAAAACTCAGAGCTAATTGACGGAGAAATTCACTACAGCGACGCAGCTCAGGAGAAAATTTCTCTCTCAGATCGCTTTGGCCTTTGGATCAGCTTTTATCAAGGTAACTACGACGAGTATCTAAAAATGGTTGATTTTTACTTCAAAGACTACGCAGGTGACAAAGAGGAGCTTCATACGCTTGCTAAAAATTTTGCCACGCTAAGAGCCAGCAGAAGTGGTAGGACAGCAAAGCAGTTTTATCTAACTTTTAAAGAAAATTTAAAATGACTTCAACCGATCTATTTTTAACCTTATTTAACCACAAAGGCAAAAATTTTGACGAGCTAAAATGGCTAGGTGAGGGCACTTTTGAGGTTATTTTGGGTGCGATCCTAGTGCAAAATACCAACTGGAAAAATGTAGAAAAGGCACTAAATAATCTAAAAAAAGCTGGAAAAGACAGTTTAGATGGCATTTGTGCGCTTGAAAACAGCGAGCTTGCCACGCTTATAAAGCCAAGTGGCTTTTACAACACAAAGGCAAAACGGCTAAAGATGCTTTGCTTAGCTATAAAAAATGAATTTGGTGACTTTGAAAACTTTAAAGAAAACGTAGGCCGCGAGTGGCTCATAAGCGTAAGAGGCGTTGGCGCAGAGACTTGCGACGCGATACTGGCATATGCTTGCGGCAAGCCTTATATGGTCGTTGATGCTTACGCGCTTAGGATAATGGCGTATTTCGACTACACTTTTGAGAGCTACGACGAGGCAGCTGAGTGGTTTAGCTCACTTGATTATGATGAAATTTATAAAATTCTTGATAGCGAGGAATTTGATGAGGTTGAAATTTTAAAACTCTATCACGCTCTTATTTTGGAGTTTTGTAAAGAGAATTTCAAAGGTAAAATTTTAAGCCAAAATGGCCAAAAAATATTAAGCAGCATTAAAAATTAAACTACTAATATGTAACAACTCTTTATAAATTTGCCAAAGACTGGGGCTTTTTATAATCTATTTTAAAATTCTGTGCTAAATTTACACAAAATTTATCTTATTTAATTTAGGAGGAGTGATGATTTACGATAACATCGTTAAAACGATTGGTAATACACCTATTGTAAAGATAAAAACAGGTGCTGATGAAGCCGAAATTTACGTAAAATTAGAGTTTTTTAACCCAGGTGGCTCTGTAAAAGATAGGATTGCATTTAATATGATAACTAAGATGCTAGCTGACGGCACGCTAAAACATGGTGATACTATCGTTGAGCCAACGAGTGGAAATACTGGTATTGGTGTAGCGATGTGCGGTGCTGCACTTGGCTTTAAAGTGATCCTTTGCATGCCAGAGAGCATGAGTATAGAAAGACGCAAAATAGTAGCTGCTTATGGTGCACAGCTTGAGCTAACTCCTGCGTCTGGTGGCATGAAAGCAGCGATCGTAAGAGCTACAGAGCTAGCAGCTCAGCCAAATCACGTAATGCTAAGCCAGTTTGAAAACAAGTATAACCCACAAGCTCACGAGCTAACAACAGCAGCTGAAATTGTGGCTGATTTTAGCAAGCTTGATGCATTTGTAGCTGGCGTTGGCACAGGTGGTACAATAAGCGGCGTAGCAAAAATTTTAAAAGAAAAAGGCTATGATACTAAGATCATCGCAGTAGAGCCTGAAGCATCGCCGGTTTTAAGTGGTGGCAACCCAGGACCGCATAAAATTCAAGGCATTGGAGCCGGATTTTTACCAAATACTATGAATATGAGCTTAGTTAGCGAGGTAGAAAAAGTAAGCAACGATGACGCACTAAACGCAGCTAGAGCAATTGCAAAAAGTGATGGACTCATGATAGGTATAAGCGGTGGTGCTGCTTACGTGGCTGCAAAAAGAGTAGCTAAAAGACTTGGCGCTGGCAAAAAAGTACTTTTCATAGCTCCAGATAATGGCGAAAGATACTTAAGCACAGAGCTTTACGGAGCATAAAATATGTGGGAGAGTCTAAAGGAGCTAGTTCAAACTGTTCGTGAAAAAGACCCATCGGTACATAAGTGTTGCTTTTTGGCAATACTTATAAACACTCCTGGCATCCATGCGGTTTTGTTTCATAAAATTTCTCATTTTTTATATAAAAAAGGGCATTTTTTTCTAGCTAGACTCATCTCGCAAATTGCAAGATTTTTAACGGGCATCGAGATCCATCCTGGAGCAAAGATCGGCAGGAGATTTTTCATAGATCATGGCATGGGTGTGGTTATCGGTGAGACAGCTGAGATAGGCGATGATGTAATGATGTATCATCAAGTAACACTTGGAGGCACCGGAAAAGAGTGTGGCAAAAGACACCCGACTGTAAAAAATGGTGTGACTATCGCAGCTGGCTCAAAGATACTAGGTGCCATAACGATCGGCGAAAATGCCAAGATCGGCGCAAACTCAGTCGTGTTAAAAAATGTCCCAGCAAACGCGACAGTCGTTGGTATACCAGCGAGAATAGTTCGAGTAAATGGGACAAAATTTGAACCAGAGTTTATTATCTAATCTTAAGGATTAGATAAATTTATTCTTACTTTTTATGCTTTAAAATTTGAGCATAAATTTCGTCTTTTAGTTTTAACTTCTCTTTCTTTAAATTATCAATTTCAGATGGTTTTGCTAGATTGTCGTCTATTTTTTTATTTAGCTCATCATGTTTTTTGCAAAGAGTAGCAAAACGAGCATCGGTTTTCTTTAGCTCATTTATAAGGTCTGTATATTCATGTAACATATCGGCTCCTATAAAAATTTGAGAAATTTTATCAAGACTTTGTAAATGCTTGGATATAAAAAAGGTGCCAAGCCATTGCTTAAATTTTTAAAAAGAGTGAGTAGAAAAATTTATTTTATACGTATTTAAATTCTTCAGGTTTGTGTTTGCTTTTTACAACACGCTTAGTTAGACGTATTCCATCAACGGTACCGATGACTAAAAGCTTTGATCCTGTTCCTACTAATGTATCGCCATTTGGCATTGGCACAAAATTATTATTTATATCTCTAATGCCTACTATGTCCGCATTTGTTATGTTTCGTAGATGAGTTTCTTTTAATCTTTTAAATCTTATCCAAGAGTAATCAGGCACAAGAATTTCTTCTATATCGATAGGTGAATTTTTTGTATACAAAAACTGCTCTAATAAATTTTCCATGTCCGGCCTTACGCTCATAGCACTTAACCGCTGCGCGACTAATCGAGATGGGCTTACTACATTGTCAGCGCCTAATTTTTTTAATCTTTGCGTATCGTCTTCTGTCTCTGCATTTGTGATGATATGATAAGGCTTTCTGCGACCTATCTCTTTTTCATAAAGTCTTACAGATGCTATAAGGGCGATGTTATCAGCAATATTTGAGCTAAGAGTTATAAGACCTTTTGCACTTGATAGATGTGTTTTTAAAAAGGCAATTTGTGTATGTGGCTGAGCTTTTATGAAATATGGATATTTATAAATTTGAGCTAGCTCTGCGATATCTTCTCTATCATCGACCACTACAAAAGGTATATGATTTTCGCGAAATTGAGCACTAAGTTCGATTGTGTATAGATTGTGATAACAAATAACGAAGTGATTCTTTAGTCTTGCGATCCTATAAAGCATGCGTCGTTCCTTTAAAATGCTAATTAATGTACCTCTTTTTAAAACCTCAACCACAATACCAATCGATAGTGTAAATATAATAAAACCAATAAGTATAAATGTGATAGTAAAAATTCTGCCCTTTGGAGTTATTGGAGCAACTTCGGTAAAACCAACTGTTGTAAAAGTCATGCCAGCTTGGTAAAAGGCATCTATTAGCGAGAAATTATCTATTAAGACATAACCTAATGTTCCAAAAAGTAACAGCAATACGACTGAAATTAGTGGAAATCTAAAAGGTTTTAATTGTTCGTAAAGCTCAGTATCTAGGCTTATTTCTGGTTTTGTAGAGTTCGACCAGTTGAGGAATTTTAAAAGTCTTGAGAGAAAAGACATAAATTCCTCTTCATTTTATATTCTTAGTTTGATTGTTTTTTCATCGTTCTTAGAGTAGAAGCAGCAACTTTTATCTTTCTTGTAGTACCATCTTCTAGTGTAATACGAATCGTTCTAAGATTTGGCAAGAATCTTCTTTTAGTTTTATTGTTAGCGTGGCTCACATTGTTGCCTATCATCGGTCCTTTGCCTGTTATCGCACATCTTTTTGACATTTTTTTTCCTTATAAACAAAAATTTCTGCTGATTTTATCTAAAACAAACAAAAGTAATGCTTAAATAGATTCTTTTTTAAAAGAATTGATTTTTATTAATAATCTAGATAAAATAACATCTTTGCCTATAATTATAAATAGCAAAAATATTTAGAAATCTTGAGTGATACAAAATGCTTAGTAAAGAGTTGATCGAAAAAAATGTTGATTTTGTTTTACAGATGCCAACTCTTTTTGAAAAGGTCGAGCACTTTTTGTTAGCTGGTAATGTAACTGAGGCAGTTGCTACTTTACAAAATATAGCATCTTTTAAAACTTATTTTAGCTCCATTTTTAAGCGTGCAAAATTTGATATTCCTTATGATGGCAACGATTTGGTAGTAATAGCAAATATGCTTGGCATTGATGCTTTTAGAGCGATAGTGCTTTCTTATTTTATATTTTTAAAATCTCCAAAAATTTATAAGGTATTTAATTTTAAAATCGTCGATTTGATCGAGCTTAATGCTAAAATTTTATCAGATTGGCTAAAGGTATTAAATTCTTTTAAAGAAAAACACTATAACTATTTATCACTTGCTCCGTATTCTATGGCCTGTATTATAGTGTGTGAAAATTTATTTTCAAAATATCCATCTTGTATGTCAGATGTTATTTTGTATTCTGATGTAAGCTATAATAAAATTTTGCAAAAAAAATATGGCTTTAGTCTTTGGGATATTTTTTTAAAAGTAATGAATATGAATAAACAATCATTAAGCAAGATTGATAAAGAGATGCTTTGCTTTTTTGAGATTTTGCTCTCTTATGAGTCCAGCAGGCCTGAATTTTATGATTTTGGAGTTGATAAAATTTTAGATATCAGTGTTTATCCAGAGATGCAAACTATTATATTTATTAAAAAAGCTCTACAAAAATGAAATTAACTTTTAATGGTTCTATGGCAATTATAAGGCCTTTTGGTTTTTTGGAAGCAGAGAACGTTCCATTAAAATTAAGTGAAAAATATATAAACCAAATTTCATCGCGCGATATCAGCGCTATACTGCTCTCACTAAAAAATGTTACATTTTTTAGTCCTATTTGGCTTGGTAGAATAATTGAAAATTTAAGCGAAGAAGCGCAAAAGCTTGGCGTAGTATTTGCGATTTGCGATTATAATGAAATTTTTTATGAATTGATGATGAAAACAGTTAAGAATATTTTAAATATTTCGATGTTTGAAAGTGAAAATATCGCAAGCTTGTTTTTAAATAAATTTCTAAATAACGCAAATGACAAAGTTTTTATTTATAACTCAACTGAGCAGTATAAGCACTATTTGGCCAATTATCTCAAAAATCGCTCATTTGATGTGGTTGAGGCTAGAGATGCGACCGAGTTTAATAAAAAAAAGAATTTATATAGTTATGCAGTGTCACAGCTAAATCATGTGAGATTAAGACAAAATCAGATAGATACTTTTATAAAAGATGGTGTCGTTGTTTATGCCATAAAAAGTTTTATGGACTCAGATTTTATTGAAGATTTTGATATGTCAGCTCATGACATTATGCTAAAAATCGGATATAAATTTTTTATTTTATGGGTAAATATTTCTGGTGCTTTAAATATAAGGGGTGCAAAATTTCTAATCAAACTTGCTAGCATTAGCAAAAGATCAGGTGCATTTATTTCGCTTTGTGGTATAAACGAATCAAATTTATCTATTGAATTAGTAACGTATCTTAAAGATGCAAATATATTTATCTATAAAAATTTAAATGACTTTTATAAAGATGACACTATTTTTTATCTTAAAAAAAGAGACTTTAATGCAGAGCCAGTAGATATCAACAAGAGCGTTGCTCAAATTTCATCTTATGTGACGCAAATTGCGAGCAAAATTATCTCACAGTTAACAGAAGAAGAAATTTTGTGCGTTGATACCAAAGTTAGTGCCCTTGACATAGAGGACGAGTGCGATTACTTGCGTATTTGTGTTCAGTATTATGGTGATATTTACGCAAGAGTGCTATTTGGAGTAAAAAAAGATAAATTAGACAAAATTTGCTCTATTTTTATGCCTGAAGGCGATGATTTAAATGATTATTTAAGTGGATATTCTCAAATTTTTAGTATCATTACAGATAAATTTTTGACTCATCTTTGGCAAAAAGGCATAAAAGTAAAAGTCAGCTTGCCTAAAATTTTATCCGATGATGTTTTTTTTGATCACAATAGTGTAGGCATCATGAATAGACTAGATGTAAAAGATGACGAAATAGGCTTTGTATTTGTAACCAAGTAAGGAGAAGAAATGTACGTTGCACCTAGTATTTTATCGGCTGATTTTGGAAATTTGGCAGCTGAGATAAGAGCCATTTGCGAGGCTGGGTGTGATCTGGTGCATGTTGATGTTATGGATGGACATTTTGTGCCAAATTTAACTATCGGACCAGTCGTGGTAAATGCCGTTGCAAAAGCAGCCACGAAGCCACTTGATATACATTTGATGGTTGAAAATAACTCATTTTTTGCTGATCTTTTCTTGCCACTAAAGCCAAAATTTCTAACCTTTCACATCGAAGAAGAGAAGCATCCATTAAGGCTCATCGATCACATCAGAAAAAATGGCGTTGGCCCTGGTATCGTGCTAAATCCGCATACGCCAGTTAGTGTGATCGAACACATTATCGATGAAGTCGATATGGTACTTTTGATGAGCGTAAATCCTGGCTTTGGCGGTCAGAAATTTATGCCAGTCGTGCTTGAAAAAACAAGGGCGCTACGAGAGCTGATAGAACGAAAAAACGCTAAGTGCCTCATCGAAGTAGATGGCGGCATAAACGGACTAAATGCACCTGATCTTGAAGAGGCCGGAGCTGATATTTTGGTGGCTGGCAACTACATCTTCTCATCAAATTCCTACGAACAAGCCATCCGCGCCATAAAGCTTGAGTTTTGAAACCAAAAAAACAGCGTTTAGAAAATAGCATAGAAATTTTAGCTAGGCAAAATTTAAGCTATCATGAGTTTATTTTAAGATTTAGCGATATCGAGGAAATTTCATCTATTATTGACGTGCGTGACCTTGATATGTGGCGAACTCTTGGGCTTGACATCACTAGAAATGAAGAGAATGAGATCGAGCTTGGTACGAGATTTCGTGATATTAGTGATCAAGAATTTTGCGTGGTTGATATCGAAACGACTGGCGGTACGACGAGCGGACAGATCATTGAAATCGGTGCGATAAAAATGAAAAATAGCGTTGAGATAGGGCGTTTTGAAAGCTTTATTGCAGCTCCTGTGGTGCCTGAAAATATCACCGAACTAACTGGCATAAAGGCGAGTGATCTAGTTGGTGCACCAAATTTATTAAACGTGCTTGAGCGGTTTAAAATTTTTCTAGGAACTAGCGTCTTTATCGCGCACAACGTAAATTTTGACTATGGCTTTATCTCTCACAGCCTAAATGAGATCGGCCTTGGCATGTTGCTAAACAGAAAGCTTTGCACCATCGATCTTAGTCGCCGCACTATCGCTTCGCAAAAATACGGACTTGGCTCGCTAAAAGAACTCCTTGGTATAAATAACACCCACCACAGAGCTCTAAATGACGCAATAGCAGCAGCTGAAATTTTTAAAGTCTGCCTCACATGCCTACCTTTTAGTATCCAAACTACAGAGGATCTCATAAGCTTTAGCAAAACAGCTCCAAGCGTGAAGCTAAAACCTGAACCAGTTTTGTGTGCGAATTAGCGGTAAAAAATTATCCATAATCCTAAATTTAATCATTAATTTTTATGCGATCTTTGTTTTTAAAGGATTGTGGGCAGTTTGCTAAATTTTACAAAAAAGGAGGCAAATGAGTCAGAAAAATTTAGTTTCAAATTTTATCTCAGCTGACGATGAGATGCTTGCTTTTTTATCAAATTTTAGCAATAAGTGGTGCGTGAGTAACGATGGGGCGAAATTTATAGAGCAAAATTTTACCTTCATTGGCTCAAAGCCAGTTTTGCAAAATTTAAAAGGTTACAAAACGGCTGAATATAAAAATTTTACCGACATTAAAAAATTTCTCAGCTCAAATCCAAGCATCAAAAGTAAAATTTTAAGTGGCGAGATAAGCTACATCGGCGACAACTTAACAAATATAGAGGTTAAATTTGCACCCGAGTATTTTTATGATTTTTTAAAATTTATAGTTGAAAATATCCCAGAACATCACTATTTTTGTAGTCCCAAGGATGGCTGGATATTGTTTATTGCAACAGAGGGATATGTAGAATTTGGTGTTTTGCACTAATAAATTTATTTTTAAGCAGTTGTCTAAAATTGTCCATAAAAACAAAACGTGAAAGAAAAATTATTCGTAAAAATTCTTAAAATTAACAAAAAACTGGGCTTGCATCCCAACACCGCTTGTTGCTAGCAAAATTTAATCAATTTTTTTATATAATCCCTATTTTTCACAAAGGCAAAAAGATGGATAGAAAATCTTGGAGTTCAAGGCTCACATACATTTTAGCTGTTGCAGGAGCTACGGTCGGCTTTGGTGCGACGTGGCGTTTTCCGTATTTGGTCGGGCAAAATGGCGGCGGTGCCTATGTACTCGTGTTTTGCATCGCTATGATCGTGATTGGCATACCGATGATTTTAGCCGAAAACGCGATCGGTAGACGTCTAAAATGCAACGCTGTGGATGCTTTTGGCGGATCGATAAATGGTAAAAAGATCAGTAAAAAGTGGCAGATCGTTGGCTGGATGGGACTTATTGGTGCATTTGGCATTATGGCTTATTATATGGTTATCGGCGGCTGGGTGTTAAACTACATTGCCCAAATTTCATTTGGTTTGCTTGACCTATCACATGTGGTTAGTTTTGAGGAGACAAGTGTGTTTTATGAGCAAAATATCGTGAACAATCCACTTGCTATAAGCTTTGCGACACTTGTTTTTGTGCTAGTTAATTACGCTATTTTGGTGCAAGGCGCGGTCGGCGGTATCGAGCGATCAGCAAAATTTTTAATGCCACTACTTTTTATTTTAATGCTTATTATGATCGCTAAAAATATCACGCTTGATGGTGCAATAGAAGGCGTAAAATTTTACTTAACGCCTAATTTCTCAAAGATAAATTTAAAGCTTTTCGTTGATGTTTTGGGGCAGGTCTTTTTTGCTCTTTCGCTTGGTTTTGGTGTGATGATCACACTTTCTAGCTTTGTGAAAAAGGATGAGGGTTTGGTTAAAATTTCTATCATTACAGGTATTTTAAATACGGTAATTGCCGTGCTTGCAGGATTTATGATTTTCCCTTCTCTTTTTAGCTATGGTGTATCGCCGGATAGTGGTCCAAGTTTAGTGTTTAAATCACTACCAATTGTTTTTTCTCACATGCCATTTGGTGGTTTTTTTGCGGTTGCATTTTTTACACTATTAATGATCGCTGCACTTACGACATCGCTACCAATATATGAAGTAATAATCACAACACTTCAAGAAAAATTTAAGATAAAACGCAAAAAAGCAATATTTTTAGTCCTTGGGGGTATATTTATTTTAGGAAATTTACCTTCGCTTATGGCCACAAATATACTAAGCCATGTAAGCATTTTTGGTAAGAATATTTTTGACGCATATGATGCAATAAGTGCAACGATATTTTTTGTATTTACTTCATTTGGGTGTGCAATATTCGTAGGTTGGGTGCTAAAAGATGATGCAAAAAAAGAAATTTTGCAAGGTAGTGAAAAACATGCAAAACTAATAAATGTCTGGTTTTGGTATATCAAATTCGTCGTACCGTTTATCATTTTGGTGCTTTTTATCAGCTCGTTTTACGATAATTTTTTAAAATAGGGCGTAAAAATATGTTTTATTTTTTACTCGGTATTTATTTTTTTTACGTCGCCGCAAAGGTGTGGCTAGCGATTTTGCAGATAGGCTTTATCCGTGCAGAGGCTAAAAAGCCGGCCGTCGTGCTAGAGCAGGGGGAGTATAAAACCGCAGCCGCCGCAGCGATAAGCAATCAAAAATTTGAGATAGCTAGCCTATTTTATCACGCCACGATATTTATGATGTGGGCGTGCTGGGGGCTTGGCGCGATATCGGAGCATGCCTATAAAACGGGAGATATAGGCGATAACGTCTTTATGGTTATGGTATTTTTGCTAGTTTCGTCGCTGCTGGAGCTACCGCTAAATATCTACGAAACCTTCGTCAAAGATAAAAAGCTCGGCTTTTCGAACGTAACGCCTAAAATTTTTGCGCTTGATCTACTTAAAACTCTCGCGCTAACGCTGGTGTTTGGTACGCTGTTTGTGTGGCTAGTGCTGCTTTGCATTAGATTTTTGGGCGATTTTTGGTGGTTTTGGGCGTTTTTGCTGAGCTTCGCGGTCGCGCTCGTGATAAATCTCATCTATCCGACGCTCATCGCGCCTATCTTTAATAAAATGCAGCCGCTAGAAGAGGGCGAGCTAAAAAGCCGTATAGAAGGACTTTTGACGCAGTGCGGCTTTAAAAGTAGCGGCGTTTTTACGATAGACGCCAGCAAGCGCGACAACCGCCTAAACGCCTATTTCGGCGGCCTTGGCGCGACTAAGCGCGTCGTGCTTTTCGACACGCTCGTTAAAAAACTAAGTTTAGAGGAGATAATCGCCGTTTTGGGGCATGAGCTTGGGCACTTTAAGCACAAAGATATCCTAAAAATGATCGCCCTAAGCGCGGTTATGCTTTTTGCGATGTTTTTTATATTCGGCAACATCCCTGACGAGGCGTATCAGGCACTGGGGCTTCATAGCGGAGGCGGCGGAGTGATCGTGTTTTTGCTACTTTTTTCGCCGATTTTTGGGTTTTTATTCTCGCCTATTAGCTCGTATTTTAGCCGCGCGAACGAATTTGGCGCCGATAAATTCTCAGGCGAAATTTCAAACAAGGCCGACATGATAAGCGCACTAAAAAAACTAGGCAGCGAAAACAAGGCCTTCCCGAAGGCTCATCCGCTTTATGCGTTCGTCTATTACTCGCACCCAAGCCTTTTTGAGCGTATAAACGAGCTGGAAAATGAAAATTGAAGAGGCTCTTAAAGAGGCTAGTTTAAGGCTAAGCTCACTTTGTCAAAATCCAAGCAGAGTGGCTAAAATTTTGCTTATGAACTATCTTGATGTAAGCATTGAATGGATATTTTTAAATCAAAAAAATGAATTTGATGAGAGCGGCTATTTTGCTCTAGTTAAAAGGTATGAAAACTACGAGCCTCTTGAATATATAACTGGTAAAGCTAGCTTTTATGGGCTTGATTTTTACGTGGAAAGCGGAGTGCTGATCCCAAGACCTGAAACAGAAATTTTAGTGGATAAAGTAATAGAAATTTCACGCGAATATAATGAACCAAAGATCGCAGAAATAGGCGCAGGAAGTGGAATTATTAGTATCATGCTAGCTTTAAAAACAAATGCAAATATTGTAGCGACAGACATAAATGAAAAAGCTTTGATGCTTGCTAAAAAAAATGCAGATAAATTTGATGTAGGTGGGAGGATCAAATTTTTAAACTGCTCTTATGTGGATGAAATTTTAGAAGATATTGATATTTTGGTTTCAAATCCGCCATATATTGCAAGAAGCTATAAACTTAGTAAATTTGTACTAAATGAGCCAGAAAGTGCGCTCTTTGGAGGCGAAGTAGGAGATGAAATCTTAAAAGACATTATTCTCATAGCCAAAGATCGTAATATCAAAAACGTTGCTTGTGAGATGGGGTACGATCAAAAAGCAAGTATGCAAAAATTCTTAGAGGCCAATGGTTTTGAGTATAGCTTTTACAAAGATTTGGCTGGCTTTGATAGAGGCTTTTGTGCGAAGTTAAAAATATAAAGGAGAGAGTTTGAGAGGAATTTATTTTTTGCTTTTGGCAGTACTTATAGGGGCTGAGCTAACGCTTGGTATTTTGGTAGCGCCAGTCATATTTTTTCCGCAAAACATCATAGGAGATGGCGTACTTACGCATTTTATGAGCGGTCAAATGATGACAAAGATATTTTTGAAATTTAATTATATTTTGCTTTTTGTAAGCATAGTTGTAATGATTGGTGAACTATTTGATCTTAGAAAAAAGCTTATTTTTTCACTAAAATTTAGCATGTTAATGCTTGCCTTTTTAAATTTGGCTTTAGCTTTTAGCTTTGTATTTTTCTTTACGCCTTTTATAGTTTATGCTCAAAATTTGGGGGTCGATGCGACGCAGACGGCTGAATTTGCCAAAATGCATAGTGCGAGTGAATATGTGATGAAAATCATGCTTGTTTTGCAAATCATTTTATTTTTTGTGAAATTTAAGATTAGCCAAAATGAACGCAAAGCCTGATATTCAAGTCTTAACAAATTTTCTAGCCGAATACACGAGTGCGATGGTGAGCGCTGGCACCTACACAGCGCGCGTCGAAAAGTGCGTTGACCGCATAGCTAAACACTACGGCTACGATATTAGCGTGACGATTTTCGTGAAGTATTTTACGATTAGCGTCATGGATTCGGCCGACAACTCCCTGCGCCGAACCTACGTAAAAAAGATCCCGCTGGGACAGGTGAGCTTTAACCGTATTTCCGAGCTTTCGTCGCTTAGTTGGCGAATTTTGGATGAAAATTTAAGCTTAAACGAGGCCAAAGAGCAGTTTGAGGGCGTCATGCGAATAGGGGCGAATAAATTTACAAGCTCGCTTATTTTGATCAGCCTTGCAAATGCGGCGTTTTGCAGGCTTTTTGGCGGCGATGCTGGCTCGGTAGCTTGCGTATTTTTCGCGACGCTCGTGGGTTATAGCCTTAGATTTGCGCTTGCTAAAATGGGCGTAAATTTAAAAATTCAGTACGTTTTGGTATCGTTCGTCGTCTCTTTTATCGCCTATCTTGGCGTATTTTACGGCTTTACGCACACTAGCGACGTGGCGATCGGCTCGTCGATACTATTTTTGATGCCGGGCGTTTTTCTCATAAACTCGGTCTTTGATATCCTAAACGACAACACTCTCGTAGGCATCAGCAGGGCCGTGAGTACTGGCATCCTGATACTTTGCATCGCGGTGGGCGTCTATATCACGCTCTCGCTTAGCAATGCGGAGATTTTACATGTTTGAGCTTTTTACCGCGACGCTTATAGACGGCGCTTTTGCGGCGGTGGCGGGGCTTGGCTTTGCTTACGCTAGCTCGCCGCCTAAAAGGACTCTCGCATTTTGCGCGCTGCTTGCGGCATTTGCGCATGCTAGCCGCTTTTGGATCATGCAGATGGGATTTTTTAACATCAGCGTCGCCACTCTTGTCGTCTCATTTTTAAACGGGATTTTAGGTATGCTCTTTGCCAAACGGCTCAAAGTGCCCGCCGAGATCATCGCATTTCCGGCGCTTTTGCCGATGGTGCCTGGAGTTTACGCGTATAAGGGCATTTTGGCGCTGTTTTCGTTTCTAAACGAGCCTGATATCGCTAAGAAAAACGAATATCTAATCATATTTTTCGACAACGCCATCACGACCACTACTGTCTCGTTAGCGCTTGGCGTCGGGGTTTCGGTGGTGCTTATTTTATTTTACGATCAGTCCTTGATGATTACTCGCGGCGCTAAGTGCGATCTGGCGACGAGAAAAGCGAGAGAAAGGTAAAAAGTAGATGATGGATAACCAAGACTTTTTAAATACTCGCTAAGATACTTAGGTGTAATAAAAGAGGCCTTTTAAAAGAATAATTAAATAAAATGAAGCTAGAATTTGAAATAGAAAAATACCGGAAAAGGAATAAAATTAGGATGGGACATTTAATAACTATTAAAGAAAAGCAAGTTCCGACTAAGTTGGAAGAGCATCAAGTAATGATGACTTATGTTTTTGACAAATTAAATTTACCGCATAAAGATATATTTGTTTCAATAGATGAAAGGAAAGTTGTATTTGATAATATTGAAAAATTATTAAAGCCGATTAAAACCTCTGCTAGGAATGAGTCATATTATATTTCAAAATTTTTGGCAGCAATATCTTCTGGTTTATTTGATGCTGCCCTTAACTATATTTGGGATGAGGCAATCTCAAATTTAAGACAAAAAATTTTGAATTATGACTTGGATTATTTTTTTGATCAAATAACAACATCTATGGATAAAAAATCTAAATTTAAAGAAGATGATTTAGATGGGGTTTCAGATCAGGAATTAATCGAAGGCGCTAGGAAGATAGAACTAATTTCAGAAGTTGGATATAAGCAATTGGATTTAATTAGGTATATGAGAAATTTTGCAAGTGCAGCACATCCAAATCAAAATGGCTTGTCGGCCTATCAATTAATGGGATGGTTTAGTGTGATTATTAAAGAAGTAATTGCTATTAATGAACCTAGCACAGCAGTTAATATTAAACAATTACTAAGTAACATAAAGATTAATAAGGTTGACAACGAGCAAAAAGCTAAAGAAATGATAAGCTTTTTAAAAGGTGCACCTCAGATACAAATAAACAATCTATGTAGAGGGCTATTTGGTATTTATACAAGACAAGATGCAAATCAAATATCAATAGATAACATCAAGTTGCTGTTGCCAAAAATATGGTCTCTTGTGGGGGATGATACTAAGTTTGCAATCGGCATTAAGTATGGTAATTTTGTGGCAACTAATGATGTTAAAAGCGCAGACAAAGCAAAAGAATTTCTATCTATATGTCCAGATGGATTGCAATTCCTGCCAGAAGGAACAAGAATATTGGAAATTGAAGAGACGCTTGATGCATTAAGTAGAACACATAATGCAATGAATAATTTTTATAATGAAGTAATTTTTGCAAAAAAACTTTCAAATATAATAGGATCCACTAGTATTCCCAAGGGCATAGTTGAGAAATATGTATTAACCTTAGTAAATGTTGCTATATCAAATGGTTTTGGGGTTGCGCAAAGCGCTAACCCTATTTATTTTGATTTAATATCAAAATTTGATACAGAGCAGACATCAATTGCAATTTTGTCATTTCAAGATGAAAAAATTTCTTCAAAACTTGTTAGTAGGCTTTGTAGGCAAAAATTTCTAGAAATTATCGAGAAAATGAAAGAAAAAACAGTAAACTCATTGGAAAAAAATATAATTGATGCGATTATTAACTTTTCTGCGCCTTTTGACAAATTGAAAAATGATACAAAAATAAAATTACTTGTTAAGGCAATCGAGGATACAAAATAAAAACTGACGATTACGCTAATGTACAAAATTATACTAGTTGTAACTTTATAATATAGTATATAATGATTGAAATTGTTTTGTGCAAAAATGTTGATTGTCGAGATATAAATTTAGTATTTATGCCTATTCTTTGCGATTAATGTAGTATTTAATTGGGCTGAATATATAAATAATATCATGCAGTTTTTAATTTAGAGGAAAACATGAAAATACGAATCTACTACGAAGATACTGATGCTGGTGGCATAGTCTATCATACAAACTACATAAAATTTTGTGAGCGAGCTAGAAGCGAAGCATTTTTTCAAGCTGGGCTAAATTTCACAAAAGAGAGTGGATACTTTGTAGTTTCGTCGCTTGAGGCTAAATTTATAGCTTCTGCTGTGCTTGGCGATGAAGTATTTGTTAGAACCAAAATTTTAGAGCTTAAAAAAGCTAGTCTTGTTTTGGAGCAAGAAATTTATAAATTTGATGACAAAAATGCCGAAAAGCTACTTTTTAGAGCGACGATTACGTTAGCCTTTATGAAAGAAGAGAAGCTTGCTAAGATAAATGACGAGATAAAGAAATTTTTGGAGAATTCTAAATTTTAAATCGTGGCTAAGTTTAGAAATTTAGCTTTAGCCACTTTGTGCTTTTACATTGAGCTATTTTGATCGAGCAAAATTTCTTGATTTGCTTCGTCAAAGTGGTCGCCTTTTGCGTTATAAATTTTAACTCCATATAAGACTTGAGAGTTTTCAACTCTTTCGGCAAAAATTCTATCAGCGCTTTTATCTATAAAATTTGTGTATATATACTCGGCGCCAAAAGCACTTGAATAGCCGATTTGTGAATATCTAAAATCTACATCAAAAAGATCACCAAGTCCTAAAAACAAGTCGTTAACAGGACTTAGTGAGTTTGCGATGAAAAGATTTTGTCTATCTCTTTGCGCGATGGCATTAAAGATATTTGGTAAAAAATTTATCTGTGTGCTTAAAAGTGCGTATGACTTTATTTCAAAGCCTCTCATCTGCGTTGCTACAAGAGAAGCTTTGACGATCGGAATGTTTAAAAATATACTTGCATTATCAAACTTGGATTTTTTACTTAAAGTGTCGTTTAAATTTATATCTTTGCCTACGATAGAGGCTTCATGATAATCGCTACTTTGCATGCGGACATATTCATTTAGCTTTTGCCCTAATGAACTGCCATCATCAAATGCAACTATCTTTTCATTCGAGTAAGCTAGCAAAGCTAAAATTTGGTCTTTATAATTAATGCCACCAAAAATTAAATTTGGCTTTGGATTTATGATAAAAGAGCTATGAACGCTTGGAATGTAGATAAGCTCATTTGGTAGAACTAGCGAATTTATAATGTTTGCACCATTTGATGTAAGGGCTGCGATAAAATAATTAAAGCCTTGGGCTCTAGCCGCTTGCATAGCATTTGTAAGACTTTGTGGGCTTTCATCTTTGCTATTTATAAATTTG
Source organism: Campylobacter concisus (assembly GCF_902460705.1). GTDB lineage: Bacteria > Campylobacterota > Campylobacteria > Campylobacterales > Campylobacteraceae > Campylobacter_A > Campylobacter_A concisus_Z. Next base: position 343,721 of record NZ_CABPUP010000001.1, on the reverse strand, counting down.
ATCTCGATATCTGCGTCTTGCTTTAAGACATAGCTTAAGACCGCATTTGATACAACATTTGCATAAGATTTTATAATCTTTTGTGGGATGATTACAGCAATTTTGCCGTTTTTATTAACTTTTAAAATAGCTTCACCACCAAGAGAGATATAAAGCTCTAAAAGAGCGTTATCGTCTATTTTTGCTGGCTCAAATCTCGCCATAAAACTAGCTAGTAAATCGGCTTTTATAAGCTCATTTAAGCAGGCATTATCACAGAATTCTGGTTCTAAATTTATATAAGTAATCTTTGCTGGAGGTATGCTTGATAGACTTTGGTTTTTTGTAACATTACTCTCAAAATTTATCTCATCTTGCGATGCAAGAATAGTCGAAAAAATAGCTAGAAAAAGTAAAATTTTTCTCATATCACTCCTTTGATCTTTCTTAAATCATCTATAAAAATATTTTCAAAACTAGGATTTTTGCTGATCCACTCTGGCGAAAACGTTGGCAAAATAAGGCTATTTTCATTTTTTAAAATACTACCTCTTATGCTTGCAAATCCGCCTTTTAATAATAAATTTGGATATAAATGCATAAAAGCTTTCTCTCCTAAAGTCACGATTATCTTTGGCTTTATCAGCCTAATCTCTTCAAGCAAATAAGGACGACAAAGCTCGATAGAACGGCTTAAAATCGGACTTTTATCATCATTTTGCGAAATTTCACAACGAAGTAGAGAGCTTATATAAATTTCTTTTATATCTAAATTTAAACTATTTTTTATGGCATTTTCTAAAAATTTTTTACTGTTATTTTCATAAGAATCATTTTTTTTAGAAAATAATATAAACATGATTTTGCTATTTTCATTGCCGATACCAGCTGTTACGCCTTTTGAGCTATTTCGCAAAGAGCAAAGAGAACATTTTTTTACTTCGCGGTTTAGCTCATCAATATTGTTGTAATCATGATAATTACTTAGACTAAGAAAATTTTTATCAATAAACTTATAGCCAATTAGTTTTAAGAAAAATAATTTTTTTAAAAGCCTATTGTCTTTATTAAAATTCATTTTTGGATTATAACTTGATTTGCTTAAAGTTTGAGTTATGGCTTTTTAAGCTAAGTTATTCAAAGGAATTTAAGTATTGCTTTGATAAAATCCCACTTTTTATATTAACTTTAAGGATAGAAATGAAAAGGACTTATCAACCTCATAAAACCCCTAAAAAACGCACTCATGGCTTTCGCTTAAGAATGAAAACTAAAAATGGCCGAAAAGTAATAAACGCTAGACGTGCCAAAGGTAGAAAAAGATTGGCTGCTTAGCTGGTTTTGAGTCGTTAAGCGGCTCAAAAGAATTCTCTCAAGTTTATAAAGAGGCTAGCAAGTGGCATTGTGATGCTTGCATTGTTTTTTATAAACCAACAAATGAAAAAAAAATAGCAGTAGTTGCTAGTAAAAAAGTAGGAAAAGCGGTAGTTAGAAATAGAGCTAAAAGACTTTTGAGAGCCGCTTTTTTTAACATTTCTAGTGAATTAAAAGATGGCACATATATTATGATCGCAAAAAATGGAATTACAGAGATTCCATTTGAAAAAATTTGTAAAAATTTAAGTTGGTCTACAAAAAAAATGGGATGTTTAAAATGAAAAAAATTGCGATTAAAGCTATCGCTTTTTATCAAAAATATATTTCCATACTTCTACCAAAAAGCTGTCGCTATTACCCGACTTGTTCACAATACGCGATTTGGGAATTTCAAACAAATAGTTTTTTTTCTGCTTTTTTTGCAACATTTATGCGAATTTTAAGATGCAATCAACTTTTCAAAGGCGGTATCAATTACCCAATCATCTACAAAAAATTTAACTTATGTTTTATATCTCAAAAAAGTGATACCAAAAATATAAATTTTTGGTTTGTCCCTTGTCAGAATAGTAAATTTTATGTCGTAAAAGTATTAGATAAATTAAAGGAAAAAAATTAAAATGGAACAGATGTCTATGCAAAAAAGGTTGCTTCTTGCAGCACTTTTATCTATTGTTTTTTTTATAGTGTATGATTTTTTTATGCCAAAAAGAGTGATGCCTGAGCAAAACCAAACTACAATGTCTCAAACAATAGATCAAAATAAAGCTCCAAATATAAATCAAAATACACCAAAATCAAATGAAAATTTAGCTTCAAATGAGATAATCGCTACTATCAAAGGTCAAAGCTACGAAGCAAAAATAGATAAGCTAGGAAGAATTTCAAAATTCTATCTAACTGAAGAGAAATATAAAACAGAAGATGGCAACAAAATTGAGCTTGTCTCACAGAATCCATTGCCACTTGAGCTTAGATTTAATGATAGCACGCTAAACGCTGATGCTTTTAAGGTTGCATATAGCAGTGACGCTAGCGAGATAGATGCTAGCAGCGAGCCTAAAACTATAAAACTTACTCAAAGCTTAGATGGCGTTACGATTACAAAAAATATCAAATTTTACCCAAATGGCAGATATGAAGTTGAAGTAAATTTAAGTAAAAGTGTTAATTATTTCATCACTCCTGGCTTTAGACCAAATATTGCGATAGATAGTTATACAGTTCATGGTGTTATGCTTAGAAACACAGATGATAGCCTAAATATTATAGAAGATGGTGACGCCAAAGAGGTTAAAAACTATACAAATACCACAATAGCGGCCGCATCTGATAGATACTATACGACGCTATTTTACTCATTTGAAAAGCCATTTGAAGTAGCCGTAGATAAAGATTCTAACAATAATCCTATTCTTTTTGTAAAGGCAAATGATAATTTAAAATTAGGCGCATATATCGGACCAAAAGAGCATAAAATTTTAAGTTCGATGGATGAGAGGCTAAATGATGTTATTGAGTATGGTTGGTTTACATTCATAGCAAAACCGATGTTTGCATTTTTAAATTTCTTGCATAACTACATTGGCAACTGGGGCTGGGCTATAGTTGTGCTAACACTTGTTATAAGGATAGTTTTATTCCCGCTTACATACAAGGGTATGCTATCTATGAATAAGCTTAAAGAGCTTGCTCCAAAGGTAAAAGAGCTTCAGACAAAATATAAAGATGATAAGCAAAAAATGCAGGTTCATATGATGGAGCTTTATAAAAAGCATGGTGCAAATCCGATGGGTGGCTGCTTACCGATCTTGCTTCAGATTCCGGTATTTTTTGCAATCTACCGCGTCTTACTAAATGCGATCGAGCTAAAAGGTGCTCCTTGGATACTTTGGATACACGATCTTTCAGTAATGGATCCATATTTTGTATTGCCTATTTTGATGGGTCTAACGATGTTTTTACAGCAAAAGCTTACACCAACGACATTTACTGATCCTATGCAAGAAAAGGTGATGAAATTTTTACCTCTTATATTTACATTTTTCTTCGTGACATTCCCAGCTGGTCTTACACTTTACTGGTTTGTGAATAACGTTTGCTCGGTTGTTCAGCAAGTGTTTGTAAATAAACTTTTTGAAAAACATAAAAAAGCTACGGAGGTAAAGGCTTAATGAAAATAGAAGCAAATACCCTTCAAGAGGCATTTCAAAAGGCAGCTGAGCAGCTTAATTGCTCAGTAACTCAGCTTGATATAAAAGTTTTACAGCATCCAAGCAGTGGTTTTTTTGGATTTTTTAAAAGAAGTGCGATCATTGAAGCAAATTTAGAAAATCAGCCAAAACCACAACATAAACCAAAAAATGATAGAAATTTTACTAAAAAAAATGATGAGAGTGAGAGTGTAAAAGAAGAGAAAAAGCAGAGCAAAAAGCACGATCATAATGATAAAAAGCGAAATCCTAAAAAGCATAAAGATGAGAAAAATGAGGCTAAGTCTGAGCAAAAAGAGCATAAAAATGAAAAGTCAAATTTAAGTGAAAAAAATGAAGCTCTAGCTAAAGATGCATTTGCTCAAAAGAGTGAAGAAGAGGCTGAACCAGGATATGTGATAAAGAGGCTTGATGAGTCAAAAGAAATAAAGGAGCCACAAGCTGGTAAAAATACTCCTAAAAATATTTTAGATAATTCTATTATTGAAAATTTTAACCAAACTGATGAAGAGAGTGCAGCTCAAGCTTTGCAAAAAGAAAAAAAAGAAAAAGCAGCAATCGACTTTGATAAAATTTTACCTGAGATCAAAGATGGCATGAATCGTCTTTTTAAGGCAAGTTGTTTTGATATTAGCAAAATTGAAGTTAGAAAATTTGACGATGAAACGGTGCTTATAGAGCTTGATGGAGCTGATGCAGCACTACTCATAGGCAAAGAGGGCTATAGATATAAGGCGATATCTTACATGCTTTATAACTGGTTAAACTCAAAATACAACCTTGCTATCCGCCTTGAGATCGCACAATTTTTACAAAATCAAGAAGCGATGATGGATCAGTATCTAAATGGCGTGATCGAGCGTGTGCAAAATAGCGGTAGAGCCCAGACGAAGCCACTTGATGGGGTTTTGGTTAAGATCGCACTTGAAAAACTTCGCGAGAAATTTCCGGATAAATATGTCGGCATAAAAAGCGGCAATGACGGTAAATTTGTCGTTGTAAATGACTTTTTCAAAAAATGAGTGAGACCATTGCAGCCCTTGCCACAGCTTATGGCATCGGCTCAGTTTCTATCGTAAGGCTTAGCGGCAAGGACGCCCTGGCCACCTCTTTAAAACTTCTTAAACTTTCAAATTTAGAGCCAAGATACGCGAAACTAGCCAAAATTTACTCCCTTGATGATGAAATTTTAGACGAGGGCATCGTTATATATTTTAAGGCTCCTGCAAGCTTTACTGGCGAGGATATCGTCGAGTTTCAAACTCATGGTGGCGTTATGGTGAGTGAGAGAATTTTAAACGAGCTAATAAAAGCTGGTGCAAGGCTTGCTATGCCAGGCGAGTTTAGCAAGCGAGCATTTTTAAATGGCAAGATGGATCTAGCTAAGGCTGAGGCTATGCAAGGACTCATCACTTCAAAAAGCGAGATCGCAGCTAAAATTTTAACCCGCCAGATGCAGGGCGATCTTAGTAAATTTGTAGGCGAGATCAGAAGTGAAGTGGTCAAAACTCTTGCCTTTGTTGAGACGATGATTGACTATGCTGATGATGATTTGCCTGCAAATTTACTAGAGCAGACCAAGCAGATGCTTTTAAAAAATAGCGAGAAACTAGAGCGCATAGCCACTCTTAGCGAGCAAAGAAGGGGGCTAATAGATGGCTTTAAGATCGCTATCGTTGGCAAGCCAAATGTTGGCAAAAGCTCCATTTTAAACTCATTTTTGGCATACGAAAGAGCGATCGTTAGCGACGAAGCGGGCACGACTAGAGATAGGATAGAAGAAAATTTCAAGATCGGCTCGCATCTAGTTCGCATAATAGATACCGCTGGCATCAGAAAAGATGCTGGAAGGATCGAACAAATCGGCATAAACTACTCGATTTCTGCCATAAATGAAGCTGACATCATCCTAGCTGTCTTTGATGGCTCATCTGTAAGCGACGAGCAAGACAAAGAGATAATAAAGCTCGTTTCTAACTCAAATAAAAAAGCCTTTTTTATCCTAAACAAAAGCGATCTGGCATTTAAATTTGACATAGAGTTAGAGGGCGCTATCAAAATTTCAGCAAAAAACGATACGAGCGTAGTTTTAAAAGAGCTTGAAAGCTACCTCAAGACGCAAGACACCGACGAGATCATGCTAAGCTCAAACCGCCAAATTTTAAGCTGCAAAGAGGCGAGCGAGGCTTTAAAAAGGGCGTTTTTAAGACTAAGCGAAGAGGAGCTAGAAATTTTTGCTTATGAGCTAAATAGTGCGATAAAGGCGCTTGCAAGCATCACAAAGCCATTTGAGAGAAGTGAAATTTTAGACGAGATGTTTAGCAGCTTTTGTCTAGGCAAATGATCAAATTTACTCTCTAGAAAAGGAAAACAATGAAAAAAATCATATCTATAGCCGCTCTAGCTGCGTTGCTGGGCGGTTGCATGCCTTCACAGGATCATCTAACGGCTAACGTAGTATCGCCTGAACCGGACTGGATTAAATATCTAGAAAACGACGGCACCGTCGGCGATGTCGCATTTTTCTCAGAAAATTTGAGCGCAACTTATGCGCAAAAAAACGGCGATATCATCGGTATGGCGATCGTAAAAAGGGCTGATATGGCGCTGAAACTGGGCGATATGTATGCGCTAAACGGGATTTCGTTTACGGTACTTGAACTTGACGACAAGGAAAAATTCGGCTATCACTACGTAAATATGCGCGATAAAGCCGAGCATGAAGCCCTCAAAAAGGCAAAAACGGTCAAATTTTATCAGTTTGGTGGCGGCATATTAGAGAGCGTAGTTTTTAGCGCGGACTCGGGCGCCGTGTGCGAGAGTTTTGCGGCGGGCAAGACGTTAAAAGCTCATGCAGTCACTAATTATTACGATAAAGAAAGCGCCGACAATAGCGAATTTTTCGCGACTCTGATGGATATCGGAGTGAAAAAAGGCAAAAGCGCCGAGATCAAAAATCTAGACTTTAAATTTTTCGTTAGCGACGGCAAGCTTGCTAGTGCGCAAACGCGGGCTCGCTCGGCAGATTTTAGAAGCGAAGTCATAGAGGCCGACGCTAAAAAACAGGAGCAAATCCTATCAAACATCGTGTGCGCCGCGCCTAAAAACTGATCGCTTTTATCAAATTTAAACGCGAGCGCGAGATGAAAAAATTATTTCTAGCGGCTATTGCGGCATTGGCGTTTTGCGGTTGCGCGGCCATCACAGGCGAGATGGGCGGCGAGAGAGCGTGGCGTACGTATATGGAAAACGACGCTAGTATACAGCAGATCGGATTTATAACCGAGACTACGGTCTATGAGGCGAGCGGCGGCAAAAAAGAGGAAAAATTCGGCGACTATAAGGGTGGGGCCGAGGTGAAATCGCCTGGCGAGAGCGACTCGGCGAGCCAAAATCTAGGCTGGGTTTACTCAAGCGGCGACGGCGTAAAAACCCTGATAGTGATTGATCTAGATAGCGGTAGAAATGTAGATTTGAGCGATAAAGACGAGATAAAAAAGCTGTAAAACTCAAAGAAATTTAAGTTTTACGAATTTGGCGGTGGGATCCTTGAGAGCGTGATTTATAGTGCGCAAAAATCTCCCGTTTGTAAGACGTTTTTTAGCGGCGAACCTATAAGCGCCAGAAGCGTAACGAACTACTACGTGGGCGCGTCTGACGAGTTTTTCGCTACCGTGATCGACGCGAAGATAGTCGGCAATAAGGGCTTTGAGATAAAAAATTTGGATTTTAAATTTAACCTGCCAAGCGGCAAACTAGCCGAAGCTAAAGAGCAGGCGACCTCTGCGAAATTTAGAAAAGATGTCATCGAGCAAGACCTCAAAAAGCAAGGGCGTATCCTGCTAAACATACTTTGCTACTATAGCATGCCGAACAAGTAGGCGTTTGTGGCGGGTAATCACCCGCCGAATTTGATGCAGAATCGAATTTGCTTGCGTCAAATTTAGGCTACTAATATATTTAAATTTTAATTTCCACAGCTATTTCAAATTTGGCATTTGTCTAAAATTTGAGCCGCTCGCCGTGACCCGCACTGCAAAAATGCCGATTTTCTGTCAAATTTAAAGCCGAACCAACAATTATAAACAGAATATTTTTAGCTTGCCGTATGAAATTTAGGCTCTTGTTTTATTTGTCAAATTTGTCTCGTTTTCGTCCCTTTGGTTTATCAAGTTTTTATGCGAATTTAAGTAAAATCAACCAAAATTTTTTAAAGGCTAAAAATGGACAAAACTACTGTAGAAGCGCACAAAATCAGCGATCAAGAGTATGAGGAGATCCTAAAGATCCTAGGCAGAGAGCCAAATTTGCTTGAGCTTGGCATATTTTCAGCGATGTGGAGCGAGCACTGCAGCTATAAATCAAGTAAAAAATACCTAAATGGCTTTCCGACAAAAGCTCCTTGGGTCATACAAGGGCCTGGTGAAAATGCCGGCGTCATCGACGTTGGTGACGGGATCGCAGCTGTGTTTAAGATGGAGAGTCACAACCATCCAAGCTTTATCGAGCCGTTTCAGGGCGCTGCAACTGGAGTTGGTGGAATTTTAAGAGACGTCTTTACGATGGGCGCAAGAGTTGTTGCGAACATGAATTCACTTCGTTTTGGTGAGATAAGAGGCGAGAACGAGCTAGCGAAAAAACATAGATATTTGCTAAAAGGAAGCGTGGCTGGTATCGGACACTACGGCAACTGCATGGGTATCCCAACAGTTGGCGGCGAAACTACGTTCGATCCTAGCTTTAATGGCAATATCCTAATTAATGCCTTTGCACTTGGCCTTTGTAAGAGTGATGAAATTTTCTACGGCAAAGCTGAAGGTGTTGGTAATCCAGTGATCTACGTGGGCTCAAAGACCGGCAGAGACGGCCTTGGCGGCGCTGTTATGGCGAGCGATAGCTTTAACGACGAGAACAAATCACTTCGTCCAACGGTGCAAGTGGGCGATCCGTTTGCTGAAAAGCTGCTTATGGAAGCTTGCTTGGAGCTCTTTAAAAAAGACTACATCATCGGCATCCAAGATATGGGTGCAGCAGGACTAACAAGCTCTAGCTTTGAGATGGCAGGCAGAAGCGGCAGTGGTATGAAGATGTATCTAGACCGCGTGCCAATGCGAGAAACTGGCATGACCCCTTATGAGCTAATGCTAAGCGAATCCCAAGAGCGCATGCTAATATGCGCCAAAAAAGGCTATGAGCAAAAGGTGCTTGAAATTTTTAGAAAGTGGGACCTTGACGCTGAAATCATCGGCGAGGTCACAAGTAGCGGCGTGATGCAGCTTTATTGGCATAATGAGCTTGCAGGTGAAATTCCTATCGGACCACTTAGCGAGGCAGCTCCAGTGCTTGATCGCCCAGTTGCACGTCCAAAATACCTTGATGAGATAGCAAATTTAAAAATTCCAAATAATATTGATAACAAAACTGCATTTTTTAAGCTTTTAAAAGAGCCAGAAGTGCTGAATAAAAGCTTTATCTACGATCAATACGACGCAAATATTCAGACAAATACTATAAAACAGCCTGGCCACTTAGGTGCTGCAAGTATCAGAGTAAAAGGCACTAAAAAGGCCGTCTCTATGGCCGCGCAGTGCGATCCTAGAGCAAATTTCGTTGATCCAAAAATTGGTGCTGCAAGAGCCGTCGCTGCAGCTGGTAGAAAAGTAGCGATGAGCGGTGCTGTGCCACTTGCGATCACCGACTGCCTAAACTACGGCAACCCACAAAATCCAGAGGTGATGTGGCAGTTTAAAGAGGGATGTGAAGGCATAAAAGAGGCTTGCCGTGAGCTAAATACGCCGGTCGTTAGCGGCAACGTGAGCCTTTATAACGACACAGATGGCATAAGCGTCTATCCAACGCCAGCCATCGTCACAGTTGGCGTAAATGAAGATGTGAACTTAAATCTAAAAAGCACATTTTTAAGCGAGGGCAGGGCGATTTACCTTCTTGGTGAGACAAGTGGAGAATTTGCTGCATCACTTTACGCAAAGGCGCTATTTGATGTAGTCGGCGGCAAGTTAAAAGAGGTTGATTATAAAGCTGAGCGAGCTCTTTGGGACCTAGTGACCTGGGCAAATAAAGAGCAAATTTTAGAGTTTGCAAATAGCATAGGCGTAGGCGGTCTTGCTATTACGCTAGCAAAAATGGCTAGTATCTCAAATATCGGCGTAAACTGCGAGGCTAAATTAAAAGAGTCAAATTTCATCTTTGATGAAAGCTTTTCAAGAGCAGTTGTTGGCGTGAAAGATGAGGCTAAATTTGAAGCGCTTGCTGCTAAATTTGGTGTGAAATTTGAAAAGATCGGCGTTAGTGGCGGCAGAAGATTTAAACTAAATGATATTGATGAGAACATGGACGAGATAAGAGAAATTTATCTAAATGAGTTTGTAAAAATCGTTAGAAAAGAGGATTAAAAAATGGCTTTGAAAAAGGGCAAGGTCGCTGAGGCTGAAAATGAGCAAAAGGAAGCAGAACAAGTTGAAAAACGAGGCGTAGCAAAGCCGCCAGTACTTTTTAGTAAGACACAAAATTTAATAAAATCAATCGAAAAAAGACTAAACGCTACTTTGATAACTTACTATAATTCAAACGCTGGTAGTGTTTGCGGCAACGACGCAAGTGCTATGTATGAAATTTTAAAGGGTAAAAAGATAGATACTGCTTATCTTTTTATAAAAAGTGACGGCGGAAGTGGTATTGCCGCTCTTAGGATCATCACTACGCTTAGAAATTACTGCAAAAATTTAATAGCTCTAATACCTGCAAACTGCGCCTCGGCTGCTACTATGATGGCACTTGGGGCAAATGAGATCGTCATGGGCCCACTTGCCTATCTAACGCCTGTCGATACCTCGCTCAAACACGAGCTTAGTCCGACAAACAAAGGTAATGAGCTTGTGAGCGTTTCGATGGATGAACTAAGTCGCGTGGTCAAGCTTTGGAAAGAGCAAGATAAAGATAGGCCAAACGACACAAACCCTTATAACTCACTTTATGAGTATATCCATCCGCTAGTATTTGGTGCGGTTGATCGTGCTAGCTCGCTATCTCTTAAAATTTGTACCGAGCTTCTTAGGTATCACATTGAGGATGATAAAAAGATCGCAGAAATTTCTGAAAGACTAAATGGCGACTACCCAGCTCATGAATATCCAATCCTCTTTAGGGAGGCGCACGAGATCGGCCTTCATGTAAAAAAGATGGATGATGATCTAAATGAAATGCTTCAAGAGTTAACGCTACTTTACTCTGAGATGGGACAGCGAGCTTTTACTGACTATGATGAAAATAGCTACCACGATAACAATATCGCAAATATCATTGAAACAAATGGCAAGCAAATTTACTATCAGATAGACAAGGACTGGTTTTATCGTCCTGAAGAGCGTCGCTGGAACGTGATGAATGACGAGAGCTCTTGGCGTAAAAACGAGCTAGTAAATGGCAAAATAAAAAATACTATCTATCACTTGTGGTAACATGTCTGGTATCTTATTTTTATTGATACTAGGCGGTGCTATATTTTTGCTGCTAAAGGTACAGTTAAGCAATAACCGCAGAAAACAAGCAAACGTAAATGAGGCTAAATTTTTAGTCTCACTCTTGGCAAAAGTGGCTAAAAGCGACGGTAGAGTAGGCGAATTAGAAGCTAGGCTTATTAGTCAGGTGCTTGATGATCTAAGTAAAAAAGTTAGTGGCGTTAGCGGTGTGCGTGAGTATCTAAAAGATGTCTATAACAGTCAAAAAGAAAATGTAGATAACGCCTACGAAACCGCCAGAAACTATAAGCGTGCGTTTAATCTAAACTACGATATTTGTGTCGCCAGACTCACATTTTTTCTAAATTTAGCCTATATTGATGGTGAGTTTAATGCAAGTGAGCAAGCCGTCATTCGAAATATCGCTTATGGATTTGGCATTGACAAAGATACACTTGATGAGATCATCTTAAAATTTGATAATTTTTATAGTTCAAGATTTAAGACAAATTCTAATACCGGTATAGAAAAAAATGATCCATTTGAGGTTTTAGGACTTAGCAAGAGTGCAAATTTTGATGAGGTAAAGCTTCGTTATAAAGAGCTTGTTAGGCAGTATCATCCTGACATCTTGATGGGTAGAGGCGAGAGCAAGGAAGTGATAGAAAGCTCGACCAAAAAGCTTCAAGAGATAAATGAGGCTTATGGGCGATTAAAAGAGAAATTTGGAGTTTAGATGAAGAAATTTATTATTTTGCTGCTAGCGGTGGCTGGCTTTTGTAATGATTTTAAAGTGATAAATGTCGATGGAAAAGAGATAAAATTTAAGCTTACACAAAGCGAGCTTTATCAAGATCAAAGGTTGGTTATCAGCAACTACGATGTTAAAGATAGCAATGTGAGCATAATATTTGTCGATAAAGATGGCAACAAGAGCGATATTATGTCAGTTCAAGTAAAAAAATTAAATGAAATTAGTGAGTATATCTTTTCGTATGATCGCGGCATAAAGGTGATGAAATTTAGCTCGAAAAAGCCGATATGCGAGGCGCTTGAGAAAGAGGAACCTGTAAATTTAAGCGTATTAGATGCGAGATATTTTGATGGCAATCAAATTTCAAGCTATGCCTTTAGTGTTGATATTGCTGGTCAAAAGCGTGAAAACTTTGTAGAGAGAAAAGACTATTATATAGATGCAGCTGCAAATGTTATGGTTACGCTAGAAGCCTTATCGATAAAGAATATCGCAAAGGATATAAAAATGGGGCAGCTTCTGCTAGTAAAAGGTATGTGTTTAACAAAAAGATAAAAAATTTAATAAAGGAGAAAAAATGAGAGCATTGCTTAGCGTTAGCGATAAAGAGGGCATTGTAGAGTTTGCAAAGGGGCTAGAAGAGCTTGGCTGGCAGATACTTTCAACTGGCGGTACATTTAAGCTTTTAAAGGAAAATGGCATAAAAGCTACTGAAGTTAGCGAATTTACGGCTTCACCTGAGATGTTTGAGGGCAGGGTAAAGACGCTTCATCCAAAGATACATGGCGGTATTTTACATAAGCGTGACGATGCTACACATGTGGCTCAGGCAAAAGAGCATGGCATCGAGGGCATTGACCTAGTTTGCGTAAATTTATATCCATTTAAAGAGACTACGATTAGGACTGATGACTTTGCTGAGATCATCGAAAATATCGACATCGGCGGCCCAGCCATGGTAAGGAGTGCTGCTAAAAACTTTAAAGACGTGCTCATCGTCACAAACGTGCTTGACTACGATGAAATTTTAAAGCGCCTAAGAGAGAAAAGCGATGATTTTGAGTTTAGAAGATCGCTGATGATAAAGGCATTCGAGCACACAGCAGCTTATGATAGCATGATCGCAAACTATATGAATGATAGATTTAATGGCGGTTTTGGCGATGCTAGATTTATCGTGGGAAGCAAGGTTTTTGATACAAGATACGGAGAAAATCCACACCAAAAAGGGGCGCTTTATGAGTTTGATTATTTCTTTACAAATAACTTTAGAGCCTTAAAAGGCGAGGCAAGTTTCAATAATATGACCGATATAAACGGCGCATTGATGCTTGCAACTAGCTTTGATGATGCTCCAGCAGTGGCTATCATCAAGCATGCTAACCCTTGCGGCTTTGCGGTAAAAGATACATTGCTTGAGAGCTACGAGGCTGCGCTTAAATGCGATCCGATCTCAGCTTACGGCGGTGTAGTCGCGATAAATGGCACACTTGATGAGAAGCTAGCAAAAAAGATAAATGAAATTTACGTTGAGGTAATAATAGCTGCAAATGTCGATGATGCTGCGCTTAAAGTATTTGAGAGTAAAAAACGCATCAAAATTTTCACTCAAGATAATAAATTTTTAGTACGTTCAGATGATAAATTTGACTTTAAACATATTGATGGTGGCTTTGTATTTCAAGAAAGAGACTTTGTAAAAGACGAAGAGCTTGAAAATATGAAGCAAATGAGCAAAAAACATGCAAGTGGTAACGAGCTAAAAGACGCTCAGATCGCGTGGAAAGTGGCTGCACTAACAAAGAGCAACTGCGTGGTTTATGTAAAAGATGGCGCGATGGTGGCTATTGGTATGGGTATGACTAGCCGTGTGGATGCTGCACGTGCAGCCGTAGCAAAGGCAAAAGAGCTTGAGATCGACCTAAATGGCTGCGTGCTTGCAAGTGAGGCATTCTTTCCATTTAGAGATAGCATCGACATCGCTAGTAAGGTTGGTGTAAAATGCGTCATCGAGCCAGGTGGCAGTATCAGAGATGATGAGGTGATAGAGGCTGCTGACGAGCATGGCATGTCGCTATACTTTACTGGCGTTAGACACTTTTTACACTAAAATTTAGGGGTGCTTGCCCCTTTCTTCACACTTTATAACTTTAATTTTCGTATAATCTTTCAAAAACGAAAGGAGATAGAATGAAAAAGATCTTAAAATTTATCTTAATGGCGGTAGTGTTTTTTGGTCTAAATTTGATGGCAAAAGATGAGCTTATAAAGGAGCAGACGATGGCAGGGCAAAATTTGAAAGAAATTTATCTAGCAGGCGGTTGCTTTTGGGGTATGCAGGGGTATTTTAAAAAGATATTTGGCGTAGTGGATACAAAGGTAGGCTACGCAAATGGCAAGAGCGAAAATACTAGCTACCGCGAGCTTCATGAGAGCGATCATGCTGAGACGCTTTATGTAAAATACGACGAAAATAGAGTCGCTTTGGCTGAAATTTTGGCTCATTTTTTTAGAGTAATCGACCCGACCTCTCTAAATAAACAAGGCAATGACGTCGGTAGGCAGTATAGAAGCGGAATTTACTATGTGAGCGAAAGTGATCTGCCAACGATAGAGAGCTTTATGAAAATAGAGCAAAAGAAATTTAAAGATAAGATCGTGGTTGAGGTGGCGCCACTTAAAAATTTCGTCTTAGGTGAGGAGTATCATCAAGATTATCTTGATAAAAATCCTTTTGGATATTGTCACATCGATCTAGGTTTAGCCGATAAACCGCTTTACGATGAAGCGAAATTTAAGCCGCTTAGTAAAGATGAGCTAAAGAAAAATTTAAGTAGCGAGCAGTATGCCGTGACGCAAGAAGCAGCGACTGAGAGGCCATTTAGCAGTGAGTATGATAAATTTGATCAAAAAGGCATTTATGTAGATATAACGAGCGGAAAGCCACTTTTCTCAAGTGCAGATAAATTTGATGCAGGATGTGGCTGGCCAAGCTTTACAAAGCCTATCACAACAACAGCTCTTTCATATAAAGAAGACAACTCTTTTATGATGAAAAGGGTCGAAGTTAAGTCTCAAAATAGCGATGCGCACCTTGGGCATGTTTTTGATGATGGTCCAAGCGATAAGGGCGGGCTAAGATATTGCATAAACGGTGCGAGCCTTAAATTTATACCGCTTGAAGATATGGCTAGGCTTGGATATGAGGAATTTATACCTTACGTAAAATAGCTTTTGTTGAAGCAAATCAATAGTTTAAAAAGTTTAATCAGAGTATAATTCTCCAAAATTAAAAGGAGAAAAAATGAGTGTTTTTTTCAAAAATGCGGAGCAGTTTAATGTCGATGGTGCAACCGTGCCATTTTATAAATTTAATGAAAATGGTGTAAATTTTGTTGGCTTTGACTCACGTCCTTGCGTGCCGCCAGAGCCAATGGTCAATGCATTAATCGCTATTAAATTTGCTGATAAAAACACAAAAATTATGATGCTAAATCATAAATTTCCAGCTGGTCTTATACCAAAGATAGATAAGAGCTTTGACATAGAGCGTGAAGATATAGATGGTGGGGCTGTAAAGATGATTTTTAGCCTAAAAGACGGCGCAAACATAGAAGACGTAGATACGAGTCTTTGTCACTAAGATGCTTTTAAATACTTATGCGCCACCATTTAAGTTAGTCGGTGGATATTTTATTGCTGGAATTTTGTTTTTGGCATTAAGTGTGCCGGTATTCTTTTATGCAGATTTTGATGCGATTAGCTCACTAAACACAGCTGGTTTTTTGCATATATTTTTTGTTGGCTTTGTTATGAGCATTATCATCGGAGCGCTCTATCAGCTAACCTCAGTCATTTTAGAAAAGCCATTTTTTACCGCAAAAGGTGCTATTTCAAATTTGGCTATTTTTTGTCTATCATTGCTGGGCATGTGCTACGGGATGTTATTTTCTGAGGCTAAAATTTTACAAATTAGTGGAGTTTTGCTTTTTTGCTCACTTGCCTTTTTTGCTACGACTTATGCACTAAGCTTTATGGATAATGAAAAAAAGAGCTTTGCGGCCTTTGCACTTTTTGTTTCAGCTATCTTTTTGCTAATTGGAATAACGCTTGGTTTTTGCTTGCTTATGATACTTAGTGGCACGCTGATGCTTGATTTTGAGATGACACTAAAATTTCACGTTTATTTTGTGCTGGGATTTGTATTTCTTGTGATACTTGGAGCTGCTAGCGTACTCCTACCTATGTTTGCGCTAGCTCACGATCTAAAATTTACACTTAGTAAAGCCTCACTAGCATGCTATATTTTGGGTGGTATCTTACTAGCTTTTAATGAAAATTTATCTATTTTGTCAATATGCGTGGCAGCTTTACTTTTTATAGCTCAAGCACTTTATATTTTAAAAAAGCGTGTTAGAAAGGCGTATGATTACTGGAATGTAAATATCGTACTTTCATTGGTGGCTTTGCTTGGTACTGCTATTTTTATAGCCTTAGGCAAATTAAATTTAGCTGCATATTTTTTAATATATGGCTTTTTATTTGCTTTTATAGTAGCCCATCTTTACAAGATTGCACCATTTCTCATATGGTATCACTACGTAGCACCTTTTGTCGGAAAGGTAAAAGTGCCACTTCTTGATGCTATGATACTAAAAAAGATAGCTTATTTTGGTATAGCTTTTAATGCTATCTCGCTTCTTTGCTATCTTCTCTCAACTTGCTTTGAACTAGAAATTTTAGTACATGTAGGTATTATTTTTATAGCTCTTAGTATAGTTTTGCTATCAATCAATATAATAAATATTTTTAGATTTACTGGTTTTAAAGGATAAAAAATGAAAGAAAAAATTTATAACGCACTGTCAAATATCGTTGATCCAGAAGTTGGCTTTGATATCGTTTCGCTCGGACTTATATATGATGCGAGCTGCGATGAGAATGGCAAAGCAAAAGTTACTATGACGCTTTCAACTAAATCTTGCCCACTGCACGAAATGATACTTGGCTGGGTAGAAACAGCCGTGCTTAATATAGAAGGTGTCAAAGAGTGCGAGATCGACCTTGTTTGGGAGCCTGAGTGGAATATACAAATGGCAAGTGATTTTGTAAAAGCACAACTTGGAGTTTAATTTTTAAGTTTTTAGATTTGAAAGTTTGTAAATTTTTATAAGCTAGAGAGCAAAAGCTCTCTAGAAATTTTAAGGAGTTTGTTTTTTTATTAGTCCATTTGATGGCGCATAAATGATGGCACATCAAGTTGCGACATATAGTCTTCGTCATATCCACCACTAACTTTTTTAAGTCTTAATATACGCTCTTTTTTTATGATATCGTTTGCATTAGAAGTTTGTACTTCATCTTTTTTCTCAGCTTCTTTTTGTGAGCTTTGAAAACCTGTGGCTATTATTGTAACTTCAACTTTATTATCTTCTATTTTGTCATCAGTTGTTGTACCAAATATAATTTCAGCATCTTCATCCGCTGCCTCATGAATAATACTCATCGCATTATTGATATCAGCTAGTGGGCAACTAGGGCTTATTCTAAAATGAACTAAAATACCAAATGCACCATTTATTGTCATGTTATCAAGAAGTGGTGATTGTATAGCATTTTTTATAGCTTCTTGCGCTGCATCCTCGCCACTTGCTTCGCCAACACCCATTAAAGCTAGTCCTCTATGGCTCATAATCGTTCTAACATCTGCAAAGTCTAGATTTATGTCGCTTTTTCCTGAGTCAAGTACGATCGTACTCATACCATTGACGGCTCTTGCAAGTACTTCATCAACCATTTCAAAGCTTTCTTTTATGCCAGCATTTTTATCAATTAATGTTAGGAGTTTATCGTTTGGAATGACAACAATAGAATCGCTTTCTTTCCTGAGCTCTTCAAGGCCACAATCAGCCAATTTTCTACGTTTTTTTCCTTCAAACATAAAAGGCATAGTAACAACTGCAACTGTTAGTGCACCAATATCTTTTGCAGCTTGAGCAACTACTGGAGCTGCACCTGTACCAGTTCCACCACCAAGTCCTGTACCGATAAAAACTATATCTGATGTCTCAAGTGCACTTTTTACTTCATCGTAGCTCTCTTCAGCAGCAGCTTTTCCTATTTCAGGTCTCATGCCTGCACCTAGACCTTTTGTCGTCTTTTCTCCAAGCTGTATTTTTGTATGTGCAAGAGAATTTTCAAGAGCCTTAGCATCTGTATTAGCAACAATAAGATCTATATTTAAATTTGGATTAACTCTTATTATATGGTTGACCATATTGCCACCACCTCCACCTACACCTACGACCTTTATCTTTGCACCATAGATGCTTTTATTTTCTTCTACTGTGAAGCTACTCATTTTTGAAATTCTCCTTAAAATAATTGTGTAATACTATACCAAAATTTTGCAAAAGCATTTGGCTTTTTTTCTTGTTTGCTAATATCTGCAATATTGGCAAGTTCTTCTTTGCTTTTTGATTTATTTGCTACCTCTAATTCAAAATCTTTATCAGAAAAACTATCCTCTTTTTCATTTGGATCCTGCGTCTCTTGTCCAAAATTTTGTACATTTTCCTCTTCTGCAAAAACATTTCTAAAATTTGCTTTCGGTTTTGAGGCTATTTCCCCTTGGTATCTCATTTTTTTCTCAGAATCAATCTCGTATGGGCTAAAGTTGCCAGCACCATACAAACAAAGCCCTATAGCACAAGAATTTGCTGGATCTCTTAAAATTTCAAATAATCCATCCATTTCTTTTGGTTTTGCTATACGAACTGGCATTTTGTCAAATATTGCGGATGCAAGATCTCTAATGCCTTCTAACTTAGTCATACCGCCAGTAAGTATTATTCCAGCACCAATGCTATCTTTATAGCCGCTATCTTCTAGCATCTTAGCAAGTACCATAAGGGTTTCTTCTGCTCTGGCATATATAACATTTGATATTATGTCTAGTGAAACTTCGTGGCTTTTTGTTTCATCTCCAAGGATCGGGAGCTCTATTAGATCAACTGACTTATTTATTAAAGCGCCATAACCTAATTTTATCTCTTCTGCCTTTGGAAGAGGTGTATGCAGAGCCATAGAAAGATCATTTGTAATGTTTGCTGAGCCAACAGGTAAAAATTCATTGTATCTTATAGAATTTCCAGAATGTACCACAAGATTACAAGTCGCACCACCCATATCAACAAGTGCGGCACCAAGTTCTTTCTCATCTTTTGTTAATGTTGCTATCGCAGAAGCATATCCTGAAAGTACTATATTATCTAGTTGAACACCTGCTAAATTTACGGCTTTTCTTAGGTTGCTAATAGATGACTTTTGTACTGTAACAATATGTGTTTGAACTTCTAGCCTACTACCGTTCATACCTATTGGATCTTCAATATGTTCTTGTCCATCTACTTTAAAATTATAAGGAAGAACATGTAGTTTTTCATACTCATGAGGTATATCAGCAGTATGATCGGCCATTTGCATAGCACGCTCGATCTCTTTTATACCTATTTCATGATTTGGTATATTCACTACACCACTACTGTCAACGCTTTTTGTATACGCACCAGAAATAGAAACTATAACTTTTTCATAGCGTGTTCCTGCAACTCTTTGTGCTTCTATTAATGCATTTTTTATTGACTTTGCAGCTTGCTCTATATTAGTTATAACACCTTTTCTTATTCCCTGCGTTTTTTCAGTTCCAATTCCAATTATCTTAATACCATTTTCATCATGTTGTGCTATTACTGCACAAATCTGGAAAGAGCCGATATCTATACCTAAAATTTTTGTACTCAAGATAAATTACCTTTTGATATATTCTTTAATTTCATAGTATTTTTTAAGTTTGTTTGTTAAATCTTTTATTAACTCATTATTTTTAAGCATTGTAACGTTTTGCTGTGTTATTTGCTTATAGTTATTATCTATATTATCTACAAGCAACCTTTGTTCCAAAATATCGTATATAACGGCCTTATCTTCTAATATAACATAATCTTTTTTGTTGTTAGTTTCAAAAAGTTGAGAAACAAAAGCTCTAGTTTCGCTTTCATTTAGTCCTGAGATAGAGCTATTTATATCTCTACTAATAAAGCCTATATCAGTTCCTTTGAAATTTTGTAAAGACTCTTTCGCTATGGTTGTTAAGTTTTCTTTTTTCTTTTTATCTTTGTAAATTTCAAGTACCATTGCTCTTGCTTGTTCAAAACTCATAGGCTGTGGAGGAGTTATGCTTTTTACTCTAACTATTAAATATCCATCTTTATATGTAAATGGTTTTATAACCTCACCAACTTTTGCACCTTTTATTTCATCAAGCGAGAATGTTGCATTATCTTCATTTATACTAATAAATTCATTTGTTGCAAGCTCAGCTTTTTTTATAGAGGTATATTTTTTTAAAGCATCAGTCTTGCTTTTCTCGATATTGTAGTCTTTAATAACTTCAGTCTTTACTTCGTCAAATGATTTGATTTTATCATCAGAGCCTTTATATCTCTCCTTGTTTTCGTTGTAGTAGTCACTCAAAGTAGTTTGATTTACATCATTTTTGTTTGACTCTATAAAGTATGTTTCAAGACCGTATATAGTCTTTGTCATATAGTTGTTTTTATTTGTTTCCCAAAGATCCTTTAGCTCTTTTTCATCTATTTTTATATCACTTTGATTAGCATTTATTATCTGTATTGCTAATTTGTCTTGCATAAAAAAGCTTGCTTCCATCATTGCAATGTCTTCTTTGTTGGCTGGTAAATTTAAAATAGTTCTAAGTTTATCAAGTAGTATTGTTAGTTTTAAATTTTCTTCAAAATCAGTTGGATTTATTCTAGCTCTTCTTAAAATATCGTAGTATAAATTTTTATCAAAAGCACCATCTTTTTGAAATGTTTGATCAGCGATTATATATTTTAAAATATCATCTTTACTAACACTAAGACCTATATCGTCTGCGAAATTTAATAGTAAATTTTCTTGAATTGTAGCCTGAAGCGCAGCATTTTGTAAGCCTAACTCATTAGCCTTTTCTTGCGTTAATTTGCCATCGAAAAGATTATTGTAGTATTGATATAAATTATCGTATTTTTGTTGTAGTTCTTGAATGCTTATATTTCTGTGTCCTACTTTTGCTACTGAAGTGGCTCGATTGCTGTTTAAATCATATGCTCCCCAGCCTACAAAGCCTGCTCCAACAAAGGCTATTGTACTTACCCAAATGGTAACAACTAGGTATTTTTTATGTTTTTGCATCCAAGACAACATTAAATTTTCCTTTAAAAGACTAACGAAATTTGTATGATATATTATATAAAATTGCCTTAAATAAGCTTAAAATAGGGGCTTTAAAAATATCTTTGTGGAGGATTTCGCTAACAATTTTTTAGTATTGTTAGCAAAATTTTAAATACTATAATCGCTATAACCACTAGTTAAATGAAGCAATTTGCAGCTATTTTCTAGCAAAGCTATCTCTTTTGCAAGAAGCTGAGGGCTTCTACTGTATGCGTAAATGCCATATCCTTTAACGATAATAATGTTTGTGTTTTTTTCTAGCATATATCTATAAATTTCAGTTTCTGCACGTTCATACCAGTCATCATATTGTTTTGGATCATAGACTAAAATTTCATTAAATCTCATATATCCAAAATAATCTTTCGGTACAATTTTTTCATGTTTCATTGCGTAGGCAGTTGCGTATGGTGGCATCGCGTAGCAAACAAATCTTGCCTCATTTATATTTTTATAAATATTTAAGTGTATATCAGCATCAAGACTAGCTTCATTCCAGCGATAGTCTTTTTTTGATGAAAGAAGCGTCAAATCATCATCTTTTAAATTATCAAAAATGGCATTTTGTTTATTGATTATAAATTGATTTTTTTCGACTCTTGCCGAAATTGAGCCATGAAAGACACCAAAAAAATTCTTTCTGAACATAGAAAGTGATATCGTTTTTATCTCATTTATTGAGTGTTCTAGCTCCATTTTTCCTCCTACGTTTAAGCGATTATATTTAAGCTAACTTAAAATTTATGTAAAATTTTGTGTAATGATAGCTTTTTAAGTAAAATTTCGATAAATTTTCCACACTATTTACTATAAAGAGGCAGCGTTGCAAAGTCCACATATCAGTGTTTTACTTGATGAAGTTCTATCTTTTTTTAAAAATTTAAATGGAAATTTTATAGATTGCACGCTTGGATATGCCGGACATTCTAGTGCCATTTTATCTCAAAATGAAAATTTAAATTTAATTGCCTGTGATAGAGATAACGAAGCTATAAATTTTTCACTAAAAAAACTTGAGCCATTTGGTAGTAGGGTTAAAATTTATAAAAGTAACTTCTCTGAATTGACTAGCAAGCTAAGTCAAGAAGAAATTTTAAATGTTAGAGGAATTTTGGCTGACATTGGTGTTAGCTCGCTTCAGATAGATAAAGATGATAGGGGCTTTAGTCTTGGCTCAAGCACGCTTGATATGCGCATGGACAAAGAGCGAAATTTTAGCGCATATGACGTTGTAAATGGATACTCTTTTGACGAGTTGGTTAGAATTTTTAGAGATTATGGCGAGCTAAAAAATGCTGCCGGGATTGCAAACAAGATTATAAATGCTAGAAATTTTGGCAAGATAACGAGTGCAAAAGAGCTTGCAAATTTAATAGGTACAACTCAGATAAAAGGGCGCGGAGTTAGCCCTGCGATACTTGCCTTTCAAGCCATCAGGATAGAGGTAAATGGTGAGCTAGATGAGCTAACAAATTTACTTGATAGTATAGAAAAATGTGGGTTTAAAGATTGTCTTGTGGCGATTATTACATTTCACTCGCTTGAAGATAGGATCGTAAAAGAGCGTTTTAAAAAATGGGCAAATAGCTGTATCTGCCTACCTGGCATCTACCGATGTGAGTGCGGAAATAACCACGAATTAGGAGAAATTTTAACCAAAAAGCCACTAACAGCAAGCCAAAATGAGCTAAAGATAAACTCACGAAGCAAGAGCGCAAAACTGCGGGTTTTTAAGATAAAGGGATAAAGATGCAAGAAAAAGAAGAGCTACTAACGCTTCACGACGAGGAGCAAAAACGTGAGGTAAATTTAAGCTTTAAGACATTAGTGATGGTCTATTTAGCTGTTTTTATAGCTCTAGCTATATTTTTGCCAAAAATTTACATAGCAAATCAAATTTATTATATAAGTAGAGATATAGCGGACATTAGCGGTAAGCGGGATATGCTTTTAGAGGAAAATAGAGCTCTTAATATAAAGCTTGAAAATTTACGTTATAAAAATCAAATTTTAAATAATATGCAAGAGCGTCAATGGAAATAACGAAACATTTAAAGTTTTTTAAATTTTGGCGATTCAATTATATTGGCAAATAATATAGCCATTTTGTATATAACTGCGTAAAAATAAAATCAGCTCAATAAACAAAGCTTATTTTTAACTTGCTAATTGCTTTCTTTTTGAGAGATTAGCTTTTCATATATATATTGTTCTAAATCTTTTTTTGATATGTCATTTTTTATAGCAGTATTATAAATTTCTTCGACCTTGCTTGAGTATTTTTCATAGCTAAAATAAGGAAAATGCACACTCCAAGCTTTTTTGATAAGATCGTGGCTTATCTCTCTTCTTGCCCAAACTTTAAACATATCAAAGCCAATGAAAACGGCCGAAGTGACGACAGCAGTCGCTATTATCGATATATGCGCGTCAGTTTTTGCTAAAAAATGATGCGTGATGATTAACAATGGAAATAAAATGACAAAACAGATAAGTGCGTAAATCTGATAGAGCTTGATGTGGTTAAATCTAAAATTTAGCTTTGCTCCATCTATTAGCATACCTTCGTTAAAAAGGGCATTCGCTTCAAGTAGATCCCTAAATAAAACTGGCTGTTTTGAAACAAAAAAAACGTTTTTTATGATTCTATCTTTTAAAGTTTCTTGCATTTTTTATAGACTTTTTACCTTTGAAATTTTGGCTCATTATATCTAAGAATCTATAAATTCAAACAAAATTAGATACAATTTGCCCAAAATTTAAGGAGCTAAAAATGGCAGATCAAGCTTTACAAACCGTCTTTTTAAATGGAGAATTTTTGCAAAAAGACGAGGCAAAAGTTAGTGCTTTTGATAGAGGATTTATATTTGGCGATGGAATTTATGAGGTTGTGCCTGTAATAAATTCAAAAATGGTTGATAAAGATGGATTTTGGGCGAGATTTAAAAGAAGCTTAAATGAAATAGATATAAGTTTGCCCTACGAAAAGGAAAAATTTGAAGCGATCTTAAATGAGATAATCACTAAAAATGGCCTAAAAGAAGGCGGAATTTACATGCAAGTAACAAGAGGCGTGGCGTTTAGAAATTTCTATTTTATAGAAAATTTAACACCAAGCGTCTTTATCTTTTGCTACGAGAGTGAAATTTTAAACAATCCTGCTGCAAAAACTGGCATAAAAGTCGTGAGTGTCGAGGATATCAGGTGGAAAAGGCGTGATATCAAGTCTATCTCACTTCTGGCTCAGTGCTACGCTAAAAATGAAGCTCATAAAAAAGGTACAGATGAGGGCTTTATGGTGGAAAATGGCTTTGTGACAGAGGGCTGTAGCTCAAGTGCTTTTATTATCAAGGATAAAACACTCATAACCAAACCACTTTCAAATGAAATTTTGCCAGGCATTCGCCGTATGAGACTTTTAAAGATCGCCAAAGATATTGGCCTTAAGATAGAGGAGCGAAAATTTAGCATGGATGAAGTTTATAGTGCTGATGAAGTCTTTATCTCGGCTGCTACGCTCATACTTTTGCCAGTCGTTTATGCTGATGGCAAGGCGATAAATGGTGCAAAAGTAGGAGAAATTTCAAGCAAACTTCGTGAAATTTATGCTGGTGAACTTTTAAAAGAAGCCGGGCTTTGAGAGAAAAAATCTTAATAAGTGCTTGCCTAGCTGGCATAAACTGCAAATTTAACGGTGAAAATAATCTTTTAAATAAAGATGTTTTAGATGAAATTTCAAAGAGATTTCATCTGCTTTTTGTTTGTCCTGAAGTTTACGGTGGACTTAGCACGCCAAGGGAACCGGCTGAGATGAAAAATGGTGTGGTTGTTTGTAAATTTTCAGGCAAAGATGTGAGTGAAAATTTCAAAAATGGAGCAGAAATTTGCCTAAAGATAGCTAAACTAAATGGCTGCAAAAAGGCTATTTTAAAATCAAAAAGTCCAAGTTGTGGAAGTGGGAAAATTTATGACGGAAGCTTTAGTAAGAGGCTTATTTTAGGCGATGGCATCACAGCAAAACTGCTAAAAGAAAATGAAATTTTAGTTTACAGCGAAGATGAGATAGTAGGGCTTGATGTTTGATAGGCTAAAAGACAACATTATACTTGAGGTGATTTTTAAGTACATCATCTTGTTGCTGCTTTTTATCTGTGTGATCGGTCTTTTTATGAGCGGCGTTCTTTTCTTGAATGGGGAGATGAGTGAAAATTCGCTGAATTTACACATTTTCTTTGGCTTTAGTTTGGTTGTTTTGACGATCGTTCATAGTTATGTTAAGAAGAAAAAGTTAAAAAAGCTTAGCCTTGAGTTTAAAAATATTTTAAATCACAAGCCAGTGCAGATGGATTGCAACACTACTAGATTTTTAAACGCTCTAAATGATTTAAAAGTGGGCGAGCTTTCAAAGAAATTTGGCTCTGATATTGTAGGAATTTTAAGGTCAAATGACATAAAAGTAAAAAGCGAGAATGAGACTATGAAACAAATTTGTAAAAATAACGATGAAAAGATGTTTTATATTTTTGTTTTGATTGTAGAAGCTATTTTTAAGGATAAGGAAAAAAGTTGAAAAAGGGCATATTTTTAGCATTTAGTGTTGCTTTGTTTTTGGGATGTTCGCAGACCCAGCCAAAGCCAAGTGTGCAAAATTCTTTACCGGATGAAAATGTATATAAGCCAAATGAACGCATTAGTTTGCTTGATTTTGAAATGAAGCAAGATGCCTCGTCGCTACCGCAAAATATGCAAAGTGCAAGCTTTGACCAAGAAGAAATTTTAAAAAGAAGGTTTAAGGTTTTTACATTAAGGGGCGTAAAATTTAATTCAAACGATGTCTTTTGGGCATTTAATATATATAAGCCAAGTGAGAAGAGAAAGTATTTTGGCTCAAATTTTAGACAGATACCTCAAAGCTGGTTTGACGCACAAAAGGATAATGCAAATTTTTCAGCTCTTTCAAGCATCTCTGCTTATGCTTTAACTTCGGCAAACACAGCTTTAAGAAATTTTCCAACCGATGAGCCGATATTTTTAAACCCGCAAACTCCAGGCGAGGGCTATCCGTTTGATTATCTACAAGAATCAACCCTAAGCATCGCTCATCCACTTTTTGTCTCACATCTTTCTAAAGACAGGGCTTGGGCGTTTGTTAGTGATGATGCGGTTTGGGGCTGGGTAAAGGTCGAGGATATAAAATTTATAAGTGATGATGAGGCAAACGCCTATCAAAAGTCAAGTTTTGTGACTATAAAAACGGATAAAATGCCAGTTTATGACAAGGCCGGAAATTTCTTGTTTTATTCAAGAGTTGGAGCGATACTGCCTGTTTTGGCACAAAATAGTAAAAACTACTACGGTAAAATTTATGTAAGAAATCTCTTGAGAGAATTTGTGTTGCCAAAATCTCTTGGCGCTCTTTTTCCTCTTAAATTTAATGACTCAAATCTAAAAACACTTATTAGCTCCCTTCTTACTCAGCCTTATGGCTGGGGCGGGGTCGATAAGCTAAGGGATTGCTCGCTTTTCACCAAAGATTTGCTAGCAAGTTTTGGCGTGTGGTTGCCCAGAAACTCAAGAGCTCAAGCAAATATGGGACAAAAATTTGATCTAAAAGGACTTAGTAACGCCGCTAAGACAAAAGAGATAAAAGAAAAAGGTGTGCCATATCTTACGCTTGTGCATCTGCCAGGACATATCATGCTTTATGCCGGATACAAGGGCGATGATATATATGTGGTGCATGATGCTTGGGGGTTAAAAACCGAAAATAACGGCAGGGCATTAATCGGTGCTACGGCAGTAACTACGTTAAATATCGGACAAAGCAGAAGCGATATACAAAACTCAAATTTGCTCATTTCAAAGGTCGATTCTATAAATGTGATAAAGCCTGAAAATGTAATAAGCGATAAAGCTAGAAAAATTTCAGCTTTACAAAGGGCTTATGATGTTAAGGTTGAGGATAATCTGGTCAAATTTGGTGATGGAACAATATTTGTCTATGATGACTTTAAACAAAAAGATGATGAGTGTAGTATTGGTGCTGATATAGAGGATATGAATGCGCTTGATTACGCCGCATTTTCGCCGCTTAGCACCGCACTAAGCGATGCTGGTAGATGTAGAAATTATGAATTTTTAGGCAAAATTTATGGCTCAAGCGAGAGTGAGGTAAAAGCAAATTTGGTAGATGTTGTTTGGCTAAAAGATAGCCTTGCTCTAAAGCTACCATTTAGCTCTAAAAATGGAGCCGCGGCTGCTTTGCAAGACGTAAGCAATGAGCTAAACGATATGGTTAAAAGTGATGCTAGTTTGCTTGAGTATTTAAAAAATCCAGGTGGAACATTTAAGTGGCGAGTGATTGCTGGCACAAACCGCTTGAGTTCGCACAGCTACGGTATCGCGATCGATATAAATGTGAAAAAGAGCCACTATTGGCAGTGGAGCAATGGCTACCAAAACCTCATCCCTGAAAAGATAGTGCGTGTTTTTGAAAAACATAAATTTATCTGGGGCGGACGCTGGAAGCACTTTGATACGATGCACTTTGAATATCGCCCAGAGATGTTTGAGTAGATGCTAGAACAAATTTTAGAAATTTTATCTCGCTCAAACGTCTTTTTAACAGGCGGCGGTGGTGTTGGCAAGAGCTATCTAACGGCCTCTGTCATCAGGCACTACAAAGAAAATTTTAAAAACGTCATAATCCTTGGCTCAACTGGTATAAGTGCCGTTAGCCTTGGAGGAGTTAGTTTACATAGCTTTTTTAAATTTGGCTACTGCAAGGACTACGAGGAGCTAAGGCGCTTTGACTATCATCAAAAAGATAAACTAAGCAAGCTAAGAAATATGCTAGATGCTTGTGATTTGCTTGTAATTGATGAAATTTCAATGGTGAGCTCAAGTCTCATGGAGATGATAAGATATCGCCTGCTCACCTCTAAATTTAAAGGCAGGGTGCTTATAGTGGGTGATTTTTATCAGCTTCCACCAGTGCAAAAAGAGCAAAACGAAAATAGGCTTTTTAATTTTTTATACGCTTTTAACTCCAGTGCGTGGGAGGATATGAAATTTACAAATGTCGAGCTGCTCGTCTCAAAACGCACAAATGATCTTAAATTTTATGAGATTCTCTCTAGGCTGCGAGTAGGCGAGCTAGATGATGAAATAATGAGCTATGTAGAGAGTTTAAGAGTGGCCAAGATAGAGCCAGATGATGATACGAGTGTGCTTTTTGGTATAAACGCCGAGGCTGAAATGCTAAATCAAAAAAGGCTTTTAGAACTTGACACACCACTTGAAATTTCAAATTCAGATGTGAGCATTTTGGATGAAAATTTAGATAAAAAAGAGTTTGAAAAGTGGGCAAACACACTAAATATCTCAAGGGATTTGGAGATGAAGATAGGGGCAAAAATCATCTTTACTTCAAATAAATGGGGCGAATATTACAACGGAGAGCAAGGCAAGATCATGCAAATTTTAAAAGAAAATGGTATTATTTCAAGCGTGATCGTGAAAAAAGATAGCGGCGAAATTTGTGAGATAGAAAAAGCTGCTTATACATTTAGTGCGTTAAATTTAAATGAAGATGAGATCGAAGAAAATGTACAAGCCTCGCTCTATCAGTTTCCATTTAAGCTCGCTTACGCTCTAACCATCCATAAATCTCAAGGAATGAGCATAAACTCGCTCATTTGTAATATCAACCATATTTTTGCCAAAGGACAACTCTACGTCGCACTTTCTCGTGCAGTAAGTCCTAAAAATTTAAAACTTTTTTATGATAAAAAAAGTGATTTTAGGCAGCATTTAAGAAAAGTGGTTAAAATTGACGACGAAGTTAAGAAATTTTACCAAGAAAACGTATTTTTACATATTAAGGAGAATTTATGAAAAAGCTATTTTTAAGCCTTGCTTTTTGTGTTTTTGCATTTGCAGACGTGCTAAAAGTAAGAGATTTTCAAACAGATATCTACTCAAAAGCTGGACAAAATTTAACAAAAAAGATAAATATGAACCTTGAGGTTGTCGGACGTGATGTTGAAGAAAATGAAGCGTATGTGCTTGATGCTTTAAACATAATAGTTGGTAGCTTTTACGTGGAAGATATTTTAACCTCAATGGGAAAAGAGAAATTTAAAGAGCTTTTCATAAAATACGCAGTCAAAAAGCACTCGCTTGACATCGATGATGTGCTTATCTTAAATATAAAAGTGATAAATAATCTTGAGCTAAGCGAGATCATAAAAGCGATAAAAAGCCAAAATTTATGCTCCGATCCAAGTGTTAATGAAGAGATTGTAACAAAACCAGAAAAGAAGAAAAAGGGCAATGAGATCATCATCTCGCCAGATCCAAATGATGTAGTTCAAAAGCCTATTGATCTAAATAATGTGCAAGAATTCGGAAAAGACTTCGGAGAGAAGTGAGTAAATTTGACTAAAAGCTAGCCAAATTTATTGATTTACAATGTCATAACCTTGCGGGATAACTGGAGTTAGCGTTTCCTGTGGTATGAGCGCATCTTTTACTGGGTTGCTTAAGGTTATCTTTATTTTATTTGAAAGCTTATCTTTATAGTCAATCGTCGTTGGAAGCGTGTTTTTAATAGTTATAAAGTACTCAACTCCGTCATATATCGCTTTGTAAAGTGTTGGTTGAATTTGCTCTGCGTGAGCTAAAATTTGCGTCAAATTTGGCGTATCATCAAGCTTTGAAATGATGGCTTGCTCAAGCTCGTCTTCAATCACGATCACACGCTCTTTGTTAAAATAAATTCTCTTTGGCGTTGGACTTTCATATATCCAAAGTGCAGTATTGTCGTTTTTTGCGTAAAATCTACCCTTATAATTTATGCTTTTGCCTTCGCTAAAAACAGTTTGAGTAAAGTCACTTTGAAGGCTTTTGAAATTTAAGCCAGCACCAAATGAGCAAACTGCGACGAGAGATGCAACTAGAAATTTTCTCATTTTTTATCCTTTTTTGGCGTATTCTAGCCCAGTTTAATTAAATAAATAGTTAAACTATGCTAATATCCAAAGTTTAAAAATTTAGGAAGGTAAAGTAATGATTTCATCGGTATTTAGAAAGATTTTTGGCACGAAAAACGATAGAGAAGTCAAAAAATATATAAAACGTGTGGCGCAGATAAATACGCTAGAGCCTACTTATGAGAAGATGAGCGATGATGAGCTTAAGATCAAATTTAATGAGCTAAAAGCCCAAGTAGTAGAAGAAAAAGTCACTTTAGATGAAATTTTAAATGATGTTTTTGCGATCGTTAGAGAGGCTAGCAAAAGGGTGCTTAAGATGCGCCATTTTGACGTACAGCTAATAGGCGGCATGGTACTAAACGAGGGCAGGATCGCTGAGATGAAAACGGGCGAGGGTAAGACCTTGGTGGCAACTTTGCCAGTTATATTAAACGCAATGAGCGGCAAGGGCGTGCACGTAGTAACAGTAAACGACTACCTCGCAAAGCGTGACGCTACACAAATGGGCGAGCTTTATAACTTTTTAGGCTTAAGCGTCGATGTGATACTAAGTGGCGGATATGATGATAACGTAAGACAAGCTGCTTATAATGCCGACATAACATACGGCACAAATTCAGAATTTGGCTTTGACTATTTACGTGACAATATGAAATTTGAAGCTGGTCAAAAGGTACAAAGAGGCCATAATTTTGTTATCGTGGACGAGGTCGATAGTATCTTGATAGACGAGGCTAGAACTCCGCTTATAATCTCTGGTCCAACAAACCGCACACTTGATGGCTACATAAGAGCAGATCAGGTCGCAAAACAGCTTACTAGAGGTACTCCAGCTGATCCAAACGTACCAGGCTCAAAGCCAACAGGGGACTTTATAGTCGATGAAAAAAATAGAACGATAATGATCACAGAAGCTGGCATCAGCAAGGCTGAAAAATTATTTGGTGTTGAAAATTTATATAACCTTGAAAATGCCATACTAAGCCACCACTTAGATCAAGCTCTAAAAGCTCACAACCTCTTTGAAAAAGACGTTCATTATGTCGTAAAAGATGGCGAGGTAGTCATTGTTGATGAATTTACTGGACGTCTAAGCGAAGGCAGACGCTTTAGTGAGGGGCTTCACCAAGCACTTGAGGCAAAAGAGGGCGTAAAAATCCAAGAAGAGAGCCAAACTTTAGCCGACACAACATATCAAAACTACTTTAGGATGTATAAAAAGCTTGCAGGTATGACTGGTACGGCTCAGACTGAGGCCACTGAGTTTTCTCAAATTTACAACCTTGAAGTTATCTCGATCCCTACAAACCTGCCAGTTAAGAGGATCGATCAAAACGATCTTATCTATAAAACTCAAAATGAGAAATTTAAAGCAGTTATTGATGAGGTCAAAAAGGCTCACGAAAAGGGTCAGCCAGTACTTGTGGGAACTGCAAGTATCGAGCGCAGCGAAGTACTTCACGAGATGCTTAAAAAAGCTAGCATCCCACACTCTGTGCTAAATGCTAAAAACCACGAAAAAGAGGCCGAGATCATCGCTCAAGCTGGTGTAAAAGGTGCTGTAACTATCGCTACAAACATGGCAGGACGCGGTGTTGACATTAGGATCAATGATGAGGTTAGAAATTTAGGCGGTCTATATATCATCGGCACCGAAAGGCACGAGAGTAGAAGGATAGATAATCAGCTCCGTGGCCGTGCTGGACGTCAGGGCGACCCTGGTATGAGTAGATTTTATCTAAGTCTTGAAGATAATCTTTTAAGAATTTTTGGTAGCGACCGCATAAAGGCGATCATGGATAGGCTTGGTATCGACGAGGGCGAAAGCATCGAGAGTCGAATGGTAACAAGAGCTGTTGAAAATGCCCAAAAGAAAGTTGAGAGCTTACACTTTGAGGCTAGAAAGCACTTGCTTGAGTATGACGATGTGGCAAATGAGCAAAGAAAGACCATCTATAAGTACCGTGACGAGCTACTTGATAAGAGCTACGATATGAGCGAAAAGATTACCCAAAATAGAGTCGAATACGTTACAAATTTACTTGATACGGCTGAAATTTTCCACGGTGGCTTGAAAGATGACTATGACATTAAAAATTTATGCTCTATCATCCTTGCAGATTGTGGCGAAGAGATCGACGAGAGCGAACTAAAAGGGCTAGAGTATAATGAACTAGTAGAGAAAATAGCGCAAATTTTAGAGGTTAGATATAACGAAAAGATGAGCGTGCTAAACGAGGAGCAAAGAAGGGATATAGAGAAAATTTTATACCTTCAGGTGCTTGATAATGCGTGGAGAGAGCACCTTTATCAGATGGATATCCTAAAAACTGGTATCGGCCTTAGAGGGTATAACCAAAAAGATCCATTAGTGGAGTATAAAAAAGAGAGCTACAACCTCTTTATGGAGCTAGTTGGTAGGCTAAAAACTGAGAGCGTTAAGACGCTTCAAGTTGTTAGATTTAAGAGCCGTGAGGAACAAGAAGAGCAAGCTAGGATGATGCTAGAAGCTAGCCAAAATGCTGAAAATGAGCCCCTAAGCTATAATAACCAAGGTGGAGATGAAAATTTCACACCAGAAAAAAAGATACCAAGAAACGCTCCATGCCCTTGTGGAAGCGGTAAAAAATATAAAGATTGCCACGGAAAAAGTGGCCCTAAAAAAGGCATATTTGCTTAAAATTTCTACTTTTAAGGCGTAAAAAGCGCCTTAATCTTTTAAAGGCTATTTGATGACAAGCTTACCAAAGTACCTACTTTTTAAATATTTAAGATTTGATAAAACTCAGCCATTTATCACTCTAAGTGCCTTGCTCGCCTTTCTTGGTGTTAGTATTGGACTTATGGTCTTAATAGTTGCGATGGCGATCATGAACGGATTTGATAAAGAATTTGAGCGCAAACTTTTTACGATGAACTATCCTATAACCGTTCAAAGCGCTTTTAAAGGCTCTATTGATGATGGCTTTGTAGATGAGCTAAAGGCTAAATTTAGCGACCTAAAATTTAGTCCATTTATAAGCACACAGGTCATTTACCGCTCGGCAAATGCGCTTGAAGGTGGGCTAATTTATGGTGTAAATTTTAAAGATGAAAAGCAGATAAACTCGGTTGTAAACGAAGCTTTGAAAGAAAAAGAGCTAGAGAGCTTTGAGATACTTGTGGGAAGTGGCATAACGAGTGAGTTTAGGCTAAGAAACGATGAAAAACTAACGCTTATCTTTACAAAGGCTGATCCTGCTGGCTTTTCGCTAACGCCAAAGATGAAGCGCTTTGATATTGGCGGCTCATTTACATCTGGGTTAATCGCCTATGACAAGGCATTTTCATATACTTCAGTTGATGCTTTGAGGAAAATTTTAGACTATCCAAAAGGCGTTTATGATGGAATTCATATCTTTTCAAATAAGCCATTTGATGATATAAAAAGAGTGCGTGAGGGACTTCCAGTTGGTACGGTGGCTATTGGCTGGTGGGAGCAAAACGGCAACTTTTTCTCAGCGCTCGCACTTGAAAAAAGGGCGCTTTTTATCGTTTTGATGCTAATTATCCTTGTGGCGTCGCTAAATATCATAAGCTCACTACTAATGACTGTGATGAACCGCAGGCAAGAGATCGCCTTGCTTCTTGCACTTGGGGCTAGTAAAAGTGAGATAAAAAGAAGCTTTTTCTATCAAGGGCTAGTAATCGGCGGGGGTGGCATTATATTTGGCTTAGTGCTTGGCTTTTTAGGGCTATTTTTACTTGGAAATTTCAACATTATAGACTTACCAGCTGACGTTTATGGCTCAAGCAAACTACCACTCGAGCTTTCAACCATCGATCTTGTGCTTATTGTGGTTGGAGCTGTATTTATCGTGGCTATCTCGTCTTATTATCCAGCTAAAAAAGCCACAGAAGTAAATGTACTTCAAACTTTAAGAAATGAGTAGAGCCTAGAGACTTAGGCTTGCTCGTTGCTTGTAAAAGTTATTTTTAAAAGATTATTTTAAAACCGAACATAAACTCGTAAAATTCTAGAATAAATTTATACTTTTACGCTCTTATATCATGATCGATTTTGCATTGAAGAGCCTCGTGCACTAGTGTTTTTGCCATGACACGCTCTTCATTTATTAGGTGAAAATTTTTACCTAACTCACCAAAGATATCTTTATTACCCTCGCCATTTATTTTTATTATAGTTTGGGTATTTACGCCGTAGTCTTTTATCTTTTGCGCGATGAGCTCCACTCTTTGCTCATTATTAACAGTTATAATAACAGCAGCTGCATCGCTTAGGCAGGCATTTTCAAGTGTGTGACTTTGAAGAACGTTACCTAAGAATACATTTTCCCCGCGGCTTCTACCAAGCTCAACTAGACTAATATCGTTATCAAGCACAAGGTACAAAAGCTTTGTCTCTTTTAGTCTTAAAACGACCTCTTGCCCAAGCCTTTCATAACCAAAGACTACGATGTGATTTTTTATTTTTTGCGGCTTTAGAGTTTCATTTGGTTCAACAACGATCTCACGTTCTATGAGGTCTGCTATCGCGTCTAGTTTTTTAAGTATAAAAGGCGTAGCAAACATCGATACAACTGATGCTGCGATAAAAATTTGAGCTGTTTGTATATCAAGTAAATTTCTAGTAGTCATTAGTCCAAAAACAGCTAGTGCAAATTCGCCTATTTGACAAACACTAAGTGCAGTTTTTGCAGCAACTCTTCGCTTTAAGTAGATGTTTAAGATAGCAAAAACGACAACTGCTTTTATCACCATGACACTAAATACTAGGCCAAGGACAAGCCAGATGTTTGAGATAACTACAGCAAAATTTATCTGCATACCAACGGTTATAAAAAATAGCCCTAAGAGCAAATCTCTAAAAGGTATGAGATCAACTTCGATTTGGTGTTTATACTGTGTCTCAGCCATCATCATACCGGCCAAAAATGCACCCAAAGAGTATGAGAAGCCAAAGAAGTGAGCCAAAGTGCTAGAGCCAACGACCATAAATAAAATCGTAGCTATAAAAACCTCTTGCGAATTTGTTTGAATAACTTTATAAAATATCCAGTTGATGACATATTTACCAAGCAAAAATAGCACAACGATAAGAATAATCGCACTTGTAAATGTCTTTAGCAAAAGCTCATTTATTGAAGCATCTTGCGAGCTAAACATATCAATCATAAGTAAAATAGGGATGACCGCAATATCTTGAAATAGTAAAATTCCAAGTGCTTTTCTGCCGTAAATTTTACTCACATCGCCACTATCGTTTAGCGTCTTTAACACGATCGCGGTTGATGAGAGTGCAAGCGCAAGACCTGCAATAAGTGCTGTTTCGTCTTTTAAGCGAAGGACATAATAAAGCATCACACCCATTATAAAGCCACTTAAACAAACCTGTAATCCGCCATTTAAAAAGACCTCTTTTTTCATGCCCATTAAGTGCTTAAAGCTAAACTCAAGCCCAATGGTAAACATCAAAAATGCGATACCAAATTCCGCGATATGAGAAATTTCATCATTGCTTTTTAGATTGAAAAATTCTGATATAAGCGTACCAGTTACGATGTAACCGATGATGGTTGGTATCTGAAATTTCTTAAAAATGACGTTTAACGCGACTGAGATCGCTGCAACAAGCAAGAAACCTTCTAAAATTTGTTCCATATATTATTTTTTGCCTTCATAAAATACAAGATCAAAGCTACTTTTTCTCTTTACAAGCGATCTTTTGGTGCTTGTTTGACTGGTAGCTTCGTGTAATTTTTTATTTAGCTCATCAATAGTTGATTCTAAATCGTCAATTTTTTCTTTCAACTGAAGTATCACATCAACGCCGGCTAAATTTACACCTAATTCGCGGGTTAAATTTAGTATAGTTTTTACGCGATCAACGTCTTTTTGTGAGTAGAGCCTCATCTTGCCATCTGTTCTTGATGGCTCGATGAGTCCCTCTCTTTCATATTGTCTTAAAGTTTGTGGATGTATGCTTAAAACCTTTGCAACAACGCTTATTAAAAAAAGTGGTTCTTCATAATTTTGCATTTTTTACTCCGGTAATTTTTCTTTTAACTCTTTTGCTAAGCCTTCATCAAGCTCACTGATATTTGGAAGTTTTACTCTAGCTTTTAAGTAAAGATCTCCATAAATTCCGCTCTTTCTATTTTGTACACCATATCCTTTTAAGCGGATCTTTGTGCCTGTTTTTGAGTTCTCAGCGATCTTGATCGTGACATCTTTTTTGTAAGTATGTACATTGACTTTTCCGCCAAAAAGCATAGTTTTTAGTGGAATTTCTATATCTTTATAAAGATCGTCTCCGACTCTTTCATATTCGTCGCTTGGCTCAACGCTAATAGCAAGTATAAGATCGCCTTTTTGACCACCAGCGCTTTTACCTTTGCCTTTTACGCGAAGCTTCTCACCACCTTCTATACCGCTTGGAATTTTTATCTTAATGCTTTCGCCATTAAAATTTATCTTATGTTCGCCACCAGTTACAGCTACGTCAAAGGGTATAGAAATTTTTGCATTTACGTCTAAATCAGCTCCGCCAAAGCCAAATCCACCACTACTAAATCCGTCAAAGCCTCCAAAATTACTACCAAATCCGCTGCTAAATTTAGCTCCACCGCCGCCAAATCCGCCTGAGAAGATATTCTTTAAAATTTCATTTAGATCACCCATATCGGCTGAGCTACTAGCAAAGTCGTGAAAATTTTGACCGCCAAACATAGTATCGCCGTACTGGTCGTATTGAGCTCGTTTTTTATCGTCGCTTAAAATTTCATAAGCAGCATTTATCTCTTTAAATTTATCTTCTGCTCCAGGGTCTTTGTTGATATCTGGGTGATATTTTCTAGCAAGTTTTCTATAAGCTTTTTTTATCTCGTCGCTTGAGGCACCCTTTGAAACTCCTAAAGTCTCATATAAGCTTTCACTCATATATTCTCCTTATATTTTTTTGATACGGATTATATCACAAAGCTTTAGTCTATGCAAGTCAAGTTTATTTTTGTTTAATAACAAGAAAAAGTGTTAAGATTTTATTTTTTCACTATATTTATAATTTGCAAAAATTTTTAGTTTAAAGGAAAAAAATGAAAAAGATTGTGCTAATTTCATTAGTAGCAGCTTCTTTTTTAGTGGGGGCTGATATTAAAATTAATGAAGCTAACTCTAATATCACGAGAGTCTCGCCACTTAGCGATAAAAATAGCGTACTTTCTTATTATGACTCGATCGCTCAGGCAAAGCTTTCAGTTGTAAATATCTCAACTACAAAAACGGTAAATAACGCTGGCATTGAGCAGATGTTTAATGACCCTTTCTTTAATGAATTTTTTGGATTTAACTTTGCAAAACCAAAAGAAAAAGAAAAAACTACTTCGCTTGGTTCTGGCGTTATTATCTCAAATGATGGATATATCGTTACAAATAACCACGTTATAGAAGATAGCGATCAAATAGTCGTAACTCTTGCAAATGGTGGTAAAGAATTTAAAGCCAAATTAATAGGAAGTGACCCAAAAACCGATCTAGCCGTCGTAAAGATAGAAGCAAACGGGTTAAATGCTATCACTTTTGCAGACTCATCAAAACTACTTGATGCAGACGTTGTATTTGCAATAGGCAATCCATTTGGCGTTGGTGAAAGTATCACTCAAGGTATCATTTCAGGTCTAAATAAAGATAATATCGGCCTTAATCAATATGAAAATTTCATCCAAACAGATGCTTCGATAAACCCAGGAAATTCAGGTGGAGCTTTGGTTGATAGTAGGGGATATTTAGTCGGAATAAACTCAGCCATACTTTCAAAAAGTGGTGGCAACAACGGCATTGGTTTTGCTATCCCATCAAATATGGTCAAAGATATCGCTAAAAAGCTGATAACTGATGGCAAGATCGAGCGTGGCTTTATCGGAGTTACGATTGCAAATTTAACAGATGAGCAAAAAGAGCTTTACACAAATAAAGAGGGTGCTTTAATAAGTGGCGTAGAGCAAGGCATGCCAGCAGATGAGGCTGGGCTAAAAAGAGGCGATTTGGTCATATCAGCTAATGATAAAGCTATCAAAAATGCAAATGATCTTAAAAATTTCATCGGTTCACTAACTCCAAATAGCAGCGTTGATATAACTTACGAGCGATCAAATAAAATAATGAATGCAAAAATCAAGCTTGCAAACGCTGATCACAATTCAAAAGACATAGCAAAAAGCATTATCATCGAAGGACTTAGCGTTAGCAATCTAAGCGATGAGATAAGATATAAATACAAAATCAGCCCAGATACTCAAGGCGTGCTAGTAACTGATGTGAAATCAGGCTCAAAAGCTGAAGACTTTGGCTTTGAAAGAGGCGATGTGATCGTGCAAGTTGGTGAAGAGAGTATAAAAGATCTTCAAACATTTGCAAATACGGTCAAAAATACAAAAGGTAAAAAGACACTAGTGTGGATAAATCGCGGTGGTATCATACAAGGTCTTGTTATAAAATAATCATCTAAGAGCTGAAATTTCAGCTCTTAACCCTTTTAAATTTTTAAAATCTTAATCTGCTATAATCCTTAAAAATAAATTTACAACAGGAAAAATCATGACTAGAATTTTAATGATAGAAGATGATATGGAGCTTGCTGAAATTTTAACTGAATATCTAGAAAACTATGATATTGAAGTAGTGACTGCCGAAGAGCCATATATCGGACTATCTACGCTAAATACAAGTAAATTTGACCTAGTGATACTAGATCTTACGCTGCCTGGTATGGACGGATTAGAAGTTTGTAAAGAGATCAGGAAAAATCACAATATTCCTATTATCATATCAAGTGCAAGGCATGATATAACAGATAAGGTAAATGCTCTTGATAACGGAGCAGATGATTATTTGCCAAAGCCATATGACCCACAAGAGCTTTTGGCTCGTATCAAAAGTCATCTAAGAAGGCAGAGTATCACCCCAGCAAATGAAGCGAGAAATTTAAATAAAGACTTAGTTTTAAAAGAGTTTGAACATGAAATTTTATTTAAAGGCAGCGTCTTAAATTTAACTGCCGCAGAATACGATATCTTAAAATATCTACTTTTAAAAGAGGGCGGAGCGGTTACTAGAGAGGAACTCATCTATAACTGCGAGAGCATAAATGAAGATAGCTCAAACAAAAGTATAGATGTCATCATTGGCAGGATTCGCCAAAAATTAAATGAAAATCCAAAAGAGCCAAAATACATCCACGCGATCCGCGGTATCGGCTATAAATTGGTTCTTTGATGCCAAGATCTTCTATATTTATCACGAT
This sequence comes from Campylobacter concisus, assembly GCF_902460705.1. Classification (GTDB taxonomy): domain Bacteria; phylum Campylobacterota; class Campylobacteria; order Campylobacterales; family Campylobacteraceae; genus Campylobacter_A; species Campylobacter_A concisus_Z. The sequence continues at coordinate 304,326 of NZ_CABPUP010000001.1, read as the reverse complement.
AACGTTTATCTTTGGACTCGCGCTAGTTTCGATATTTCTAGCTTTTTTGTGGCTCATGGGTTTTGACAAGCAAAACTATACAAGAGAGCTAAATAACAAATACTCAAACGTTGCTAGGACAAATTTATTTTATATGGGTGGCATCATAAATAAAGCTCAGTATGATCGCCAGCTTTCAAATATCGATATGCCAGAGATAATAGACGAGAAGAGAAAAGATGAAATTTTAAAGCAAGCGACCGTTTTAGAAGAAATTTCAAGCGATCTAGGCTCAAGTGCGATCTTGCTTTATGATAAGCATCATTACTTAAGGATTGAGCATTTAGACGAGCTAAAGCTTTTAATGGATAAAGAATTTCAACCTTACAGATACGAGGTGATAAAGGCTGTTTTTTTGGTAGTCGCGGTCATTTTGCTAGGTGCTTACATTTTTGTCATATATAAGATAAAACCACTTAGAAAGCTAAAGCGTCAGATTGTGAAATTTGCAAATGGCGAGCTTGATGGCGTACAAAATGTCGGCAATGGCAAGGATGAAATTTCTGAAGTTTCAGAGGCATTTTATGAGGCGGTTTGTCAGATCAAGGCACTTAATGACTCAAGGCATCTTTTTTTAAGAAACATAATGCATGAGCTAAAAACTCCTATCACAAAAGGCCTGATAGCCGCTCAAATGATAGAAAAAAGTAAAAATCAAGAGAGGCTGATCTCTGTCTTTCATAAGCTTGAAAATTTAATAAACGAACTTGCAGCGATCGAGCAGATTACTTCAAAAATAGGACTTAGCAATAAAACGCCATGTTTTATGAGGGATCTTATCGATGAGGCTATTGATATAGCCATGGTTGAAAAAGAGTGTGTTGGTGTAAGCGAGCTTGATGAGGTTAGGGTGCTTGTTGATTTCAAGCTATTTTCAGTCGCTATAAAAAACATGATAGATAATGGCATAAAATATTCAACTGATAAACATGTAAATATCATCGTTAATAAAGAACACATGAAATTTATAACTCAAGGCGAGAAGCTAAAAAATGATCTTGACTTTTATGTCCAGCCATTTATCAAAGGAGAGGATACTCAAAAGAGTTTTGGCCTAGGTTTATATATAGTTAGCAATATACTTGATGCTCATGGACTCAAATTTAGATACGAATATAAAAACGGAATGAATGTCTTTGTTTTTGAAAATTTACAAGATATAATAGTGACTTAAATAAAACATAATAAACAAAAGAGGGCTAAAAATGGCAGCAAAAATTTTCTCACCAGATGATATCTTATCAATAATAGATCTTGAAATAGCTTTTATAAATCGTTATAAAAATGTAAAAGATTATGCAAAAAATTTATCTTTGATATATTTTTCTTTGCCAAGTACTAAAGAGTATAGTGAACTCTTTGAAAAATTTTTAAGACAAACTGATGTTGTTGTAAGAGAGAACGAGCATTATGTGGTCGTGCTTCATGGAACAAATGAAAGAGGAGCTAGTGAGCTATTATCTGGTATTCAAGAGTTTTTAAACGCTGAGCCAATTGATTTGATTGTAAGCTATCCAAAAGATGGAAGAAATGCCAAAGAGCTTACTACTAAGCTTCAAGATGAGATAAAAGATAACTATGGTGTATTGCTTGAAATTCTTTCAAATCAAGAAAAATTTGAAGCTTTTGAAAGCATGATTTAATATAAAATTGTGGAGTTGGATTGGAGAATTTACTACTATTTTTTGCGGTTTTGCTTATAACCAGTATTCTTCTTAGTAAGATCTCTGATAAATTCGGAATTCCATCTTTAATAATATTTTTAGGTGTTGGCATGCTGGCTGGCTCAGACGGCTTGCTGGGTGTAAATTTTGATGATCAAATGATCGCTCAAAATGTCGGCATGCTGGCACTCATATTTATACTTTACGCTGGTGGGCTAGATACTGATTTTGCAGCGATTAAACCTATTTTTGCTAGAGGTTTAGCACTTGCTACACTTGGTGTTTTCTTAACCGCGCTAGCTATCGCTCCAGTTGCAAAATATCTGCTTGATTTTACTTGGGCAGAGGCATTTTTACTAGGCTCTATCATCTCTTCGACAGATGCAGCAGCTGTGTTTGCCATACTAAGAGCTAAGAAAATTTCACTTAAAAATAGAATTGCGCCATTGCTTGAACTTGAATCTGGCTCAAACGATCCAATGGCGATATTTTTAACTATGACGATCATTCAAATGATCTCACTAAATAGCACTCCAAGTGCGTCAGAGTGGGCGATTACACTGGTTAAGCAGTTTGGTATAGGTATTGCTATGGGCTATCTATTTGGCGTTGCTTTGCCAGCTATCTTTAATAGACTTCGCCTAAAAAGCTGGGGTCTTTATCCAGTTTTTTCTATCGCTTGGATATTGCTTTTATACACACTTTGCTTTAAGGTTGGTGGCAATGGCTATTTGGCTGTTTACATAGCTGGAATTTTCATAAACAAAAAAGAGTTTTCTCATAAGAAAAATTTAGTCGGTTTTTACGATGGTATCGCTTGGACGATGCAGATAGTTGTCTTTTTGACGCTTGGTCTTTTAGTAAATCCTTCCCAGCTTCCGGCAACAGCACTAATGGCACTTGTTTTGGCCTTGTGGCTTATGTTTTTTGCAAGGCCACTTGGTGTTTTTGCATCGCTTGTATTTTCAAAATTTAAGATAAATGAGCAAATTTTTATCTCTTGGGTTGGGCTAAGAGGTGTTGTGCCAGTTGTGCTAGCTACTTATGTTTACGTCGATGGCGTACGTGATGCGGATATGATTTTTAACATTATATTTTTTATGGTTTTGATTTCGATTTTGATACAGGGTATGTCACTTGGCTTTGCGGCTGATAAATTTAAGGTCAAAGAGAGCGAGCAAGAGGATGTTAAGCCGGTAGAAAACTCGCCGATCTTAAGCTACACACTTCGTCAGCATACCATTCACTATGGTTCAAAACTAATTGGCAAAGATTTGGCTCAGCTTGAGCTTCCAAGCGAATTTTTAATAATCTTAATAAAACGAAAAAATGAGTATCAAAAGCCAACTGGCTCAACAATCTTTGAAGAAAATGACCTGCTACTGATACAATGCGAAAATCAAGTGCTTTATCAAGATACGATTAAGTATTTAACGTATTAAAATTTTTGATAAAAATTGCCACATTTTATTTCTCTTTGTAAATTTTAAAACTTTACTCGCTCGCCTTAGCAGACTACTAAATTTAGGCTACACTTCGTTTAGCACTAAATTTAGAGCCGTGATATGCTCGCTCATAAATTTTAAAATTTACCAGAGTTTTTAATAGTATGCGGCGCTTTAGCACCTTTGCGTGCTACCTCTAATATGCGAGTGATTTTAGTGGATTTAAAAGAGAGATAAGGAGACGACTTCTCGTATCTGCCGTGTAGTTGCGAGCCTGCGAAGTAAAATTCAAGCCCCCTTGTCTCCATTTTGATGAAACAAAACTTTAAATTTCTAAAAAATATTTTTGCAAATTTTAAAATTTCATTCACTCGCAAGAATTGACTACTAAATTTTGGTTTCGCAAAGCTTGCCACTAAAATCAGAGCTGAAATTAATCGTTTATGAAATTTTAAAATTCGATAGACCTTTAACTAAAGCTATGCGATGTGGCGCATTTTCAGTATATGAGAAAATTTACATTGATTTATTATTTTGATCAAAAGCATACAGAAGGTTTAAAAGTTGAGTTAAATTTCTAGCCCAAAATGAGCTAGAAATTTCTTTATTCTAAAGCTTGAGCTAGATCAGCGATCAGATCCTCGGCGTTTTCAAGACCTATGCTAACTCTTATTAGTTCTTTTGTGATGCCGGCTTTGATGAGCTCTTCACTGCTTAGCTGTTGGTGGGTCGTTGAGGCTGGGTGTGTGATGAGTGACTTTGTATCGCCGATATTTACCACGATCTTAAAGAGTTTTACGCGCCCTAGCATCTTTTTTGCGCGCTCAAAGCTATCAGTCTCAAAGCAAAATAGTCCATTTGCCATGCCATCTTTAAAGTATTTTTGCGCCTTTGCGTGATCTACGTTGTCGGCAAGCCCTGGGTATGCCACGCTTTTTATATGCTTGTGAGAGTTTAGAAATTTAGCCACTTTTAGTGCATTTTGTGAGTGCCTTTCAACTCTAACGGCAAGCGTTTCAAGTCCTTGTATAAGCTGCCAAGAGTTAAATGGAGAGATCACGGCGCCGATGTCGCGCACGATGGCAAGCCTCATTCTTAGCGTATAGATATCAAAACGATCCGTCATATCAGCATATACGATGTCGTGATAGCTCGCATCTGGGACGTTAAAGTGCTCATATCTCTTGTTGCCTTTTAGCTTTTCGTTTAGGTGATTTGCGCTTACAACAACACCTGCTAGGCTAAGACCCTGACCGCTCATATATTTGCTAGCACTATGCACGCAAACATCGACACCGTGGCGAAGTGGCTGAAAGATGATAGGCGTTGGCACGGTGTTATCGGTAATGCTGATGATGCCATATTTGTTTGCGATTTCTACGATTTTTTCGATATTTGGGATAGAAATTTGCGGATTTGAGAGCGTTTCAAAAAATATAGCCCTCGTTTTATCATCTATCAAGGCCTCCAGATCATCAGCAGTGTCGCTGTCAAAGACTCTAGCCTCTATGCCAAATCTTTTTAGTGTGTGCGTAAAAAGTACTGTCGTGCCGCCATAAATTTTTTTGGCGATGATGATGTTATCACCTGCCTGGGCTAAATTTATTATGCTGTAAAACAAAGCTGACTGACCGCTTGCAGTCGCTATCGTAGCGGCTCCGCCTTCAAGTGCGGCAACCCTTTTTTCAAAGATATCTGTCGTTGGATTGCCAAGTCTTGTGTAGATGTGGCCGCCATCTTTTAGATCAAACCTAGCTGCGGCTGTCTCGGCACTTCCAAAGTCGTAAGCCGTGCTTTGAAAAATAGGCACAGCCATCGTGCCAAAGCCCTCATGTGTGTCGTAGCCTACGTGGATCGCAGCGGTTTCTTGCCTCATTTTTGCTCCTTTTAAGGTGATTTTGGCGTAAATTATACATTAGCAAAGCCAAAATTTAGGGGATAAAATCAAATTTTGATATAATTTGCCAAAAAAAGGAAAAATTTGAACCAAGTTACGGACAAATTTAAACGTGTAAAATATCTTCGTGCGCTAGAAAAATTTGCAAAATCAGCGATAAATGGGCTAAAAAGAGATGACTTTGACGAGGCTGAATTTCGCCAAAGAGTGGAGAAAAACGCGAAAGTCATCGAAAAAGTCGAGGCTGTCTATCTTGATCAGCCATACTCAAAGGCGCTAGAAAATTTTATAAATTTGCTTATCAAAAACGCCCCAAAAGAGGAGCTTTTAAAGGCGGCAAATCTGCTTGATAAGCTAAAAAATCAAAAGACGTATAAAAAAGAGAAGCATAAAAATAAATTTAAGGATGAGGATTGAAAGTAGTTATTTTTGATATGGATGGCACAGTGATCGATAGCGGTGAGGCGATATATAAAACGGTAAATGAAGTAAGAGATGAGCTAAATTTAGCGCCACTTGAAAAAGAATTTATCATAAAAGCGATCAATGAGCCAGGTAGAAATTTGGCCCTTGAGTTTTACGGCATCGACACGCCAAGCAAGAGTTTAAAAGAGGGCTTTGAAGAGAAATTTAAGAAGTTTTACGATGAGTATGCGACTACATATGAGGGTATAAAAGAGCTTTTGAAAAAGTGCAGAGAGGATCACTATAAGGTCGTTTTGGCAAGCAACGCACCGCACGATACACTAGAGAAAATTTTAAAGAAAAATGAAATTTATGAGCTATTTGACGAGGTCATCGGCGCTAGCAAAGAGATACCACAAAAGCCAGATCCTGCAATGCTTCACCTAGCTGTTAATAAAACTGGAGCCAGCAAGGCGATCTTTGTTGGAGATAGTCTAAAAGACGAGCTAGCTGCCAAAAATGCAAACATGCCCTATGTGCAAGTTTGCTGGGGATTTGGCGAGGAGAGCAAAACAGCGACCTATAATGCTAAAAACGTTAGCGAGGCTTGGGAGATAATATTAAATTTTTAACTTAGTTTTAATTGGCTATAATCTTAAGAAATTTTCAAAGAAACAGCGATGATAGATATATTTGAGGGCAGCGCGAGGGATAAATTTTATGACATTTTGTTTAACGCAAATGCCGTTTTGGTTAAAAATGAAATAGATAAAATTTTTGAGAAATTTGTGGCTATGAGCGAGCTTTGCGAAAAGTATGGCATTAGCGAGGATGAGATCAGAAATTTTATAGTCTCAGAGCAAGATAAAATTTATAACGGAGTAAATGACCTATATATCGAGCTTAGCGGAGAAATTTTAAGCCAAAATGAGTAGAATTTTTGTGCTCATTGCTTTGCTAACCGCTCTTGTCTTTGCAAAAGAGCCAAATTTTGATCCAAGCTCAGTGCATACATTTGAGCTTAAAAAAGATGAGTGGGCGCGGGTCTTTATAACTGAAAAGCGAACTCAAAGGGTTGAAACGTTTGACTTTCGCTGGACGCTATTTGATAGCACAAATATCACCGTGCAAAGCTTTTTTAGGCGTTATCCAAGGCAGATGGTCTTTTCGCTAAGACAAGGGCAAAACACCTATATGCAGCAAGTTTTGCCTGATTTTACGATGCCGCCAAATGAGAGCGTAAGCCTTTACATATCATTTATTGATTTTAAGGACAAAAAGGCGCATTTTAGGGTGGCTCTGCTAGATGAGAGCAAGCGTGTGGATGTGGGTTTTAGAGATCCAGATGAGGCTAAATAGAAGGATAAAAATGGATAAAATCGATGAAATAATGGGTAAATTTATAAGCGAGCTTGGCTACAAAGAGGCGTTTGATATGTTTTTAAAGATAAGCTCAGGCAAGAAGCTACGCTCAAAGCTTCTTTTAAAGATCGTGGGCGAGAGCGAAATTTCACTTAAACTTTGCGCTATCATCGAGCTCATCCACCTTGCAAGCTTGCTGCACGACGACGTCATAGACGAGGCAAATATAAGACGCGGCAAACCAAGCATAAACGCACTTTTTGGTAGTAAAAACTCAGTCATGCTAGGCGACATCCTCTACTCAAAAGCCTATTTTGAGCTTACAAAATTTGATCCAAATATCGCAGCTGTCATCTCAGATGCGGTCAGTAAGCTAAGTATCGGCGAGATGATGGATGTGAAAATGGCTGAAAATTTTAATGAAAATGAGCAAGAATATTTAAAAATGATCTACTATAAAACAGCCGTTTTGATAGAAGCCACGGCTATTTGTGGGGCAAAGCTAGCTGGCAAAGATAGTGAGAAATTTGGAATTTATGGTAAAAATTTAGGTCTTGCATTTCAGATCGTTGATGATATATTAGACATAACTCAAGATGAAAAAACGCTTGGCAAACCAGCACTTAACGACTTCGTTGAAGGCAAAACGACACTTCCTTACATTTATATTTATAAGAGCTTAGACGAAGCTGGCAAAGCAAAGCTTAGATCGCTTTGGTCAAAGAAGCTAAACGCGGGCGAAATTTCATGGCTAAAAGAGGAATTTGTTAAGACAAATTCGCTTCAAAAAGCAGTAAATGAAGCAAAAAGGCTTGGGATTGAAGCGATAGAATCGATAAAAGAGTATAAAAATGCCGAGCTTGAAGGGATCATAAAAAGTATGATAGATAGGGAATTTTAATGCACTATTTAGATATAAGTTTTACATATAAAAATACTGATATTTCAGTCAGAGAAAAGCTTGCATTTGATAGCGATGAGAAAAAAGAGCAAATTTTAAAACTACTAAGATCAAACAAAAGTATAAACGAATGTATGGTTTTAAATACATGCAACCGCGTTGAGATAATTGCAAGCGTTAGTGATCTAGAAAGTGCAACGACGCATGCATTTAGGTGCATGTCTGTATTTTCAGGTGTTTTTGAAGATGAGCTTTATGAAAGGGCTGATATTTATGAAGATAGCGGAGCCGTGCACCACCTCTTTGCCGTGGCAAGCTCGCTTGATAGCCTAGTCGTCGGCGAAACTCAGATCGTTGGTCAGTTAAAAAATGCCTTTAAATTTGCTTACGATAGCTCAGCTTGCGGCGAACAAATCAGTAAAATCATCCATTATGCATGCAAATGTGCTGCTAAAGTTAGAAATGAAACTCAAATTTCTAAAAACCCGATCTCCGTTTCAAGCGTTGCTGTGGCAAAAGCAAAAGAAATTTTTGGCACGCTTGAAGGTAAAACTGCTATCGTCGTAGGCGCTGGTGAGATGGGCGAACTAGCAGCAAAACACCTAATCTCAAGTGGCGCAGAAGTTATCATTATAAATAGAAGCTCCGAGCGTGTTGAGCAGCTAGTTGATAGCCTTGGTGACAACGCTAGCTGGGATAGCATTTTAAAATTAAAAGAGTATGTAAATAATTATGATCTAATATTTTCAAGCACCGCAGCCCCACACGCTATCATCACAAACGCCATAATCGAACCAAGAGAATTTCACAGATACTTTTTTGATATTGCCGTACCAAGGGATATTGATCTTATAAATACAGAATTTATTAGTGTCTATACGGTCGATAGTTTAGAGGAGATAGTAAGGAAAAATTTAGCTCTAAGAGAGGAGCAGGCACAAAAGGCTTATTCGATCGTAGGTCAAGGCACAAGCGAATTTTTAAAAATTTTAAAAGAAGATATGAGCGTGCCACTCATAAAATCGATCCGCAAACAAGCTGAAATTTGCGCTAAAAACGAGCTAGAAAAAGCGATAAAAAAAGGATATTTAAAGCATAGTGATTATGAGGAGGCACAAAAGCTTATTCATCAAGTTTTTAAAGCCTTCTTACATCAGCCAACGATGAAGCTAAAAAGCCTTGCGGACGAGGAGAGATCTAGCGAGCTCTCAAATGGAGTTAGATTTTTATTTGATATAAAAGAAGAGCAAAATTTTCAAGTGGGAGATATAGATGAGATTTAGTAAATTTTATGCACCAACGACCAAAGAAGCACCAAAAGACGCCTCTTTACCAAGTCATAAATTTTTAATAAGAGGTGGATTTGTCGAGCAGATAGGCTCTGGTCTTTATAACTATCTGCCGCTTGGAAAGATCATGCATGAGAAAATTTCTCGTATCGCACGAGAGGAGATGGATGAGGCTGGTGCGCTAGAGGTTAGCTTTAGCGTGGTTACTTCAGGCGAGCTTTGGAAGCAAAGTGGACGTTACAATGTCTTTGGCAAGGAGCTTTTACGCTTTAAAGACAGAAAAGAAAATGATTTTGTTATAAGCCCTACAAACGAAGAAGCAGCCGTTGCCTTGGTGCGTGGTAAGGTTACTAGCTATAAGCAGCTGCCATTAAATTTATATCAGATAAATACTAAATTTCGTGACGAGGCAAGGCCACGCTTTGGCTTGCTAAGAGGGCGTGAATTTACTATGAAAGATGGCTATAGCTTTCACTCAAGCAAAGAGGATCTAAAGCGTGAGTTTGACCTTATGGAGGCAACTTATAGTAAAATTTTCACTCGTTTGGGGCTAAATTTTAGAGCCGTTGAAGCTGATAGTGGAGCTATCGGTGGCAGTGGCAGTAAAGAATTTATGGTGCTTGCAAGTAACGGAGAAGATGACATTCTTTGCTGTGAGGCTTGCAAATACGCTGCAAATATAGAAGCTGCTAGAAGAAAAGCTAGAACAACCGATGCTGAAGCGCCAGAGGCTGATGCGGCTAAATTTAAGACACCAGATACAAAGACTATAAAAGGTGTGGCTGAGTTTTTTAAAGTTAGCGAGTTTTACTGCATAAAAGCTGTTATTAAAAAAGCTATTTATGAAGACAAAGAAGAGGTTGTGGTCTTTTTTGTAAGGGGTGATGACGAGCTTCAAGAGACAAAGGCACAAAATGCTTGTAATGCACTCGAGCTTGTTGATGCTAGCGAAGAAGAGATTATAAAAGCTGGGCTTGTGGCTGGATTTTGCGGACCAGTTGGGCTAAAAGATGTGAAATTTTACATAGACAACGAGCTAAAAGGCGCAAATAATATGATATGTGGTGCCAACGAAAAGGATTACCACTTTGTTGGCGTTAGTGTTAGTGGGTTTAACGAAGAGAGATTTAAAGACCTTGTAAAGGTAAAAGAGGGCGATAAATGCCCAGAGTGTGGCGAAAATTTAAAGCTTAGCAAAGGTATTGAAGTCGGTCACATCTTTCAGCTAGGCGATAAATATTCAGCTGCGATGAATGCGACATATCTTGATGAAAATGGTAAAGCTAAGCCATTTTTGATGGGCTGCTATGGTATCGGTATCAGTAGGCTAATAGCCGTAATGATAGAGGCTAGCCACGATGAGAAGGGCTGCATCTGGAAAAAAGAGTGTGCGCCGTTTGACGTGGAGATCATCATCTCAAATTTAAAAGATGAGGCGGGCGTGGAATTTGCATTTGAGCTTTATGAGAGCCTTAAAAAAGCTGGCGTTAGCGTCATCATAGATGATAGAAACGAGAGATTTGGCGTTAAGATGAATGATTTTGAGCTTATCGGCTTTCCTTATGCGCTGCTCGTGGGTAAAGAATTTGCAAATGGCAAGGTTGAGTTTATAACAAGAGATGGTTTAAGCAAAGAAACGATCGACGAAAATGAAGCCTTTAAAAAGATAAAAGAAAGCTTATGAGATTTTTCGCATTTTTATTTTTTTTGATAGAAGCGATATTTATCTATCTTTTTATTGATAAATTTGGCTTTTTAAACTACTTTCTTGAGGTGTTAGTCTCTGGATTTGTGGGTATCGCACTTCTTTTAAATGCTGGATTTTCTAGCTTAAATTTGCCTCAAGTGGCGCTTAAAAGCTTTCTTGGCGGAAATTTATTTAGTCAGTTAGGGCTTAGCTTTGGCGGAATGCTTTTGTTTCTGCCAGGAATTTTAACAGATATTTTTGGTATAGCCGTAGTCGTTTTTTCTTTGATATTTAAGAAAAATGTGGCAAAAAACGAGAGTTATCAGGAGTTTAAATTCCAAAATTTTAGCGAGCAGAGTGCTAAAAAAGATGATGGCGAGATTATCGACGTTGAGGTCATAGAAGAGCCAAAAAGAGTAAATTAGGAGAGACGATGAAAGAGATAAAAATAGCAACTAGAAAGAGCATCTTAGCTCTTTGGCAAAGCGAGCATATCAAGGCTAGGATCGAGGCGCAGCACAATGGAATGAAGGTCGTGCTTGAGGGTATGAAGACAAAGGGCGATGTGATACTTGACGCGCCACTTGCAAAGATCGGTGGCAAGGGGCTTTTTACAAAAGAGCTTGAAGATAGCATGCTAAAAGGCGAGACTGATATCGCCGTGCATAGCCTAAAAGACGTGCCGGTAGTCTTTCCAAAAGGGCTTAAACTTGTAGCGATTTGCTCACGCGAGGATACAAGAGATGCGATGATAAGCGAGAAATTTGCTAAATTTAGCGACTTGCCATATGGAGCTAAAGTTGGCACAACGAGCCTACGCCGTAAGATGCAGCTACTTATCATGAGGCCTGACCTTGAGATTATCTCGCTTCGTGGAAACGTGCAAACTAGACTTAGAAAGCTAAAAGAGGGCGAATTTGACGCGATTATTTTGGCGATGGCTGGCATAAATCGCTTAAATATCAAGGCTGAAGTGGCACATATCTACACATTTGGTTTTGACGAGATGATACCTGCAATGGGGCAGGGTGCTCTTGGGATAGAAGCCAGAGATGAGAAGAAAATTTTAGATGAGATCTCTTTTTTAAACGATGAAAATGCAGTCATAGAAACGACTATAGAGCGTGACTTTGTAAGCGTTTTGGAGGGTGGCTGCCAGGTGCCAATAGGCATAAGCGCAAGACTAAAAGGCGATGAAATTTCTATCGATGCGATCGTTGGTCTGCCTGATGGAAGTGAGTTTATAAAAGATAGCTTAAAGACTAGCAAAGATAAATTTCAAAGTGTCGGCAAAGAGCTAGCGCATAAATTTATAGAAAAAGGGGCGAGAGAGCTTTTAAAACGCGCCGAGGAGATGGTGTAGAGGCGTGTTTGAGCTAAATTTTAAAGCAAAAGTCATAGCCGCTACCAAAAACAGCAAAGACAACTACTATATGATCGGTCTTGCAGACGACAAATACGACTACAAAAACTACATAATCTTTCAAAGACCGATCAAACTCAAAAAAGATGACGACGAAAACTCCGACATAAACGGCATATACGCAGAGTGTAATGGCGACGTTTGCTACAACGCTTGCAAATGCGTAACTATCACTGATAAAACTATCATTTTTGAGGTGCAAGATAGCGTTATTAGCATTGATATAGAGGGTGTTAAGCTTAGTGATCGCTTTATAAAATACAGCAAAGAGATATTTGGCGAGCTACTAAAATGTAATATGTCGGAGTAATTAATAAAATTTACTGCCGTTTTTAAAACCACGATGCTATCTAGCGTTTAAAAAAATTGTAATGAATCACTTTGGAAAAGACGTAAGTATGCCGGCGATGTGTGGCTGTGCGTTGAGTACCAGTTTGCGGACGTTATGACAATGGAGTATAAATTTAGTGCTTGTATCTATTTAAACAATGAGGCAATACCGCAAAGACTGCGTCCGAAATAGCGATCGATACTCTGATAGCTATCGGTGCGTGCAGCAAATAATAAATACTCGCTTTGCTTAGCCTTTTTCAGCTATTTTTGGCTAAAATCGCCCAAAAATCAAAAAGGCGAAATATGGACTACATCAAGCTTTTAAAAGAAAATAATCTACTTCGTGTTATCGACGAGCCAACAGATATTGATCTTGAGATCGCGCACGCTAGCTACATCGAGGTCAAGCGTGAGGGCTCGCAAGCGCTACTTTTTAAAAACCCAGTCTGCAAAAAAACTGGGCGTAAATTTGCTCCAGTGCTTACAAATATCTACGGCTCAAAACGCGCACTTGAGCTGATATTTGGCGTGCAACCTGATGAGATCGCAGCCGAGATAGAAAAGCTTTTAAAGCCCAAAAAACCTGAGAATTTCAAAGAAAAGCTTGATTTTTTGGCCTATCTTTTTAGCATGAGAAAGATTTTTACTAAAAGGCTAAAAGGCGAGGGTGAGTGTCAGCAGGTAAAATTTATAGGCGAAGATGCTGATTTGCTATCACTTCCAGCACTAAAAACATGGCCGCATGATGGTGGCGCTTTTATTACGATGGGGCAGGTCTATACGCAAAGCTTGGACGGCTCTTTGCAAAATTTAGGCATGTACCGCCTACAAATTTATGACAAAAACCGCCTTGGCATGCACTGGCAGATCCACAAAGACGGCGCAAATTTCTTTCACGAGTACAAGCGTGCAGGCAAAAAAATGCCAGTCTCTGTAGCCATTGGCGGCGATCCGCTCTATATCTGGTGCGGTCAGGCGCCGCTACCAAAGGGCGTGTTTGAGCTGCTGCTTTACGGCTTTATCCGCAAAGAGCCCGCCCGCCTCGTAAAGTCGCTAACGAACGAAATTTACGTCCCGCACGACGCGGACTACGTGATCGAGGGCTTTGTGGACACGACTAAGAGCGAGCTTGAGGGGCCATTTGGCGATCATACTGGCTTTTATACGCCTATTGAGCCTTTTCCGGTGATGGGTGTAACGGCGATAACTAGCAAGCATGAGTCGATATTTCACGCGACTGTGGTTGGAAAGCCGCCACTTGAGGATAAATATATGGGCTGGGCGACTGAGCGGGTTTTTTTGCCGCTTTTGCGAACGACCGTGCCTGAGCTTTTAGACTACAATATGCCTGAAAATGGCGTCTTTCACAACCTTATCCTAGCTAAGATCAACGCACTTTATCCAGCTCATGCAAAGCAGGCTATGCACGCATTTTGGGGCGTTGGGCAGATGAGTTTTGTAAAACATGCCATTTTTGTTGGAGCCGATGCGCCTAAGCTTAAAGATTATGATGAATTTACTAGCTTTGTTCTAAATCGTTTTGGTAGCCAGAGTGTGCTAATAAGCCAAGGTGTGTGTGATCAGCTTGATCATGCTAGTCCAAATTCGTGTTTTGGTGGCAAACTCGGTGTAGATGCGACGCAAGATTTTTGTAAATTTAGCCCTGTGGTTTTAAGCGACAGCGAGCTTTTGGCTAAGTTTCAAAGTATAGCGCCAAATGTAAAAGAGCTTAAGCAGTTTAAAACGGATGCCAAAACGCCTATTTGTGTGGTGAAATTTGAAAAAGATTGTGTGGTAAAAGAGCTTTTTGACAAACTTTTGACATTTAGAGAATTTTTCAAACTCCTTATCGTTGTGGATATGCAAAATCACCTTGAAAACCCATATATGCTACTTTGGCGTGTGACAAATAATATCGATGCTTTGCGCGATATTTTCATAGATGGTGAAAATTTCTGCGTAGATGCCACTAGTAAAGATGAGCGTGAGGGATATACGAGAGGTTGGCCATTACAAACGGATTGTGACCGCGAAGTGGTTGCTGATCTAGTTAAGCGCGGTATAGTAAAAGATGAGCCAGAGTTATTTAAAAAATTTGAAATATTTGGTTAGCTTTGAGATGCTCAAGTAAATTTATAAATTTTGCTTTTTGCTGTAGATTTGAAATTTTTAATAAGACTTGCTTAATCAAATACTAGTGCTTGTTTGCTAATTTAAAGATAGCTTTTAGACTAGGTCTAAAAGCTTAATTTATTTTTAACTCTCTTTTAAGAGCTTGCTTGCGAGCATATCGGCTTTGGCTTTGTCGGTATCTTTCTTGACGGATTTGTAAATTTTAGAGATGTAGTTTTCTAAAACTTCGTGGCAAGATATTACTTTTTCATTTTCACCTCTTGCTACTTTTACGTATTCACCACTATTTTGTAGCTCAAAAGCTAGGTCGTTATCGCTTAGCTGAAGCTCTAAAATTTCAAGCAACCTCTCTTGAAGTCTTGGCTCAAAGATAGGCGTCATAAGCTCCAAGCGACGCTCTAGATTTCTTGGCATCCAGTCAGCACTTGAGATATAAATTTTTGGCTGAGCATGTTTAAAGTATAAAATTCTAGCGTGCTCTAAGTATTTGCCGATTATTGAGCGAACTTTTATATTTTCGCTTTTGCCTTTTATGCCAGGCCTTAGTCCGCACACACCACGAACTATGAGATCGATCTTCACACCTGCGTTTGATGCGCGGCTAAGCTCATTTATCACATCTTCATCGATTAGCGCATTCATTTTGGCAATGATCCTACCCTCGCTGCCTTTGCTTGCTTCCACTCTTATCTTTTCAATGATACGCTCTTTTATCTGAAAAGGCGACATGCTAAGAGCGTTTAGGCGACGGTTTTTATTATATCCTGAGAGGATGTGAAAAAACGAAGTCGTGTCTTGGCTAAATTCTTCTTTGCTCGTAAATAGGCTCACGTCGGTGTAAATTTTAGCCGAACTGCCGTTGTAGTTGCCTGTGCCAAAGTGCATATAAAATTTAAGCTTATCGCCGATTTGGCGGATGACCTGGCTAACTTTTGCATGCACCTTAAAGCCTGTAATGCCATATATCACATGCGCGCCTGCATCTTCAAGTGCCTTTGCCCAGTGCAGGTTATTTTCTTCATCAAACCTTGCTTTTAGCTCAACCATCACAGTTACTTGTTTGCCATCACTTGCGGCGTCTATTAGGCTTTGAATTATTGGTGAGCTTTTATCGACTCTATAAAGTGTCATTCGAATAGATATGACTTTTGGATCTTTGCTAGCTTCTTTGATAAAGCTTACAACTGGATCAAAGCTCTCAAATGGATGCACTAAGAGCACATCTTCTTTATCTATGGCGTCAAATACTGAGATGCCATTGCCAAATGGTGGCAGTGTCTTTGGAACATAAGGTGCATTTGCTAGGTGGGTAAAATTTTTACTTCCAGCTATTTCCCAAAGTGAGCTAAGAGTGAGCGGAATGCTTGAAAAATAGACATCTTTATGAAAAATTTTCATATGAAAATTTAAGAAGTCTAAGATATCAGCGTCTACGTTTTTATCGATTTGCATACGAACAAAAGCCCCTTTTCTGCGAAGCTTTAGCCCTTGCTCAAGTATCATCATAAAATCATCTGCTTCTTCTTCTTCGATGACGATATCAGCGTTTCTTGTCACTCTAAAAGCAGCCGAGCTAAGTAGCTTATACCCTGGAAAAATTTCTTCTGCGTGGCGATGTACGATCGTTTCAATCGGCACAAAAACATTGCTACTTGGCTGTGTAAAACGTGGCAAGACTCTTGAAATTCTTATCATGCCGTATTTTAAAATTTCTGGATGCTCTATATCAGCAAGCTTAACGGCAAGAGAGAAGCTAAGGTTGTTTAGGTGCGGAAATGGATGAGTCGCATCGACAGCGATAGGAACGATGACTGGCAAGATATTTGAGAAAAAGTATTCGTCGCACTTTTGCTTCAAGCTATCGTCAAGCTCGTCATAATTTTTTATAAAAAGCCCCTCTTTGCTAAGAGCATTTACTGTTTTTTTATAGTGATCTTCTACTAAATTTTGCTCATTTTGTAGATATTTTCTAATCTCTCTTAGCTGATCAAGTGGGCTCATGCCATCGCCACTGCTCGTAGTAGCTCCAGCTGCAAAAAGCTGCTTTAAGCCAGCGACTCTAATCATATAAAACTCATCTAAATTTGTCATATAGATCGCTAAAAATTTTAGCTTTTCAAGTAAAGGAATTTCCTTTTCACATTGAGCGAGTACCCTTGAATTAAAGCGTAGCCAGCTTAATTCTCGGTTTATAAAAAGAGTTTCCTTTTCGCTCATCTTTTCTCCTTGTATAGTTTTTTGTTATTTTATGATATATGCGGTTATAAAGTTCTTACTTTATTTAAAATTTTGGTTACAATAAGCCAAAACTTAAATTTAAAGGCTTATTATGTCTGATTATGTGATATTAGTTGGTATCTTTTTAGTGGCAGTCGTTGTTTTTGCGCTTATTAAAAAGATATCGTTTTAGCTTTTAAATTTCTCCCACCACAAATAAGCAAAGATAAGCCCAAAGCCTTTGACCTTGCTCTCGTCAAAGGCAAATTTAATCATATCTTCTCTTTTTATGAAAACAAGCTCGATATCTTCGCCATCGACGCCACCGCCAGAATTTACCTTCATGCTCTCATTGATCTTTGCGTAAAACATAGTTTGCATGTTGCCTCCAAAGCCAAAAGCACCGTATGTCATTGTGATACGCTCTATCTCTTTTAGCTCATAGCCCACTTCTTCGATCGCTTCTTCTCTAGCTGTTTGCTCTTCGCTAAGTCCTTTATCCATAAGCCCTGCACAAAGCTCGTAAGTAAAGCCTTGCTCATTTGTTTTGATGCCTTCTTTCTCTTGCGAGTACCAAACTGCAGGACGAAACTGCTTGACAAATAAAAAGGCATCTTTTTGCTCGTGATATAAAAAAATACTAACGCTATTCATCACTTTTACGCAGTCCCAGTCTCTTTGGACACCATTTTGCATAAATTTCATCTTAAATGGCTTTAGATATTTTGACTCACCAAGAGGCAGAATTTCTAAATTAGTTATAGTAGTATCCATTTTGCAAGTCCTAAAAAGCTAAAAAATCCTATCGCATCAGTAAAAGTAGTAAGAATGACGGCTGAGCCGACTGCAGGATCTATGTTAAAGCGCCTTAGTGTAAGAGGTATGATCGTGCCAAAAAAACCAGCAAAGAATAAATTCGTAACCATACTAAGTCCGATAACAACGCCAAGCATACCTTTGTCAAACCAAACAGAGGCGATTATGCCCATTACCACACCAAAGATTAGTCCATTTATGAGTGAAATACTAACCTCACGTTTTAAAACATTTTTGGTATCTTTAAACTCGATCTCGCCAAGTGCTAGACGGCGAACTGTAACGGCAAGTGCTTGTGTACCGGTATTTCCGCCCATTGATGCAACTATTGGCATTAAAACAGCAAGAGCGACGTAGGCTGCGATTGTCTCGTCAAAAAGTCCGATTATAGACGAGCTAAAAAGAGCTGTTAGTAAATTTACACCAAGCCAAACCGCACGACCACGACCAGCCTTAAAAAGCGTATCGTCCTCTTCTGACTCGTCATCAACGCCGGCCAGGTTATAAATTTGCTCAGTTGCACTCTCTTGAATGTAGTCGTGGATGTCATCAGACGTGATACGACCAAGTAAAATTCCAGTGCTACTAGTAACTGCAATAACGTTTAAATCGTACTCTTGAAACATATCAGCGACATTTTGCATAAGGTCCATATCATTTGCAATATGTGGCTTGTAGTGATCAATCTGCGCTAACTCGATATTTTGCTTTAGTGTCTTTGTAAAATCAAAAAGTATAAGATCCTCAAGTGGGATAGCATATTGTAAAACACCGTCTTTATCTATAATGAAAAGCTGAGAGATATTTTCTAACTTACCTTCTTGCTTTTCTCGTCTAAGCCTTGCTACTGCATTGCCAAGCTTTTCTTCAAGGTGAGCCGAAAAAAGCTCTGTTTGCATGTGCGCACCGGCTCTATCTTCTTCGTAGCTTCTAAGTCTTAAAATTTCATTTTGGTTTTCTCTATCAAGCTCGTTAAAGAGCTCTCTAGCTTTATCCTCGTCGATATCCTCGATGTATTGAAGCAAATCAGTCGCATCATCACTCTCTAGTTCTTCAAGTGCTTCTACGATTTTTTCAGCTGGAAGTTGTTCGATCACATCTTTTAGCATGTGATCAGGTAGCTCGATAGCAACATCACCTAAAATTTCAGGATCTAGCTTTTCAAGATAGTGAGCAAAAAGCTCTTCGTCGTGTTTTTTAAGTGTTTTTAGGTGTTGGGCTAACTCGTAAGGCGAGAGTTCGTTATCTTCTAAATTTTCATCTAAATGCTGATCTATCAGCTCTTTTGCTTCTTCTAGTTCTTGGCTCAAGTTTTACCTTTAAAATTCTATTACATTAGGAAAAAATTCCACTTTGTGGTACTCTTTTTCATTATTTAAAGCATTTTTTATTAGCTCGTCATTTTTACTAACAACTGCTTTAAATTTAGCTGATTCTTTTTTGTCTTCAAGGCTTTTAACGACCTTTATTGCACTTTCTGGATTGATAGGCTTATTATCTCTATAAAGACCAAAATGCAGGTGCGGTCCTGTACTCATACCACTTGTGCCAACGTAGGCTATAAGTGTACCTTGCTTGACTTTTAAACCAACTTTCATACCTTTAGCAAAGCCATTTAGGTGAGCATAAAGTGTCTCATAGCCGCCAGCATGAGAGATGATGACGGTTCTGCCATATCCGCTTTTTTGTCCGACAAATTTTACTGTGCCATCACCTGCTGCCTTGATAGGTGTGCCTTTTGGAGCACCGTAGTCAACGCCAAGGTGCGCTCTATATCTTTGTAAAATAGGGTGCCATCTTTTTAGGGTAAAAGCCGATGTGATTCTGGCGTTTGAAAGAGGGCGGACTAGTAAAAATTTATCATTTTTCTTGCCATTTTTATCATAAAATTTATCTTCAAATTTATACATGACATATCGTTTATTTTTTGTTTCTATCATCGCAGCATAAATTTCTGGAGTACCAAAAGAGCGGCCCATGCGTATTTTTTGATTATAAACGATAGCAATCGTATCGCCTTTGTTTATCTTTTTAAAATCAATGCCACTTCCTTTAAAAATTTCTTTAAAGCCAAGAGCTAGCGTGCCAGAGCCAGTGTAGTCAAAAATGTCTTCAGAGACTGATTTGTCCACCTTTAAGGCTAAAAATTTATCTTCGCTTTGATAAGAGATGGGAAGAAATTCTAGCTTAAATTTATCATTGTCATCTCTAAAAATATGCATTTGAAGCTCGTCACTAACAGGGATTAGTACTTGTTTGGTGTTGCCGTTGTCGTCTTTATAAATTTGATACTTTGTGCCAGCGATGATCTCTTCTGTTAGTTCTTGATCTTCGGTTGCTAAATTATAGTAAAGTGAAAGTGGGATTTTGTTTGTCTCTAAGAAATTTAAGAAGTTACTTCCATTTGGCCAGCTAAGCTCGTCGACACTTGGCTTTATAGCGTATAAATTTATAGATAATATTGCAAAAATTATAAAAATACGAGGCATTAATGTCCTTTTAAAAAGCTGGTGGGATTTTAACTAAAACTTGCTTTAATTTTGCAAAAGATAAAGCATTTTAGGCTATAATCGCTCTAAAAATTTAAACTTAGGAGATATTTTTGAAACGTATATTTGTGATTTTATCGCTAGTTTTTGGCTTTGCTTTTGGGGCTAATTTTTCTTTAAATGAGTATAGAACTCCTATAATTAGCGTCGATAGTGATGGTACAGCGACGATAGTTGATAGTCCAGAAATTTTAATCGGCTCAAGTGGTGTCGTACTTCATAAATTTGACACTGATAGCTCTATCATCGCGAGAGTTAGCGTTATCTCAAAAAATTCTGGCTTTGCTAAGATTAGATTTGAGGTGTTTGATCTGCTTGAACAAAAGGCGCTCCCACTTCCAGGCATTGCGCCTGCAAATGGCGATATGGTCGTGCTAAACTATCTTTATAACCGCTCATTAATCATCGTACCAAATAAAGAAATTTATGAAGAGATCACATCTGCGTTTCCAAATATGATATTTATCCATCCAGATCTTATTGGAGCATATCTAAGCTACGAGTACAAGCCAAATCCAAGCAGAGATGACTTTAGAAAGATGTGCGCTCAAAGTGCAGCCGGTTTAATTTTCATAGCAATGGACGGCAGAAGTGTTTTTGCTGATTGCCAAAGTTTTAATGTGCTAAAAGAATTTAAAAGCGGCGAGGTTGAGTACTATCAGCTTCCTTTTTATACAAGAGTTAGTGATATAGACACTGTGTTTTGGAAGCTAAATAGCGAGCACATCAACAACTACGATGCTCACTACGAAAAACTTTTTGAAGAAAACAACTAATAAATGAGCCGTTTGTCCTTAAGCAAGCAAAATTTAAAGGAGCTTTTAAATTTGCTCCCAACACTTAAGGACAAAGAGCTCTTTCACTACGCCTCAAGCCTTAGTTTTCATACGATTTTATCGATCATTCCGATGCTTCTTATATCGTTTTCTATTTTTACAAAATTGCCTAGCTTTGAGGAATATTACGCCAAGATTCAAGATTTTATATTTTCAGCTCTTTTGCCAAGTAACCAAGAGATCATCTCAAACTATTTGCAAAATTTCTTAAAAAATAGTGGAAATTTAGGTATAGTTGGCTTTGTAGCGATGATATTTACATCGGCCATGTTTTTTAGCGACTATGAATATGTAGTTTTAAAAGTGACACGTGCAAGTAGAGCTAGAGGATTTTGGTCAGCACTTAGCTCGTATTGGACTCTTATCACGCTTGCGCCACTTGGTCTTGCTGGTAGTTTTTATCTTTCAAGCCTCATTCAAGAGATGCTAAACTCAAACGTAATCACAAGCTCGATAAATTTTTTGAGCATATTCCCATATCTCATCATCTGGGCGATATTTTGCATCACATATCTCATCTCAGTAAATGACGAGATAAAGTTTAAAAGCGCACTTTTTAGCTCGTTTGCAGCCTCGCTTGTTTGGTATCTTGGAAAGTCAGCCTTTGTCTACTACGTCCTTTACAACAAAACCTATCTAAGCGTCTATGGCTCGTTTTCGGCTGTGCTTTTTTTCTTTGTTTGGATCTATATATCGTGGATCATCTTTTTATATGGGCTAAAGCTTTGTGCTTATCTCTCAAATAGCTCAAAATTTAAAAGATAAATTTAATAGTTCACACCAACTGGCAATATATTTTTATAAATTTACCAACTAGTGTGATTTGTATTATTTTATGTAAAATCTTATGTAAAATCAGCGTTTAAACTCGCAAATTTCTATCTTTACGCCAAGTTCTTTGCTAAATTCTTTAGTCTTTTTCTCTAGCTCGTCTTTGTCAAAGCAGATAAGATCTATGTAAGATCGCATCTCGCCATTTGCTTCACCTATGATCTCGCAAATTTCACTCTCTTTTAGTGCATCTGAAATTTTGTTTTTGCTATCAACGCCAAACTGTATGTCGCCACCGTGAGATATGGCTAAAAAGCAAAAATTTATGCCAAGCTCAAAAGCTTCGTTATAAGTATCGCTTGCACCGTCGTAGTACTCGTTTAGTAGCTCGCTAAGAGATGTAAATCCTGTGAAAACGTCGTCACGTAGCTTGTTTGAACGAGGCTCTAGCTCATAGACCATAAAATTCTTAAGCGGCTCGTTTGAGGCTTCTTTACCAAATTTCTCATCTATAAGATCGGCAAAGTCGATCAGTGGCACGCCTTTTTCTCTTGGCTCGTCTATTATCTCAAATTCTCCAAGCATATTTATCATGATCATCTCGCCAACTACGTTGTCACAAAGTATGAGCGATAATGTATAAGCCTTATTTTCATCTTCGCTTTTAAGCTTGCTTAGAGTTTCGTTATATAGGCACATATCTACACTTTTGTCGTTGAAATTTGCATAGACCATGACCTCATTTGCATCAACGCTTGCGCCATACATTTGTATAGTAGCGACGTTTCGTGGTGCACGTGGTTTGCCAAGTGTGCAAGCAAGCTTTGCCTCATACTCTTTTGGCATGCGCGATTTGATAAATTTAAGCCACAAAAGCCTATGTTTAAGTCCTTCTGGAGTGAGTACTAGATCGATCTTGCCATCAATAAGGCCTATCATAAAAGTTGGATCAACTAAACATAAATTTAGCGCTTCTTCGGTCATTTTGCTTGCAGCTTCAAAATTTTTATCTTCTAAATTTTGTTTGATGGCGTCTAAATTTTTGCCAAACTCGCTCCAAAATTTATCAACTCTGCTTGCAAAGCTAGAGCTCTTTTTAGAAAACCACATTTTTTATCCTTGTTTATTAAAATTTTCAACATTTTTTTGCGTATAAATTTTCATCGATGGAAATTCTAAGGCACTTAGCTCGTCATATCCTTCTTCGTTAAAAACACATCCTGTATCGATATTGGCGCTATTCGTATAGAGCTTAGCCTCACGCACTGGCGTATGTCCGTAGACATTAAATATACCTTCAACTTGCATCATATCGCCTCTGCCTGATAGTACATGCCTTCTAAACTCATCTCTTGAGCTATCATCATCTCTTAAACCCCAAAATTTACCAACAGCCGAGTGCGAAACGACCAAATGCTCACCGTTTTGGTTTTTGTGGTCTTTAAACTCTAAATATACTGGAATACTCTCTAAAAATTCTATGTGTTTTTCTCTAAAATTTATGCTTTGAATTAGATATGATCTGTATGTCTCTTCGCCGCCATTATTGTAAAACCAACTTGTATCAAATGGTATTTTATTTTTTAAAAAGAAATCTTTGTTGCTTAGCAGCCTTCGCTCGTGATTTCCCATGACCATTTTGTAGCCATTTTGTATGATTAGCTCGAGTGTCTCGCAGCTACAAGGCCCTCTATCTATCACATCTCCTACAAAGCAAATTTGTGATTTTTCTTTGTTTGGAAACTGCTTGATAAGCTCTAAAAGCGTGTTAAAACAGCCGTGAACGTCGCCGATAATGTAAATTTGCTCGCTCAAATTTTCTCCTTTGCGCCAAATTTTAGTCTATTAAACTTAAAAATAAAGATTGTTAATTGTTGATAAATTTAGAAAGAAATTTTATTTATGAAATTTAAAGCAGTAGGGAGCCTAAGCCCCCTAAAATCATTGTGCGTAAAAGCCGCTAACCTTGCCAGTAAGGTCAATCATGATGTTTTTCATCTGAGTGTAGTGCTCAAGTATGATCTTGTGTGTCTCGCGGCCTATGCCTGAGTTTTTATATCCGCCAAATGGGCTGCCTGCTGGGATTTGATTATAGGTATTGACCCAAACTCTGCCAGTCTCCATAGACCTTGCCACGCGGAGTGCTTTTGTGATGTCTTGCGTGAAAATTCCGCCACCTAGACCATATTCGCTATCATTTACCATTTTGATAAGCTCGGCTTCATCTTTAAATTTGATGACAACGCCAACTGGTCCAAAGATTTCCTCCTGAGCCACTCTCATATCATTTGTCACATCAACTAGCAGCGTTGGCTCGACAAATGCGCCCTTGTCGCAACCATTTGCTGTGTAGGCTTTGCCACCGACTGCCACTTTTGCACCTTCTTTTTTGCCGATCTCTACGTAGTTTAAAATTTGCTCAGCTTGTTTTTTATTGATCTGAGAGCCCATTTGAGTCTTAGGATCAAGCGGATCGCCAACTTTTATAGTGCTAAATTTCTTAACCGCAGCCTCGATAAATTTGTCATAAAAGCTCTCTTCTACGAAAATTCTAGATCCTGCGCAGCAAACTTGACCTTGGTTAAACAAAATTCCAAGCTGAAGACCATCAAGCGCCTTGTCTAAATTTGCGTCGCTAAAGAAGATATTTGCACTCTTGCCACCAAGCTCAAGTGTGGCTGGGATAATGCGACGTGCAGCAGCTATGGCGATATCACGGCCGATCTCGGTTGAGCCAGTAAATGCTAGCTTGTCAAGGCCTGGGTGGTTTTTGATCCACTCGCCACTCTTGCTGCCTCTGCCTGTTACTATATTTATTAAGCCTTTTGGCAAAATTTTATCTATCAGCCTAAATAGCTCAAGCACGCTTAGGCTTGTCTCGCTTGAAGGTTTAAACACGCTCGCATCGCCTGCTGCGATAACCGGAGCTAGCTTCCAAGCTGCCATTAAAAATGGAAAATTCCAAGGCACGATCTGACCCACTACACCTATTGGCTCGCGTAAAACGATAGAGAGTTGCTTCTCATCAAGCACGTTTGCGCTGCCTTCTTCGCCCATGATAACGCCAGCAAAGTACCTAAAATGCTCGGCTGCAAAAGGGATATCGACATTTAGCGTCTCTCTAATCGGCTTGCCGTTGTCCATACTCTCGACTTTTGCGAGGTGCTCTTTGTGCTCATCGATGATATCAGCGATCTTGTTTAGTAGCTTTGCTCGCTCGCTAATTGTGGTGTGTTTAAATTTCTTAAAAGCCTCACGTGCAGCACGAACTGCGTCATTTACATCTTCTTCGGTAGCGTCAGCGATCTTTGCAAGGTGCTCGCCGTTTGCTGGATTTTTGGCATCAAGTGTAGCGCCGTCTTTTGCATCACGCCACTCACCATTTATGAAAAGCCCGTATTTTTCAAGTAGTTTCATACTTTTCTCCTTGATTAAGATTTTGTAAAAGGATTATAATATTAATAAAATTTATCAAAAATAAATTTTGGACATAAATTCTCTTTTTTAATAAATTTTATTATTTAGAGTAGGATTGTTTTAAATTTAACTCTGCCAGGAGAGCGAAAACGTAGTCTTGCCATCAAGCTCACTTTGGCATTTTACGGCGATACCGTTTTTCTTGCAGCACTCTTTAACTAAATTTAGCCCTATGCCAAAGCCACCTTGATCGTCGTTAAATCTCGTGTAACGATCAAAAATTTTCATCTGCTGCTCTTTACTGATGCCACGCCCAGTGTTGCTTATGCTAAAGAAATTTGGCTCTAAAATGATGCTAACTTTTGAATTTGGTGCTGCATATTTTGAGGCGTTGCTTAAGAGGTTGTCTAAAATTTTACTCACATCTTCAAGGTCTGCGTTTATAAAACTAGGCTTTAGGCTAGCATCTATCTTAAGTCCGCGTTTGGCAAAAAAAGGCGAGAAATAGTTCAGCCTTTGTTTGGTTAGTAAATTTAGGTCTATGAGCTCTTTTTTGCTAGGCTTATCTAGGTTAAAGCTTAGATGAACGAGCGCGTCATAAATGTTATTTAGGCTCTTTGCAGCAAGGCTGATGTTGTTAAAGCGCTTTAAATTTCGCTCATTTAGGTTGTCAAGATCGGCTGTTTCTATGCTCATTGAGATGACGCTTAGAGGCGTGTTTATCTCGTGTGTTGAGTCTTTTATAAAGCGGTTTAGCGTATCTATCTTTTCATAAAGCGGTCTTAGGCTCAGTTTTGCTAGGTAAAAGGCGACAAAGAGCAGAGCAAAAAAGAAAAAGAGTGCCTTTAGCGTGGTTGAAATTTGTAAAGATAAAATTTCAGCCTTGATATCTTTACCAACTAGAAAAATATCTGCGTGTGAGAGCTCGTCTGTAGTGTTGTCGTCCATGTACTGGATATTTTCAAATATCGCGACCTTGCCGCCGATCAAATTTACATTTTTGCTTTTGTCGATCTTTTGGCAGTCAAAGTCTTTATAAATTTTCTCACCATTTTTTAGCACGATGCAAGCATGCACGCCTTTTTCTTTTGTTAGACTTGAAATTGAGTCAAGTCCATTCATTCTAGCTTTCATGTAAATGCCCATTTTTATCTCTTTTAAAGACTTCACCTCGTTTAAAATGAGCGTTTCTTTTTTGTTTTTATAGTCATGTATGAAAAAATATCCTAAAAATAGCACAGTGCTAACAAGATAAAGGGATAAAATTTTAAATAAAATTTGTGTCTTTTCAGACATATACATAGCCGTCCCCACGCCTATTTAAAATGGCATCTTTGCCTAAAATTTGGCGTAAATTTTTGATATAGACACGAAGGCTAAGCTCGCTTGGCTCCTCGTCAAATTTCCAAATTTTATTAAAAATCTCATCTTTGGTTAAAATTTTGCCTTTGTTTTGCAAAAATAGCGCGAGTAGGTCGCTCTCTTTACTCGAGATATTTACATTTTTACCATCTTTGCTTAGTGTTTTGCTCTGTGGATGAAAGCTAAATTCGCTTGAAATTTTGATCGCATCGCCACTGTGATGCGAGAAATTTCTCTTTAGAAGTGCTTGTATACGTATGAGTAGTTCTTTTAGCTCAAATGGCTTTTTTAGATAGTCGTCGCAGCCACTTTTGTAGCCTTTTTCAAGATCATCAATAGTATTTAGCGAGGTGGTAAAGATGCTAGGTGCGCTAACACCTAGCTCTCTTAAGGAAGAAAGAAGTGAAAAGCCATCTCCTTTTGGGAGCTTGACGTCAAGTATAAGCAGGTCGAAATTTTGCTCGTAGGCGAGATCAAGCGCTTCTTTTGCGTTATCTGAAGTGGTGACATCGTAGCCATTTTCGACTAGATACTCACTGATGAGATCAAGTAAAATTTCATCATCTTCAACGAGCAAAATTCTAACCATTAAGCACCTTTACATGCCTTTTTTCATTTCGTCTTTTTTCATACCCATGTCGTCTTTTTTCATTTCGTCTTTCATGCCCATGTCATCTTTTTTCATTTCATCTTTTTTTATCATGGGTTTTTTGCCCATGTCATCTTTCATCATCTGCTCTTTCTTCATCATCTCGTCTTTGCCCATGTCATCTTTTTTCATCATTTCAGTAGCATTTGCAAGACCACCAAGCATAAACATAGCACCAAGTGCAACTAGTAGTAATTTCTTCATAACGTCTCCTTTAAATGAAATATGATGAAATACTATCTCTTTAGTGTTAAGTGAGTGTGAATTTACGCAAATACAAAATAGATAACCGGAAGCGTGATAAATGAAAACAGCACGCCTATGGCCACTGACGAGATGGCTAGCGAGCTATCAAGCCCAGCTTTTATGATCATTGCGCTTGCAAGGGCTGATGTTGGCATTGCACATTGAAAAAGACCAACTACCCATGTTCTATTCATTTGGATACCTGAAAATTTTAATATGATGAAAAATATGATAGCTGGCAAGATCATCTTGCATAAAAGCACGACACTAACACCTTTGTATGTGCTTGTGATACTGCTAAAGTTAAGTCCAACACCAATCGCAAAAAGTGCCACCGGAGTAACGCTACCTTCAAACATCCTAAGTGGCGCAAAGATAAAATCTGGAAGTGGGACTTCTTTTAAGATAAGAGCCATAATAAGCGCAATAAATGGCGGAAATTTTAAAATTTTCATCGTATTTTGAAATAGAGAAACCTTCTCTGGTGCAGCAAAAGAGAGGATAAGTGGCCCAAGGATCGAAAGTGGGATACCAGTGGCTATTTGATCGTAAAAGATGACCTCATTTACCATCGCATCGCCAAAGAAGCCTTGAATGACAGGCATACCGACAAATAGGGTATTACCAAAAAGGCTTAGCATGACCATACTAACAGTTGTTACTTTAGTAAATTTAAAGATCTTACCAAGTACCAATGCCATGACAGCACTGATAGCTGTTGAGCCAAAGCCAATTAAAATTGTATTTATAAGCGAAACATCGACGTTTACGTGATAAATTTTGTCAAAGATTAGCGCAGGCATTGCAAAACAAAGGACAAAATCCACAAATGGGATCGAGTGCTTTTGCTCAACAATGCCGACTTTTTTAGCAAAGAAACCAGTTGCGATTATGAAAAAAATTGCAAAAAGTGGAGTAAAGTTCATGGCATTCTCTTTATAAATCTAAATTTTTACGGAAAATTGATTATAGGACCCATAAGATTAAATTACAATAAACCTTTTTTAAAATTTGCTCTCAAAATTTATGCCTTAATATCAATCTTTTTATAAAATTTATCTCTCTCATCTATCTTTTCTTTACTCTTTAAATCATTTTCAAGATAGCTGATATTATAAATTTCTCTTGTAGATATGCTTTTGCCATTATTTAGACTGATTAAAAATTTACTCTCAAATTTATTAGATAGATTGGCAATAGCGATCGCTCCAGCATCTTTTAGGCTTACGATTTTATCACCTTGCATGAAGCCAATATCTTTAAAATCCAAGCTATTTAGCTGCACATTATTCATCTCTTTTGCCTCTAAATTTATGCTAGTTTTTAGCTCACTTGATGTATTTAGCTTGCCAGTATCGTTATAAAGCTCTTTTACGTCTATCTCTCTACCACTATCAAATTTTAGTCTTATGGTGCCATCTTTGTTTAGCTTCATAGCTATGACACTATCGCTATCTTGCAAAGATGCGGCAGCTGTGGCTTCATTTGTTATAAAAGCCTTTTTTACTTTTTTTAAATTTGAGACACTAAACTCAAGTCCAGTTGCTTGCTTAAATTCATTTTCCATCGCGATCATTTTGGCTGATTTTGTCTTCTCAAGCTTTGATATATAAGCGTCTGCATTTTCTTCAAATTTCTTTAAATTATTGCCAAGATTTTCTATCATCTTGTTATATGCGTCAAACTCAGCGTTATAATCTTTGTAAAATTTCATAAAACTATCTTTTTGAAATTTTGTATATGAGAAATTTTCATCTTTTTTGTAATCTTTGCTCGGCTCAATGATTGGATTAAACTCGCTTAATCTTGCAGTATCATCAAAACCCACTTTAAGATAGGCAAAATTTTTAAAAGAGCTATCTTTGCCAAAGATATTATTGTGTCTTAGATCGACCCAGCCGTCATTTTGGGCATATTTTTTAAAGAAATTATTTATATCATTTTTCTCTATCTTTTCATATCTGTTTTCTGCAGCGAATAAAGTATTTGGATCTGAGGCGTAGTAAGAGTGTCTATAGTCAATATCTTTTGTATCTACGTAAAGATCGGGATTATTTGTGATCATTGCTTTACGATTTAGCTCTTCTCTTTCTATTTGGTTGTGATTTATGATGTTTGTGCTTATAAACTGCCTAAGATCAACCCTTGGCATCACATCGCTTAAATTTGCTATTTTTTCATTTCCATCTTTGTCGTAACCCCTTACTTTTAGCTTATCAAAGAGTATATCTTTTTGGTCTAGCACGCCGTCATTGTTGCTATCAAAGCTAAAAAGATAGCTATTATTTTCTAATTTTGTAGTGCCAAGCTTATCGTTATCGCCGTAAATATCTAAAAATACTTCTACTTCGCCATATTTTGTTTTTAAAGTGTTTGAGTAAGCGTAATCGTTTAAATTTTTAAATTTTGTATTTTCTAAGTATCCACTTTTTAGTGTAGATAGCATGCTGCTACTATCTGAAGCTTTTATATTTTCAAAGTAGGCATTTTCACTAAAATGATATCCTCTAGAAAGTTCATCGGAGTGAATTTTATTGTTGCTGTAGATGAGATTTTTTGAGTAGTTATTTAAAATTTCTTCTACTTTTTGTAGGATTTTGTGTCTATTTTGCTCTTTGATCTCGGAATCAGTGATATTTATAACCTTGCTTGCCTTGATACTTTCTTTTAAATTCGAAATTTGTTCGTTATTTATCTCTAAACCTTGTTTATTTTTAAAGGCATGGAGCATATCTGTAGGATTTTCTAAATCTTTTAAATTTATAAAGTTATATTTTAAAGATGCAATATTCATCTAAAATCCTTTTTAAAGATGTTGCAGATAATATCGGATAAATTTAGAAATTATTTAGGTAAATAATGGTGCCCGAGGTCGGATTAATATGTAAGCATAAATGGTTGATTGTTTTAGCTCGTTCTTCTCTCAAAGCAAAGCTACTAAGGAGAGCTTGGTGGGTTTTGCCGATGCTGGTCGGACGATAGGAAAGGTTTTTGTGGCGGTTATAGATTTCGTAACTAAGCCGCTTCAGTGGATAATAGGCGCGATAAAAGATATATTTAATTTCATAGTTGACTCTAAGCTAAGAAAATGGATAAGCGGAAAAACGGGCTTAAGCGAGGCGAAAAAACGTCTCCGGCGCGATCGGCGAACAAACTACAGCCGGGTCTGTGGATAAAATCGCGCAGGATCGCCGCGAGATGAGGTCGCAAATGAGCCAAAATCAAATAACCGATAACAAAAAGATCGATATAAATTTATACGGATCGCAAGCTACTCCGCAAGCTGTGGCGCAGGCCGTGAGCGATAACGGGTATAGTTTTGGGGATTAGCCGTGAGTAGTCGCGGCTAAATTAGGCAAAGACGAGAGATATTAAAACCATTATTATAAGGCAAAGATACAGCGGCGCCAGAGACCAAGAGAATATAATGCAACAATAATTAAATTTCGAATTTTTAAGTCTCTCTTTTGCGCTTAGATTAAAAAGCTCGTATTTTTCTCCTTTTATAACATCGTTATATATATCTCGGTAAGCCCTCTCCATCCTTAAATAATAAGCATCCAATATCCAAAATATCAGTATCATGGCAATATAAAATACCAGCGCCGATTTATCGTAGTTTTTGTTGTAAAAAAACGCTATTATGGCGGATGCTATAGTAATGGCAAAGGTTTTTATCTGAAATGAATTCGTATTCATCCTTGTTATAATGTTTTGTAAAAATTCAAGATATTTAAGCATGTTTTCGTTAGTCTTCTCCATTTTAATATCCTAATTCTTTAAAATACTTAACAAGATCATTTATGCCGGAAATTTCATCAAAAATGTCACTATCTGGCTTGTAATCAACTGTTATAAGCTTTATTAATGCCTGACTTTCATTTATTGATTCTAAATTCAAAGATCCTTTAGGTTTTTTATAAAAAATATTTTTAGCTATTTGGTTTTCAAAATATAACCAAGGCGAGTCCATTCTGTCAAGTTTTATTGAATTATCAGTTTTTATAAAAATAAAAAATTTACTATTTAATAATGCTTGATTTAATGACGTAGATAGTATAATATCAAATGCCCTATAAAAGTCTCGGGTAATACAACAACTATACTCTCTTGTTATGTGTCGCTCTAAAATATTTATATTTGCCCAAAGTTCAGAATCTATAAAGCCGGTAAAATTAAATTTATCCCATAGAACATCTCTTAATTTTTTAGCCAGGCCTATGTCTGCATGAGAATGAGATATAAAAATATCGTATTGGTTGTCGCTATTGAAGTGGTTATTTCTTATAACCTCTGCTTTTATTTTTTCGTATTCGAGCAGCGAGACAATATATTCTTCAAAAGCTCGCTTCATCTCCCCTTGGTCTGTTTTATATGATAACCCTTTACGATCTCGGTCATTTATTAGGGTATCTTTATTGTAGCTATTTTTGCCGTGAAGTACTCTGCACCAATTTATCCCAGCCCAAAAAACGGTTTTTTCTAGTTCTTTCATTCTTTCCTCCTTAATTAGTTTTATTCTTTTGCGAAAACGTCTTGAACTGGATAGCTTTTTAAAATTATTGCTTTCCATATTTTTTATAATCCGCCATTTTTATAAAAATTTCTAATTTCTGCTAGCTTGAGCTCATCTATACCCTTTATACTAAGTATTTGCTCATCGCTTAGTTTTTCAATATCCTCTAAATTTTCATATCCTGCTTTTACAAAAGCGGCGGACGACGGTAGTCCTTGCAAGTTTTGAATTTTTGAGATCATGTCTTTATGGCCATGCCATTTTTTGTTATGCCGTCTTTTACGAGCGTTTTGAAACGTCCTTTACTGTGATTATAATCTTCTAGGGTAATCTTTTTAAAAAATCTCTTTTCGGTATCGGTTAAAGCCCTATAATCTTGCGGGTCGATTATTTCGCCTATGCTATGTATAATATTTTCGGTGGGACATTCGTAATAAAATACGGTTTTTAAATTTAATGGAAAATCTCCGAATTTTATATAATACCCGTAAGGTTTGTGGCATGCTTTATAGTAAGCTATGCGGCGCGGATCGTTAAAGTTGAGATACGAAACGCCGCGCCCCAGCTCGCTCAGTTCCTGAGGAGTCGTTATGCCGTCGGCTATAATATCGGCCTCTGTTAGCTCCTCTTGGGTCGCATCGGGTATCTCTTCTGTTTCGCCTACGTTCATAAATTTAGTAAATTTGCCATCGTTTAGATCCTTTGTTAGGTCATTAATATTATATTGCTCTGGCTTTTGGTTTAAACTTTTTTCAGATTGTTTTAATAGATCGCTTAAAGATTGGTTGGATTCTTGAATTTGCTTTAATACGTCATCGCTACTATTGTTTGATTGGAGGCGATTACTGGCATATATATTTTTATCGCTTTGCCATTCTATATCCGCGTTTTCCTGATTAACCTTCTTTTTTGTTTGTTTTGACGCAAGCGCCCAAATCATTAAAATGGACGGTATCAAAAAGCTAAACCCTCCGCCTATATCGCCGACATAAAACATCGATATGCTCATAATAATGCAAAAGAATGAGATTATAGCGCCTACAATAAAGAGCATTTGCTTCTCCTTAAAATTTAAACTATACTCTTTACTACTTTACCCACGATTTTAAAATGCTCCTGGGTTTCGTTTAGATCGATCTCGTAGCTTTGAAAATTCGGATTAACCGAAACGATTTTAAGCATGCCGCGCGGCGTGAGTTGCAGGATTTTTACCATGAGCTGATCGCTAAAATTTACCACGTAAAGCCCGTCTCCGGCAAATGCGCCGTCCTCGCGAAAAATAACCCAATCCCCGCTCCTTAGCATCGGCGTCATGCTCTCGCCGTCCACCTCCATGCTACTCAGGTTTTTGCCGGGCGGAACTTTAAAGAAGGCCTTGGCAATCGGCATCAGCTCGCCCGTTTGGTAGCTCTTCACGCCCTCTAGCTCGTTACCGCCGCCCGCGCTTGCTTTAACGGATGTCGTTTTACGGATGAAGTAGAGATCGGCATCATCCAAATTTTGATGACTACTGTTTTTTTCTATACTAATTTTTAATAAGTATTTTGTGGGTATTTTTCTATCTTTTCTCCAAGCTGCTATTGCCGAATTGCTACTTAACGCAAGTTTTTTAGATAGCTGATTATCGTTTGCAACACCGTAATAATCATATAATTCTTGCATTTGCCCATCAAAAGCGTCCATTTTACCCCTTTCTCTAATACTAAAAATAATTAGTAAAATACTAAATTTATCTTGATATACTCATAAAAATTTAGTATAATTCAAATATTAATTAAGCAATTATATCAAAAAGGATGAAAAATGAAACTTCAAAACGCAGTTAAGCTCTTGAAAAGAGTTCGGAGAGGTTAAGGAGCACGAATGCGGCGCGATATAGTAGGCTGATTGCCAAATTTAATTTAAAAGCGAATAGACCGCTTCATCATCTCAAGCAGCCTTTTATCTCTATATAGGGTATTTGGCTCTACGCTAGCGGCTTTTATTTCAAGCTATCTTTGCGCGAGCTTTTTAAAATTAGCCTACTCGTTTATCTAGCTCTCACGTTTGACGTCGATGCTGTCTCTTACCTTTTGCTCTAGCTTAAATCTCTCCTTGCGTACCATGGCCAAACTAAACTCGGGAGGGGTCTCCTAAATTTAGCCTTTTGATTTTATTATCGGCCGGGCTTTTGTATTCGAGAGCAAAATATTTACGACCGCAAGGATCCACGAAAATATATAAACCTCTGACGTCGCATTTCTTACAAATCTTATCCTTCGGCTTTTAGTATCCTGATCTCTCTATCCGTTAGCGGTGTGTGTATCTTTGGCATTTTTTTACGGAGTCCTTTTGTGCTTTTTTATTTTACTCCATTATTATTTAGTAAAAAATGATTATTTGCAAATATATTTTTATATCCTTTGGTATTTTAAAATATACGCAAAAATATCTTTAAAATCCGTCTATATCGGGAATTTTTATACTTTTGGATGTTTTTGGGAAGTCTTAAGATTTAGTGTTATGGTGCCCGAGGTCGGACTCGAACCGACACAAGGTTGCCCTTACCAGATTTTGAGTCTGGCGCGTCTACCAGTTTCACCACTCGGGCTAAAGTAAGATTGAAATTTAAATTTTGTGTGAGAGGAAAAAGGGGAGAGTTGCTCCCCGAAAAAGAAATTATTTCTTTTTACCTTTTTTAGCAGCACTAGCAGCAACTGCTTCTTTAAGTTTTTTGCCAACTTTGAATTTAACTGCTTTGCTAGCAGGAACGTCGATAACTTTTTTAGTTCCAGGAACTCTAGCTTTTCTTGCAGCTCTGTCAGCAGTACCGAAAGTACCAAAGCCTATAAAGCTAATTGTATCGCCTTTTTCAAGAACTGCTTGGATTGTCTCCAAAGTAGCATCAACAACTTTTAGAGTATCTTTTTTTGAAAGACCAGCCTTATCGGCAACAGCTTGAATAAATTCAGCTTTTTTCATGAACCATCCTTTTAAGAAGTTATGTGGCTATATTACACTCTTTTAAAAAAAAATACAATACTTTTTCCCTAAATTTAGCTCTTTTTTACGTTTTTTTAACAAAAAATGCTATTTTTTTAAAAATTTACTCGCAAATTTCAAACATAAGCTCGGTCTTTAGATCAATCTTTTTCATATCAATAAGCTTTAAATTTTTAAAATTTAAGCTCATTAGTTCATCTTTATTTTTTATAAGTTTATTTGCTATCTGGCGCAAGACTTCGCCTCTATACGCTTTTGCGTGATGACTCACTATTTTTTTATTTTTTACAAAACAAAAAGTTATGTATTCTTTTTTTATAGTGTAAAATTTTTCATAAAACTTAGCTCTAAGGTCTAAGATCTCATCATTTTGTAAAAAATCATCAACCGCTTTACTAAATTTTTTTTCATAAAATTTTGAAATTTCAAAGCTACCTAGCTTTTCACCTTGCTTTAGTTTGTATTCAGCTATCTCATCTTTTGCTAAGATAGGTCCAAATAAATTTGAAAATATTAAAACATTATTATCTATATATTTTTGCGCCTCATTGTCTAAACCACGATAGTTTAGATGTTTATAAGCCACTCCATCATACCTTAAAATAGCTTTTATGCTGCCTTTTTGAGATAGGCTTTCTCGCAGCTGCTTACTCTCTTCAAGCTCTTTTAGTCCAAAAAGCTTTTTTATCTCGTCTAAATTTGCGTTTTTTAAAAACTCATCGTATCTGTTTAAAATTTCAACTCTTTCGTCAAAAAGCTCTGGAAATATCAAATCCTTACCATTAAATTTATTATTCGTATTTAGAGAAATTTTACTTTCGCTTGGGGAAAAGAGAATTTTTAGTGCCATTTTTCTTACCTATTTTATATATAAATTTTTATTGGATTATACAATAAAATTTTTGTGCTAAAAAAAATCAAATTTTTACCGATATAAAAACAAGCGGAATCATTTTTGCTTAGAGTGAATAAAAATTTAGGAAAAAATTATGAGAATAACAAACCAACTACGTTTTAGTCAGACTTTGCATGACTACCAAAAAAATATGACTGGTGTAAATAAAAGCTATAAGCAGCTCTCAAATGGTTTGAAAATTCAAGATCCATACGATGGTGCTGCGACTTACAATGATGCGATGAGGCTTGATTATGAAGCGACTACTCTCACTCAAGTAGTTGATGCCACTGGCAAATCTGTAAATTTCTCAAAAAATACAGATAATGCATTGCAAGAGTTTGAAAAACAGCTTGAAAATTTTAAGACGAAAGTAGTCCAAGCAGCTAGCAGCGTGCATAGTAAGACATCGCTAGAGGCTTTAGCAAATGATCTTCAAGGCATAAAAAATCACCTTGTGAATATTGCAAACACTTCGGTTAATGGACAGTTCTTGTTTTCTGGAAGTGCTGTTGATACAAAGCCAATAGATGGTGCAGGAAAGTATCAAGGTAACCGTGATTATATGAAAACATCAGCTGGCACTCAGGTTGAGCTTCCTTACAATATCCCAGGATATGATCTATTTTTAGGAAAAGATGGTGATTACAGTAAAATTTTGACTACAAATGTTCGTTTGGCTGATCAAACTAGAACCGACATCTCTTATGCGCCAAAATTTCTAAACGATAACAGCAAGATAAAAAATATGATCGGACTAAATTACGCTAGTGATTCAGTGGTTAGAAGTGACGGCTCTTACAATGGCACAATAAATCCGGATTATGATTTTTTAGATAATTCAAATGTAAATTTTCCAGATACATATTTTTTCATGCAAGGCAAAAAGCCAGACGGCACGACATTTACTAGCAAATTTAAGATGAGTGCAAATACAACAATGGCTGGACTTATGGAAAAAATCGGTATGGAATTTGGCAATACAAAAACGACAAAAGTTGTTGATGTAAGCATAAATAACGATGGACAATTTAATATAAAAGATCTTACTAAAGGTAATCAAACTATTGACTTTCATATGGTTGCAGCCACATCAGTAGCACCAAATCGCGGCGCAATCGCTCAAAACAACGCGCTTGATGCGGTAAATTCTCTTGAAGACCTTGAAACTATGGCAAATAACGTTCCAAAAACGGTTCATATCACTGAGTTTGTAAAGAGCAAATATACCGATAAAGATGGAAATGCGACAAATGCATTTGACTATGATAAGGTTAGATTTGAAAGAAAGGATAATGAGCTAATTGCAAATTTACCTCAAGTAGCCAGAAGAACGGGCGAATATGCAACAGATCAGACAAAGCTAAGCGAAGTCTCTGGTACAAAAGAGAGCTACGATAGAAATTTATATCCAAAAGATGTTGATGCTAGAAAGAGAGAGCTTTTTAATATCGACAACCAAGAGATAAATTTACAAGTAAAGTCAATCACTGGTACAAAATATGACATAAAGGTAAAAATGGGCACAGCAGGGGGTATAGATACTCCAGTACAATTTGAAATAACATCTACACCACCAGGCGGCACACCTTCTGCAACTAGAACTTTAACAGTCTATAACTCAGATGAGTTTGGAAGTTACAGAACTTACGCTAGCGATTTTACTTATAGGCAGCTCATGGATATCGTTGCTATGGCAGCAAGCGACAATATCCCAAACCCTCCACATGCAGAAAACGCAAATTTTGATACAGATATTGAAAGGGTAAAAAGAGATCAAAACTATAATGCCTATAAAGAGGCTTTGTCAAAAACAAAGGGCGCAGTAGAGACAACTTTAGATGATAAAGGCAGAATGGTTTTAACTGATAAGACAAAATCAGTAACAAACATAGAAGTAACTATGCATGATGCAAAAAATAGCGATAAATTTGATGGCGATAGCACTGGTAGAGATACGGCTGGTAATGCTGGCCACCCTCAAGGAAAGGGTTCTGTCTTTAGCTTTAATGAAAATAATGCTTTAACTATTGATGAGCCAAGTACGAGCGTTTTTCAAGACCTTGATAATATGATCGAAGCTGTTAGAAAAGGATATTATAGAGCTGATGCAAATAGTAATGACCCACGAAATACCGGCATGCAAGGTGCATTACAAAGGCTTGATCATTTAATAGATCATGCAAATAAAGAGCTTACAAAGATCGGCTCTCAATCAAGACTTTTAACAGCTACAAAAGAGCGAGCCGAAGTAATGAAAGTGAATGTGCAAACTGTTAAAAATGATGTAATTGATGCAGACTATGCGGAGTCATATTTGAAATTTACGCAGCTTTCACTATCTTATCAAGCAACCCTACAAGCAAGTGCAAAGATAAATCAACTAAGCTTGCTAAATTATTTAAATTAAAATTTAAATCAGCAGGCCGCCTAGCTTGCTGATTTTTTAAAATTAAACTCAAGCGTGCTATAATAAGCCTTTTTTATAAAGGATCTAAAATTTTACGACATATATTATTTACAATTTTTGTTTGCATTTTTATATATTTTGGTATCGCTACAGCTGCTCCAACTGCTGATTTTGTTGGCTCGCTTGGACAAAGCCTTGGTATTTTAAATATCAAATATTTTGGACTTATCGCGTATGTTTATCCATTTTTATTGATCATTTTGGGCTATTTTGTCTATAAAAATTTTAAGAAATTTGATTTTGATTTTGCTCAGTTTTTGGTAGGAATTTTTCTCTTTTTTATAGCTTTTTTGATGTTTCAAGCCTTGAGTGCTTCAAGTACAAATGGCGGTATAATTGGAAATTTTATAGTTAGTGCCTTAAAAGAGGTGATCGGCTCTATCGGCACTGCGGTTGCTATACTTATGATGTTTATTATCTCACTTGGGCTTGCTTTTAGGGAAAATTTTATCATTGTTTTAAGAAAGGCTTTTGTAGATAAAGAGATAAAAGTCCATGAAGAGAGAAATTTAAAAGAGATAAAACAAAAACAACTTCCAAAAATCGAACGCAAAAGACAAAAGAATAATGATATAAAAGAAGAAGAGCTTATAGAAGCTCAGGTACTAAATGATGATGAACAGAATTTAGATGAAGAGCTAGAGCCTGAGCCAGAAATAGAGAGTAGGGCCTCAACTATAAACGGAGTTGAAATTTTAAACGAAGTGGCTGAGAATAAGAAGTTGCTTGATCAAATAGAGCGAGGAAATGTGGAAAAGCCAAAGAATTTTGTCTTACCACCGCTTAAATTTTTAAACGATCCACCAAAACGCTCGCACAGCGTAAATGAAACGGAAATCGATCAGCAAATTTCTAATTTGCTTGATAAGCTCCGTAAGTTTAAAATAGACGGCGATGTGGTTAGAACTTATACTGGGCCTATCGTTACGACATTTGAATTTCGTCCAGCTCCACATATCAAGGTAAGTAAAATTTTAACACTTCAAGATGACCTAGCGATGGCACTAAAGGCTCAAACGATCCGTATCCAAGCGCCGATCCCTGGTAAAGATGTCGTAGGCATCGAGGTGCCAAATCAAAATTTAGAAACTATATATCTAAAGGAAATTTTAGAGAGCGAAGTCTTTAAAAATGCAAGTAGCCCGCTAACTATGGCACTTGGTAAAGATATCGTCGGTGCCCCTTTTGTGACTGATCTTAAAAAACTACCTCATTTGCTAATCGCTGGAACTACAGGATCTGGCAAGAGTGTGGGTATAAACGCGATGCTTTTAAGTTTGCTTTATAGAAATAGCCCACAAACTTTGCGCCTAATGATGATCGATCCAAAAATGCTTGAATTTAGCATATATAACGATATTCCACATCTTCTAACTCCAGTTATTACAGAGGCTAAAAAAGCGATCACTGCACTTGCCAATATGGTCGCTGAGATGGAGCGAAGATATAAGATAATGAGTCAAACTCGTACGAAAAATATAGAGAGCTACAATGAAAAGATGAAAGAGGAAGGTGGTGAGCAGTTCCCGTACATCGTTGTGATCATTGACGAGTTAGCCGATCTTATGATGACTAGTGGCAAGGATGTGGAGCTTTATATCGGCCGCCTAGCACAGATGGCAAGGGCTAGTGGTATCCACTTGATAGTCGCCACTCAGCGCCCAAGTGTAGATGTCGTGACTGGGCTTATAAAGGCAAATTTACCAAGTAGGATAAGTTATAGAGTAGGGCAGAGGATCGATAGTAAGGTTATCCTTGATCAAATGGGAGCTGAGAGCTTGCTAGGGCGCGGTGATATGCTGTTTACACCTCCTGGAAGTCCTGGAGTGATCAGACTTCATGCACCATTTGCTAGCGAAAAAGAGATAGAAACGGTTGTAAATTTCTTAAAAGAGCAACAA
This sequence comes from Campylobacter concisus, assembly GCF_902460705.1. Lineage (GTDB taxonomy): Bacteria > Campylobacterota > Campylobacteria > Campylobacterales > Campylobacteraceae > Campylobacter_A > Campylobacter_A concisus_Z. The sequence goes on along the minus strand of NZ_CABPUP010000001.1, from coordinate 264,121 downwards.
GATGTAGTTTATGACGAGAAATTTTTAATAGAAGAAGGTACAAGCGGAAGCGTGGCTGCTGGTGCTCTAGGAGAAGATGAACTTGATGAGCTTTATGAAGAGGCTAAAGAGATCATTTTAAGTGAGCAAAAAACGTCGATCAGTTATCTGCAAAGACGTCTAAAAATAGGCTACAACAAAGCTGCAAATATAATAGAGCAAATGGAAAAAATGGGTGTTTTAAGTCCAGTGAATGCAAAAGGTCAAAGAGAAATTTTATAGCTAAAGTCATAAATTGCTTTAATTTTAGAATTTTAATTTTTATTAAAATTCTAAAAAGTCTTGACAAAGCACATTAAAATCTATATAATTACAACTCTTAAAAACATTGGGGTATCGCCAAGCGGTAAGGCAACTGGTTTTGGTCCAGTCATTCAGAGGTTCGAATCCTCTTACCCCATCCACTTTTTAAATCCAAAATAATACTTATCGCGGAGTAGAGCAGTGGTAGCTCGTCGGGCTCATAACCCGAAGGTCGGCGGTTCAAATCCGTCCTCCGCAACCAAATGCCCATTTTATCGATATTTGAAACACTTTTTAAAATGCTTAAACTATCCTGAAATTGATTTTAGTAAATTTTCGATAGTTTCTTTAGATTTTTTAACGTTTGCAGTAATATATTTTTGTGTTGTAGTTATATTTGTATGCCCCAATGTAAATGATACTTGCTCGATCGGAATTTTTAAATAATTAATTGAATATGTGCCGATCAAATGCCTTATATCGTGAAGCCTGATTTTAGGTAAGTTATTCTTTTTAAGAAGTGAAGCCCAGCTTTTACGCAAGTCTTTAAATTTATCGTTAGTCATAGGATTAATAAAGACATAATCGTTTAGCTTATTTTCTTTCTTAGCTATCAAAAATCTTTTATAAAGACGATTAAAAAGCTCATCGCTCATTTTATAAATCATATTTCTTTTAGCCTTATTGATTTTAAAGGGGATAATATAAGTCCTAGTCTTAAAATTTATATCGCTAAATTTTAAGCTTAATACTTCATTCTTTCGTCTACCATGAAGTAGAAAAAAGAATATATCAGAGCTTGCATCTGTATTTTCACTAATAGCCTTAATAAAGCGTTTTTGAATAGCGATCGAGTAATCAAAATACCTTTTATTATCAAACTTTGGCAGCTCAATAAAATCGCAAGGATTTTTATTTATTAACTCTAGCTTTATACCTAGCTTGAAAATAACCTTTAGCTTTGCAACGATATTCTTAATAGTCTTTATCTTGTAATCTTGCTTTATAAGATCATTGCAAAACTTTTGTATATCGATAAAATTTATATCTTCTATTTCTCTTAAGCCAAGTGAGTTTTTAAAATGCTTGTTATAAGTAGCTATATCGCTTCTTAGAGTGGTTGGGCTTAAAATAAGCTCGTAAAAGCTAATGTAATTATTAAAAAGCTCATTTAGTGTCATTAAATATGCTCAAAACAATCATAATCAAATTTTTTAGCAAAAGCATCAAGAAGATCATCAAAACTAGAAAAATCACACAAACCATATTTAGAAAAAGAATAATAAGTTTCAAAAAAGGTATTATCAAATTCTTCATAATTATATAAATGAAATTCTTCTACAGAAATACCTAAATCTAATTGTGGAAAATAACAAAAAGGATAGTGAGAACAATCAACTAATAAATTTTTCATAATATACTCCTTAAAACTCATTACAAATCAAAAATCTATCTACAAAGCTATCAATATCAGGAGCATTTAAATCGTGCCTTTCATGATAGTGTGTAAAATTATCTAAATTTCTATCAAGCATTAAATTTTCAACATAGGCTAAATGCTGGGCATTTACATCGCCACCCAAGCTTTGATAATAATTAACTAGCTCGTAATCTTTCATTCTACTTACTGGTTTAGGCTTTTCATCGCTTTTAAAAAGCTCATCGCAAAGCTTTAAAATTTGCCTTTGTTTTAAGGAGTTGCCAAAGCTCTTTATTTCATCTTGGGCGTTTTCATCTTTTTGGCCATCAATTTTCAATCTATCGTAAAAATTCATAAGCCTACCGCTTATATAATGCTCCAATCTGCCATTTAAATAAATAATCTCTTCTTTATTGAAAGGCAAATTTATATATATGTAATCATCTTTTTTATACCACTCGAGTATTGCTCTGTGGTCGTTTGTTAAGTCGTTTAAGTGATAAAAATCTTGCATCGTGCTAATAAAATTAATCTTCCTATATACCCATAATGGCACTTTAGTACGTGAGCTTATAAATCTTCTTACTTTGTGTTTTACATACCAGGCTGAAAGTTCGTCAAAATCTTGGGTTTCTTTTAGGTTAATGAAAGTCTTTTGGATATACTTCATAACATAGCCACTAGGATTATTGATACTGGTTTGAAAGCCGTTTAATTCGCCGTTTTTTTCTTGCTCGCTTGTGATAGCATTTGTTTTTAGGTTTTGTGGAGCATAAAAAATATCAGTATAAATTCTTTTCATAAAGTCTATTGTATGAGCTGGGACGTAAAATAAAGCGTGAATGTGTGGCACGCCGTCTTTTTTATGTGGCTCGAAGCACCTTATATAGCTTCTGTCGATTTTTTTAAATTTATAGGAATATCGCATAATAAATAAATTCCATTGATGATTAAGAACGGCCACTAAATCAGAAATACTTAAAGGTGCTGAATTTTTAGCCTTATACTTAACTTCATCAGGCAAATATCTATAATCAATCGGCATAAATTTAGAATAATTGCCATTTAATGCACCCCTAAAGCAGCCGTTAAGAGTGATAGTTAAAAATACTGGGACTTGAAAATAATCAATAGCAAAAGAGCTAAATACATTCACGCGGTTGGACACTTCGGCGTAATATTTATCGCTAAAGTTAGCCGACATTGAAATATCTAGCAAATTTCTAACCTGGCCATTAACATTAACAAAAGAGAAAGAGCGCATATATTCCCTTTGGCTATCAAGCTTTGCTTGGCAAAGCTCAACGTCAAGGGGAGAAACACCATATAAATTTCTCGCTCGCATAATCGCTTCCTTAAACCTAAGAGTTTTTTATTAATTTGACAAGGGCTGCTTTGTGGCGGACTTCGTCCGCCCAAAGGCAGCCTTTTTTGGCTACGCCAAAACACATATAGGCGGAAAGGGTGTTTTAAACCCAAAAAGCATATTAGCTGCACGGCTCGATTAGGCAAAACGTGCCAATAGGCTTTAATACTCGCCTTTTGTAGGGGAAATCCCCTACACCCCTAAAACAATTAAATAATTTGGATTGTGAGCGTTAGAACAGAATTTATCTCGCTGTCTTGCTCGACTGAAAAAAGATACTTCAAAAGCCATATATCTTTAAGGATAGGAACGCCATTTCTTAGCTTAGAAGTGGTTGTCTTATTGATACCACTAAGCACAAGAACGTCGCCACGCTTTAAAGAATATGAGCTTTTAAGCTCTTTTTTTGAAACAATGGGCGTTAATGATGAACTTTGCGACAAGATATCTTCAAGAATTAGATGTAAGTCAAAATCAATATGATCAGATAAAATGATAGGTTTTAAATTTATCTTTAGACCAATGTCTTTATATTCATAGCTATCGGTTTTTTGATAATTTGCGTTTGATATATCAGTTTTTGAAACAAGATAAGGGATATTCTGAACGGAACTAAAATAAACTTCGGTGTGATTTTTTGCCGTCAATACTGGCGAAGAGATAATTTTTGTAATGCCATTCGTATCAAGAAAATTTAATATGCCAAAAAAGGCACGATCATCGTTTTTAATAATATTTGAATTAGAAATATAAGGGGAAGTAATCAGATTAATATAATAAGCTAAATCGCCGTGATTAAGTGGCTTAAGTAAGCCTTTTAAATTTGTGCCTAAATCTTTAATGTCTTTTAAATTTGTTTCAGTGATAGTTAGCTTAAAAGTTACTTGCTCCAGGCTCTTATCAATTTTCGAAATGGCTTCTTTAATTTGATCAAATATATAGTCATCAGCCCTAAAGAAAACTGAATTAGAAGACGTTGAGTAAGTAGCATTTAAATCAAACTGGCCAAGAATTTTATTTACATCATCGTAAACATAATTCTTTAGATCGATACGCCTAAGATCATAATCAGGCAATTTTTGAGAGCTTACATAATAAAAATTGTCCTTTTTGTAAAGATATAAATTCTTTGCTTCAAGCATCTTTCTAAACATTGCAATCGTGATCTTAACTTCATCTTCATAGATAAAATAATATTCGCCCTGGTGTATGCTTTCATCGGTTACAATGGCTATATTATTAGCTTTACTGGTAAGACGTGCGAAATCTAAAAGATCGGTATAAATTTCAGCAGCAAACAAACTATTTAAAAACAGAAGTGGAAGAATTAGGAACTTGATTAAACTTTTCATCGGAAACACCTTTGTTATTTTTTGAAATTAAATTTTGGAAAACTGGCTTGTCAAATACATAGTAATATTTGACAAGCTCGTGAGATTTTGGCTCATAATAGAAATATAATGGCGTATACATTGAAGATATGTAACTAAGTAATGATAATGGATATAGATGATAATCTTCGTCAAAATGGCAAGATGAATTAACGCAAGTAATGTTATAAATATAAATTTCTGGAATATCGGAGCTGGTTTTATTTTTTTGTTTAGAAGTGTCTTTGAATATATCTGGAAAATCTGAAATACTATTTTTTTGAGAATTTGGAAAAGAAGTTTTATCTTGGTTTGATAAATTGTTTTCAGCTGGAGTGTCAGGCTTAAAAATAGACATAACAACAAAATAAAAATAAATTAAAAGAAAAATAAATACAACAATAGCTAGTAAAAAATAAAATCTTACAAATGATTTTTTATTTGAACTTTGTCCAGAGTGGTATAAATTAAATACTTCTTCAAGATATGGAATATTAATAATCTCTAATCTATCTTTTTTATAAAGCCTATAAGATGCAAAAACTTCATAACGAAATTTCTTTGAAAATAATCTTTTTGCGCTATCAACAGCCCTATAAAATTTCTCTGCTATACGTTTATATTCATTATTTACTAGGGTTAAATCTTGGGTAATTAAATAGATATCCTGGTATAAATGGCGATGATATGTAAGCCACCAAACTAAAATTTCGTCTTTTTTATCTTTGAAGAAGTTATGACACTCATCAAGGAAAAACACACAACCATATAAATTTAACTCTTTGGCTTTCTCATTAACTTCGTTATCAGTCGCACCAGTCTTATATAAAGCATATAAATTTCTTAAGCCTAGATAAAACTCATCAAAATCGAACTTTTTAAATTTATCTGATAATTCAAATTTAAACTCATTTATATTTGTGTAGCAAAATAAATAACTAGGCTTTTCTTTAGGCTTAACAAATTTAGATAAAAATGTTTTCTTTGGCTCAAATAAAAAGGTCTGGTAAATCATATATACTGCGTAATATGTTTTACCACTTCCAGGGTTGCCAACTAAATAAGTAATCATTTTTAAAGCTTTGCCAAAATAAATGTAACAAGAGTTTCACGAACAAATCTAAAAACAGTAATGCCAATTTTTGTCGCATAAATTACAAAGAAAGAAAGAAAAATAGGCGAAAATATAGAAAAGACATCACAAAAGGCATTCCAAGCACCAAGAGATTTTAAAATAGAAAAGGCAGTCGTAACGATCTTTTCATTGCCTACTGAAAGATTATTAACATAATCAATAATATAGTTAAATTTAGAATAGATGAAATTAATAATATAAATAACAGCAGCGGCATAAGATAAAACAAGAGCACCTAAAATTACGTTAATAACAACCATTTTAGAAAATGTAACTGCTTTAAAAACAAAATTAATAGCATTTTCCCATTTAAAAAAGCGAAAGAATAAAACAATAGTAGCTATAATTGCTTGCATATCTTACCACCCCATAAAAGTAAAAATAAATAGCTTGGCTATTAAAAATAAAAACAACAAAAAGAAAGCTACAAAGAAAAAGACATAAAGAGAAGAAGCAATCGGCGAAAGAATACTACAAAAATCAAAGACAACTTTTTTACTGAAAAAAACCATATCTATATCAAAACTTAAAGGGCAAGTGTTAGGAATACCGCCTTTTTTTAAGCTCATTAAATTGCCATCTTTGATTTTTGAGATAGTATCATTTAAGCTTTTTTTAATACCATCAATAGGCTCAAAAAGATTATTAATATTTTCCTTATACGTATTTGCGAGATCAGCGGTTCTTTCTTCAAGCTCGCCATAATCTATATTGCCAGGTGTAGCGTTTTCAGAATTGCCGTTTCCTTGTCCGCCACCTGAGCCGCTACCTGAGCCGCCACTCGATCCGCCGCCAGTACCACCAGATGAACCGCCACCAGTGCCGCCAGTACCACCAGATGAACCGCCACCAGTGCCGCCATTATTGCCACCAGAGCCGTTATTATTGCCACCGCTAGAACCGCTATTGTTTCCATTACCAGGTGTAGAACTGTTATTGTCTTTGTCTTTGTCTTTATTCGGATTTTCTTTATCTTTGTCTTTATCTTTGTCTTTATCTTTGTTTAGATTTTCTTTACTTTTGTCAAATTTGAAAGTAATCAATCTTTCATCTTTGCAATGAGCATTAACAATATTAGGTTTTTCAGGATCCCAAGCATAACCAGGATTATAAGAAGAGCCAAGACCAGAACAATAACACCTTGCAATATCATCTATTGTTAAAGCACTAGAACAATCTATACAAGTATAATCAGAAGTAAAAAATTTATGATTATCTTCATCGGTACAATCAACAACACAAGCATTAGTTTCAACATTCCATAATTGACCAGCCGGACAAGCATCAACACATTGCATAGTATCGGTGTTAAATTCTTGATTTAAAGAACATCTAGCTATTTGCTTTGAATTAAAAAGTATAAAATCATAATAAGTAAAAACTGGGTCTTTTGAATAATCAGAAACAACATAATACTCATAATCACCAACGCCACCACGTTGACCAAAGCGACCAGTTTTTGGAGTGCTATGTATATAGGAGTAATCATTACCAAACCCCTTATAAAAACCAGGCTTATGTGAGCCAGCAAAATAATAAGCTTCTTGAAAAATTATAAAAGAATAGATAAAGTAATAACCATATTCAGGCGACCTAAAACCAAAATGATTTCCTTTTAAAAATTTGGCATCAATAGGCTTAAAAGAACTATCCAAGTTACGATCAAGCACAGCCAAACATAAGCCATCACCAGCGCAATTTTTAGAAAAAGCAAGAGAACATAAAAGAGATAAGAAAATGAAATATCTAGCTAGAAATTTCATCACAAAGCCTTAAAAAAATCTTTTTGTTAAAAGAGTTAAAGCAGCACAAATGGGTAAAGATAAGACCATAAACCATATAAAGATAGAAAAGAAGTAATCAAAAGCCGGAATACCAATAACATCAAACATTTTAAACACCTTTTTTAAATTCTCGAGAGAATTATGAAAATAAACAAGCAAAGCAAGAAACCGCATAAAGTCCCAGTCATAGACATCAAGAAGTTATATTGCTCTATTGTTAAGTTAAGAAAGACTTTATCCATAAATTTAAACCCCAAAAAATTACTGACGCACTTCGTTTGTCGGCTTAAAGCTTTGCTTTGCACTCTGCTTTAAGCTTTAAAATTTATGTGCTAATTTTTAAAAAGACTAAAAGCAGAAGTAATGGCAGTAACACAAGCAAAAAAGACAATTACAATAGCAAAGAAAGAATTTAGAAAAAATCCTAATTTAGTAACGTCTATAAAATCAAAATACACTTTTAACCTTTTTAAAAATTAGCCCCCAATAAAGGGGGAACAAGCTATTTTAAAAGAGAAAGACCTTTTTTAACAGCAAAAATTGCAGCCAAAACAACAATAACCGCACCAGCTACGCCCATAAATGGAGTAATATTAAGATCGCCAGTTACTGTGCCATCTGCACCCATTGTTATACCAGCTGCAAGAGCATTACTTGACATTGCGCCAACAGCAGCAACACCACCTAGAACCTTAGCTTTAGTAGAAGAAAGAAATTTTTTCATCTCTAACCCTTTTTGTTTAAATTTAGTAGCCTTTAACTACTTATCTAAGGAAACACGGACTTAAATAAGTAGTTAAAGGGGATAGACCCCTTTATTTATTTATTTTCAGGTTTTTTTGCAGGCTTTGTGTCGTATAGGAAGTATTCGACCGGATTAGCGATCGTAATTATTCTTTGATCATTAGGGAAGCCACCTTCAACCGGTATCTCTTCGCCTTTTTTAAATTTTTCTTTTATTGCAGCCGCTACAAGTCCAGCGGTATTGTTATCTGGGCAGATTATTTTAAAAACTACTTTTTGCTCTACTTCATCGGTAAAGCCAGTCTTTTCATTAACAACGTCATAGATATTTGATGAAGAAATACGAACAGAAGAAGAGTAATCATTACCTTCAAACTTACCAGAAGCCGAACTTCTAACAAGACCACCCCTAAGAACATACTTTAAATCATATTCAGATTTAACGATTTGCATTTTTAACACCTTTTTTTAATTTATTTTTTTGAAACACCATTTAACATAGCCCCGAAAAGGTGTTTCGTCCAAACGGGGCTAAAATAGTTTAATGCCATATTCAGGGCAAAACCTATGCAATTTTTGATATAATTTTGTTGCGAACAAAAATCAAAAAATTATGCACAATAATTGTGCATTTGGATAATGAAATGTTAAATAAAAAACCCTTAAAAATTAATAAAATGCAAAATAATTTGTCAAAAAGTATGAAAAATGACTAGACAAGAATTAGCAGACAAATTAAATATTACTAGAAATACACTCACAAATTGGGAAAAAGAAAAGCCAGAATTAATACGATTAATAAATCAAGGTTTAGCACTAGATGAACAAATTTTAGAAACCAAAAAATTTCTAGAAAGATTAGAAAAAATAAGAGAAAAAGCAAACAATGGAAAAATAAATACTAAGATAAATAAATCAGAGGAATAATGTTGGAACAAAATTTAAATCTAATTATTCCACTCATAAAAATTTTTATATCTGTAATGCCTATTTTATTATTTATATTTTTAATAAAATTAATAATAAATTTTATAGAAAAACAAGTAAGAAAAACAAATTTTAAAAAAAGGAATTTTATGCAAATTATAACAGCAAAACAAATAGCAGAAGCATTTAATAAAAATTCAAAAGAGATAAACGAAGCTTTTGTAAATATAGGTTATGCCGAAAAATGTAGTAATGGATATACAGTAACACAACTTGGAAAAAGTAAAGGTGGAGAGCAAAATTTTTATATGGGAAAAGCAAATATTAGATGGACAGAAGAAATACTAAAAGATGATATCTTTATAAACGAAATAAAAAAAGAACAAAAAGAAGAAAAAGAACAGAAAGAAGAAAAGCAAGAAAATTTTAGAGATAAATTTAAGGCAGAGTATAGAACTAATGATGGACACTATGTAAGAAGCAGGGCTGAAGTAATTATATCAAACTGGTTATTTGGAGAGTGTATAGCACACGCTTATGAAAAAAGAGTTCCAATAGAAGAAGATATGTATTGCGATTTTTATATACCAAAAGGAAAAATTTATATAGAATTTTGGGGATACGAAGAAGATGAAAAATATTTAGCGAGAAAGGAAAAGAAGAAACACCTTTATAAAAAATATGGTTTAAATTTAATAGAAATAGATAATGAAATAATAAACAATATAGATGACTTTTTACCAAAAGAGCTTTTAAAATTTGGGATTAAATTAAACCTTGATTAAGATATATTAAGCATAAACAAGCTTAATATCAAGAGCATTAACAACCTTAAATATACTTTCAAATCTAGGTTTTGAATTTTCTTTAAACATTTTATAAAAGCTTTCCCTATTCAAATTTGCTTTTTTTGCAACTTTCTCAATACCTTTTGATTTTGCTATATAAAACAAAGCCCTTTTAAATTCTTCGATATCGCCATCAGACAAAACCTGATTTAAATACTCTTTTCTTAATTCATCGGTTGTTAAATAGTCTTCTAAATTAAATTTTGTAAATTCTTCTTTCATCTATAATCCTTTAAAATCTCTTTTGCTTTTTTAATATCATCGCTTTGGCTATCTTTATCACCAGCATTTAACAATATAATTATTTCATCGCCATTAAAAGTAAAAAATATTCTTATTCCACCACGATTAAAAAACCTAAGCTCATATAAATCGGTATCAATAAATTTATAATCTCCTAAATGATCTTTAGTTTCTATTTGATCCAATCTTCTTAAAATAGAAATTTTAACAACCGGATTATTTAATTTATTTAACCATTTATCAAACGTAGTACTTTTTAATATTTTCATAAAATAGATTTTAAAAAAATGTAGCTTAATGGCTACTTATAAAAAGACCCTAACGCTCATAACCCGAAGGTCGGCGGTTCAAATCCGTCCTCCGCAACCAAATGCCTCATATCTTTATCATCTAAAAACTAAACGCCAACTCCTGTGCCATCGCGTATATCATCAACATTGAGATGAACGTAGTGTAAGCTACTTTTAATATCTGTATGACCCATAAAAGCCATCAATTTATGAGCATTAAATCCCTTCAAACTCACTAACCTAGAAGCCACTGTATGGCGTAATACGTATAGTCCGTGAGTGTTGTTTTCTCCCTTATATCCTAGATGGTTTCTTGCAGCCCACCACATACGATTTGCTGTATCGTGGTTTAGATGAGTTATAGGGCACTTGTTTAAGGGTGGGTCTTTGCAGTTATCATAAGCCCCTTGAGATACCCAGTAGTAAGCCATACGAAGCACTTGGTCGTCTTTTGTTTCAGTAAAGAGTTTACGAGCCTCTATTTTACTTACGCTCTTAGCTATCTCTAAGCGTTGTTTTATGGCTTTGAAGACTAGAATAGTTTTGTTTTAATATGTAAAAAGGAAGATTTAGTAAAAATAGGTTTCATAACTTTTAAATATAAAAAGAGAAATTCCCATCTACTATATGTTTTATGGATTATTAGTATAAATTTAAAAATACAGGAGGGGCGAATGCCCCTAATTATTATTTTAAAGTTTGGATGTATTCAGCTACTGCTTTTGCATCTTCGTCACTCATTGGAGCAGCGATTGGTTTCATCATAGCGCCAAGACCAAATTTATTTGCTCCTGTTTTATAACCCTTTAGTGCCTCTTCGATAGCTGCTGCATCAAGAGATGTTAAAGCTGGAACTTTATTATTAAACATTTTTTCAGCTTTTGCACCATGACAGGCGATGCATTTTTTGTAGATAGCAGCACCATCTGCAGCAAAGGCAGCAGTTGAAAGTAGAGCCGCAACGCTAGAAACAATTAGTAATTTTTTCATTTTTCATCCTTTGTAAAAAAGTTTATGCATTATAGTACAAAAAGGTAAATTCGCAAGAAGCTAGTTAAAATATTTTGGCTATAATCATCAAATGAATAAAAATGAGCCTATTAAAGCACTTTTTCTGGATAGAGACGGCGTAATAAACGAAGATGCTGGATATGTTTACGAGATAAAAGATTTTAAATTTATCAATGGCATTTTTGACGCATTGAGAGAATTTAGCGATGCTGGCTATAAGCTCTTTGTTGTGACAAACCAATCAGGTATCGGCAGGGGCTACTACACGCAAGAGCAGTTTGACGCTCTAAATAAATTTATGCTTGAAATTTTTAAAAAAGAGCAAATTTTTATCACCAAAGTCTACTTTTGTCCGCACGCTCCAGAGGCGGATTGCGCTTGCAGAAAACCAAATCCAAAAATGATATTTGATGCCTGCAAAGAGTTTGACATAGACCTTGGAAACTCGCTCATGATAGGCGATAAGCCAAGCGACGTCGAGGCTGGCAAAAGAGCAGGTATTGGTAGAAATTTCTTGCTTGATGGCATAAATTTTAAAGATGTAAGAGATGTTTTAAATAAGCTAAAAAAGGAAAAATCACTATGAATTTAAATGGAAAAAAGATAGTTATAACTGGCGGCGCTGGCTTTATCGGCTCAGCTTTGGCGCATTATTTTGATGAAAATTACAAAGACGTTCACGTGCTTGTTGTGGATAAATTTAGAAACGATGAGAAATTTAGCAACGGCAACCTAAAAAGCTTTGGTCATTTTAAAAATTTACTTGGTTTTAAGGGTGAAATTTACGCTGGCGACATCAACGATCCTAGCACGCTTGAAAAGATAAAGAGCTTTCGCCCAGATGTTATCTACCACGAGGCAGCGATCTCAGATACGACCGTAAAAGAGCAAGACGAGCTAATAAAAACAAATGTAAACGCTTTTGTAAATTTGCTTGACATCTGCGAGAGTTTGGGCGCAAAGATGATCTATGCAAGTTCAGGCGCCACTTATGGTAACGCAAAGAGCCCACAAACCGTTGGCGAGTGCGAAGCACCAAATAATGTCTATGGCTTTAGCAAACTAAGCATGGATAATATCAATAAAATTTATGCAAAGCGTGGCGTGAGCGTGGTTGGGCTGAGGTATTTTAACGTCTTTGGCAAGGGCGAGTTTTTCAAAAACAAAACCGCCTCGATGGTGCTTCAGTTTGGCCTGCAAATTTTAGCTGGCAAGACCCCAAGGCTCTTTGAGGGCAGCGACCAGATCAAGAGAGATTTCGTCTATATAAAAGATATCATTGACGCAAACATAAAAGCACTTGACGCGCCAAGTGGCGTCTATAACGCAGCTACTGGCAAGGCTAGAAGCTTTCAAGATATCGCTGACATCTTGCAGCGAGAGATCGGCGTAAATTTAGGCAACGAATATATCAAAAATCCATTTATTGGCTCATATCAGTTTCACACCGAGGCCGACGTAGCCCCAGCTCGCGAGGCATTTGGCTTTAGTGCGACTTGGAGCTTGGAAGAAGCGATAAAAGACTACTTGCCAGAAATAAAGAGAATTTACAAGGAAGAGATAAATGGCTAAGAGAGTTAAAATTTTAGTCGTCGGTGATCTTATGTTGGACCACTATATCTGGGGTAGCTGCGACCGTATCTCGCCTGAAGCGCCGGTGCAGGTTGTAAAGATAAATAACGAAACCTACACGCTTGGTGGCGCTGGCAATGTTGTGAGAAATTTGCTCTCGCTTGGCGCAAATGTGAGCGTGGCTAGCGTCTTAGGAGATGATGAGGCTGGCAAAAAGATAAAAGAAAAGCTTGCTGAGCTAAACGTAAAAGATGAGCTCATACTCACCGAAAAAGGACGCGAAAGCTCGATTAAAAGCCGTATCATGGCATCGCACCAGCAAGTTGTCAGGATCGATAAAGAGAGCGTTGTAAAGATAAATTTAGAAGATAAACTCGTCTTAAAAGTCAAAGAAAACCTTGCAAATTTCAAGGCCGTCTTGCTAAGTGACTACGGCAAGGGCGTGCTTAGTGAGAAGGTCTGCCAAGAAATCATAAACGAGTGCGTGAGGCTAAAAATACCAGTTCTTATCGATCCAAAAGGCAGTGACTACTCAAAGTATAAAAACGCGACCCTTCTAACGCCAAATAAAAAAGAGGCGAGCGAGGCTACAAATTTAAAGATAAAAGACAAAGCTGAGCTTGAAAAGGCGATAAAACAGCTAAAAGACAAGCTAAATTTGACCTATTCGATCATTACGATCTCAGAAGAGGGCATCGCGCTATATGATGACAGATTGCACATCTTTGCGGCCAAGGCAAAAGAGGTCTTTGACGTCACTGGCGCTGGAGATACGGTGCTTGCCACACTTGGCTACATGCTAGCAAATGGGGCTGATATAAAAGAGGCGATAAAGATAGCAAACCTCGCAGCAGCCGTTGTCGTAGCAAAGATAGGCAGCGCAACGGCTAGCTTTAGCGAGATCGAGCAGCTGCTAAATAGCTCATTTGGGGCAAATTTCGAGCATAAGCTTAAAAGTGTCGAGGAGCTAGAGGAAATTTTGAGCCAAAAGGGTAAGAAAAAGGTCGTTTTCACAAATGGCTGCTTTGATATCCTGCACGCTGGGCACGTAAAATACCTAGCGCGCGCAAGAGAACTTGGCGATCTTTTGGTCGTTGGACTAAATTCTGATGCTTCAGTTAAGAGGCTAAAAGGCGAGACAAGACCTATAAACTCGCAAGATGATAGAGCCTGCGTGCTAAGTGGGCTTGGATTTGTTGATTATGTCGTGATTTTTGATGAGGATACGCCTTTAAATTTGATAACACAGATAAAGCCTGATGTGCTTGTAAAAGGGGCTGACTATAAAGATAAAGAGGTCATTGGTAGCGATATCGTAAAAGAGGTCAGGCTAATTGACTTTGTCGAGGGCAAAAGCACAACAGGGATAATAAAAAGGATAAAAGATGCTAAAAACAATGATAAAAAATGAGCTCGAGGCTCACCAAAAGACCTTTAGCGAGCATGTAAATTTGCTGGGTAGCTTGGAGCGCGCTTGCCAGATGGTAGCTGATACGCTAAAAAATGGTAAAAAGGTGCTGATATGTGGTAACGGCGGCTCTGCGGCGGACGCGCAGCACTTTGCAGCTGAGTTAACTGGCAGATATAAAAGTGAGCGCCAGCCACTACCAGGCATCGCGCTAACCACTGATACTTCGGCTCTTACGGCCATTGGCAATGACTACGGCTTTGACTATGTTTTCTCACGTCAGTTTGAGGCCTTGGCTCGTCCTGGTGACTTGCTTGTGGCGATCTCAACAAGCGGCAACAGCAAAAACGTCCTTGAAGCTATAAAAAGTGCCAAGAAAATGGGCGCATCAGTGCTTGGACTTAGTGGCAAAGGGGGCGGCGCTATGAATGAGGATTGTGATCTAAATTTAGTCGTTAGCTCAAGCGATACTGCAAGGATACAAGAGTCGCACATATTTTTCATACACACAATTTGCCAGGCCGTAGATGAGGCTTTTAGGAGTTAAGATGCAAGAAGCGATGGATAAATTTTTAAGTGATCCTAGCCAGCAAAATGAGATAAATTTGATAGCGGCTTTAAAAAAGGCTAGCTTTTTCGCTCCAGTGCTTTTAAACCAAGCACTTGCAAAGCCTGATGGTGGTGTGGTTTATGAAGAAGAGGGCTCAAATATCAAATTTATCCTGCTTGAAGATGAGGGCGAGAAGCTTAGCTATTTTCCAGCATTTACTAGCAAAGAGGCGATGAAGCTTTGGCGAAACGACAGCGAGCAAGAAAGCATTGAGATAGGACTAAAAGAGTATCTTGCGATGCTAAAAGAGAGCAGTTATGCTGGCGTTGTGGTGGATGCTTTTAGCTATGATTTTATTCTTAAAAAAGAGCAGATAGTAAAAATTTTAGATTAAAATTTTTATCGCACTATTGCCAAAGTCGCTGATTTGCTATTTAGCAAGTTTTTATTAATTTTAAGCTAAAATCAGCCAAGCTAAATTTAAGGAAAAAAATGAAAGACAATCTACTTGAATTAACCCAAGATATCGCATCTGTTGATATCGAAGAGTCTATAAAAACTAGCTATCTTGACTACTCCATGAGCGTTATCGTCGGACGTGCTTTGCCTGACGCTAGAGACGGATTAAAGCCAGTACATAGAAGAATTTTATACGCTATGGACAATCTTGGCGTTGGTAGCAGAAGTGCCTATATGAAGTCAGCTCGTATCGTCGGTGAAGTAATCGGTAAGTATCACCCACACGGCGACACAGCGGTTTATGACGCACTTGTTCGTATGGCTCAGAAATTTTCTATGCGTTATCCAGTCGTTGACGGACAAGGAAACTTTGGCTCAATTGACGGCGACAGCGCAGCTGCGATGCGTTATACCGAAGCTAGAATGACAATGCTTACTGAAGAGCTTTTAAAAGATATCGACAAAGACACGGTTGATTTTGTACCAAACTACGACGATAGAGAGGTCGAGCCAGATGTACTTCCAAGCCGTGTGCCAAATTTATTGCTAAACGGCTCAAGCGGTATCGCGGTTGGTATGGCGACAAATATCCCACCACACAGTCTTGATGAGCTTATAGATGGTCTTTTACTCCTTCTTGAAAACAAAGAGGCGACACTTGAAGAGGTGATGGAATTTATAAAAGGTCCAGACTTTCCAACTGGCGGCATCATCTTTGGTAAAAAAGGCATCATAGAAGCCTACCGCACAGGTCGTGGCAGAGTCAAACTAAGAGCCAAAACTCACATAGAAAAAAAGCCAAACAAAGATGTCATAGTAATCGACGAGCTACCTTATCAAACAAACAAAGCAAGGCTCATTGAGCAGATCGCCGAGCTTGTAAAAGATAAGCAGATAGAGGGCATTAGCGAGGTTAGAGATGAGTCTGATAAGGACGGCATCCGTGTAGTTATTGAGCTAAAACGCGACGCTATGAGCGACATCGTGCTAAACAACCTATTTAAATCAACCACGATGGAGAGCACTTTTGGCGTTATTATGCTTGCTATTAATAACAAAGAGCCAAAGGTATTTAACCTTATTGAGCTGCTTAAGCTATTTTTAAATCACAGAAAAACAGTTATCATTAGAAGAACGATATTTGAGCTCGAAAAAGCGCGTGCAAGAGCCCACATCTTAGAGGGTCTAAAGATCGCACTTGATAATATTGACGAGGTGATCGAGCTTATTAGAAATAGTGCTGATACATCGGTTGCTAGAGAAGGCTTGATGAGTAAATTTAACCTCTCAGAGCTTCAAGCAAACGCTATCCTTGATATGCGCCTAAGCAAGCTTACAGGCCTAGAGAGAGAAAAACTAGAGGCCGAACTAGCCGAGCTTATGGCTGAGATCGCAAGACTTGATGAAATTTTAAAGAGCGAGACATTGCTTGAAAATTTGATCAAAGAAGAGCTTCTTGAGATCAAAAATAAATTTAAAGTACCAAGAGTTACTGAGATCGTTGATGACTACGATGATATCGACATCGAAGATCTCATACCAAATGAAAATATGGTCGTAACCATAACTCACCGCGGCTACATCAAGCGTGTGCCAAGCAAGCAGTATGAGAAGCAAAAACGCGGTGGCAAGGGCAAAGTAGCGGTCACGACATACGATGATGACTTTATAGAGAGCTTCTTTACTTCAAATACCCACGATACGCTTATGTTTGTGACTGACCGCGGACAGCTCTACTGGCTAAAAGTCTATAAGATCCCAGAGGGAAGTCGCACGGCAAAGGGCAAAGCGGTTGTAAATTTGATCCAGTTGCAGCCTGATGAGAAGATCAAAGCGATCATCCCAACGACTGACTTTGACGAGAGCAAATCGCTAGCATTCTTCACTAAAAATGGCATCGTAAAACGCACAAATTTAAGTGAGTTTAAAAACATCCGCTCAGTTGGCGTAAGAGCAATAAGCCTCGATGAGAACGACGAGCTTGTAACTGCACTCATCGCTCAAACATACGATGATATGCCAGTAATTGACCCAGAAAATGAGCTAAGCGTTGAGACAGAGGTGCTTGAAGTAGAAGAGCTTCAGAATGAGATCGATGAAGATAGTGTAAATGCTGAAGAGGACGCAAACTCAAGCGATGAGACAATGCTATTTGTCGTTACTAAAAAGGGTATGTGCCTTAAATTTAAGATCAGCAAAGTTCGCCAAATGGGCAGAACTGCACGCGGCGTAACTGGCATTAAATTTAAAGAACCAGGCGACGAGGTTGTGGGTGCTGCAGTCATCGAAAGCAATGACCAAGAAATTTTAAGTATATCTCAAAAAGGTATCGGCAAGCGAACAACCGCTGATGAGTACCGCTTGACAAATCGCGGCGGCAAAGGCGTCATCTGCATGAAGCTAACAAGCAGAACAGGCGATCTAGTAGGCGTTGTGATGGTTGATGAAGAGCAAGACCTTATGGCTCTAACATCAAGTGGCAAGATGATCAGGGTTGATATGCAAAGCATCCGCAAAGCAGGACGTAATACAAGCGGCGTGATCGTCGTAAATGTCGATGGCGATGATGTTGTAAGTATCGCAAGATGCCCTAAGGCAGATGATGGCGAGGACGAGGATGAAGCACCAAGCGAAGATATGGGGCTTTTGGAATAAATTTTGCTATTAAATTTTAAATAAAAGCATAAAAAAGGTTGTTTATGAAGGTTAAAATTTTATCTTTTGCTTTGATGATTGCTATTTTTGGCGGCTGCTCATTTAACGGCTTTATGGGCGAGCCAACTAGCACATCAAACCGCAACGTAGTCATCCAAAAGGTCGATAAAGACGATCTTAGAGAGGTGATGAAAAAAGAGAAGATGATATATGATAGCGCTCCAAGAGAGACCACTTTTAGAGCCACAGGCGAGGGCATAGCTCCGCTAAATTCGCTCTCATACGCTCAGTCGGTCACTCTTGCAAAAAGAGCAGCGATGGCTGATGCTTATTCACAGCTTGCAGGCAAGCTTTATGGCGTAAAGATCAACGCTGAAGACACCGTAAGAGACGCAATGCTAAACGACTCATCTATCACTTCAAAGGTTCAAGGTCTTGTTAAAAACGCAAGGATCGTGAATGAAAATTTCAAAGATGGGCTTTATAAGGTAAATATGGAGCTTAAGATAGACGAAGATAAGTGGCGAGAAGTCTTTTCTTACTAACGATACTTTTAAATTTTGCCTTTTGCTTGGAAGAATTTATCTTCTGGGCGAAGGTCGATACAAAAAACCAAATAGTTGCCTTTGAAGAAATTTCATTTTCAAAGGCGATGACTTTAACATCAAATCCAAAACCAAAATTTCTTTGCCAGATAGATGCTTTTAAAGATGAAAACACCACAACTCTTGGCTTTTTAAATTTACACAAAGATGAGATTTTTGACTGCTTTGCCTTAAAAAAAGTGATGATAAAAAATGAGCTAAATGTCAAAAATGCGCAGGTCACAAACGCTTCAAATTTGAAAATTTTGCCAGTTAGATTTATGGTGGAATTTAAGCCAAAATCCGCTATCATCGGCACACTTCAATAAAAAGAGATCAAATGAATATCGTCATAGTAGAAGATGACATCAATATGCGAAAGTCGCTTGAGATCGCACTTGGCGAGTATGAAGAGCTAAACATCAAAAGCTATAAGAGTGCAGTTGAAGCCCTAAAAAAACTAAGCGACGAC
The DNA here is from genome assembly GCF_902460705.1 of Campylobacter concisus. Taxonomy (GTDB): domain Bacteria; phylum Campylobacterota; class Campylobacteria; order Campylobacterales; family Campylobacteraceae; genus Campylobacter_A; species Campylobacter_A concisus_Z. The sequence continues at coordinate 245,001 of NZ_CABPUP010000001.1, read as the reverse complement.
ACTGATCTAATCATAACCGATATAAACATGCCAAAGATGGACGGACTTGAGTTTATTAAAGAGCTAAACGGCAAATTTGACGTCATCATAATGACAGGAAATGCGACGCTTAATAAGGCGATCGAGAGCGTTAGACTCGGCGTAAAGGACTTTTTAACCAAGCCGTTTGACGTCTCAACGCTATATGAAGCGATAAAAAGGGTCAAGCTTCTTAAGCAAAAAACTCCAAAAACTATAAAAAAAATAGAAACAAAAAGCGAAAATAACGGCTTTTTAGCTACTTCAAAGGCACTTGAAGCGACGCTAAATATCGCGCTAAAAGCTGCAAGGACTGACGCTTCAATAATGCTTAGTGGCGAAAGTGGCGTTGGCAAAGAGGTTTTTGCTAAATTTATCCACGCAAACTCACCTAGAAAAGATGCTGTATTTGTTGCTTTAAATATGGCGGCGATCCCTGAAAATTTGATAGAAAGTGAGCTTTTTGGCTTTGAAAAGGGCGCATTTACTGACGCTGCGACTACCAAAAAAGGGCAGTTTGAGCTAGCAAATGGCGGAACACTATTTTTAGATGAGATCGGCGAGATGCCCATAAATTTACAGCCAAAATTGCTTCGTGCCTTGCAGGAGCGCGAGATAACAAGGCTTGGCGCTACAAAGAGCGAAAAGATAGACGTTCGCATCATCTGCGCTACAAACGCAAATTTAGAGCTTGCGATGAAAGAGGGCAGGTTTAGAGAGGATCTTTTCTACCGCCTAAACACGATCCCACTTTTTATCCCACCACTTCGCGAGCGAAAGGATGAAATTTTGCCTATCGCGCAGGATGCTTTGGACAAATGCTGCAAAGAGTATGGCTTTGAGTCTAAAAATTTCTCAAAGGCAGCCAAAGAGGAGCTTTTGGACTACGACTATCCAGGCAACATAAGAGAGCTCATTTCAGTCGTGCAAAGAGCGGCGATACTAAGCGAGGGCGATGAAATTTTGCCAAATGATCTATTTTTACAAGCCAGAAGCAAAAAATAGCCATAAATTTAAGTAAAATTACGAAAATTAAAAGAGATAAGGAGAGCAGATGAGAAAATTTAACGTAGCAGTCGTTGGTGCTACTGGAGCGGTCGGCGAAGAGCTTTTTAGAGTGATGGAAGAGGTTGAGTTTCCAGTTGGAGAGCTTTTGCCGCTTGCTAGCGCAAAAAGTGCTGGCAGCGAGATCGAATTTAATGGCAAATATTACAAGGTAAAAGAGCTAACTGAAAAGGTTTTTAGCGAGCACGAGATAGATATCGCATTTTTTAGTGCGGGCGGTTCAGTCTCAGAGAAATTTGCCAAATTTGCAGCTGATAGTGGCGCAGTAGTTATCGATAACACCAGCCATTTTAGGATGGATAAAGACATCCCCCTTGTTGTGCCAGAATGTAATCCAAGTGATATAGCTATGTGGAAAAATCGCGGTATCATCGCAAATCCAAACTGCTCAACCATCCAAATGGTGCAAATTTTAAAACCACTAAATGACGCTTTTAGTATCAATAGAGTCGATGTTTCTACATACCAAGCAGCAAGCGGTGCTGGCAAAGAGGGCATGGAAGAGCTTGTCATTCAGATGCAAAAATTCTTTGAGTTTAAGCTTGATGAGTGTGAGCCAAAGGTATTTGCGCACCGCCTAGCACTAAATGTGATCCCTCACATCGATGTCTTTTTGGACAATGACTACACAAAAGAAGAGATGAAAATGGTCAATGAAACGCAAAAAATTCTTCACAAAGATATAGAAGTTAGCGCTACCTGTGTGCGTGTGCCAGTGCTTAGAAGCCACTCTGAGGCGATCACTATCCACTTTGATAAAGATGTAAGTGCGGATGCAGCGAGAGAAATTTTAAGCAAAGCTCCAAGCGTCGTCGTAGTCGATAATCCGGCAAATAAAGAGTATCCGATGCCTATCATTTCAAGCGATACAAATGAGACTTATGTCGGTAGGATCAGAGTTGATAATTACAGACCTAATGTGCTTCATCTTTGGTGCAGTGCCGATCAGATACGCGTAGGGGCTGCGACAAATGCCGTCAGGATCGCACAAAAGTGGATCGCGATGCAAGAGTAAATAAAAAGGATTTTTATTGCGTAAGATATTTGAAAAAATTTTGCTTGCAAGCAACAGCTTTACACTTTTTCCAGTAATTTTTGGACTTTTAGGTGCGATCGTACTTTTTATCATCGCAAGTTACGACGTCGGCAAGGTACTTTTAGAGGTTTATAAATATTTCTTTGCTGCAGATTTTCACGTTGAAAATTTCCACTCAGAAGTCGTTGGTGAGATAGTTGGAGCGATCGATCTATACTTGATGGCGCTTGTTCTTTATATATTTAGCTTCGGAATTTACGAGCTTTTCATCTCAGAGATCACACAGTTAAAGCAGTCAAAGCAGAGCAAAGTCTTAGAGGTTCACTCTCTTGATGAGCTAAAAGATAAGCTTGGCAAAGTGATCGTCATGGTCTTAATCGTAAATTTCTTCCAAAGGGTGCTTCACGCAAACTTTACAACTCCGCTTGAGATGGCCTATCTTGCGGCTTCTATCCTTGCACTTTGCCTTGGACTTTACTTCCTTCACAAGGGAGATCACTAAAATTTTAAGCGTTTTTACGCTTAAAATTTCCCCTACATCTTTTCTTTAGCTATTTTTAGGTAATATCCCTTTAAAAATTTAAAGGAAATTTAATGATTTTTATAGACGCTTGTCTTAAAAAACCTACCCCTTATACGCCTGTTTGGATGATGCGCCAAGCTGGTAGATATCTACCAGAGTATATGCGAGTACGCGCGCAAGCAGGGGATTTTTTGTCACTTTGCAAAGACTACAAAAAGGCTAGCGAAGTCACGCTTCAACCAGTTGAAATTCTAGGCGTTGATGCGGCGATTTTATTTAGCGACATCCTTGTTGTGCCTCTTGAAATGGGTATGCATCTACGTTTTGAAAAGGGCGAGGGGCCAGTTTTTAGTGAGCCTTTGCGTGATAAGGCCGCACTTGATGCACTTAGTATCGAAAAATCGACTAAAAATTTAGCATACGTCTATGACACGATCAAGCTCACAAGAGAAAAATTAGCCAAAGATAAGGCACTAATTGGCTTTTGTGGCGCACCTTGGACGATAGCTACATACATGATCGAGGGTGGTGGCAGTAAAACTTATGCGGTCTGCAAAAAAATGCTCTATCAAAATCCAGAATTTTTACATCAAATTTTAGAAAAAGTTACGCAAGCTCTCATCCTTTATGTCAAAGAGCAGATAAGAGCAGGCGTAAATGCGGTACAAATTTTTGATAGCTGGGCAGCTGCACTTGAAGAGCAGGCTTATTTTGAGTTTGGATTTAACTACATAAACAAGATAGTTGATAGCGTTAAGGCTGAGTTTCCAGAAATTCCAGTCATCGTTTTCCCAAAAGGAATAAGCGGCTATCTGGATAAAATTTCAGGAAAATTTGATATTTTTGGTGTCGATTGGAGTACACCGATAGAGCTAGCCAAAGCAAAACTTAGTCCAAGATATGTCCTTCAAGGAAACATGGAGCCAACAAGGCTTTATAGCAAAAAGGCGATAGATGAAGGCGTAAATAAAATTTTAAGCACGATGAAAGGCGTGCCTCATATTTTCAATCTTGGTCATGGAATTTTGCCTGATGTGCCAGTTGAGAATGCAAAATATTTCATAAAACAGGTGCAGACAAAAAGTGCAAGGTAACAAGCCTTGCATCGTCTTTGGACCGATAAATTCTCGCCGTTTTGGCATGAGCCTTGGCATAGATCTAAGCCCAAAGCAAAAATCATGTAATTTTGACTGTGTTTATTGCGAGCTAAGTGGCGCTAAAGTAATCAATGCGATAGAAAATCCACCAAGTGTTGACGAGATCATAAGCGATTTAAAAGAAGCTTTAAAAGCTTATCAAAATATCGACGTCATCACGCTTACAGCAAATGGCGAACCAACTCTTTACCCACACTTAAAAGAGCTGATAGCAAAAGTAAATGAGCTAAAAGGTAGCGCAAAAACACTTATTTTGAGTAATGGCTCAGGCGTGTGTGATCCAAAAATTTGTGAAGCGCTACATGGGTTTGATATAGTGAAATTTAGCCTGGATAGTGCAGTACAAAGTACTTTTAAAAAGATAGACCGCAACAAAAGCGGCATAGAAGTTAGCGAGCTCATAAAAGCGATGGCTAAATTTCGTAAGGAATTTACTGGCAAGCTTGTGCTTGAAATTTTGGTTGTGACTGGATTTAACGACAAAGAAGAGGAATTTATAGCTCTAAATGCAGCGATAAATGAGATAGCTCCGCACCGAGTGGATATTGGCACGATAGATCGCCCACCAGCTTATAATGTAAAGGGTGTAGACGCCAAAAAACTAGAGGAGCTAGCCAAGCAGATAAGTGGCGTACCGGTTAATATAGCTAAAGCTCACAAAATAGAGCAAAAGTATAACTTTAGTGAGGAAGAAATTTTAGAAATGCTAAGGCGTCGTCCGCAAACTATCGCAAATGTTGAAGAAAATTTCTCAGAGCACTCAAAGCAAATTTTAAACAAGCTCTTGCAACAAGATATGGTTTATCTAGCCGATGTTGCTGGGGTAAAATTTTACAAACTAAGAGCATAAATGAAAAGAATCCTTACAATACAAGATATCTCGTGCGTTGGCAAATGTTCCCTTACTGTCGCGCTTCCGATAATTAGCGCTCAAGGCATTGAGGCGTGCATATTGCCTACTGCGCTACTTTCGACTCACACTGGCTTTAAAAATTTCACATTTTGTGATCTGACTGATGAATTTGACGCGGTAACACAAGTATGGCACAAAGAAAATATCAAATTTGATGGAATTTATACCGGATTTTTAGGTAGCTTTGGTCAGCTTGAGCTGATAGAGAAAATTTTTAATGAGTTTAGTGGCTCTGCTCCGCTAATACTTGTAGATCCTTGCATGGGCGACAATGGCAAGCTCTATCATGGCTTTGATGAAAAATTTGTTATGAAAATGCGCGAACTTTGCTCAAAAGCTCATGTTATTACGCCAAATATAACTGAAGCAAGCTTTATGTGTGGCAAGCCATTTTTGAGAGATGAATATAATGAAGATTATATTTTGGAATTACTAGAAAATTTAGCGAGTTTTGGTGCGTATAAGATCGTGTTAAAGGGTATTAGATACAAGCAAAATGAATGTGGCATCATAGCTTACGACGCAAAGACAAAAGAGAAAGTAGAGTATTTTCACGAGTTTTTGCCATTTCACACGAGTGGAACTGGAGATATTTTTGCTTCAGTGCTTTTTGGCTCGCTAGTAAATGGCGAAAGCATGCAAAATGCCATCAAAAAGGCAGCAAATTTTGTGCTTAGTAGCATTAAAGTCACGCTAAAAGATAAGAACCGCACATGGTATGGTGTGCAGTTTGAAAAGATGCTTGGTACTCTTGCAAAATAGGCGGGCAAACTACTTATTTAAAATTTTTAATAACACAACGATATGGCAAAGATTTATATCTTTGCTAGCTGTTAGAAGTGCTATATCGCCATGCTCTTTTTCCAATTTTTTTAGCATTTTAAAGCAAGATTGCGCTGTTTTATTATCAAGCTCGAGCTCAAATTTCTCACAAAACTCATCAAATCTAGCTTCTCTATCTTCATGAAACCACTCTCTTAAAGCAGTGCTTGGTGTGATACCTTTTAACCAAAGAAAATTTGAAAATATCTCTTTTCTTATGCCTCTTGGATAGAGTCTATCAACAAAAGCTGCCTTCATATCCAAACTATCATCTTTGATAAAATCATAAATTCTATAAGCTTTAAACATGTTGTGATTGTAATCCTATAATGTTTATAAATAAAAAAATATTCTTAGTTATCTTATATTTTTTATACTTGTTTAAAATTTAAGGTTTGTAAAATCAAAGCTCAAATTTTTGATTGTGGTGATAAGAATTAAACTAGGGCTAGAAAATAGTCCTAAAAAGAATAAATTTAAATTAAAGCTCGTTTCGATAAAATCCCAACATAAAAATCACTAAAAAGGTTATCATTATGAGAGGCTATAAAATTTTCTCAGGAACGGCTAATATTGAGCTTTCAAAGAAAATTTCGCAATATCTTTCACTTCCTCTTAGCGAGGCAAGTATAAAAAGATTTAGCGATGGAGAGATCAGCGTGCAAATCGGCGAGAGCGTGCGCGGAAAAGATGTTTTTGTCATTCAGCCAACATGTGCACCGACAAATACAAATTTAATGGAGCTACTTATCTTAACTGACGCTTTAAGACGCAGTAGTGCAAGCTCTATAACAGCGATTGTGCCGTATTTTGGCTACGCTAGACAAGATAGAAAAGCAGCTCCTAGAGTACCGATCACTGCAAAGCTAGTGGCAAACATGATGCAAACAGCAGGTATCGATAGAGTCGTCACTATGGATCTTCACGCAGGACAAATTCAAGGATTTTTTGATATTCCGGTTGATAACCTTTATGGAAGTATTATTTTTAATGACTACGTAAGAGCTAAAAATTTACCAAATCCAATCGTTGCAAGCCCTGATGTAGGTGGCGTTGCTCGTGCTAGAGCTTTGGCTAAAAATCTAAATCTTGACATGGTTATAGTAGATAAGCGCCGCGAAAAAGCAAATGAAAGCGAAGTGATGAATATAATCGGCGATGTAAATGGCAAAGATGTGATTTTAGTTGATGATATGATAGATACAGCTGGCACGATCGTAAAAGCAGCTGAAATTTTTAAAGAGCGTGGCGCAACTAGCGTTATGGCGTTTTGCACGCATCCAGTCCTTAGTGGGCCAGCTTACGATAGGCTAAGACTAGGCTTTTTGGATGAGTTGGTGGTAACAGATACGATCCCTCTAGCCGAGGAGCTTCCTTGTATAAAAGTGCTAAGTGCGGCTTCTTTGTTTGGCGAAGTGATACGCCGTGTATATCACAATGAAAGCGTAAATAGCTTATTTTAATTAATCTTGGCTTTTGCTTTGAGTGTTTCAGGCAAAAGCCAAATCTTTCAATATTTATTAGAATTTAATTTTGATAAATCAAAATTTGTAGCAAAAAGATAACCTCTATTTATAGCTGGAATTTTTAAAATTCTAGCCTTCTCTTTAAAAATTTTTGGCATTATGGTTTTACAAAATGGAGTTACTAGAAGGTAAACATCTGCGTATCCGACAGCGATCTTGCCGCTTAGCACCACGCTTGTTTGCTTTGCTAAATTTGCACTTAGCTCATCTTTTTGCGCTTTGCTTAGAAGCACGTTTAGCTCTTTTGCCGCCATATCAACGCCTCGTATCGCATTACTATCATTTTTTATGATAAAAATTTCATCACTTATTTTTGTGATATTTGGCATTAAAATTTGTCTATCGGCTTCTAAAAACTCAAAGCTTTTTTTTACGCCATTAAAATAATTATCTAAAAAAGGTTCGCTAAAATTTAGCCTCATGAAGCTTCTTTTTAACTCGCCTTTCAAATTTGTCTCATCAATAAAATAGTGTAAATTTCTCTCATCAAGATAATTTTGAAGCTCTTTTTTGCGTAAATTTAAAAGCGGCCTAACTAGCCAAAAGTACTTTCTTCTTTCAAGCTCACTCATGCCAAAGAGCTCTTTTAGCCCAGCACCCTTACTAATCTGCATCAAAAACCACTCAAATTTATCGTCAAACTGATGCGCTAGGATTAAATTTTCGTAGTCAAATTTTTGGCAAATTTCTCCAAAAAATTCATATCTTACCTCGCGCGCGTTTTTTTCAAAATTTGACTTATCTAAAAAAACGCTTTTGGTATAAATTTTTTTACCAAATTTATCCGCGAGCTCTTTTGCACTTTTTATCTCGCTTTTACTTTGCTCTCGAACATTGTAATCAACCATCGCTAGATCAAATTTGATCCCAGCCTCTTCTAAAATGTAAAAAAGTGCAGTGCTGTCTATGCCGTGCGAGAAGGCTAGTAGGTTTGCACCTGAGCTTAGCTTTTCTCGCACATTCTGGCTTATCATTTTGCTTTTTTGATAATTTTAGCGATCAGTTTTTGATCGACCAGGTCAGTGACCTCACAAAGGTAGAGTGAGCCGATCTCAAGCTCTTTTACATCGCTCTCGTTTATTAGGATTTCGCCGTCTATATCTTTATCCCAGATGTCTTTTTTGGCTGCGTAAAACATCTCGCCCTCGCTGCTTTCGCCCTCAAGAGAAGCATAAATTTGCTTGCCAATCTCTTTTTGCAAGCTCTCATTTATCGATTTTTTAGTTATCTTTTCTATCTTATTTAGTCTTTTTGAGATGATCTTGGCTGGGATTTGTTCCATTTCAAAAGATGCTGTGTCTTCTTCTTTTGAGTAGGCAAAGGCTGAAATTCTATCGAAATTAAACTCTTCTAAAAATTTGCAAAGCTGCTCAAAATCATCCTCGCTCTCTCCTGGATGACCCACAATGACACCAGTTCGTAAGAATGAATTCTTGGCATTTCTCATTAAATTTAAAAGCTCTTTGATCTTTTTAGCGCCACTTCCACGCTTCATTATCTTTAGCATGTCTTCGCTGATGTGCTGAATCGGCATGTCAAAGTAGTTGTGAAAGATAGGCGAGGTGATGATACGCTCAATTAGCTCCTTGCTGGTCGTACTTGGGTAGAGATAAAGTATCCTAGCACTCATTACGCCTTTTATCTTTTCTATCTCATCTATTAAATTTATAAGCCCGTCGCTAACGCCTTGATCGCGCATATATGAGCTTGAGTCCTGAGATAAAAAGCTAAAGTCGTAGTAGCCTTTTTTGACTAAATTTTTGACCTCATTTACGATGTTTTCAAGAGAGCGTGATTTTAGCTTGCCTTTAAAAGTTGGAATGGCACAAAAGCTGCATTTTTGGTTACAGCCCTCTGAAATTTTGATGTAGGCGTGGTAGTTTGAGCCAGTTATCACACGCTCTTCATTTGCTTGTAGATAAGTTTGTGGGCTAAATAAATTTTGCTTTTTTAAGATGATCTCATCAATCTTGTCATAGTCAGCCACACCGGTAAAGAGATCGACCTCTGGTAGCTCTTTCATAAGCTCATCTTTATATCGCTGCATAAGACAGCCAGTTACTACTAGTAAAGAGCCATTTTTACGAGCTTCGTGCATCTCAAGTATGGTTTGTATGCTCTCTTCTTTGGCGGATTTTATAAAGCCACAGGTATTTACGATGATGACGTCGGCATCGCTGATGTCATCGGTAATATCGTAGTTTTGCAATCTACCAAGCATTATTTCTGAATCAACTAAATTTTTGTTACAGCCAAGTGAAATTAAGTGAAGTTTTGGCATTTTTATATCCAGATATTATCTATTAGTCTAGTTTTGCCAACGTAAGCTGCTACTAAAATGATGGTGTTATTTTTTTCTATTTTGGAAATTTCATTTAAATTTCTATCCGTAATAGCGACATAATCAACCTTTAGTGGCTCTAGCACTTCAAGCATCTTTGTTTTGATCTCGCTTGCGTCCTCTTCGCCGTTTTGGATCAAATTTTGTGCTTTATTTAGCGATCTTGAAAGCCTTAGAGCATTACATTTATCTTCGTCGCAGATATAGACGTTTCTGCTTGAAAGCGCTAAGCCGTCTGGCTCTCTAACGATATCGCAAGCTACTAGCTCGATTTTTAGGAAAAATGTCTTTATCATGTTTTGCACGATGATTAGTTGTTGTGTGTCTTTTTTGCCCATGTAGACGCTATTTGCACGAGTTAGGCAAAATAGCTTGTTTAGCACTCTTAGCACGCCGTCAAAGTGTCCAGGCCTAGTTTTGCCCTCTAAGATGGCTGAAAATTTCTTTGGAGCGACGATTAGAGGTTCATCTTCAAAGTAAAGTTCACCAGCATCTGGGATAAAAATAGCGCTAGCGCCATTTTGCTCACAAACTTTAATGTCATTTTGCTCGTTTCTTGGGTATTTGTCTAGATCTTCGCCTGGTAAAAATTGAGTTGGATTAACGAATGTTGAGACGATACTTATCTCATTTTCGCTCACGCATTTTTTAATAAGGCTAACATGTCCGTCATGAAGTGCGCCCATGGTTGGCACAAAACCGATCTTTGCGCTTGTGCTAGAGACGAAATTTTCAAGTTCTTTTATAGTTCTTATGATTTGCATTTTTGACTCTTTTTGTTTGAAATTTTAACTTGGCATTTTAACAAAAAAGGATTAAAAGGGCGTAAATTTAAAAATGTAAGCAACTTTTGGCTAAAATCGCCAAAAATTTATGGAGAAAAACTTGGATAACTACGAATACAACGAGCTTTTAAAGAAGCTACAAACAAAAGTTGAAAACATAGGCTCTATCGTAAAGCCTGAAGAGATCAAGGCTAGACTAAAAGAGATCGAGGCCACCGAGCAAGATCCTGATTTTTGGCAAGATATCGCTAAAGCAGGGGCGCTAAATAAAGAAAAAACTAAAATTTCAAATATGCTTGAAAAATTTAACGACGCTAATCAGGCAGTAAGTGATGCAAAGGAGCTTTTTGAGCTAGCAAATTCTGAAAATGACGAAGAGACTATAAATTCTCTTTTTGATGACGCTAAAAATTTAGATGAAAAGATAGTAAATCTTGAAATTTCTATGCTTTTAAGTGGCGAAGATGATGGCAAAAACGCGATCGTATCGATCCATCCTGGAGCTGGTGGCACTGAGAGTAATGACTGGGCGAGTATGCTTTATAGGATGTATCTTAGATTTTGTGAGCGTGAGGGCTTTAAGGTCGAGACCCTTGACTTTCAAGAGGGCGAAGAGGCTGGACTAAAGGACGTGAGCTTTATAGTAAAAGGTGAAAACGCTTATGGCTACTTCAAAGCAGAAAATGGCATCCACAGGCTCGTTCGCACAAGTCCATTTGATAGTGCAGGGCGCCGTCATACGAGCTTTTCAAGTGTCATGGTAAGCCCTGAAATAGATGATGACATAGAGATCGAGATCGAAGAGAAAGATCTAAAGATAGACACTTATAGAGCCAGTGGTGCAGGCGGTCAGCACGTAAATAAAACTGAATCAGCCATCCGCATCACGCATATACCAACTGGCATCGTCGTGCAGTGCCAAAACGACCGCAGTCAGCACAAAAACAGAGCTACAGCGATGAAAATGCTAAAGTCTCGTCTTTACGAGCTTGAGCTGATGAAACAACAAGAAGCTAGTAACAGCGTAGAAAAAAGCGAAATCGGCTGGGGTCATCAGATAAGATCATACGTACTTTTCCCGTATCAGCAGGTAAAAGATAACCGCAGTGGCGAGGCATACTCACAAACTGACGCGATACTTGATGGGGATATCAAAAAGATGATAGAAGGCGTTTTGATCGCTCAAAAGGCTGAGGCGTAATAAATTTATAAAAAGAGATGAGAGCTAAAATTTCATCTCTTTTAGCTTTGTGCAAGCTTCTTCTTTACCTTTAAAGCAAGCTTCATCAAGATAAATTCTCGCTTTTTTATAGTCATTTTTGCCTAGATAGATAAGTCCTAGATCGTAGCTAGCCTCGCTTGAGCCAAGGCTTGTAGCTTTTTCATAAAAATATATCGCTTTTTCTAAATTTTTGTTTACTCCAAGGCCGTACTCATAGATATATCCGACACTTCTTAGGCCGTCTATGTTGCCGTATCTGCCAGCTGTTTCAAACCAAAAAAGTGCTCTTAAAATATCTTTGCTAAAGCCTTTGCCGTCACGAAAACATGCGCCAGTTTGTTGCATAGCTAGGACATTGCCGTCTTTTGCGTAATCATAAAATCTCTTGCAAGCTTTTGGATAGTTGCCTTCATTGTATAGATAGATGGCGTCTGCGATCTGCTCGACTTCAGGATCAAGTGGTGGCTGGCTAAGGCCAAAATTTTGTGAAATTTGATCTAACGAACATCCCCAAAATAGCAAAATACTAAACACAAAAATGATAAATTTTTTCATATTTGTCCTTAAAAATTTAGGCGATTTTATCCAATTTTATCTTATAATGCCCACAAATTTTAAGCAAAAGGAACGATATGGATCATAATGCACTTTTAATCCAGCTTGGCTATAACGTCAATGAAACGACCACTGCTCAAATGTGTAGAATTTTAAACAATACTGATGGTCTTTTGCCAAAGAGCATAATTGAACTAAACGATCATTTAAAGCCGCACCTTTGTTTTGTGGCGATGAGTGGAAGTGAAGATAGACTAAAGATAAAAAATGTAGCTATCGTTAATGAAATAAAAGAGCGAGTTGATGAGATTATAAAAAACTGGGCTAATAAATATAAAATGGAGCTAAAAAAGATAAATGAAACAACTTACTATATAATGGGAAAGATAAGGGACTGAAAATGAAATATGATATTGTAATTATTGGTTTTGGAAAAGCTGGCAAAACGCTAGCGGTTAAAGCTGCCGCACTTGGCAAAAAAGTGGCTCTTGTAGAGAGATCGCCAAAGATGTATGGAGGCACTTGCATAAATGTTGGCTGCATACCAACCAAACGTCTAATAACGGCCGCTAAAGAGGCAAAATTTGTAAATAATAGCGTTGAAAGCGAATATTACACGCTTAGTGTGGAAAATAAGAATAAGCTAATCTCAGCCTTGAATGCTAAAAACTATGCGATGCTAAATGATAAAGAAAATATCGATGTGATCGATGGTGTTGGCTCTTTTGCTAGTGAAAATAGTGTACTTGTAACAACGCCAAGCGGCGAGAAAAAGATAATAGAGGGCGATTTTATTATCATAAATAGTGGCTCAAAAGAGGCAGATGCTCCTTTTGAGGTTGTAAGCTCAAATGTATTTTCAAGCCAAACTTTGCTTGATCTAAAAAATTTACCAAAGCATTTTGTCATTATCGGTAGTGGTTTTATCGGTATAGAGTTTGCATCAATGTTTGCAAATTTTGGCTCAAAAGTGACTATTATAGGGCGTTCAAAACTATTTAAAAACGAAGATGATGATATAGCTAATAGCGTAAAAGAAGCTCTTAGAGTCCAAGGCGTTGAAATTTTAGAGGGTTGCGAGATAGAGTGCATTAAAGAAAATGTATTAAATTTCAAGCAAAATGGCGAGCAAAGATGCCTTAGGGCTGATGCATTTTTGATCGCACTTGGCAGAGTAGCAAATGTAGATGATTTAAATTTAAAAGCTGCTGGAGTTGAGCTAAATGAAAAAGGCTTTATAAAGACAAATGAAAATCTTCAAACAAATATGCCAAACATCTATGCGGTAGGCGACGTGCGCGGCGGAGAGCTTTTTACCTACACGAGCTTGGATGATTTTAGGATAGTTTATTCACAAATTTTTGGTGATAAAAAGAGAAATACTAAAAATAGAAGCATTCATGCAAATGTGCTGTTCACCGACACTCCACTAGCAAGAGTTGGAATGAACGCCAAAGAAGCAAGTAAATTTGGGCTAAATTTTAAAGAGCTAAAGCTTAGCATGGCAACAGTACCAGGCGCAAAAGTACTAAATCACGATGTAGGCATGCTAAAAGCTATCGTTGATGCACAAAGTGGAGAAATTTTAGGAGCTAGCTTTCACTGCATCTATGCAAATGAGCTGATAAATGAAATTGTAATTGCTATGAATTTAAAAGCAAATGCAAATTTCTTTAAAAATCAAATTTTCACTCATCCAAGTATCAGTGAAGCACTAAATGACTTATTTGGACAATTTTAAAAGGAAAAGAATGAAAAAATATTTATTGCTTTTATCGGCTTTATTTTTCACTGGCTGCTTAAACGTGATTGGTGTAGGACAAAAACAAGATGATTCGTGGCAGCAACCAAAGGATGAAAAAATAGTGCAAAATAAAGAGCAAATTTCAAGAAATGCGATCGAAATTTTAATACCAAAATGCGAAGAAGGCGATGCGGAAGCCTGCAATGATTTGGGTGTAAATTACGAGCTTTTAAAAGAATATGAAAATGCTTTAACAAATTATAAAAAGGCTTGCGATGCTAAGGTGCAAGTCGGTTGTGCAAATTTGGGCACTCTTTATGAGCTTGGACTCGGAGTCAAAAAAAATCCAAAAAAGGCAATTTCGATTTATAAAGAAAGTTGCAATGGCGGAGGCATGCAAGCTTGCTATCATTTAGGCAATGCTTATAGAAAAGGTGAGATCGTTAAGCAAGATTATTACTTAGCAATGCAAGCTTATACAAATGCATGCAATGCTGGCGATTTGCCAAGTTGTGCTAATATCGGAGCGATGTATGAGCTTGGTCTTGGTGTCAATAAAGACGAAAAAAGGGCTTATGGAATTTATAAAGTCGCTTGCTTTCGTGGGCTAAGCAAGGCATGCCCGCAGATGAAAAGACTAGGCACAAAGCTAGGAATGTAAGTGAAAAAGGTCTTAAATTTTGGTCTTATTTTGGCTATGGGCTTTATGCTTAGTGGTTGCTGGTCGTGGCAAAAGATGGTAAGCTTTGGCTTTTGGCAAAGTGATGAAGAGGCGAGGGCAGAGCGTCTTGAGCTTGAAAAAGAGAAGATGGTGCAAAACTGCGAGAGCGGAAATAGCATCGACTGCAACAATTTAGCCGTAAATTTTAGCAACGAAAAGGACTTTGTAAAAGCAAAAGGCTACTACGAAAAGGCTTGCAATGCTGGTCTTGCGACGGCTTGTTCTAATTTGGGTCAAATTTATGAGCAAGGGCTTGTTGATGAGCAAAAAGATATGGAAAAAGCCTTAAGACTATATAAACTAGCTTGTGATAGCGGTGATGGCGTTGGCTGCTATAACGAAGCAATGGGGCTAAAGTCTTACATCGAAAGCGAAAATTTAAAAACTCATAAGATAGATAGAAACAAGGCTGAGGCTAGAGTGCTAAGGCTTTTGGCTAAGAGCTGCGAGCTTGAGTATGCTCAGTCATGCTTTTTGCTTGCAAAGCTAAGCGGCGATGAAGCAAAAGCAGACGCACTTTACAAAAGAGCTTGTCAGCTTGGCAAATGCGTGGATAAAAAGTAATACTAGCAAAATACTATTCTAAAAATTCGCAATAAATCAACAAAGGCTCTTTTTTGAGTCTTTTAAAATTTGATGTTTTATTCGAGAAATTCTAAAAATGCCTTCAAATGTGTGCAAATCCGGATAACATCTTGTTTGGGGGTAGTCAGTCCTCAAGGCTCATATAGCTTACACCAGCTTCTTTACTAGCTTCTTTTATCTTGTTTGTTTCTATTGCATAAGTGTGACAGCCGCTTAAAACGATATCTGTTGCACTATCTGCTTTATATTCATCTACAAATTTTTAATAGCATCAGATATTGCGTCGTTTTTGTACATTACAGAAGAGGGGCGTCTTTAAGTAACGTTTGGCGATATTTTCTACAAGGTTACCTTGTGTACTCATATTATTTTTAAAATTTGTAGTTCCTGTACAGCTTTCAAAAGCTACTACATCCGCTTCTATACTTGCTCTTCCATATTCAGTAGCTACGATCGAGGCATATTGATAGCCTTTTTGTTCTAAAATTTCTTTTATATCGCGTACTATTTTTATGACACTAAAACTACTTGATAACAAAAATAGATCACAAAAATTATCTTGATTATCTAGTATTGCTACTTTTGTAGATGTTGAGCTTATATCAATACCGATGAAATACATAAATTTATGTCTATAAAAATATGATTTCTATAACTAAGAACTTGAGAGAAATGTTATCTGTTTGTAGCTTTTTATTAAATGAAATCTAAAATTTTACTTCAACCCAAAAACTTTTATATTAAAAGTAGTATGGATTTTATCCTTTTCGCCTTTCATGACGATAGGAAATTCGGTCTTTACGATACTGTCATAGCTGCTAAGCGCATCTAAAAAGTCATAAAATTTTTGCGGTGTCCTTAGAGAGCTAGTTACATTTAGGCGAAATCTAAAAAATTTCTCACTAGCGTTATTATCACTTTCTTCTATTTTACTAAGGCTTACTTCACTGAAAAATTTAGAGGCAAATTCTATAAATTTATCTTTATCAAATTTAGTATCAAAAGCTGAAATGATAGCCCCATCTTTTTGTTTGGTTGCTTCAAGAGCTTTAAATTTGGCTTCAAATTCATTTTTTACTTTTGTATAAGATGAGGTTTGTGAATAATTTTGTCTAGTTAGGCTTTTAAATTCTTTTATATTAGGCACGATAAAACCAAATATCATAATGAAGCAAACTACAATAAAAGCAAATATAAAAAGTAAAAGCTTAATGGGATCTATTTTTTCTAAGCTCGTATCTTTTTTACTCATTATATCCCTCAGAATTATCAATTTTATTTGTGCTTATAAAGCCATACCAGCCGTTTTTGCTTTGATAAAAGCTAGTATTTGAAGTCGTAAAAATAGATCTTAAAGGTGAAGCTAGAAGCTGATTAAATACATCTTTTGTCGGCGTTATACCACGAATGATAAGTGAGTTTTTATCCATAAAAACCTCTTCAAGCGTTATGCTGTCAGGCACTAGATCAAAAAGATTGTGCAAGCTTTGCTTGAGAATAGAATTTGACGTGAAGATATCATTTGCAGATTCTATTTGTACGGCCAGTTTAGCTGAAATTTCATCTGTTGTGACTATTTTTTGACTAAGCTCTTTTTGCTCATTTGATAAAAAAATTATATTTTTTTCAATTGAATAATTTTTATAGAGTATAAAGAAATTTGTTGCCAAAAGAGCTACAAAAACAAAGCCTATAAGGCTTAGCCAAATTTTGCTAAAGATAGATATAAGTGGTCTTGGCTCTGGGGCAATAAAGCTAAATCTCATAATATTATCTCTTCTTGCATGATTTCATTCATAATATGATTTGTATTCACTGGATACACAGAAGTCTCCACTAGAAGCTCAGATTGCAGATATTGTAAAAAAGTTGCACTTGTTTTTGTATTTTCAAAAACAATGATTTGCTCAATAAAATCACCACCGTAGAGAGGATTTTCGTAAAATTCTTTTACAGCCTTTACGATGTAATCAAACATCTTCATGTCATACCCAAAAATAGCAACCGATTTTTCTACATTTGTAGAAGCTGGCATGTTTAGTTCATAATTTAGGTCTTCAAATTCTTTTGGTTTATCATCACTTAAAAAATCGTCTAAACTTTTAAAATCATCAAGCGACGTTGCGTCATTTTCTTCTTTAATGATTAAGTTATCAATATCTGTTATATCTTCTTCTTTTAGGCTTTCAGCTTCCTGATTAGTTTCCTCAATACCAGCCATATTTAAAAAAGTGGATAACTTCATTTGTTTATCTTTAAAGATCGCAAGTGTAAACGAATGTGCATGGATATAAAGATAAAGTGTAGTTTTTGGAGAAATTCCGCGTTTTAAAAGCTCGTGAAAGAGTAGGGCAATAGGTGAGTAGATGAGATCTACACTATCTTGTCCAAATAAATTTTTATATTTTTTTATAGCATTTAAATTTGCATAAATACTCCAGCTATCCTGCATGATAAGGCTTGTAAGATTTTTAGTATTTATATTAAATTTTTTGTATTCGTCAAAGCTAACACTAGGAAGTGCGCCTTGCGAGTCGTCATTAAAAAAAACTGAAACATACACACCAAAATATGTTTTTTCTTGCTCTTCTATATATTTTATGATTTTTTCATCGACACTATCGATGCTTATATCTGTAAATTTAGCATTTATGGTTTTTAAAAGTTTGCCATTTCTAAAGACCTGACCGAAGAATATGCACTCATTGCCCTCCAACACGACGCTTAAAAAAAGGTTAGAAAAAAGCTTTTTGACTCTAAAAGACATAAATCTCCTAAATTTAGTGCATAATTTTCGTTATGGTAGCTAAAAAGGGATTAAATAAGTTTAAAACAGCTCGTTTTTAAGTTTAACGAAAATTTCTTTTGTGTTTAAAGCTTCATTTTTTAGCTCACTATCAAGTAGGGCCGAGTTTTTAAGGTCGTCAAAATCCTCTATCATCACATCGCACATCATCTTAATGCGTTCGCTATCAGCCTTGCTAACGCTACTTTGACTCATTTTTTTGATACGCTCAAGATACTCTTTGCCATTTTTTATGTATGAGCTAAATTTCATAGCAGCCTTGCTTTGGTTTAGTACGGTATTTGCCATTTTGTTATAAATATCTATATCAAGTGCTTTTTGGCTTAAATTTAGAGCCTTTTCGTATTCTTTGTTTTCGTATAAAAATTTTGCTTCAAGGGCGAGCTTATAGGAGTTGTCGCTGTAAAAAAATAGTCCAAATAAAATAATTAGAAAAATGGCTATAAAGATAGATAGTTTATTTTTCATAAATTTCGTCCAAAATTTCTCTTATCTCGTTGCTGATTTGCGGATTTTTATGTGCGTACTTTTTCCACCAAATTTTTAAATTTGATCTAAAATCCTCTTGGTTTTGCTCCACGCTCTTACCGCCGTCATTTTGTGAGGCTTGCCAAAGCTCGTTTTTTATCTTCTCCTTTGCCTCTTTTTGCTCCAAATTTTTCACACTAAAAGGGGCTGATAGACTAAAATTTATAGTCGAAAATGGCTTTGGAAGTATCATCTTATCCCAGCTTTTAAACTCCCAAAACGAGTTTGCTTCAAAATTTAGAGCATAAATTTCACAAGATGACTTTTGTGCGATCACCGCGGCTCCGTCTGCTACGCTGTGCCTTGGTCCGCGTGGGCCATCTGGCGTGATGATGACGTCGTGGCCTTGCTTTATCTCTCTTAGAGCTTCTATAAGTGCCCTTGCACCGCCTTTTGAGCTGCTGCCTCTAATGGTACCGATGCCAAAAAAATTGATTATTCTGGTGATTAGCTCGCCATCTTTGTGATCGCTGATTATCACCTTACCTTGTTTTCTATTTTGTCTGCTCCACCAGCGCCTATAGGCAAAGCTCATAAAGCTAAGTCTGCCGTGCCAAAAGACGACGACGCAGCCATTTTGTGGTAAAAAATTTGGAGTGTAACTCTTTTTGCAGGTTAGAAAAATGAGCCACATCAAAATGTAGATAAAAAAGACACCGACACTTAGGGCGACCTTTTCAAGGGTGTTTTTAAATTTGCAACTCGCCATACAAAACCATTCGTTTTGGGTTTGTGATCTTGATTTTTTGTGTAGTGCCAAGAAGCTCTTCGCTACCATCGACTTGAACTAAAAAGTTGTTAAAGCTTCGCCCAGCAACGCCGCCGTTTGCTCTTAGCTCTTCAAAATATACATCAAAAATTTTATCTTTTTGTGCTGCCACGATCTCGTCTAAAATTTCATTATGGCGATTTTGTAGGCGCGTGAGCCTTTCTGAAGCGGTTTTGTCATCTATTTGATTTGTAAAAGTAGCTGCCTTTGTAAGCGGACGAGGCGAATACTTAAAACTAAAAATTTGCTCAAATCTAACTTGCTCAAGCACGTCCATCGTGTCTTCAAACTCGCTATCACTCTCGCCTGGAAATGCGACAATGATATCAGTTGAGATGCTCACGTCCGGGCACATCTTTCTAAGTCTTAGCGCGCGGTCTAAAAACCACTCTTTTGTGTATCCGCGCTTCATCTCGCGCAAAACTTTGGTGTTTCCGCTTTGAAGTGGCATGTGCATAGACTTGCAAATTTTTGGGTTATTTGTGAAAATTTCAAGAAATTTATCATCCATGTGAAGTGGGTGCGGACTGGTAAATCTTATCCTCTCAACGCCATCTATCTCGCTTATCTTTACTAAAAGGTCGCTAAAATCGATATTTTCTTGCACGCCTGAAAATCTTTTGCCGTAGTTATTGACATTTTGCCCTAGTAAAAATATCTCTTTTGCACCGCTTTTTGCTGCCTTTTCTACCTCTTTTAGGATGAGGCTTGAAGGGATAGAAATTTCATCGCCTCTAGTGTGTGGGACAATGCAGTAGGTGCATTTTTTGTCGCAGCCGATCGAGATGTTGATGTGGCTTTTATATGGCGAGCCTCTAAATTCGCCAAATGCGTATTCGCTCTCGTCATGGTTGATGTCGGTTGAGATAAATTTAGGTGTATTTACCGCTTTTGTGATCTTGCTAACGTTTCTTGCACCAAGAACAAAATCAACATAAGGTGCGCGCTTAAAAATTTCGCTACCTAAATGACTTGCAGTGCAGCCGCAAACGCCTATTTTGGCACCTCTTTTTTTGGCTTTTTCAAAGGCTCCGACCTCGCTAAAGAGCTTGTGGACCGGTTTTTCACGAACCGAGCAGGTATTTATAAGGATTAAATCAGCTTCTTCGATGTTTTGTGTTAAGGAGTAGTCTTCTTTTTGTGAGAGCTCGGCTATGATATGCTCGCTGTCACGAACATTCATAGCACAGCCTAAAGTTTGGATAAAGAGTTTTTTACTCATTAAAGTATATGCACTTCATACATGTAGTCGCTATCATCAAGTCCGTATTTTACGGTTCTGTGATAAACACTTAGCCCTTTTTCTTCAAAATGCTCGACTAAGGCGATTAGTTGTTTGTGTGTGTTTTCTTTATCAAAATAGAAAATTTTCTGACCCTCTTTTTCGACAGCTGCCTCTATTTTTTCTAGTGAAATCGTTTTTGGTTTTGCGTCTAATTCAGCTCTTGCAAGTTTTAGCTCCATTTTTAATCCTTTCAAAATCTTAAATTTTAATCGGTCAATATATCCAAAACATCATAAAAAAATGATTAAATAAAAGTTAATAATAAGCTTAAAGTTATTAAAAGTATGGCTTATGTATAATTTCAAAACTTCACGAAAAATCCCCGAAATTTATCGTTACAATGGAGAAAAAATGGAAAGAATTTCAGATATCATCGAGTCAATTGCAAATGAGAAAAATTTAGAGATAGAAGATGTAAAAGAGCGCGTTATAAGAGCCTTGATAAATACTGCAAAAAGAGTTTATGGCGAAAATTATGAGTATGACGTGAGTATCGATGCAAATAAAAATTTAAAGCTTTATCAAAAAATTTCAATCGTAGCAAACGACGATGAGAGGCTTAAAGAAGACAATGAACACTTTTTAAGCTTAAAAGAGGCTAAAAAGATAGATATTGGCGTAGAGATCGGAGATGAGCTCACATACGAGCTAAGCCTTGATAACCTTGGAAGAACCGCAGCCCAAACGCTTCATAAGGAGCTTGAGTATCACATTCAGCGCCTAGTAGAAGAGAAAATTTTACAAAAATATAATGAAATGAGCGGTCACATGGTCTTTGGACCAGTTGTTAGAGTCGATAATGACGAAAACACATTTATCGAGATAGACGAACTTCGTGCTATATTGCCACGTAAAAACCGCATAAAAGGCGAGAAATTTAAAGTAGGCGACGTGGTAAAAGCAGTCATTAGAAAAGTTTTTACAGATAAAAATTTAGGTATAAAGGTCGAGCTTTCAAGGACTTCACCTAAATTTCTTGAAGCGCTGCTAACTTCAGAAGTGCCTGAGATAAAAGATGGTGGCATCATAATTCAAGGAAGTGCGAGAATTCCTGGCGAAAGAGCTAAAGTAGCGCTCATCTCAACCACTCCAAACATCGATCCAGTCGGTGCAACTGTTGGCACAAAGGGCGTTAGGATAAATGCTGTAAGTAAAGAGCTTCACGGTGAGAGTATAGACGCGATCGAATACACCACAGAGCCAGCGATCTTGGTAGCTCGCGCTATGGCACCTGCGATCATTACATCTGTAAAGATCGAGGAAAACAAGGCGATCGTGACACTTGCGAGCGAGCAAAAAAGCAAGGCTATCGGTAAAAACGGCATAAATATCCGCCTAGCAAGCATGCTAACTGGCTATGAGATCGAGCTAAATGAGCTTGGCTCAAAAACTAGCAGTAATGCAGAAAATAATGAGCCAATCAAAGATCTAAAAGCACTTTTTGGTGATAACTAATGAAATTTCAAATAAGAAAAGCGACTAGAGCTGATATAGATGTAATTTGCGAGCTTGTAAGAGAGCTTGCTAGCTATGAGAATTTGAGCGATCAAGTCACTTTTACAAATGAAATTTTTGCAGACTCTATCTTTGATAAAAACTACGCAAAAGCCCTTGTATGTGAGAGTGAGGGTAAGGTGATTGGCTATGCTATCTATTTTTACACATTTTCTACATTTTTGGGGCTTGGTGGGATCTATCTTGAGGACATTTATGTCAAAAAAGAGTTTAGAAATCAAGGCATTGGGAAATCATTTTTTAAATTCTTAGCTCAAATTTGTAAGGATGAAAATTTAAAGAGGCTTGAGTGGTGCTGCCTAAACTGGAATGAACCAAGCATTAAATTTTATGAAAGTATGGGAGTAAAAAATCAATCTCATGAGTGGAGAACCTACCGCTTAGACGGCGAAAATTTAGAAAAGCTAGTAAATTTATAGCTTATTTTTGAAATTAAAAGCTCAAATTTCCTTTTGAATTTGAGCTTTTTGAACACTAAAATTTATATGTATATCCCAAATAAAGACCCACGTTTGTCTCTTTTGTTTTTGCATTATCATATTTTGCTATAGAGCGATATTTTGTTCTATCTGCTTTTACGCCAAACTCAACTGCGTTGTTTTCATTGATAGAGTACTCAGTACCAATTCTTGCACCTAGTATCCAGCCATTTGTATTAGCTTTTTCAGAGCCGTCATGAATATCAAATACATCCATTTTGAGCTTTGAGTAGCAAGTGTAGCCGCCAAGAACTAGTTTTATGTCCTTTGTTAACTCTGGTGTATAGTCTGCGCCTACTAGAAATTTGTGGGTGCTCCATTTTATTACTGTACCATCTTCATCGCCAAGTGACTTTTTGGCTTGAAAGTCGTAAATGTAAGCTCCATAAACTCTAAAACTATCAAAGTTGTAGCCAGCTTTTAGCCCTATACCAGGTTGAGCTTTTTTGACTTTTGTTGTGTCATTGTCGCTTTTTGCTGTTAATTTTGAATTAAAAGAGTAGTCTCCTTCGAGTCCTACAAACACACCTTGTGCTAAAGCAGTGGCACTAGCTAGGCTTAAGCCTAAAGCAACTTTTAAAACTACATTTTTCATTTTTACTCCTTATTTAAAAAATGTTTGGCTGGTATTTTAAATTTTATTGGATTAAGTAAAGTTTAAATATTCAATTAAATATATAAAAAATATAAAATAATTCAATTGTTTTCTTATCAGAATAAAATTTATAAAATCACTCGAAAAAAGGAGTGTGAAGTGGCAAAAATGACAAAACGTGATATGGCTTATCATTTAGATGTCGATGTTGCTACACTTTACAATTGGCGAAAACATAAACCAAATCTTTATCGTATCGTGATGCTTGGATTTAAATTTGATGAGCTTATTGAGCAAAGCAAAAAGACTTGCAATGAACTTTGCGAATATGAAAATTTAATCAATCAAGACATAGAAAAATTTAGTAAATAATCGTTTAAAAATCGTAATCTCTTTTATAATTGTAAATAGTAGAAAATTTAAAATTTCTCACATATTTTTGGCTAGAAAAGCTGGAGTTGTCTATTTTAAGTGAAGAAATTTGAGCTCAAAGCAACTGCTTCAAGCTCATTAAATTTACTCGTTTAAGATAGAGAGAAGCTCTTTATTATCTTTTGTTTTTAACATTTTCGCATACAAGAATTTAAGTGCTTCGACATCGTCCATTGTAGCGATCGCAGAGCGGATAGCCCAAATTTTTTGAAGCTCGTCAGGTTTTTGAAGTAGCTCTTCTTTTCTTGTGCCTGATTTTAGTACATTGATAGCTGGGTAAATTCTGCGGTCTGAGATGTTGCGATCAAGCACGATCTCGCTGTTTCCAGTGCCTTTAAACTCTTCAAATATCACTTCATCCATGCGTGAGCCAGTGTCTATTAGTGCAGTTGCGATGATGGTTAGTGAGCCGCCGTGTTCGATATTTCTAGCTGCACCAAAGAAGCGTTTTGGCTTGTGAAGTGCGTTTGCATCCACGCCACCAGTTAGTACCTTGCCGCTTGGTGGGGTCACTGTGTTATAGGCGCGTGCTAGACGGGTTATGCTATCAAGTAAGATGATGACGTCTTTGCCCATCTCAACTAGACGTTTTGCCTTTTCGATGACAAGCTCTGCCACTCGGACGTGATTAAGCGCTGGCAGGTCAAATGTCGAGCTAAAAACTTCACCTTTTACGCAGCGCTGCATATCGGTAACTTCTTCTGGTCTTTCATCGACTAGAAGCACCATTAGCTGGGCTTCTGGGTGATTTTTAGCGATGCCGTGAGCTAGCTCTTTCATAAGCTCAGTTTTACCGCTTCTTGGAGGTGCGACGATTAGACCACGCTGACCCTTGCCAATAGGCGTGAAAAGATCAAGCACACGGCCAGTTAGCTTCATCGGATCGTACTCTAAATTTAGCTTTTCAGTTGGAAAAAGTGGAGTTAGGTTGTCAAAGAGTGGCCTCTCTTTTGCGTCTGCTAGAGGCATATAATTTACCGCTTCGATCTTTAAAAGGGCGTAGTATTTTTCTTGATCTTTTGGCTCTCTTACTTGGCCGGTGATGATGTCTCCCACACGAAGTGCAAATTTACGGATCTGTGAGTTTGAAACGTAGGCGTCGTTTGAGCTGTCGCTTAAATTTGCATCAACGGCTCTTAAAAAGCCGTAGCCCTCGTTTGTGATCTCTAAAATTCCAGTAAATAGTATAAAGCCGCCTTGTTTTGTCTGGGTTTTTAGTATCTCAAATATCAAATCCTGCCTACGAAATTCGCGTGGATTTTCGACACCGACGCTATTTGCGATCTGTACTAGCTCATCTAAGCTAAGCGTTCTTAGTTCTTCGATCTTGTGTCCGTCTACTGGTATGTGCGTTCTTGATGCTTGATGTTTTTTTGTAGTTTTTGTGTTTTGAGCAGCACTTTGCTCGGTTTGGTTATTTTCCATATTTCCTCTTTAAATGCGGGGATAATTTTGCAGAATTTCTAAGTTTCAAAAAGAAGTTTTTGAAAGTTTTGGCATTTTATAAAAATAAAACTTTGTTGTCAAGAAATGGCATAAAATAAAAGTTTTGCTCAAAAATGGTTGATTTGCTATAATCTCGCCATTTTATAACGACAACAAAAGAAGAAATTTGTGCCTATTTTTGCAGTTTACCTACCATAAATTTATATGGCGTGTAATAGGCATGTGATGCAATAATATTAGTAAAAATTTTAGATAAAAGAAAGTAAAAATGCCACAAAGTAGATGTGCTCATTGTAGATTAAAATTTGATGAAAGTGTGATGATCTCAAATGAAAGCGGACTTAAATTTTGCTGTGTTGGTTGCAAAGGCGTTTATGAAATTTTAAATGAAAATGGGCTTAGCGAGTTTTATGAACGTCTCGGTAAAAATACACTTACACCGGCGAGCAACGGTACAAATATCAAAAATTTAGCGGCAAATTTTAGCGAGCTTGTGACAAAAGAGGGCGACTTTAGTCAAATTTCATTTTTAATTGATGGTATCACTTGCTCAGCTTGCATCTGGCTACTTGAAAAGGCACTTTTTAGCTTGCCTGGCGTCTTGGAGGTAAATATCAACTCGCTTAATCAAAAAGCGGTCATTGTTTTTGATGAGCAGGAGTTTTTGGTAGAGCAGATAATTGAAAAAATTTATGCCGTTGGCTACGTTCCAAAGCCTTATGCTACGAGTCAAAAAGAGGACGAGCTAGCTAAGAAAAGAAGAAATTTTTACACAAAAGCACTAGTTGGTATCTTTGCTACGATGAACATTATGTGGCTAGCCATTGCTCAGTATAGTGGGTATTTTAGTGGTATAAGAGGCGATATAAAAGATATCTTAAGCTTTGCGCAGTTTGTATTAGCAACGCCTGTGCTTTTTTATACTGGTAGCGAGTTTTTCAAAGGGGCAAAGATAGCCATAAAAAACGCTTCGCCAAATATGGATCTGCTTGTTATCACCGGAGCTAGCATTACCTATATCTACTCCATTTTTGCGATGTTTACGAGAAGTGGCGAGAGCTATTTTGACTCGGTTGCGATGATCATTACCTTTGTTTTTATCGGTAAATTTTTAGAAATTTTGGGTAAGAAAAAGGCGCTTGAGACTTCAAATTTCTTAAATGATATGCTGCTTGCAAAGGTGTGTGTTTTAGAAAATGGTAAGGATATTTTAAAAGAACCAAGAGATGTAAATTTGGGCGAAAAGATCGTGCTTAGATCTGGCGATAGGGCGCTACTTGATGGAGTAGTGCTTAGCGGTGAGGCAAGCATGGATAGCTCAAGCCTAACGGGAGAGAGCCTGTCTGTGACCTTGGGAGTGGAACAAGAGGTAAAAAGTGGCGTCATTTGTCAAAATGGACAAATCATCTACGAAGCAAAGAAAATTTTTAAAAATTCTTATCTAAATCAGCTCATAAATTTACTCCAAACTGCAGAGCTAAAAAAACCAAATATCGAGCTAGTGGTCAATAAAATCGCTTCTAAATTTTCTCTTAGCGTGCTAACTTTAGCATTTTTTACATTTTGGTTTTGGTACTTTAAATTCGGCTTTTCAGAAGCTATTGTCACGGCTGTTAGCGTCATCGTGATCGCTTGCCCTTGTGCGCTTGCGCTTGCCACGCCAGTTAGTAGTGTCTGTGCCCTTGGTGTGGCCTTTAAAAATAAAGTACTTTTTAAAGAGGCTAAATTTTTTGAAAGCCTTGCAAAGTGCGATGTGGCAGTATTTGACAAGACTGGCACGCTCACAAAGGCGGAATTTGAAGTTAGTGATTTTTTCATAAAAGAGAGCATAAGTTTAGATGAAATTTATTCGCTAGCTCTTATATCAAATCATCAAATAAGCGTGGCAGTGGCTAAATTTTTAAAGCAAAAAGGTGCAAGGAAAATAGAGCTTAAAAATACAAATTTAAGCGTGGCAAAGGGTGTTGAGGCTGAAATTTCAGGTAAAAAATTTTATGCAGGAAGCAAGCGATTTTTAGTTGAAAATGGTATTAGCTTTGAGGAAGTTGAAGAAAATGTGAGCTTTTTTGTGGGGCTTAATGGCGAACTAGTGGCGAAATTTTACCTAAAAGATAGCATAAAACCTGAAGTAAAGACCTTGATATACGAGCTAAAGAGCGCTGGCATGAAAGTATATATCTTAAGTGGCGACGTGCAAAAAGTGGTAAAAAATGTGGCAGATGAGCTTGGCGTGAGTGAGTTTAGAGCAGAGATGTTGCCTGAAACGAAAGCTAAATTTATAAGCGAACTAAAAGAGCAGGGCAAAAAGGTGCTAATGGTAGGGGATGGCATAAACGACGCAGCAGCACTTAGCCTTGCTCATGTTGCCATTTGTATGGGAAGTGGGGCGGCAATAAGCTTAGAAAGAAGCGATGTAGTGCTACTTGATGATAGTTTAAAAAGTCTAGCAAAGGCCATAAAAATCTCAAAATTTACTTACAAAACGATAAAGCAAAATTTGCTCTTTTGTCTTCTTTATAATGTTCTTGCTGTGCCATTTGCCGTATGTGGCTACGTCATTCCGCTATTTGCTGCGCTTTTTATGTCACTTAGCTCGCTAAGTGTTATCTTAAACTCGCTTTATATTGTTAGAAAATTTAAGGAAAAATAATGGATAGCTCGACACTTGCGATGTTGGTTTTTATCTCGGTTTTGATGGGGGCATTTTTGCTTTTTGGCGTGCTTTGGGGGATAAAAAATAAGCAATTTGAGGACTACCGAAAATTTTTGGACGGAGCAAATTTAGACGACGAGGATGCGCTAAATGAAGCTTATGAGCTAGAGCTTCGCAAAAAAGAAGCTCTCAAAAAAAGAACAAAATCCAATAAAGATAAAATTTAGCTCTCAATCGTTGGCTCGCCAAAAAGTCTATTGGCCTCTTTTAGAACCCCTTGTTCTCTTTGTCTTTGAAGCTCTTCTGGTGTTTTTGGCTCTTTGTTGAGCATTAAAGCAAAGCTGTTTTTCTCGTTTTGTAGCTCGCTTTTTATCTCGGTTTTTGGCTCATTTTTAGTTTCAATGTTATTTGCATTTAGTCTTGAAATTTCCTCATCAAGCTCGTCTAGTTCGCTTTTTTCATTATTTTCTAAAGAGGCTTTAGGCGTCTTAGTTTGTACTTTTTGCTCATCACTCTTTGCATTTACTATTTTCGCATTTTGTCCAAAAAGCGTACGCAATATCTCATTTAAAATTTTCCAATTTTTCTTAAAATATTCAAGATTTTCATCTTTTGCATTTACTATCAGTCCAAGCTCATTATTATTAAAAAAGCTAAATTCTACAAATTCTTTAAAAAACTCGCCAAGATCGTAATTTCTATCATAAATTTTTGTTAAAAAGAGTTCGTATGGACCTTGCATTTTAGCAGGAGCTACTTGGCTTTTTTGAGTGATGACTTCTGCGATTTGAGTGGAATTTTCACTATTTTTTGAGATCACTTCATTTATAGCATCATCAATATCTTGTAAATTTAGCGCTTCTATCATCATAAAAAGCATTAGCATTAGTATAAAGCCATTGTCGCTACTTACATTTAGCATACCTTTAGCTTGCGCCAAAATCCTAAAAAATCTCTCATAAACAAGTAGTGAAATTTTTGAGTCATTTTCTATAAATTTTTGCTTTAAATTTGCCAAAATTTCATCTATTATCATCTCTGGATCGTAGCTTTCAAATTCGCTTACAAGCACTCTGATAGCATTTTTATCATGATTTAAAACATGAGTTATTATCTCTTCGATCTTTTCTGGATCAAGAAGCCCTAACATCGATGCTACGCCATTTGCCGTGACATTATTTGCCCCGTAAATGATAGCTTGATCAAGAAGTGTCAAAGTATCTCTTAAAGATCCGCCACCACTTCTTGCTAAAATTTCAAGTGCCTCTTTTTCGTAGCTAATGCCTTCTTTGCTTAAAATAAATTCAAGGTGTTTAATGATGCTGTATCTACTTATTTGCTTAAACCTAAAATGCTGCGTTCTTGAAAGCACCGTTGTTGGGAGTTTTAATGGATCAGTCGTCGCTAGGATAAATTTTACATAGCTTGGTGGCTCTTCAAGCGTTTTTAAAAGAGCATTAAATGCCTCTTTGGTTAGCATATGCACTTCGTCGATTATAAAAATTTTATATCTTGCCATTGCTGGAGCATATTTTGTTTGCTCTATTAGCTCTCTTATATCATCTATCTTTCTGTGGCTAGCCGCGTCCATTTCGATGATGTCCATATGTCTTGACTCATTTGCCATTATGCATTGTGGGCATACTTCACATGGCTTTGAAGTAGGTCCTTTTTCGCACACTAAAGCTTTTGAAAATATCCTAGCACTTGAAGTTTTACCACTGCCTCTAAGCCCAGAAAACAGATATGCGTGGCTTATGCGACCCTCATCAAGTGCGTGTATAAGACTTTTACTAACTGCTTCTTGACCGATAAGTTCATCAAAATTTTTAGGGCGATATTTTAAAGCTAGTGCTTGCAATGCGGTATCCTTTTTATAAAGTTCAAGGATTTTATAAAAAAAGGCATAAATTTATGATTATTTATATATTTAATTGGCTTTAAATTTTTTATTTTAGTTTAATGAAGGCGGATAAATTTTTATATGTTTGCATAAAATTCCTAGTATATTTGCAAAAAAATAAAAAATATCCCTTTTTATAACGATCCATAGCCGACTAGATTTAAAATTTATAATAAAAATACATAAAATTTTATGTTAAATATTTTGTATTTTTGTATGAATTGTGCTTGGTATAAAAAGCCTTGGCATATGCGCCAAGGCAAAATTTTAGATTAGCAAGAGAAGCAAGTTTTAAACTCATAAGCGGTTGGGCGCGCTTCGTAAGGCCAAACTTGAGTTTCAAATTTAAAATGCTGATAGGTATCTATGAAAAGATCGCTCATTATGGGTTTTAGATATTCGTTGTCGCGTATTAGCGCTTCAAGGCTACCACGAAGTGTGTGTGGAAGCTGTTCTATACCACGCTCTCTGATCTCATCAAGGTGGAGTTTAAATAAATTTTCATCCATCGGACCAACTGGCTCATATTTGTGTTTAACGCCGTCAAGTCCTGCCATTAGCATCGCTGAGAAGGCTAGATAAGGGTTTGCTGTGCTATCTGGAAATCTCATCTCAGCCCTAACTGACTTCTCGCCAGCGCCGTAAGGTATGCGTATGCTCGCTGAGCGGTTTTGGCTCGAGTAGGTTAAGATAGATGGCGCTTCAAAGCCTGGGATTAGGCGTTTGTAGCTGTTTGTGCTTGGGTTCGTGAAGGCTGCAACGCTTCTTGCGTGTTTTAAAACGCCGCCGATGTAGTGCCTTGCAAAGTCACTTAAATTTGCGTAGTTGCCCTCTTTGTAGAATAAATTTTTACCATCTTTCCAGACTGATTGATGCACGTGCATGCCGCTGCCGTTGTCGCCATAAAGCGGTTTTGGCATAAATGTAACTGTCTTGCCGTTTAGGTGAGCGACCATGCGAACGACGTATTTGTAAATTTGAACGTTGTCAGCAGCCTCGACTAAGTTGCCAAATTTCACGCCAATCTCGCCTTGACCCTGCGCGACCTCGTGGTGTCCTAAAAAGACTTCAAGACCAACTTGCTCTAGAACTTGCATCATCTCGGCTCTTAGATCTACCATGCTGTCGATTGGTTGAGTCATCAAATAGCCGCCTTTTCTGCGTGGGCGATGACCTGTGTTGTAGCTATCTTTGAAGTCAGTAGCATCGTTCCACTCGCCTTCCTCGCTATCTACTTGATACATCGCGCAGTTTGGACTATCGATGATTTTAACGTTGTCAAATACAAAAAATTCATTCTCAGGGCCAAAGTATGCCTCGTCACCAAGACCGCTATCTTTTACGTACTGCATCGCTCTTTTTGCGATCGAACGAGGGCATTTTTCATAAATTTGACCCTTGTAAATGTCGTAAATATCGCAAAAAACAACAACTGTAATATCGGAAGTAAATGGATCTAAAAATGCAGTTGTAGCTTCTGGCTTCATTATCATATCGCTCTTATCAATCGGTTGCCAGCCATGCATAGAGCTAGCGTCCATCGGGATGCCATTTATGAAATTTTCTTTCGTAACAGCTTTTATGTTGTAGCTAATGCTATGCCAAGCACCACCTAAATCAGTAAATCTAAAATCTACAAATTTGACTTCATTTTCTTTACAAAAATCAAAAAAATGATCTATATTTTGGACGAATTTTCCCACTTTTTTCTCCTTTTAATTTTTAAATTTTTCGTATTCTATCATAAAATCTAATATTTAAGATTAAATTTATATTCTATTTGAACCCAATCTAAAATTTTACTAATTTTCTATCTCTATTTTTAAAAATAGCACATTTTGAATAACCTAAATCTCTAGCTATTTGCTCACAAATTTCACCATTTTTACCGATATCTTCTTTTGTGTGAGCGTCTGAGCCAAAGGTGATGGTTATATCTTTTTCGGCTATTAGTTCAAGTAAATTTACGCTTGGATATTGCTCGCCGATAGGCTTTCTAAAGCCAGCGGTATTTATCTCAACAACTAAATTTGCTTCTTTTATCGCATTTACTGCATTTTTAGCTAAAATCCTAACATCCTTTTTTGGTAAAAATTTAAAAAGCTTTAAAAGATCAATGTGTCCCATAATGTCAAATTTGCCAAGCTTGGCCGATCTTTCTACGTGATCAAAATACTCTTGCCAAATTTGATCCAAGTCTTTGCCCTCGTAGCCACCGATAAATTCTGGATTGTCAAATGCCCAGCCGTTAAAAAAATGCACAGAGCCTATTAGATAATCAACCTTTCTAGCAAAAACTCGCTCATCCATAAATCCATCTAAAAAGTCCATCTCATAGCCAAGCAAAATTTCTATCTCACCGCTAAATTCATCTCTTAAACGTAAAATTTCTTCCTCATAGCCTTGCATCTCATCAAAGCTCATTCTGTAAGCTTCATCGTAGTTCATCGGTGCGTGATCGCTAAAACCAAAGTATTTTGTGCCAGCTTTTATTGCGTTTTGTACATACTCTCTTGGCTCGCCAACTGCGTGCTTGCAAAGTGGCGTGTGGTTGTGAAGATCGACGGTCATTTTTAGCCTTTTAAGGTCGTTTATTTTTAAAAATGCTATCTAAAAATTTATAAATTTAAAGATAAAAGCATTGCCTTTAAACTTACTTTTTATTTAAATCCTATATAATCAAGCCAAATTTTATTAGGAGCTTTTATGACCCAAGAGGAACTTGACGCACTTATGGCAGGTGGGCTAGATGATGAGTTAGATAATGCTAAAGAAGATGCTGGCCAAGAGGTTGCGGACGTCAAAGAGGATACGGACGAGGTAACAGAAGTTGCAGAAGCAATTGATACTAAAGATGAGCCGCAGTCAAAATCAGAAAGCAATTCAAAGAATGCGGAAAACTATAGAGTAAGTGCAGATGGTGTTTGGCCACCACCACCACCAACAGAAGATCACAAAATGGTTCATCAGCTTGACGATGTAACAAGAGATAGTGAAGAAAAAGCTACTCAGATGTTTGATAAGCTTGAGACGATAAATAACTTTTTTATGGACGCTGAGAGCGACTCAAATAGCCTAAAAGACACAATAAACTCAAATATCGAGCTATTTACGACGCTAAGTAAGAAATTTCCAAATATTGCCGCATTTAGCGAGGCTTTGGAGAAAAACAACTCACTTCTTGGTACGATCGATAATATCATCGGAAATTTACAAATGGGACAAGATGAGATCATGATGGCTATGGATATGATGCAGTATCAAGATATCCATAGGCAAAAGATCGAGCGTGTTATAAACGTTATGAGAGCTCTAAGTAAATATATGAATACCTTGTTTGAAGGTAAAATTGATGATGATAAGCGTGTTAGCTCTGCTGTTCACATCGCTGGTGATACAACGACTGAAAATCTTGTCAGCAACGACGACATTGAAGCCTTGATAGAAAGCTTGGGTAAAAAATAGTGCTAAAAAGGCCTGAGCTTTTATCTCCAGCTGGAAATTTAACAAAACTTAAAATCGCCCTTGAGTACGGAGCTGATGCCGTTTATGGATCTGTGGCTAGCTTTTCACTAAGGACTAGATCGGCGAGGGAATTTAACCTTGAAACGTTCAAAGAGGCGATAGACTACACACATGCAAAGGGAAAGAAATTTTATGCGACCATAAATGCCTTTCCTTTTAACTCTCAGATCGAGCCGCTTAAACGCCATTTAGAGACTATCTCGGCTATGAAGCCAGACGCCTTTATCATCGCAACACCGGGGGTTATGAGCCTGGCAAAAGCGATCGCACCAGATATTGAGATACACCTCTCAACTCAGGCAAACGTAATGAATGTGCTTGATGCAAAAATTTATCACGATATGGGCGCAAAACGTATCGTCGTAGCACGCGAGATGAACTTAAAAGATGTTATAAAGATAAAAGAAGAAATTCCAACTCTTGATATTGAAATTTTTGTACATGGCTCGATGTGCTTTGCCTACTCTGGCAGGTGCTTAGTAAGCTCAGTGCAAAGCGGGCGTATGTCAAATCGCGGTAGCTGTGCAAACGACTGCAGGTTTAAATACGAACTCTATGCCAAAAACGAAGAGAGTGGTGTGCTTTTCCGCTTAGAAGAGGATGAAAACGGCACTCACATTATGAACTCAAAGGATCTTAGCCTCATTTCGCACATCAAAGAGATCGTTGATAGCGGTGTGATAGATAGCTTTAAGATAGAGGGCCGCACGAAGAGTGAGTACTACGCGGCCTGCACCGCAAGAGCCTATAAAATGGCCATAGATGATGCCATGAATGATAAATTTGACGCACAAATTTATGAAAATGAGATAAATACACTAAAAAACCGTGGCTTTACGGACGGATACTTGGTGCATAGGCCTTATGAGCGAACTGATACACAAAATCACGTTAGCAGCCTAGAAGAGGGCACACATCAGGTAAATGCAATAAGCGAAGATGGTGAATTTTTTAAGTGCAAATATAAAATTTTTCCAGGCAATAGTTATGAGATCGTGGCTCCTACTGGGTCGGTTATAGAAGATGGTGAAAATGAAATTTCTGAGATTTATTCACAAGATGGTAAGAAATTTATCAAATTTAAGCAGCTCATCACCAAAAAAGGTAAGGTTATGAGTGAAATTCACAGTGGCAATGAAAATGAGATAAGTCTTGGTGTTAAGCTACCAAAATTTAGCTTTTTGAGGGAGAAAATATGAAATTTGTTTCTATTATAATGGGAAGTAAGAGCGACTATGAGATAGTTAGTGAGGTGGCAAAAACTCTTGAAAAATTTGGCGTAAAATATGAACTGATAATCAGCTCAGCCCACAGAAGTCCAAAAAGAACAAGCGAGTATGTCGCAAATGCAGAAAAAAAAGGCGCAAAAGTCTTCATCGCAGCTGCTGGTATGGCTGCCCACTTAGCCGGAGCGATCGCAGCAAATACAACAAAGCCAGTGATCGGCATACCAATGGCTGGCTCAGCTCTAAGCGGCGTTGACGCACTTTACTCAACTGTGCAAATGCCAAGTGGTATGCCAGTGGCAACCTTAGCTATCGGAAAAGCTGGAGCGATAAATGCAGCCTATTTGGCAGTGCAAATTTTAGCGCTTGAAGATGATAGTCTGGCAAGTGCTCTAAAAGCCGATAGAGAGGCGAAGATAAAGGCTTTAGAGGAAGACTCTTCAAAGGTTGAAGTGATACTGTAAAAAGGAGAAGCGGTGCAGACCTATCTTGGTGTTGATGAATTTTGTAAACTTGTGCACTTAGAGCGTGAAGTTATCGAAGATATGATAAATCGTGGCGTTTTGAAAACAAAAGAGGAAAATGGAGAAATTTTGATAGAAGCGAGCGAAGGAACGATGAGCGTGGTGCCTAGTGTTTCGCAAAATTTATCCTTGCAGCCGCAAAGCCAAGATGGTATCAGCTTTGTTGAAAAGACGATTGGAACGATATTAAATTTACACGAAAAGGTACTTGACGCAAAGGATGAGACGCTTGAAACCCTAAGAAATGAGAATAAATTTTTAAAAGAGGCGCTCATTTCGATGCAAGAGCTCTATGACGAAGATAGAAAAACAGTCGAGACGCTTACAAAGCAGCTTAAAATTTCACAAGATGAAGTTGAATTTCTAAAACGAAAATACAAGCTCATGTGGAACCAAGCGGTTGAAAATTTTAACGGACAAAAGTAGTTTATGAAGATTATAAATTTAGAGAATAGCTTTGAAATTTATGGAGTAAAAACTCGCACTAAAAATGAAGATGAGATAGGCAGCAAGGGTAAAATTCCGGCTTTATGGTCTAAATTTATGAGTAAATACTATGATGGCAAGAGTGAAATTTATAGCGTTTACTGCAACTATGAAAGTGATCTTAATGGATATTACGATAACTTCATCGGCACAAGATCAAGCCACAAAAGTGATAAAATTTTAGAGATAAAAAGTGGCAAATATGCCGTTTTTAGTTTTGCAAGAGAGCCACAAAATGTTGCAAAATTTTGGGGTGAAATTTGGAAATATTTTGAAAGTAGTGAGCTAAAAAGAGCCTATGAAACGGATTTTGAGTTTTACGGTAGCGATGAGATAAAAATTTTTATATCTATTTTAGGTTAGGAAAAATGAATAAAAAAAATAATAGTTCAATCTTAAGTTTTATCGAAAATTTTGGTAATAAATTACCAAATCCAACTATGCTTTTTATATATCTTTCGATTATTACGATAATAATATCGTTTGTGTTAGAAAAGATGGGCGTTGGTGTAAGCTATCAGGCTATCAAAGACGGACAAATATCACAGCTTAATGCAAATGTTATAAATTTGCTTTCTGCTGACAGTCTTAGATCTTTTGTTTCATCTGTGCTTAAAAATTTTACTAATTTTTATCCTTTGGGAGTAGTCTTTGCGATTATTCTAGGTATTGGTATCGCAGATAAGTCCGGACTTTTATCAGCACTTATGACAAAGATTGCCTTAAAATCTTCCAAAATATGGGTAACTCCAATCGTTATTTTTCTTGGCGTAATGTCAAATGTTGCTTCCTCGGTTGGCTATGTCGTGCTAATCCCGCTTGGAGCTATTTTATTTGCTGGATTTGGTCGCCATCCAATTGCTGGATTAGCTGCTGCTTTTGCTGGTGTTAGCGGTGGCTGGTCGGCAAATTTATTAATCGGTACAAATGACCCGATGTTTGCGGCATTTTCTATGCAAGCAGCTAGCGTGTTAAATCCGGATTATGTGGTACTAGCAACTGCAAATTGGTACTTTATGATAGCTTCAACATTTTTGATCGTATTTGTTGGCTGGTTTGTAACGGATAAAATCGTAGAGCCTAGGCTTGGTAAATTTGATTTTTTGGGTGATTTTAGCCTAAAAGAGCATAGCGAGATAAGTGCAGAGCAAAAACGTGGCTTAAAATTTTCACTAATAGCATTGATTGTTTTTGTGATTTTATTGCTTATGGCTATTTTACCTTCAGGCTCTTTATTTGGGGCAAAAGGCAATGATAGCTTTATGAAATCTACTTTTATGCATTCTATTGTTATTTTTATGATGTTGCTTTTTATAGTGGTAGGCGTA
The DNA here is from genome assembly GCF_902460705.1 of Campylobacter concisus. Taxonomy (GTDB): domain Bacteria; phylum Campylobacterota; class Campylobacteria; order Campylobacterales; family Campylobacteraceae; genus Campylobacter_A; species Campylobacter_A concisus_Z. The sequence goes on along the minus strand of NZ_CABPUP010000001.1, from coordinate 208,488 downwards.
GCTTACGGTGTAGGTGCTAGGACTATAAAAAGCAGTAATGACGCCATAAAATTTATGGAACAATCTATTTCTGAGCTATCAGGGTTTTTGGTCTTGATATTTTTTGCAGCCCAGTTTACATATCTTTTTAATACCTCAAATATTGGGCTAGTACTTTCTATAAAAGGTTCTATTTTTCTAAAAGAGGTCGGACTAACTGGACTTAGTCTTATCATAGTTTTTATTTTCTTGATTGCTTTTGTAAATTTATTTATAGCTGTTGATTCTGCAAAGTGGGCGATGATGGCTCCGATTTTTGTTCCAATGTTTATGAATCTTGGACTCTCGCCAGAGCTTACACAGGCTGCTTTTAGAATAGGCGACTCTACTACAAATATCATAACGCCTTTGATGCCATTTTTTGTTTTGATAGTAGCTTTTATGCAAAAATACAATAAAGAGTTAAAAATCGGATCAGTAGTTTCTATTATGCTTCCTTATACGGTTGCATTTTTAATTTCTTGGACAGCACTAATGTCATTTTGGTACGTTTTTGATCTACCACTAGGACCTGGTGCAGTTATACACTATGTAAAGTAAAATTTTAAAAGGAAAGCAATGACATTTTCACAAATAATATTAACCCTTCAAAACTATTGGCAAGAGCAAGGTTGCGTTATACTTCAGCCATACGACATGCCTGCTGGTGCTGGTACTTATCATCAAGCGACTTTTTTAAGAAGCCTCGGACCAAAGCCGTGGGCGACTGCATATGTAGCTCCAAGCCGCCGTCCGACTGATGGCAGATACGGCGAAAACCCAAACCGCCTAGGCGCTTATTATCAGTTTCAGGTGCTTATAAAACCAAGCCCAGAAAATATCCAAGAGCTTTATCTAAAAAGCCTTGAAAAACTTGGGTTAAATTTAAAAGATCACGACATCCGCTTCGTAGAGGATAACTGGGAGAGCCCGACGTTGGGCGCTTGGGGGCTTGGCTGGGAGGTCTGGCTAGACGGCATGGAGGTTACACAATTTACCTATTTTCAACAAGTTGGTGGCATCGCGTGCGAGCTCATATCTGGTGAGATAACATACGGCCTTGAGCGTTTAGCTATGTATCTACAAGATGTAAATAGCGTCTACGATATCGTTTGGGACGATAGGAATGGTAATATCGTAACATACGCCGACGTGCATAAACAGGGCGAATTTGAGTGGAGCAAATATAATTTCGAGGTTGCGGACGTAGATATGCTATTTCGCCAGTTTGAAAACGCATTTAACGAGTGCAAACGCTGCTTAGAGGCCAAAATTTCACTACCAGCGTATGATTATTGTATGCTAGCAGCGCATACTTTTAATGTCCTTGACGCGCGCGGAGCCATCAGCGTAACGCAAAGGCAAGACTACATTTTAAAAATCCGCGAGCTGGCCAAAGAGTGTGCGCTAACTTATAAAGAGAGCCTAGAGCAAAAGTAAAATTTTATGAAAATAGCTGAAATTTATAAAATTCTAGATGAAATTTGTCCATTTGCGAGCCAAGAGTCTTGGGATAATAGTGGCCTTCAAGTTGGCTCATTTGATAGCGAATTTGAGCGAATTTATCTAAGTCTTGATTTGGATAGCGAACTTTTGCAAAATGTCTTGCCAAATTCGCTCATCATCACTCACCATCCACTCATTTTTAAGGGGCTAAAAAGCCTAGACTACAGCCTTTATCCAAGCTCACTCATAAGAGAGATGATGATAAAAAATATCTTGCTCATCTCGCTTCACACAAATGCTGACCTTGCATTTTTAAATGAAAAATTTGTAACGCGGGTTTTGGGGCTTGAAATTTCAAGCAAAGAGAGCTTTTTGATCTACGCTGATGTGAAGATGAAATTTAGCAAGCTTTGTAAATTTGTAAAAGAAAAACTTGGATTAGAAAATTTAAGAGTGGTTCATGCAAAAGATGAAATTTCTAAAATTTGTATCTGCACCGGAAGTGGCGGAGATCTCATTCAAGAAGTCAAAGCAGATGTCTTTTTGACAGGCGATCTAAAGTATCATCAAGCTCTTTATGCAAAGGAAAATGGGCTAAATTTAATCGATATAAATCACTATGAAAGTGAACGTTATTTTGGTGATTTTTTAGCAAAATATTTGCAAAATCTGAAAATTGAAGTTATAATACGCAATTCTAAAAATCCATTTACATATTGCTAACAAAAAAAGGAAACATTATGAATAAATACTTACAACAATTAGTTGAATTATCTGATCTTGATAAACAAATAGATGGCTTTATACCACGCATTCAAGACATAGAAAAGGCTTATAAAAATATAGAAGAAGAGTGCGAAACTATAACGGTTAATATAGAAAGACTAGATGAAGAGGTAAGCGACTTAAAGTCTCAAAAATCAGGCACAAATGCTCATATTGCCGAGTTTAGTGCGAAGATAAAAGATGTAGCTAAAAAAAGCTCAAGTGCAAAAAGCGAAAAGGAGATAAAAGCTCTAAGTCTTGAAGAAGATATTGCAAAAGAGCAACTTGAGGCTGCAAATGAGGAGATCGCTAGACTTGAGAAGCTAATAGATAGTAAAAACAGTCAAAAAGATGAGCTTGGTGCAAAAAAAGCTGAACTTGAAGAGAATTTAAAAAATATAAAGAGCAAAACTTCATCTGAGCTTGAAAATATCGAAAAAGAACGTAAAGAAGTTTATGCTAAAAAAGACAAGCTTATCGCCACTATGAATCAAAAAATTCTCGCATTTTATGAAAAAATTAGAAAATGGGCTCATAACACAGCCGTTGTTCCTGTAAAAAAACAAGCTTGTTATGGTTGCTTTATGCAGATAAATGACAAAACTTTCTCTGCTGTTATCAAGGGCGAAGATATCGTTACATGTCCACATTGTGGCAGAATTTTGTATAAACAAGAGCAATAACATATTTCGTGATAATAATATATTACTTTCTAGCCTCAATACTCTATACTTTTGGGGCTATCTTTCTATTTTTTTTAAGTTTTAAAAAAAAGTATCACAGATCGATCCCAGCACGTTTTTTTCTATTTAATAATCCTAAATTTCAAGATGCAGATGTGCATTTTCACGCTTGTTCGTTTGGTGAAGTGCAAGCACTTAAACCTTTGATGCAAAAATTTGATAGCAAAGCCATAAGTGTGGTGACAAATACTGGCTTTGAAGCGGCAAGTAAAATTTGCTCTAACGCGAGATTTTTACCGTTTGAAATTTTTTTGCCGTTTTGGCTAAAAAAGAGCAAAATTTTAGTCATTTTTGAGGCTGAGCTTTGGCTTATGCTAGTTTTCATGGCAAAGCTAAAAGGCAGCCGTGTGATATTAATAAATGCGAGAATTTCAGACAGAAGCTACAAAAGCTACTTGAAATTTGGCTTTTTCTATAGATATCTTTTTAAATTTATAGACAAAATTTATGCCCAAAGTGAGCTTGATAAAGAGAGGCTAAAGTCGCTTGGAGCAGGCAAAATAGAGGTCGTTGGCAACATAAAAGCTGCGTTTTTGCCAAGCATGAGTAAAATTTATGAAAAGCCAAAAGCTAGAGTGATCGTGCTAGCAAGCACGCATACAGGCGAAGAAGAGATGATTTTAGATAATTTAGATTTAAGAGAAAACGATCTTTTAATCATCGCGCCACGACATCCTGAGAGGTTTGCAGAGGTTGAAAAGATTGCAGCCAACTATGCTAAAAAGCATGACTTTAGCTTTGCGAAATTTAGCAAGACGCATAAATTTGAAGCTAAAGTAAATTTGCTTGACACTTTAGGCGAGCTTGTAAATATCTATGCCATTAGCGATATAGTTGTGCTTGGAGGCAGTTTTTTGCCAAATATCGGTGGGCATAATCCAATCGAGTGCGCACAGTTTAACCCAGTGATAATAAGTGGCGAGTTTATATTTAACCAAAAGGCATTATTTAGCCTAGTTGAAAACATCTACATCGTAAAAGCTAGCGAGATCGGCGGCATAATAGATAGTGACGCTAAAAAGAGCAAGATCGCCGTGCAGGCCAGTGCTGATGCGATCATAGAAGATATAAGGAGTACTTTATGAGTGAAGAAAAAGCATATAAAATTTTAGCTAAGCAAAAAAATATCTCAAATAACGAGGCAAAGGAGCTAATAGATAGTGGTCTAGTCTATGCTAAGGGGCAAAAGGTGATGATCGCTCGTGCCTTGATGAGTGAAAATACTAAATTTAGCGTTGAAGAGATGCCAAGGCCAAGCGTTATATTTGAAGATGAAAATTTAATAGCCATAAACAAGCCTGCTGCTATAACTAGCGAAAAAATCAGTCAAATTTATAAATTCCCACTCCTTCATAGGCTCGATAAGGATACAAGTGGTGTGTTACTTCTTGTGAAAAATGATGAATTCGCAGCGCTTGCCATAAATGAGTTTAAAAAGATGAAGGTTGAGAAAATTTATGTGGCCGCAGTTAGAGGTATCATGAGCGAGGAAGTGGTCGTAAATGAGCCGATCTTAACGATAAAAAATAAAAATGGCGCTTTTTCAAAGATATCAAAAGATGGCAAAGAGGCGATCAGCGAAATTTCGCCACTCATGGTTGTGGGCAAAAAAACGCTTGTAAAAGTTGCCATAAAAACAGGCAGAACACACCAGATAAGAGTGCATTTGGCTAGCTTAAATTTACCTATCGTTGGCGATGAGAAATACGGCAAAAATAGGGCAAATAGAATGTTCTTGCATGCCTATTCTATCGCTCTTTTAAATTATAAATTTAAAGCGCCGATCCCAAGAGAATTTGGCTCTCTTGGATTTGAGTTATCTAATAAATTTGAAATTTAAAGAGCAATAAAGAAATTATTTAGTAATATACGCGCTTTAATAACAACTTAGAAAGGTGATTAGTGTTCGAACAAATTAGCGAGTCTTTTAGATTGGCTGTTAGCAAGATACGTTTTGTAGATGACGAAAAAGCTCTAAAAAACGCACTTGACGTGCTCAAAAAAGCTCTTTTAAAAGCTGATGTTCACCATAAAGTCACCAAAGATCTGCTCGCGTCTATCGAAAGCGAACTAAAGCAAACTGGTGTTGGTCAAAAGAATTTCTTGGATGCGATCAAGTCAAATTTAACGACTATCTTAACAGCTCCTGGCAATCAAGGCTTTGTCTATGCACCAGTTGCACCGACCATTGTTTTGATGGCTGGTTTGCAAGGTAGTGGTAAAACAACGACAACTATCAAGCTTGCAAACTATCTAAAATTAAGAAAGAAAAAAGTTTTAGTTGCGGCTTGTGACTTGCAAAGATTAGCAGCAGTTGAGCAGCTAAGACAGCTCTGCGTTGCAAATGAGATCGATCTTTTCTTTATAGAAAATGAAAATAATCCTATAAAAGTAGCAAAAGAAGCACTAGAAAAAGCAAAAAGTGGCCTTTATGATGTGCTTTTGGTGGATACCGCTGGTCGTCTTGCGATCGATGAAAAGTTGATGCAAGAGATAAAAGATGTAAAAAATGCTATAAATCCACATGAAATTTTCTATGTAGCTGACGCTATGAGCGGACAAGATGCTGTAAAAACAGCTACAAGTTTTAATGAAATTTTAGGAATTTCTGGAGTTATCCTTTCTAAATTTGATTCTGACTCAAAGGGCGGCGTAGCTATCAGTATTGCTAAACAGCTAAATATCCCACTTAGATTTGTCGGTATTGGCGAGAAAGTAGCCGATATCGAGAGCTTTATACCAGACCGTATCGTAAGCCGTATAATGGGTGAGGGCGACCTAGCTACTTTGGTCGAGAAGACATCGACTATTATTGATGAAAAAGAGGCAAAACGTCTAAATCAAAAGATAAAAAAAGGTCAGTTTAACTTTAATGACTTTTTAGATCAAATGGAAAGTGTTAAAAAGCTTGGCAGTATGAAGTCTTTGATGGGGATGATACCTGGGCTTTCAAACATAGCAAATCAGATAAAAGATATAGATCTTGATAATTCAAAAGAAATTTTACATATTAAGGCTATGATAAACTCTATGACGCAAAAAGAGCGTGAAAATCCTGAACTTTTGAATAATAGTAGAAAAAGACGTTTAGCGGCTGGTTCTGGACTTTCTCAGATAGAGGTAAATCGATTTTTAAAGCAGTTTGAAAATGCCTCAAAACTTGCTAAGAAATTTTCAGGAAAAGGTGGAGCAAAAGGACTCGCAAATATGCTTTCTCAAGCAAATTTAAAAAGACCTGTTTGATAAAAGGGTTTAAATTTGGATATTTGTTATCTAAATTTAAGCTTTATTTAAAAATAAGAGGAGAAATATAATATGGCAACAGTAGTAAGACTAACAAGAATGGGACGCAAAAAAAGACCTTTTTATCGTATAGTTGTTACAGATAGCAGAAAAAGACGCGACAGCGGTTGGATAGAGAGCATTGGTTATTACAACCCTATGGTTGAGCCAAATGTTATAAATTTCAACAAAGAGAGATTAGACTACTGGAAAAGCGTCGGTGCTAAACTTAGCGACAGAGTTGCACAAATTACAAAATAATGGTTGAAAATTTTTTATACGAATATGCCAAGCTGATAGCTGATTTTCCTGAAAAGGTGACTATTGAGCGTCAGGAGCTTGGTGAAAATTTTATTGAAATTATCATAAATGCTGACAAGATTGATACTGGAAAACTTATCGGTAAAGACGGTAAAATGATAAATGCTATAAAGACCGTTATTATTGGTTGCAAAGCCAAAGATAATACAAGCTATAGGGTAACGGTAAAAGCTATTGAATAGTGATATTGTTGAAGTCGCTACTATTGGAAGATGTGTTGGTTTAAGGGGTTATTTAAAACTTCACAACAAGAGCGACTTTCCAGAACAGTATAAAAAAGGCGCAACCTTTTTTGATAAAAAAAATGATCAGCTCATCATAAAAGACTACAACAGACAAAAAGAGCTGGTTCTGTTTGAAAATTTTGATGATTTAGACCTTGCTAAAACACTTGTAAACAAAACTATTTATACCACAAAAGAGCTCACTAGAAAAAACTGCAAACTAAAAAAAGATGAATTTTTTCAGTTTGATATTATTGGATTAAAAGTTGTAGAAAATGGCGAAATTTTAGGTATCGTAGAAGATATCCAAGATAATTTTGCAAATTCACTTTTATATATAAAAACAGATGAAGAGTTTATTACAGCTGGCAAACCAAAGAATTTCTACATTCCATATTTGGAGCGTTTTATCGAAAGCGTAAATTTGGATAGTGGAGAGATTTTGGTAAAAGGCGCTAAAGACATCTTAGAAAATTCATGAAATTTACCTTTATTACACTTTTTGTAAGTTTAGTCAAACCTTACTTTTGTGATTCTATTTTAAAACGTGCGATTAATAATAAATTTATAGAAATTGATTTCATAAATCCAAGAAATTTTACCAACGATAAACACAATAAAGTTGATGATTATATGATCGGAGGTGGAGCAGGGCTTTTGATGTTTCCACAGCCTTTGGATGAGTCGATCAAATTTCTAAAAGAAAAAGATAAAAATGCTCATGTGATATTTTTAACGCCAGCTGGTAAAAAATTTAATCAAAATGACGCAAAGAGGCTCTCTAAAAAAGATCATATTTGTTTTGTTTGTAGTAGATATGAAGGCCTTGATGAACGAGTTGTTGAGCTTTGGGCGGACGAAGTTTTTTGCATAGGCGATTTTGTTTTAACTGGTGGAGAGCTTCCTGCGCTTTGTATGAGTGATGCAATATCAAGAAATATACTTGGAGTTTTAGGAAACGATATGAGTCTTGAAGTTGAGAGTTTTGAGGATAATTTACTTGAAGCCCCATCTTTTACAAAGCCTGATAATTTTAGATCGATCTTTGTGGTTTCAGAGTTTTTAAAGGGTAACCATGCTAAAATCCACACTTTAAAAAATAAGATGGCTCACTGCAAAACAAGGTTCTTTCGCCCTGATTTATATCAAAAGCTTAAGCCACATAAATAAGGAAAAACATGAGAAATAAATACATTGAAGCATTTGAAAATGCTCAAATTGCTAGTAAAAATATTCCTGACTTCCGTGCAGGAGATACATTGCGTGTTGCTACTCGTATTCACGAAGGCGATAAAACTAGAATTCAAAATTTTGAAGGTATTTGTATAGCTAGACGTGGTAGCGGTACCGGCGAAACATTTATCATTAGAAAAATTGGTGCTAACAGTGTTGGTGTTGAGAGAATTTTTCCAATCTTTAGTGACTCAATCGAAGAGATAAAAGTTCTTAGAAAAGGTCGTATTAGAAGAGCTAAATTATTCTATCTACGTGACCTTCGTGGTAAAGCTGCTAAAATCCGCGAACTTAGAAAATAATTCTACTATCTGTCCTGAAGTCTATTCAGGACTTTTAATCTTCTTTTTAAATTTAATTTTTTTAATTTTTTTGTTTTTTAATATTAAAATATCTATTTATTTTTATTGTTTTTACCGCTAGGCTATAAAAATTTAAAATATATAAAAAATTTCTGTATAAAGTTTCAGATACCTTATATACTAAATTTATTTATTTTCTACTTCTTCTTATTTGTATACCAAAATAAAAAAATAACACAACAAAGAATTACTCCAAGCATTATTGATACAACTATTATGGTAGCATTTTTAGTTTCATTAAATGGTAAGCCTTGTGTATTCATGCCAAAAAACCCAGTTATTAGATTTAGTGGTAGCATTACAGCTGATATCATTGTCAAAATGTAAATATTTTGATTGATTTTGTCGTTTTTTATACTTTGTATAAAAGTATAAATATCATCTATTCTGCAGGCATACTCATTGGCCATTGTTCTAAAAACATTTGCCTCATGAGTACTATTTTTAAGCTCTTTTTTTAAATTTTGTTGCTCACTTTGGCAAATCGAAAGTGTCTCATAAAAGTGAGATATCTTGTTTTGAAATTTTCTAATCTCATATTTTAGAAAGTGGTGTCTTTTGATAAATTGATTAAAGTTTTTTCGACTAGCATAAATTTTTTCATACTCGTTTAGCTCATCTTGATGTTCTAAAATTTTGTTTGCATATTCATTACATAGTTTTTTAAGAGCCGCTTCAAACTCGTTTTTATCGCATTCGTGATCAAAATCTTCTTTATAAATTTTGCCATTTTTAAATAAAAATTTATAGCTTTGCTTTTGTGTGAAAGAAACAAGCAAAATATAGTCGTATTCATCGCCATAGAAATATCCACAAACTGAACTTTTATAGCTCATCTGTGCTCCTTTTTGCGTAGAAATTTCGCTTAAATTTAGCAAATTCGCCAGCCTCTATTGCCTCTCTCATCTCTTTCATTAAATTTAGATAGTAGTGTAGGTTATGAAGGCTTGCTAGTCTAAAAAACGTGAGCTCTCTAGCCTTAAAAAGGTGGTTTAGATAGCCTCTTGAGTAGAGCTTGCAGGTGTAGCACTGGCAGGCTGGATCGATCGGCGCGTGGTCGTTTATAAATTTGGCTGATTTTATATTTATCTTGCCAAAGCTAGTAAAAAGCGTGCCGTTTCTTGCGTTTCTTGTTGGCATCACGCAGTCAAACATATCAACGCCTCGCTCGACATTTTCGACCAAATCTTCAGGTGTGCCAACGCCCATTAGGTAGCGAGGCCTAAGCTCATCCATAAACGGCATAACCGCCTCAACCGTGTCATACATAGCCTCGTTGCTCTCGCCAACGCTTAGACCGCCGATCGCAAGGCCGTCAAATGGCATATCATTTAGGGCCTGCGCGCAGAATTTACGTGCCTCGTAGTCGGTGCCGCCTTGAACGATACCAAAGATATTTTGCTGCAAGCCAACACCCTTGCTTTGCATAAATTTGTGATAATCAATCGCCTCTTTTGCCCATTTTATCGTTCGCTTTATGCTTAGATCGATCCTTTTTGGCTCGGCTGGAAGAGCGACAAGATCATCAAGTATCATCATGATGTCGCTGCCTAGGTCATACTGCGTGTCAAGGACGGATCTTGGTGTGAAGTAGTGCGTGCTGCCGTCGATGTGGCTTTTAAATTTTATCCCGCCATCATCGTTTTTTGTGTTTGACCTAAGCGAAAATGCCTGAAAACCGCCGCTATCAGTTAAAAACGAGCGATCAAATTTAGAAAATCCATGCAGTCCGCCAAACTCATGCACGACCTTGCTGCCAGGGCGCAGATACATGTGATAGGTGTTTGCTAAAATGATCTTTGCGTCTAAAATTTCACTCATATCAAAGGCGTCAAGGCTTTTTACCGCGCCAACCGTGCCAACTGGCATGAAAACTGGCGTTTGTATCACGCTATGGGCAGTTGTTAGGATACCACGCCTTGCGTTTCCATCTTTTTTTATAACTTCAAATTTCATTGTTATCCCTTATTTTCTGATTTTTTATTTTAACAAAATTTATAATATAATCTAGAAATTTTAAGGCAAAGGAACTTTTTGCAAAATAAAAATGATGTCATTTTTGTAGTGGCAAATGGCGCTCAGACTATAAAATTTATAGGTGAGTTTAGCTATAAAGACGCAAAAAATTTACAAAGCATTTTTAAAAAAATCCAAAAACTTAACGGCAATATTAAATTTGATTTTAGTGAGCTAAAGAGCATTGATTACGCTGTTTTGATACTTTTAAGAAATGCACTAAATGGTAAGAAATTTGAGATCATTACAAATGATGAGAAGATAAAGGCGATGGGTGATCTTTTAAATGATGAAAAGATTGATTTTAACTACATGCCGCCACACAATAGTCTAAATTTCTTCTCACGTCTTGGTGAAAAAATTTGTGAAGGTTTTGTGAATTTAGCTGAGTTTGGCACGTTCTTGGGCGAATTTTTAATAAAAAGCGTAAAAATTTTATTTAATCCAGCCAGTCTTAGATTTAGGGAATTTAGTAACTACATAAAAGATGGCGGTGTAAATGCCGTTTTTATCGTATCCCTCACCGCTTTTTTGATAGGCGTTGTGCTTGCGTATCTTGGCAGTGCGATGCTTGCAAGCTTTGGGGCAAGTATATTTATAGTAGAGATCATGGGTATGCTAACGCTTAGAGAGGTGGCCCCACTCATCGCTGCTATCGTCATCGCGGGTAGATCAGCCTCTAGTTTTACTGCTCAAATTGGCGCTATGAAGCTAACCGAAGAGATAGATGCGATGAAGACAATGGGTTTTGAGCCATTTAACTTCTTGGTGCTGCCGCGCATCATCGCAATGGTGCTTTGTGTACCTGTCATTATCTTTATAGCTGACGCTATAAGTATCTTAGGGCAGATGATTATTTGCCAAACGATACTTGATATCAGCTTTAGCGACTATCTAAATAGATTTCGCGAGATGGTCGAGCTCAGACACTTTGCTGTTGGTATGATAAAGGCTCCATTTTTTGGTGCGATTATAGCGATTATTGGGTGCATGAGAGGATTTGGCGTGAGTCAAAATGCTCAAAGTCTTGGAGCAATGACAACAGTTAGCGTTGTAAATGCGATATTTTGGGTCATTGCGCTTGATGCATTTTTCGCGATAATTTTTATGTGGCTAAAGATATGAACGAGATAATAGTTGGAAAAAATATAACTACAAGTTATGGCGATAAGATCATGCACGATAACGTGAGCTGGAGTGTAAAAGAGGCAGAAATTTATGGCTTTTTGGGCGGTAGCGGCACCGGTAAAACAACGCTCATGAAGACGATGATATACCTAAAAAAACCTGATAGTGGCGATATAACGTTTGATGGCGTCAATATGTGGAAAAGTAGTCAAAAAGAGCAGCAAGAGATTAAATTAAAAAGCGGAACGATGTTTCAATTTGGAGCACTTTATAGCTCGATGACGATCCTTGATAATGTGGGCGTTTTGCTTCATGAATACTCTAAATTTAACAAGCGCCAGATCGATGAGATAGCGATGTTTTGGATACAAAAAGTTGGACTTAAAAAAGAGGTTTCTATGCTTTATCCAAGTGAGCTAAGTGGCGGTATGAAAAAGCGTGCCGCGCTTGCAAGAGCCTTGGTGCTAAGCCCAAGGGTGCTATTTTTAGATGAGCCAAACAGCGGACTTGATCCTGTTAGCTCACGCCAAATGGACGCGCTCATAAAAGAGCTTCGTGATAGCATTGGCGTGACTGTTGTCATGGTGACTCATGATGCTGATAGTATTTTTGATATTTTGGATAGATTTTTGATAATAGATAACAAAAAAATAGCCTTTGAGGGAAATATAAAAGAGCTTGAATATCTCAAAAACAACCCACTTGAAGAGCTATTTAAAATGAGGAAAAAGTAGATGGAAAATAGAAATTCTTATACTATTGTTGGCATGTTTTTTATGGCTTGCCTTACAGCATTTGCGATATTTATCTGGTGGATGACTAGCAAAAATAATACAAAGGTTGATTTTAAAGAGTACTACATCCACACGACTGAGCTGCCAAGTGGATTAAAGGTTGATTCAACAGTTAAATTTATCGGTGTGCCAGCAGGAAGTGTTAGTGATATAAATTTTGTCGATGATAAAAACGCTCTCATAAACATCACTATGAAGATAAGAGAGGATCTGCCGATAAAGGCTGATAGTGTAGCAAGTATCGAAGTTCAAGCTATTAGCGGTGTGGCTAGTATAAATATAAGCCGTGGCACGAAAGACTTTGCATCAGGTCAAAAGCCTATCTTACAGCTTGAAGAGAGCCTCTTTTCAAAGCTTGGAAACAACGCTGAAAACATTACTTTAAAGATAAATCAAACACTTGATAAAGTCGATAACTTTTTCTCGCCTGAAAATATTGCTCACGTAGAGTCAGTCCTTAAAAATATCGATAAATTTACACAAGTTTTAACAGACGAAGAGGGATTAAGCGAGGTTGATAGTATCGTTAAAAATGTAAAAAATTTTACAGATACTCTAAACAAAACCGACACAAAAGAACTGGTTAAAAATTTAAACAGACTAATTTCAAATGCAAACCAAGTTTTTGTATCGGCAAATTCGGCTATCACCGGATATAATTCGCTGCAAGAGCTCATCACAAAAAAGGCTAAAGATGGTGAATACGATCTTAGAAATACGGTTGGACCGTTATTAAGAGAGGCGAGTGATTTTTTAAATGGATTTGACAAGACGCTTCGTGAATTTAGAGGCGCACTTCAAAGGCTTGAAGACAATCCTTACGAGTTTTTCTTCACAAATCCAGTGCCAAACGACAAAGGAGATAAAAAATGAGAAATTTAATCTTTCTAACGGCTACGCTTTTATTTCTTGGCTGCTCACTAAAGACGGATGTGCCAGTTGCAACAATGTATGAAATTCACTATTCAAATAAGGCTTGCTCAGCTGAAAACAAGCAAAAAGAGCTAAAGAATGTCTTCATCGAAAATGTAAGCGCTCTTGATATGGTCGATACTAGAAAAATTTTGATCGTAGCTGAAAATAATAAAATTAGATACCTAAGTGACGCTAAATTTGTATCTGAGCCAAGCGAAATGGTCTATAAATCGCTTGTAAAAGGGCTTTATTCAAACTGCGCTGCAAAGCCGATATTTTCACCAAACGCAAAGGATCTTAGGCTAAAAGTTAGCATCATCTCTCTTCAAATAAGAGGCGACAAAGCCGAAGTTTCACTAGCTTATGAGCTGTTTAATGCAAACACTTCGCTAAAATCTGGCATGATCACAAAAGAAATTTTTTGTCCAGATCCAAGCTCAAGTACTATTTTTGATACGATAAACAAGGCTACAAATTTAGCAATCGATACGCTAATCTCTGAAATAATCTCTTAAATTTTCTTGGCTGTAAATTTCTAAATTTATAGCCAAAATAGCTTATTTTAAAGACCTTTTGTTATAATGTGAGCTTTAAAATACGGAGAATTGATGAAGAAAATTTTAATAATCGCAGATGGAACTTTTGCAAGAAATTTTTTAAATAGACTACTTGAAACAAAATCAAATTTACATCACTATATCGTTGTTTCAAGCGAAGATTACAGCCAAAAATCAAATTATGAAAATTTTACATTTTACCAGTTTGACCCAACTAGCCTCTCAAAGCTAAAAAGCGTGAGCGATGGCTATTTTAGTCAGTTTTGTATAGTTTGCGATGATAAAAATGAGGCGATTGCAGTTTATGAAAATTTAAGACAGATCAGCACAAAGACCGAGGCTGTTTTTATGAACTCGTGGGAGCTTGATGAAAAATGTAAAGAAACATTTGCTAGTGATAAACACTTAAGCGTGGTTGATATCAGAGATATTGCAGCATCAAGGCTTATGGACTATTTACCAGATCTGCCGGTTTTAGCTGATAATATTGGGCTTAGTGAGGGTGAGATCATGGAAGTTAAGGTGCCAATAGGTAGCTCTTATATGTATCGTCACATTAGCTCAGTAGCTCAAAAAAAGTGGCGAATAGCCCTCATATATCGAGGTAGCGAGATAATCTTGCCAAAGCCAAATGTAATGATACAGCCAAGCGATATATTACTAATCGTTGGTGATCCAAATGTGCTTCAAAATGTTTACCGCTCGATTAAGCGTGAAAGTGGACAGTTTCCAAGTCCATTTGGTAGCAATATCTATGTGCTGATCGACATGATCTCAATGGATAAAGAACGTGTTAGCAAGCTCATAAAGGATAGCTTGTATTTGCATTCAAAGCTAAATAATAAACGCCTTTTTTTTAGAGTGATAAATCCAACTTTAGGTGAAAATTTAGATACTTTAAAAGCGATAAAAGAGAAAAATATCATCGTTTTGATGGATTATTTTAATAGTGATAACAAATCTATAAAATATGACGTTTTAAAGCACGATATTGGCCTAATCTTAAGCGACGATAAATACTTTTTTAAATTTAAAAAGCTATTTTATGAGCTAAAACTTCCAGTGCTAAAAACAGGCAAAATTTTGCTCTCAAATATAAAAGAGGGCGTTATACTAGGTGATCAAAGTCAAGAGGTGGAGAATCAATCAGCCGTGATAACAGACTGCTGTGCACAGCTTGATTTGGAGATGAAATTTTACTATTTTGATAATAAGCATAGCGAAGATGAAGCGCTAAGAGAGCATTTTGAGAGTATTAGCGCGCTATTTTCTAAACGCATAAAGATAGAAAATCACAATCTAAAAAATCCGCTTGTAAAACTAAAAAATACAAAAGATTTGCTCCATTTTGTGATGTTTAGCAAAAGCGTGGCAAACGGTGGGGCATTTGCCTTTTTATCGACAAATTTAAATAGGCTTTATAAAAAACTAAGCCAAAATGCACAGCTTTTTGTGCCAGTAAGTGAGTAAAAATGCAGATAAATTTAAATCTTAAAGAAAAAGCATCAAGCTATAAAATTTATATAAACGAGCTTGAAAGACTAGAGCTAAAAGGCAAGGTTGGCATCGTTACAAACGCCAAAGTAGCGGGGCTTCATCTTGAAAAGCTACTTAGTGTTTTGAAGTGTGATGAGAAATTTATCATAAGTGTGCCTGACGGCGAAGAGTATAAAAATTTAAAGACGTTAGAGCAAATTTTAGAGCAGCTTTTTGTGAGCAAATTTGATCGCTCATCTACGCTAATCGCCTTTGGTGGTGGCGTCATAAGCGATATGACTGGCTTTGCGGCAAGCATCTATGAAAGAGGGATAAATTTCATAAATATCCCAACTACGCTTCTAGCGCAAGTCGATGCGAGTGTGGGCGGAAAGACCGGTGTAAATAATAAATTTGGTAAAAATTTAATAGGCTCTTTTTATCAGCCAAAGGCGGTTTTTTGTGAGATAAATTTTTTAAGGACATTGCCAAAGAGAGAATTTGCAGCTGGTGTGGCTGAGGCTTTAAAAATGGCAATAACCTTTGACAAAGAGATGTTTGATTGGCTAAAGAGCATAAATTTGGACGATGAAAATTTAGCTAAGCTGGTTGAAAAGTCTATAAATTTAAAAGCAAAAGTGGTTGAACAAGATGAGAAGGAAAGGGGGCTAAGAGCCATCCTAAACTACGGCCATACCTTTGCTCACGTTATAGAAAATGAGACAAATTACAAAGAATTTTTACACGGCGAAGCGGTGGCAATAGGTATGAATATGGCAAATCGCCTAAGCGTAAAACTAGGTCTCATGAGCGAGGTAGATGCCGAAGAGATCAGGCAGGTTTTGGTAAAATTTGGCCTTCCAGTAAGCTACAAAATAGAAAATGAATATGCATTTTACGAGGCATTCTTTATGGATAAAAAGACAAAAGATGATAAGATAAATTTCATCATTGCAGATAAAATCGGCAGTGCGATCATAAAAAATGACATCAAAAAAGAAGATGTTTTAAAAATTTTAAGAGAATTTAAATGAAAAAGATCATAGCTTTACTACTTTTTTGCTTTGCCCTTTATGCTGAAGAAAACGTTACGCTTGAGCAAAATGGCTCACAAAATTTACAAAATAACGAGCTTGTAAAAGATATTTCAAATCTAGATAACTCCCTAAAAAACAATATCTGGATCACAAGATATGCTAACTATAACACTTATCAAAGGCTTATTGATGAGCTTGAAAAAAATGAAAATGAACTAAAGAAACTGGACAAAAGCTCAAGAAGAGGTAGCGATATCATAAAGAGAATCCAAACTCTAAAAGAGCAGATAAATTTACTAAAAGAGTATGAAAAAACGCCATTTTCAAATATGTTAGCAGCTCCTGAAATGGATACTCCACCAAGGATAACAAGTCCTGTTGCACTTATATCTGGCTTTTCGTATATCAAAAAGATAAAGAGTGATAAGATCGAGTATCAAAGGCATATAAAAGAGCTTGATACGCTTTTGGAAAAGCTTGAAACAAAAGAAAATTTACTAAATAGACTAAATTTGATAGAAGAAAATGAGCAAAATAGAGAAAGCCTAAACTTGGTAAAACAAGAAATAGGTGACTTTAAAGCGGCAAAACAGATCGCTGATACTACTTATAATGTCTATGAAAAAAGGGCTGATGAGGCTATAAATTTAACAACCTCTGATATAAAAGCTCAGTTTTTAAGCATGGGCTATACAGCTATCATCATTCTTTTGACGATCGGACTAACATTTATCGCTAAATTTATCGTTAAAAGAACGATTACTGATAATGAGAGATTTTACACGGTCAATAAATTTTTAAACGTTTTAAATATCACCGTTATCATCATAATCTTACTTTTTTCATACATCGAAAATGTCACATATCTAGTAACCGTGCTAGGTTTTGCTTCGGCTGGTATCGCCATTGCGATGAAAGATATGTTTATGAGTATGCTTGGCTGGATGGTTATTATGTTTGGTGGCTCTATACATGTTGGTGATAGGATTAGGGTATTTCATGATGGGAGCGAATTTGTAGGCGACGTCATTGATATTTCGCTACTTCGCTTAACTGTTTTTGAGGATGTTAGCTACTCAACCTATAAAACAAACCGCCGTGCAGGTAGGATCATCTTTGTACCAAATAACTATATTTTTACAGACCTAATCGCAAACTATGCTCACTATGGCATGAAGACCGTTTGGGACGGTATAGATATCATGATAAGCTTTGATAGTAACCATAAAAAGGCTGTCTATCTAGCGAGAAATGTTGTCAAGAAATACTCAAAAGGCTATACCGATATCGCAAAACGCCAGATGAATAAACTAAGAAGTCAATACAGCATCAAAAATCCAAATGTTGAGCCAAGAATTTATACGTTTTTTGAGCCTTATGGCATAAATATCTCATGCTGGTTTATGTCAAATTCCTATGCCACGTTGGCACTTAGAAGCACGATAAGTGCTGAGATCATCGAGGCTTTTTTGGCTCAAGATGATATAAAGATCGCTTATCCAACGCAAACCATGTTTGTAGGTAAAAAAGAAAATCCAAGCGATCATACCGCACACGGTGAGCAAGAGAGCGAAAATTCTTAATGCAAAAGATATTTTTTAAAACATTTGGGTGTCGTACAAATATCTATGATACCGAGCTTTTAAAAAGCTACATCAAAGACTACGAGATCACAAATGATGAAGATGCTGCTGATATTGTCGTGATAAACTCTTGCACAGTCACAAATTCTGCCGATAGCGGCGTCAGAAACTACATAAACGGTGTAAAAAGGCGCGGGGCAAAGGTGGTGCTGACTGGATGTGGCGCGGTTAGTAAGGGCAAAGAGCTATTTAATAGCGGTATATTTGGCGTACTTGGAGCTAGTAAAAAGAGCGATCTAAATGAACTTTTAAAGCAAGAAAAGCCATTTTTTGAGCTTGGGAATTTAAACTCAGTTGATAAAAATATAGTTACAAATTATGAAAATCACACAAAGGCTTTTATAAAAATTCAAGAAGGCTGCAACTTTAGCTGCAGCTACTGCATCATCCCTTCGGTTCGCGGCAAGGCTAGAAGCATGGATGAGGCTATGATATTAAAAGAGGCAAGAATTTTAGCCCAAAACGGCTATAATGAGCTCGTACTAACTGGCACAAATATAGGCAGTTACGGCAAAGATACAAATAGCTCTCTTGGTAAGCTTTTGGCAAACTTAGGTAAAATTTCTGGCATTAGACGCATTAGGCTTGGAAGCATTGAGCCAAGCCAGATAGATGAGAGCTTTAGAGAAATTTTAAAAGAAGAGTGGCTGGAGCGTCATCTGCACATCGCACTTCAGCATACGAGTCAGGCGATGTTAAAGATCATGCGAAGACGAAATAACGCATTTAGTGATTTGGAGCTTTTTAATGAGCTAAGCTCACTTGGCTTTGCCCTTGGCACGGACTACATCGTGGGTCATCCAGGCGAGAGTGAGGAAATTTGGGAAGAGGCGGTGGAAAATTTTAAAAAATTTCCTATCACACATCTGCATGCTTTTGTCTATTCTCCAAGGCGTGATACGCACTCAGCTACGCTAAAAAGCGATGTTAGCGGTGATGTGGCAAAAAGTAGGCTAAAAATTTTACAAGGCATAGCTTTGCAAAATAATGAAAATTTTAGAAAAAAACATAACGAAGCTTTAAAAATTTTAGTCGAGCAAAAAAATGGTGAGTTTTACGAGGGCTTTGATCAGTTTTACAACAAAGCTAAAATTTTAAGCCAAAAAGACATAACAAAAGAGTGGGTGGAGGTAAGCGAATATGAAGTTAAGCCAGATGCCAATTATGCAAAAATTTAAATTTAATAAGAAAAATATCCTAATAATCGCAGCTGTCGCATTAATCAGCGTGCTGTTATTTGCCGTTAGTAAAGAACCACGAAATATCACATATTCGCAATATATGCAACTAATGGATGGAAATTTTATAGACCGCGCTGTAATCGATGACGATGAAGTCGTGCTTTATGCACAAAACAATCGTTTTTCAATCATAAAAGAGGGTATCGATCTAAAAGAACTTATTAAAAAAGTACCTGTTGAAAAGACTAAGCAATACATCACTCCTGGCATGATCTGGGGATTTATCATCTTTGTCTGCTTCGTGTTTTGGTACGCTTATATCTTTAGAAGTATCAGGAAAAAAGAGGAGAGCTTGCTTAGCAAAAAAGAGGGCGCATTTGAGATAGAAAGCGTGCTAAATCAAAACACGATGCCAGTCATCTCAAATGTGAGATTTAGCGATGTAGCTGGTATTAGTGAGGTCAAAAGCGAGCTTAGCGAGATAGTTGATTTTCTAAAAAATCCACAAAAATATAGAAATTTTGGTATCAAAATGCCAAAAGGTGTACTAATGATCGGCCCTCCAGGCGTTGGTAAGACGCTTGTGGCAAAGGCAGTTGCTGGTGAGGCAAATGTGCCATTTTTTTATCAAAATGGTGCAAGCTTTGTTCAAATTTATGTTGGTATGGGTGCAAAAAGAGTGCGAGAGCTTTTTAGTAGAGCCAAGTCCTATGCGCCCTCAATCATCTTTATCGACGAGATAGACGCCGTTGGTAAGAGCAGGGGTGGGACTAGAAACGACGAGCGAGAAGCCACGCTAAATCAGCTGCTAACCGAGATGGACGGCTTTGAAGATAACTCGGGCGTCATCGTCATAGCTGCCACAAATAGGATCGAGATGATCGATGAGGCACTACTTAGATCAGGGCGTTTTGATAGGAGAATTTTTCTTTCTATGCCCGATTTTAACGACAGAGTAGCGATCTTAAACACATATCTAAAAGATAAAAACTGCGAAGTGGTGGCTGAGGATATCGCCAAAATGAGCGTTGGCTTTTCAGGTGCGGCACTTAGCACGCTTGTAAATGAAGCTGCGATAAATGCCCTAAGAAACGGCGAGAGCGTGCTTAAAATGAGAGACTTTGAGGCTGTTTTAAACAAGGTCTTGCTCGGCAAAAAAAAGGTGCTAAGCTATAGCGAAAACGAGAAGAAAATTCAAGCCATTTATCAAGGAGCAAAGGCACTAAGCGCTTACTGGTTTGATGTGAAATTTGAAAAAATTTCTCTTATAGAAGATAGGTTTATGGCCACAGAGCAAGAGATCGAGTCAAAGTCGCAGATGATATCTCGTATCAAGGTGCTCATCGCTGGCATGTGCAAGCTTGAGATAGATGAAAATGACATCTTTTCAAACTCGAGCAATGACCTAAATTTAGCCAAAGAGATCGCTTCAAAGATGGTTTATGAATATGGCATGGGAAGCTCTTTCGTGCCAAATCCAAACGATGTAGAAGAAATTTTAAAGCAAGCAAAAGAGGAGATCACGTCCTTTTTAAAAGGCACAAATGAGCAAATCGCAAAGATAAGCTCATATCTGCTAGCATACGAGAGCGTAGATAAAGAGACGCTGGCAAAAATTTTAAATGAAAACTACTAAAGGAGAAAAAGTGAAAGCAAAAATAGGCATATTAACCCTTTCTGACCGTGCAAGCGAAGGCACATACGAGGACAAATCAGGTCCAGCGATCAAAGAGGTGCTTGATAGCTGGATAGTGAGCGAGCGTGAGTACTTTTACGAGGTTATACCAGATGAGTTTGAGCTGATAAAAGAGAGGCTTGTGCACATGGTAGACGTGCTTGGCTGCGACCTTGTGCTAACTACTGGCGGTACAGGACCAGCGGTGAGAGACGTTACGCCAGAGGCTACTGAGGCGGTTTGCGAGAAGATGATGCCAGGCTTTGGTGAGCTAATGAGAGCCGCAAGCCTGCAATACGTCCCAACAGCGATCCTATCGCGCCAAACAGCAGGCATCAGAGGGCACGCGCTCATCATAAATTTACCAGGTCAGCCAAAAGCGATAAAAGAGTGCTTGGAGCCGGTATTTCCAGCGGTGCCATACTGCATTGACTTGATCGAGGGGGCATTTATTGAGACTGACGAAAATGTGATGAAAGTTTTCCGCCCAAAACAAAAGAAAATCTCGTAAATGGGTTTGACAGATAGCCTAAATTTAAAAGCTACTGCCTTTGCAAATAGGTGGCGACTTGTTATTAAAATTTGGCTTGTTTTTTCTTTTTTATCCTATGCGCTGGCCTACTATCTTGGGTTAGAGGTTTTTGGCTTTATCTCTGCCATTTCTATCTTTGGCTGTGTTTGCCTGCTAGCCTTTAGCTCACTTCTTTGGTTTATCGCTAGCCTTGTATTTTTGCAACCTTTGGTATTTTTACTACTTGAAAAATTTGATGAAAGCATTACTGTTTATGCTTTAGCCTGCTCAATTTGGCTGCTTGGCTGGATCACTTTGTCGCTTGTGGTTGATGATAAATTTGCAAGACTGGGAAATGACATCTTGCTAAAGATCTCTCGCATAGTTCTTGTTGGCGAGTTTGCCTTGCTATATTTTTTTAACTACAACAGCAGCCTTGACATAGAGACTTTAATAAAGTCAAATTTGACAAAGTCGCTGCTTTTAGTGCTAAACTCCTATATGCTGCCATCGCTTGTGACGCTACTTATATTTGATATAAAAACATATATCGCTAGTAAAAATGAGTAAAATTTTACGTATTATTTTATGTAATTTATACTAAATTTAGCCGTTTTTGCTCTCTGCTATCTTTTTTACAAGCTCCATATCGCCGATCATAGCTAAGCTCATGAAGCAGATTCCGCTAGCACCTGCTTTTATAGCCTCTTTGTAGTTACCGCCATCTAGTCCGCCAAGTGCGTAAATTTCTTTATTAAAGCTTTTTAGCTCGCTTATAAAACTTACCCCTTTTGGCTCTAAATTTGGCTTGCAAGAGGTGGCAAATATATGTGAAGCGACTAGTACGTCAGCGATAGAGGCTGAAATTTTAGCCTGTTCTATGTCGTGAGCCGGTGCGTAAATTTTAGCTGTTTTTCTAAATTCTTCTAAAAAAACGCCGTGATTTTTAAAAAACTCAAGCTGCGCCGAAGTGAGCCAAAAATCGCTTTTTAGCCTGCAAGATACGTCAAAAAATTGATTAATGATAAAATTCTTGCGGTAGTTTTCACAAATTTGAGCCACAACCCTAGCAAGATCGTAAAAATTAGCCTCGCTTAGCCCCTTTGCACGAAGCAAGATTTCATCCACGCCAGCCTTGCAAAGTAGCTGAATCCTCTTTAAAAAGTCATCGCCCTCATAGCTTTCAAAGTCGGCCACGCAGAGAATTTTAAACATAGACATACTCGCTCATCAAGGGCTCTAAGCCGTTTGCTTTTATCATTGCTTTTATCTCATCCACGCTTCTGTCGTCGTTTATCTCAAACTGCTCGTCGCCCTTTTTCTCTTCGCCATGAGCGCCGATGCTTACTTTTACGCCAGCGCTTATCTTATTTGCGGCGATCTTTACGGCGTTGTCGCGAAATTTTGCCTTTTCTCTGGTTGAAATGGTTATGCTGGCTGTTGGCATGAAAATTCTATAAGTGCAGATCACTTGTAAAAGCTCGCGCTCGCCCACATCACGCGGATTGATGCGGTCGTTGTTTATGATAGGGCGAAGCCTTGGGCATGAAAATGCGATCTCAGCGTGTGGATACTTTTTCTGAACTAAGCTTGCGTGAAGTGCCGTAGCAAAGGCATCAAGTCTAAAGTCATCTATACCAAGAAGTGCGGCAAAACCAACCCCTCTCATGCCTCCAAGAAGCGCTCGCTCTTGCGCATTTAAGCGGTATGGGAAGATTCTTTTATTACCGCCAAGGTGGATTCTCTCATATTTTGTAGGATTATAGGTCTCTTGAAAGACGGTCACGTAGTCCACGCCGCTTTTGTAAAGCAGAGTGTAGCCGTCTGAATTTAGCGGGTAAATTTCAACCCCAACGACTTTAAAAAATTTCTTTGCCAAAGCACAGGCATTTGCGATGTAAGCGACACTTGAATTAGTCTCGCTCTCGCCAGTTAGGATCAAAATCTCCTCCAGGCCGCTCTTTGAAATTTCTCTTAGCTCCCTTGTGATCTCCTCGTCGCTTAGCTTTGCCCTTTTTATTTTATTTTTAGCGTTAAAGCCGCAATAAACGCAGAGATTGTCGCAGTAGTTTGCTATGTAAAGCGGAGTAAAAAGCGTGATGTTTGAGCCAAAATTTGCCCTTGTCTTTGCTTGGGCGAGCTGGGCAATTTGCTCTAAAAATGGCGCTGCAGTAGGCGAGAGTAGGGCTTTTAAATTTTCAAGCGAGCAGTGCTTTGCATTAAGAGCTGCTTTTACGTCAGCCTCGCTGTAAATTTCAGGCTTATAGCTTGCTCGCTCTTTTAAAATCTCATCCATAATGTCGCTGCCAATATCCTGCATGTGAGGCAGCAGCTGCATGTGGTCAGTTCTTGTAAATTTCATCAGTCTAAGAATCCAGTGAGCGGCGATGAGGCATTTGCGCTTTTGCTCTTTCCGCCAAGCCCTGCTAGATAGGCGTTTCGACCGGCGATGATAGCCTCTTTGAAGGCTCTTGCCATGAGCGGGATATTTTTAGATGAGGCGATGGCTGTGTTTGCCATGATCGCAGCTGCCCCCATCTCCATCGCTTCGCATGCTTGTGAGGGCCTACCGATGCCAGCATCAACTATGATCTGCGTGTCAAGCTCGTTTATCAAAATCTCAATGATATCTTTAAAAACTAACCCTTGGTTTGAGCCAATAGGCGCAGCTAGAGGCATTATGCAGCTTGCTCCCGCACTTAGCATCGCCCTTGCAGCGTTTAGATCCGGAAACATATAAGGCATCGGCACAAAGCCGTCATTTGCCAAAGCTTCGCACGCTTTTATCGTTTCAGCGTTGTCTGGAAAGAGAAATTTAGAGTCGGTGATGATCTCTATCTTAACAAGCTCGCCGCACCCAAGCTCACGTGCTAGCTGGGCGATGCGAACGGCCTCTTTGGCGTTCCTAGCGCCACTTGTGTTTGGCAAAAGTGTCACATCTTTTGGGATAAAGTCGAGTATATTTCGCTCTTTGCTCTCGTTTATGCGCCTAAGAGCAAGGGTTAGGATCTGCGCGCCAGCCTCGTTTATGGCTGAGTCGATGAGCTCGTGCGAATACTTGCCAGAGCCAAGGATAAAACGGCTTTGAAACTCCTTGCCGCCAAGGATCAAACTATCACTTTGCACTTACGCCTCCAAGCCCATAAGTAGTCTAATGGCTAAATTTGCCTCGTGATTTGCGCAGACTGCGACGCGTGGCGCCATGAGCCCTTGACCGATCTTCGCCTCATTTGTGAGGTCGCCGCAAAGATAGACATTTTTGGCAAATTTTATGGTTTTTATGAGATTTGAGCTAAAGTATCCTGCCATGCCAGAGGCACCGATGATCTTTTTCTCTTTTAGGCTTGCGCCAGCTTCGTTTAGTATCATCGCCTTGCCAGCGACATTGTCAAAGGCTTCACATAAAATTTCACACTCACCAAAGACGCTAGCCACATTTTTTTCATCTAAAAATATATCGTGAGTTTCGACCTCGACAAAGGGATTGACGTCATTTATCAGCTCTTTAAGCGCCTGCGTCTTTTTCATACCGATGTGGCGGACGAAATACTGCTGGCGGTTTAGATTGCTTGGCTCAACGACGTCAAAGTCGGCAAGCACTAGCTTTTTTACGCCAACTCTTGCAAGGCTTAGCGCGATATTTGAGCCAAGACCACCAAGTCCAGCCACGCCGATCACGGCTTTACTTAGGGCTAAATTTAGCTCAGGGCTGTTTCTTGAAGCGATCATCGAGCGTAAAACTTCACGCTCAGGCATAACGCCACGCCTTATAAATACGACATTTGAGCCATCTTTTAGCTCACTATCTTCTTTTATAGCAAAGCCATCAACGATAAAAATATCTGGCTCGGTTGCATTAAATTTCTCTAAAAATTTATAAATTTCACTCTCTTTATCACCAAGCGCAAGCTCTTTTAGCTCGCTAAGGCTTTTTGCTGACACCTTAAATTTTGTGCCATTTAGTATTATCTCTATCATTTTCTCCTCATCCGCCACCAACTAAAGTGACGATCTCATAAGCTTTGCCCTCACTCATAAAGCTCTCATACCAAAGCTTTTTTGGCAAAATTTCTCCGTCTCGCTCAAGGGCTATAAATTTAAGCTCATAGCCATTTTGAGCTAAAAATTTATAAACATTTATATCGTTTTCAAGCTCGAAAATTTTGCCATTTACTCTAAATTTGATCATTAAATTTTGTAGCTTTTTACAAAATTTGCGATCCTCTCGATCGCTTTTTTTATACTCTCGATGTCTGTCGCAAAAGAAATTCTAAAGTATCCCTCCATGCCAAAGCCCACACCTGGTACGGTTGCTATATTTGCCTCTTCAAGCATCTTTTTGCAAAATCTAAGTGAGTCGCTATCTACATCTTTGCATTTTACAAATAGATAAAACGCGCCATCAGGTGCTACAACGCTTAGTCCCGGGATCTCGTTTATCATTTTTACAGCCACATCGCGTCTTTTTTCATACTCTTTTCTCATATTTTCGATATCTTCATCTGTTTCGCCAAGAAGCGACGGGATAGCGCCGATTTGCACGATCGAGCTGATGTTACTTGTGCTTTGGCTTTGAAGCTTTTTGATGCCAGCGATGAGCCAGTCCATCGAGCTTGCTATGTAGCCAAATCTCCAGCCAGGCATCGCTCCGCATTTGCTTAGGCCATTTATCGTGACTGTTCTTTTGAAAAGATCTTCGCTTACTGAGGCTACTGCGTGAAATTCTTTGCCGTAGATTACTTTTTCATAAATTTCATCACTTGTAACGATGATATCAGTGCCCTTTAAAACCTCGCCAAATGCTGCGATCTCCTCTTTTGTATATACAGCTCCAGTTGGATTTGTCGGGTGATTTAGCGAAAAGACTTTTGTTTTTGGTGTGATCGCTTTTTTTAGCTGCTCGGCTGTGATTTTAAAATTTGTACTCTCATTTGCCTCGATAAAGACAGGCACACCGCCACAAAATTTAACGATCTCAGGGTAGCTCACCCAGTATGGAGAAGGGATGATGACCTCGTCGCCTGGGTTGATTAGCGCTTGAAATACGTTAAAAAGTGAGTGTTTTGCACCGATGTTTGTGACAATTTGATTTGCTTTGTAATCAAGCCCATTATCTCTTTTTAGCTTTACTCTAATGGCCTCTATAACCTCTGGCAAACCTGGCACTGGCGTGTATTTGCCGCTTTTATTGTCGTTATCAAGCGCGTTTTTTACAGTTTCTCTTATCTTTTTTGGAGTCATAAAGTCAGGCTCACCAGCTGAAAGCGAGATCACGTCGATACCAGCAGCCTTCATCTCTTTGGCTTTTGTGCTGATGGCGATCGTTATTGACTCGCTTAATGTTTGCATTCTATTTGCTAGTTGCATTGTTTTCCTTTTTAATTGATTGTTTTTAGGTAGCTATTATCATTTAAAAATAGATAAAGTTCGCCCAAAATTTGCTTCTTTTGCGTTTCGTTTATCAGAGTTGATTTTTCTAAGCGCTCGTTTAGAGTGTCTTGGATCTCGTAGATATCATAGTCCATATCCTCCATGATATCAAGGATCGACTGGCTCTCTAGTAAATTTGTGATCTTGTAGCCATCATTTGAAAGCTCTATCGTAGCCTCTGTCGGATGGGTAAAGAGGTTATGTTTCATGCCGATTACCTCTTGATATGCGCCAACTAGGAAAAATCCCAAGAAATAATCCTCCTTCTCCACATCCACGTCGTGCAAAAGTAGTGGGTTTTTCTCATCATCATAGCTGATCTCGCCGTCACTATCGCAGGTGATATCCCAAATCGAAGCTGGCAAAGTAGGGCGCTCATCGAGCCTGTCAAGCGGCATGATAGGGAAATTTTGCTTTAGTCCCCAAAAGTCTGGCAAGCTTTGAAATATAGAGAAATTTAGTAAGTAGCGCTCTTGCACCTCTTTTTGGATTTTGGCCAGGTCGCCGCTTGAGTTGCTCTTGTTGCCAAGCATCACGACAGCCTTTTTGCTGATGAGTTTTAAAAGCACCTCGGCGTTTGATCTATCTTGCAGATCGACATAGCCTAGATCAAAAAGTGTTAGCACACTCTCTGTGTGGTGGATGGCGTCGTGCAGGTACTCTAGGGCATTTGAAGGCTTTATTGACTTGTAAAGATCGACTAGCTCGGTTATCAAATTTGGATTATTTTTCTTTAAATTTAGCTTCTCTTCGGTGTACTCTTGAGAAAATAGCTCAAGCACAGGGGCGACTAAAAGCGCGTGCGAGGCGGCGATAAAGCGGCCTGACTCTATAAAGATATCTGGTTCGATCTCTTTTTTTTGCTCGCTTATGGTTTTAAGCATATAAACAACGTCGTTTGCATATTCGTTTAATGTGTAGTTTCTGCTACTTTCTTCTTTAAACTGCGAGTATTCTATCGCAAGACCGCCACCTAAATTTATCGCTTTTAAATTTGAAGCGCCCATTTTTCTAAGCTCAGCGTAGATATTGCCAGCCTCGATGAGAGCCTTTTTGAGCGGATGGATCTCGCTTATTTGAGAGCCGATGTGGAAGTGTATCATTGTGAAATTTTCAAGTAAATTTGCCTTTTTTAACATCTTTACAGCTTCTATCAGTTCGGTTGATGTTAGTCCAAATTTAGAGTGTATGCCACCACTTTTTGCCCAGAGTCCCGATCCTGTCGAGTGCAGTCTCACCCTAAGTCCGATCTTTGGTTTTGGTTTGAAGCGCTCTTTTGCGATGGCGATTATCGCTTCAAGCTCGTTTAAGCCCTCGATCGTTAGCGTGATGTTGTGCCCCATTTCAGCGGCGATGAAGCCTATATTTATCATCTCTTTATCTTTAAAGCCATTTACGGTTATTGGAGCTTTTTCGTTATTGTAAGCCATAGTTAAAAGTAGCTCAGCCTTGCTACCAGCCTCAAGGCCGTAGTTGTAGGGCTTGCCAAGACGCACTAGGTTTTTTACAAAGCCTGGATATTGATTGACTTTGAGCGGGAAAACGGCATTAAAGCTGCCTTTGTAAGCAAATTCTTTCTTTGCTTTTGCAAAGCTTGCGTGGATCTGCTCGATCTGCTTTTGGATAAGGTGCGGAAAGCGAAGCAGTAGTGGCCCTCTATATCCATCGTCTCTTATCTCTTTTACGATGTCAATGATCGCTGGTTTGCTGGCTGCATTTATACAGACTTTGCCATCTTCTATAACAAAATTTGAATTGCCCCAAATGCTAAGTCCAAAATCATTCATCCCAGCTCCTTTTCAAGCTCATCTAAATTTATCGTTTTTTCATCTTTGGTTTCTAAATTTTTATACCAGATTTTATTCTCTTTCATCTCATTTTCGCCTACACAAAGGAAAAATTTCGCATTTTTATTGTCGGCATTTTGTAGATGTTTTTGAAGTTTTTTGGCATCATAAGAAATTTCAACCTGATATTTTTTGCGAAGTTTTGAGCCAAGATTATAGATAAAATCAACATTCGCCGCATCAAGCGTGCAAAGATAAACTCCATCTCGCTCATCCTCGGCCTGACCTAAAATTTCTATTATCCTCTCAACACCCATCGCAAAGCCAACGCCGTAACTTGCTTTACCGCCAAGATACTCAACAAGCCTGTCGTATCTGCCTCCGCCTGCGACTGCACTTTGTGAGCCGATCTCATTGCTGATAAACTCAAACGCCGTCTTGCAGTAGTAGTCTAGCCCACGAACGAGCTTAGTGTCTATCTCAAATTTAACGCCATTTGCCGTTAAAATTTCTTGCAGCTTTACAAAGTCAGCTTGCGCCTCATCGCTTAAGCTATCAGTGATAACTGGGGCATTTTTATAAATTTCTTGGCAGCTCTCAATCTTGCAGTCAAGCACGCGGATAGGGTTTAAAAGCTTGCGTCTTTTGCAGTCCTCGCAAATTTTATCATCGTTTTTATCTAGAAATCTAACAAGCTTTGCTTTGTAAGACTTCATCGAGCTCTCGTCGCCAAGCGAGTTGATTTTTAGGGTTGTTTTGATATTTAGTCTATTAAAAATTTCACTCACCATCAAGATAATGCTCGCATCCTCATAGACGCTGCCCTCGCCAAAGCACTCACAGCCAAACTGGTGAAACTCTCTTAAACGGCCTTTTTGTGGACGCTCGTAGCGAAACATCGAGCCGTGATAAAAGCAGCGTTTTGTCACATTTGCTCTGTCAAGTTTTGCCTCGATAAATGCTCTAACCACGCCAGCTGTGCCCTCAGGGCGCAAGCAAACGTCGTTGCCACCTTTGTCTTCAAACTGATACATCTCTTTGCCCACGATGTCACTGCTCTCGCCGACACTTCTTTTAAAAAGTGCCGTCTCCTCGAGGTGCGGGGTCAAAATTTGCTCATATCCGTAGTTTTTTGCGACTTCCTCGCAGGTTTTGATTATCTGTGCGTAAAGTTTTGCGCGAGCTGGAAGCATATCTTTCATGCCACGAAGTGCCGTTATCATCGCATTATCCTTTTTTTATTTTTTGTGATTTTACTTAAAATTTATAAAATTTTCTATCTCTTTTGAAATTAGCTCTATGCTTTTAGATGCGTCTATAAAAAGCGTTTCAAAGCCATTTTTAATAAGAATTTGTTTCATCAGGCTTTGCACTTTTAAAAGATACTCTAGTCCGCGAGCTTCGATCTTATCGCTTGTACCTCTTGCTTTTAAGCGCGAGCTTATTAGCTCAGCACTTGCTTCAAAAAAGATGATCTTGTCTGCAAATTTATCATTTAGTGCAAACTTATTAAGCTCTAAAAGCACGCTTTCATCTAAGTTTTCATCATTTGCCAAAGCGTAGGCGATGCCTGAGATAAAGCCTCTATCGCTTAAAATAAGCCTACTTAAATTTGGAGCGACCAGCTTTTCAAAATGCTCAGCTCTGTCAGCCAAAAAGATTAAAATTTCAGCCCTTTTGCCGATTTTTATGCTCGAGCTTAGTAAAATTTCTCGTAAATTTTCACCAAGCTGCGTGCCACCTGGCTCTTTTGTGACGATGGCATCGCTAAATTTAGAAGCTAAAATTTCTATCTGCGTGCTCTTGCCAACGCCGTCAATGCCTTCAAACAAAACATACATTTTATGCCTTTAAATTTTTTAGAATTTTTACTGGCACTAGATTGCTTACATCGCCGTCGTGGCGCAAAACTGAGCGGACGATCGAGCTTGAGATAAAGGCGTTATTTAAGCTTGGCATAAGATAAACCGTCTCAAATTCGTCCCAAAGTGCAGCATTTGCGTAACCGATTTGTAGCTCATACTCAAAGTCACTAACCGCGCGAAGTCCCCTGATGACGGTGTTTATGCTGTGTGATTTAGCAAAATCAACAAGCAAGTTATTAAAGCCAAGCACGCTTACGTTTTTTAGCTCGCAAACTGCCTCTTTTGCCATTTCTATACGCTTTTCATGTGCGAACATCGGCTGTTTGCTGTCACTTTTTGCAACTGCGACTATCACTTTGTCAAAAATTTTTGTAGCTCTTACGATAACGTCCAAATGGCCGTTTGTAATGGGGTCAAACGTCCCTGGATAGATGCAAGATTTTTTCAAATTTGCCACCTTTTGTAAAGATTATTTTCGATTTTTAAGGCATCAAGCCACTTGCCAATGATGAAATTTTCCATATCAAGAAGGCTTTTTATGCCTGCGTAGTAGCCCAAAACTGGTGGAGCAATGATGGCTCCAAGAGATGAGAGAAGCTGCATCTGAGAGAGTGTGATCGTGGAAAACGGTATCTCTCTAACTCCCAAAACTAGCCTTTGTCTCTCCTTTAGCGCGACACTTGCGGCCCTTGTGATGAGCGTGTCACTTATGCCGTTTGCAACTTTTGCTAGCGTGTTGGTAGAGCAGGGCGCTATGATCATAGCATCCGTGCCAAACGAGCCTGAAGCTGGGCCTGCGCTAAGGTCTTGATCATCATAAATTTTCACGTCAAGATCATCTAAATTTAGCTTTAAATTTTCCTCAGCTTCCAAAACTTTCATGGCATTTTTACTAACTATGACGTGCGCCTCGCAACTATCTTTAGCAGCCTTGATAAGCTTTAAAAAGAGTCCAGCTCCGCTTGCTCCAGTGGCTGCAAAAACTATCTTTTTCATCTTATCACCGCCTCATCTTTGCCTGAAACTGTGGCCTGTAAAATTTTATTATCTTTTGTTCTTATCTTTATCATATCACCTAAATTTCCATCCTCAAGTGCCTTTACTTCAGCTATTATCTTAACGCCATCCTCGCTCAAAACTGCATTTAGCATTTGACCTTTTTTGACTAAGCTTATGGCGTTAAACTGACGCTTGGTTAAAATTTCACCGCTTTTTATCTGCACTTTTGTTATAAGAGCTAAGCTATTTGAGCTAGAAAGTGCATCTTTTGGCCATTTGCCAAACTCGATCATCGTTGGCTGATAGTCAAGCAGGCTTAAAATATGGTTTGTATTCATTGAATTTATTGCTATGAAGGCTGGCATCTTAGCGTCAAAGCTAAATTTAAAATAGATGCTTTTTAGACTCAGATCAACATCCTCAAATGATGCTCTAAATGTACCTTTTTGACTATTTTGATCACCTAAAAAGATATTTTTTAGGACGAGCTCTTTGAAATTTGCTGGAAGTTTATTTTGTGGACTGATGCTAAGATCACTTATGCTGATACCAGGATATTCATCACTAATTGATCTTAAAAATTGCATTTGAATCTCATCCATGATAGAGCAGTTTTTTACAAAAGCAACGCTTCCACCGCTTTTGTCATTATATGTTTTAAAATTTGCTGTTAGAATTTCATAGAGTTTTTTGCTATCTATCTTGGCTGCTCTTTTGCCCTCTAAGTTTAAAATTTCATTGTCTTCGCCTTCAAAGCCAAAAGTACTAAGTGAAATTTGATCGTTTAGAATGCAATACATCGGATAGATGCTGACTTCATTTGCAAAAAGTTTTGTGGAAAATAAAAAAAAGAGTATAAAAAAGATGGAGCGGGAAACGAGATTCGAACTCGCGACCCCAACCTTGGCAAGGTTGTGCTCTACCCCTGAGCTATTCCCGCAGTTAAAATGAAGTCCGCATTCTATCAGATTGTTTTTCATTTGTCAAGATTTTATGGAAGTTTTATAAGAGAAATTTCACTATTTTGTAAAATTTCGCTTTGATCTGGGCTAGTTAAAAACATAAAAGTGCTTTTTAAAATATGATCTATCATGCCAGAGCCGTATTTTCCGCCATTTGTTGCTATAAATTTATCATTTTCAATATTTCCAAAAATGGCATTGAACCTGCCTGATTTTACCTTTAAATTTTGTGCATTTGTAGCATTTTGCATCACAAAGCAATCCTCTTTTAAAAGAGGCAAAACAAGCATCATCATGCAAACATAAGCTGCCATTGGATTTCCAGGAAGGACAAAAATAAGTTTGCCATCTTTTTCATAAGCCTTGCAGGGTTTGCCAGGTCTTATATCAATATGTGAAAAAATTTCATTGTATCCAAGCTCACTTAGAGCTATTTTCATAAAGTCGGCCTCACCAGCACTTGCTCCGCCAGAGCAGATAATAATGTCGTAATTTGTAGCATTTAAAAATGCCTGCTTGACAGCACTTAGCTCATCTTTTATAATGCCAAGATATGAGCTATTTTGTCTAATGGAGCTTAAAAGTGCAGCGATGCCAAAGGCATTTGCATTATAAATTTCATCCTCGCTCGCTCTTTGCCAAGGCTCGATGATCTCGTTTCCACTTGAATAAATTCCAACGCTAGGCTGTTTTTTTACATTTATAAAACTTATGCCCTGTGCTGCTAGCATCATTATGCCTCTAGTGTTTAAAACCTCGCCACTTTTTAGTAAAATTTCACCGATCTTTACCTCTTCGCCTTTAAAGCGATACCCATCACCCTTTTTAAGATTGTTTGGTGCTTTTATGAAATTTCCATCAACTACACAATCTTCAATCTTTATAATTGTATCAGCACCCTTTGGCATCTTCGCGCCAGTCATTATCTTAACGCACTCATTTTTGCCGATGCTTAGCTGCTCTTTATCGCCTGCAAAGGCACTTGCAACTATTTTATATGGCTTATTTTTATCTTCAAATTTCACAGCAAAGCCATCAAGTGCAGAGTTATCAAAACATGGCAAGTCTTTTACCGCCACTACATCATTTGCCAATGTTTTACCAAGAGCCATGCTGATAGGTAAAATCTCACTATCTGTTTTTAATTTGAATTTAGATTTAAGCGCATCTAATGCGTCATTTAGCAGCATTTTTACTCCTCAAGCCTAATAATATTTGCACCAAGGCCTTGAAATTTCTCTTCTAAATTTTCATATCCTCTATCAAGGTGATAAATTCTATGTACCAAACTTTCACCATTTGCTATAAGAGCAGCTAGTATCAGCGCTGAGCTTGCTCTAAGATCTGTTGCCATTACATCGGCTGCGTTTAGCTTAGCTGGTGCATAAACACTTGCAATATGTCCATTTAATTTAATATCCGCTCCCATTCTAGCAAGCTCACTAACGTGCATAAAGCGGTTTTCAAAAAGCCTCTCATCTATCGTGCTAACGCCATTTGCTGCAAGGCAAAGCGCCATAAATTGAGCTTGCATATCTGTTGGAAAGCCCGGATACTCGGTGGTTCTTATCTCCACTGGTTTTATCTCTTTAGCTGGCAATATCGTGATCTTATCGCCGTCTACTTCGATACCAAAGCCCATCTCTTCAAATTTATTTAAAATAGCCGTCATATGGGCTGCATTTGCCTTTGTGACTGAAATTTTGCTATTTGTTATAGCTCCAGCACAAAGGTAAGTGCCAGCTTCGATCCTATCAGGAATTACTTCAACATCGCAAATTTCAAGCAATTTTTGGCCGCTTCCAGTTATCTTTAGTTCACTTGTGCCGATGCCTTCTATTTTAACGCCACTCTTAGCCAAAATTTCACAAATTTGCACCACTTCAGGCTCAAGCGCTACGTTAAAAAGTTCTGTCGTACCGTGCGCTAGAGCTGCAGCCATGATGATATTTTCGCTGCCAGTTACGGTGATCTTATCAAAAACGATCTTTGCGCCTTTTAGGCCATTTGGTGCTGTTGCAATGACGTAACCTTGTTTTATTTCTATATTTGCTCCCATTTTTTCAAGCGCATTTAGATGCAGGTCAATAGGTCTTTGTCCGATCGCACATCCTCCAGGTAGGCTCACTTCGCAGTGGCCAAAGCGTGCAAGAAGTGGGCCAAGTGTCAAGATGGAAGCGCGCATTTTTCTAACGATATCATAGTTTGCAGTAGTTGAGCTTACACCACTTGTGTCTATGCTTAGTGAGTTTTTATCTTTAAATTCGCACTTTGCTCCTAGGTTAGTTAGCAGTTGGCAAAGCGTTTTTATATCAGCGACATTTGGGATATTTGTTAAATTTACACTTTTTTTTGCAAGTAAGGTTAGGGCGATGATCGGTAGAGCAGCATTTTTGGCACCGCTTATTTTTACTTCGCCACTTAATTTTGCATTTCCTTTTATCTTTAAATAGTGCATCATTGTTTTTTGCCTTAAGAAAATATGTTTTTTGCCGATATTATATTGCTTTTTAACTTAGAATAAAGAAAGCAAAGCACTATTTCCGGTTCATTTACGTTTAAAAGTTAAAATTGCAAACACTAAAATTTTGGATATAAATATGTCAAATTCAATAAATAAAAAAATCTTTTTTATACTTAGTATTATATTTTTTACAGGTTGCTCTTTTACCTCTAATCAACCGACAACTCCGCAAAATGAAACAAATCAAACCGTAACTTCAAGTGTTGATTTTAGTGAGCAAATGATTGGTGAAATCATAGATGAAGATAACGATAGAGAAGATAAAAAATTTGGTTCCTTTTTTAAAAAATACCTAAATACAAGAGCGGGCGGTGATTGCTCAGGATTCGTTTCTATCGTAAATGCAAAGTATCAAAATATGTATTTTGATGAAAAGACAATAAATCGCTACTACGATAATGGCGGTAGAAAGTCAAAAGCGATCTATAATTTTTATGAAAGTAAAAATTTAATTACTCATAAAAATCCAAAAATAGGCGATCTTGTATTTTTCTCAAATACTCTTGGCAAGGGTGTTCAAAAAAATAAAGATAAGAAAAATATCACTCATGTTGGCATAGTTACGGCTGTTCTTGGCGATGAGACAGTAAAATTTATACATAATTCTGGCGGAAAGATAATTCATAGCTATATGAATCTAAATCAAAAAAATGTGCATCTAAAAGGAAATCAAGAGATAAATAGTTATCTTGTAAGATGTTCAAACTCAAGTTGCTTGGCAGCAAATAGATTTGCTGGATATGGCAAAGCAAAATAAATCAGAAATTTTTACTAAAAACCTTTTAAAACAAATACTAGGCTCAAATTTTAAGCTTTATTTATATAAATTTACACTCGTAAATACAGATTTATATAAAGAGAAAATATGAATTTTTATGATGAAATTTGGGAAATTTTAGATGAAGGCGAGATTGGGCTTAAATTTTTAAAATTTGAGCTATTTTATGAGAAATTTAAACGAGATTTTAATATAAATTTTTGTGAAAGCTCTAAACCAAATGAGCTAATAACGCCTAGCTACGCAAAATTTTGTGAAGTAGTTAGCATGAAAGAGCTAAACAAAAAAGTAAAGCCAAAGAATAAAAATTTAAATTTTATCCATTCGGTAGCTCATATTGAATTTAGCGCTATTGACATCGCGCTTGATGCTTGTTATAGATTTAGAAATTTGCCAAGAGAATTTTATGAAGACTGGCTAGAAGTAGCTGAAGATGAGATTAGACACTTTTGTATGATAGAAAATTTGCTCTTAAAGCGTGGCGGTAGGTACGGCGAGCTAAGTGTACATGATGGGCTTTTTATCGCACTTCAAAAGACTTCAAATAGTCTAACTAGCCGTATGGCGCTACTGCCAAGATATATGGAGGCAAATGGGCTTGATGCAAACGCTCATATTATAAAAAGGCTTGAAGGCGAGGACAGCAACGAAGAGCTTATTGAGTGCCTAAAAGTCATATTAAAAGAGGAAGTCTCTCATGTTTTTAAAGGTGATAAGTGGTTTAAATTTGCTTGCAAAAAAGAGGGTATTGACGAAAATAGCTACTTTGACATTATCTTAAGTTTGTATCCAAATTCATTTAAAAATGTTAGAGAGATCAATGAGCAAGATCGCTTAAAAGCTGGATTTAGCAAAGAAGAGCTTTGCTTGATAAAGAATTTCTCAAAGGAGAGATAGTGAGTAAAATTTATTTCATAAGACATTCAAAAGCGGTTGATGAGAATAAGGACGGAGCAAAAGATGCCTTAAGGGAGCTTAGTCAAAAAGGCAAAGAGGACGCTAAATTTATGGCAAATAGGCTAAAAATGTATGATGTGATGCCAGGAGCCATCTTTTCTAGCAGTGCTAAAAGGTGCGAGCAAACAGCAAAGATTATCGCCAAAACTTTAAAATTTAAAGAAGAGACCAGTCTTATAGATGAGCTTTATGATATAAGTTTTGAAGATCTTTTAAAATTTGTCAAAAATATAGATGAGAGTTTGGATGAGATTTTTATCATCACACACAACCCAAGCATAACTGAAATTTGCGAGTATTTAAGTGATTCGTCAATAGACAATATCCCAACTTCTGGAATATTTTGCGTTGAGTTTGGATGTAAATTTAGTGAGTTAAAAGAGGGTAGTGCAAAAGCGTTATTTTTTGACCACCCCAAAAAACATCAAAGATAATTTAACACTTTAGTTTTTATCTTTAAAAATTTCGTTATATGAAGTAAAAATTTGCTCGCTTAGATCTTCTATTTTCTTAGACTTATCAACAAAATATTTTAAATTTTGTTCGTTATAGCCAGAGGCTGACTTCTCAAGCAAGAGTTTAATTTCATTATTTAGCGACGCTGTAAGCTCTTTTGACTTATCGAAATTCTTATTTTGCTTGTGTTCGCTTATACTCTCGTTCTCATACCAATCTAGCAGACTTTGCGCTAAATCACGTATTTCCTCACTATATCCTTGTTCGTTTATAAGATCAGAGTACACTTTAGTTTTGTAGGCAATTTGCGAAATTTTTGCGATTATAGCAAAGGTTTTATTTTCGACATATTTTGATGTTTGAGCAGTATTTTGTGCGTTTGCATTAAACTCGCTCAATACCTTTTTGAAATTTTCTACATTTTGTGTTGTTAGTTTAGAAATTTCATCGATTTTTTTAGAATTTTCATCGATATCATTTACTTCTTGCTGAAGTGTTTTTATATTGACTTCTATGTCGCTTGCGGCTTTTTGTGTGTTTTCAGCTAGTTTTCTTACCTCATCAGCGACTACCGCAAAACCACGTCCATGCTCTCCTGCGCGGGCAGCTTCAATGGCGGCGTTAAGAGCAAGCAGATTTGTCTGATCGGCAATATCTTTTATTAAATTTAAAACAGAGCTTATTTCAGAAGCCCTAGTGCTTAGCATGCCAGTAGCATTCGAGCAGCTTTGTACTAGACCATCAAGCTCTCCCATGTTTTGACTAAGCTCGACGATGTTTGACATATTTTCTCTTGCTATTTGTGCAGTTTGTCTAGCATCTGTTGCCGTTTGGCTTAAATTTTTGATACTTTCGTTTAGATCATCTCTTACATAATTTATACCATTTATGCCGTTTCCAAGTTTGTCAAGCTCGCTTGATAGAAGACCTCTAACCTTGCTTTTTTGGCCGTCTTTTATACCTGTGACACCCTTGCTCATAGATATGGCATTTCGTTTAAATAAACCCCTAAACCCTTCTACAAATATATTTCTATATGTTTTCGAGTTTTGTGCAGCTTGGACTGAGGTTGAAATTTCACGTTGAAGCGCCTCAACTTGATCTAATAGATCATTTATGCCAAGGGCGACTTCATACATCTCGTCCTTTTCTCCAACATTTACAATGCGAGGCTCTAGTATGCCATTGCTTGCCGATTTGACAACACTTAAAATCTCATTTATTGCATTTGATTTTTTCTTAAACATATCTAGAACCTTTGCAAGTTATTTATAAATTCATCATAGCTTGTTGATTTTTCTTCCAAAAATTTTAATAAATATTTTTTAGACGCTTCAATACCGCCATCTCGTTCTAGCTCAAGTAATTTTGCATAAAGTGGTTTTATGATCTCTATCGCTTTTGCATTTGGCTTACGTCTAACAGAATAGTATCCAACGATATTATCTTGCTGATCAAGCGAGGCTGTGATATTGCCAAATACCCAGTAAAATCCACCATTTAGAGTTTTATTTTTAATAAAGGCAAAAATTTCCTCTTTATTTTGTATACGTTCCCAAAGTAGCTTGAAGATAACTCTTGGCATATCAGTGTGTCTTATTATATTGTGTGGTTTTCCCAAGAGATCACCTTGTTTTACTCCTACGATATTTAAAAAAGGCTCGTTGCAATAAGTGATCCTTCCTTTTGTATCCGTTTTTGAAACTAAAAATGCGTTCTCATCAACGCCATATTCTCTTTCTATAGGCATTTTACTCCTTTAAATGTTGATTTAATTTTTAACAGCTTTTGCCATATCCCACATTGGCATAAATATACCAAGGGCGAGCAAAAGCACCATAGCTGCGATAAATATTAGTAGTATCGGCTCAATATAGTTTGAAATATTATCAATAATATCATTAAATTTCACTCTATAATAATCAGTAACTTTTTGTGTCATGTCATCTAAGCTACCACTTTGTTCGCCAGCACCTATCATCTGTATAAGCATACCCTCATAAAGTCTAGTTTGCCTAAAGGCCTCGGTTAAGCTTATGCCACGACCAACCAGTACTTTTACAGCAGTTAGTTTATTTCTTATGTCTTGATTCGAAACAGTTACAACGGCAGTATCTAGCGCATCAGCGATAGGAAGTCCAGCACGAACAAGCTCTGTAAATATTAGATTAAATCTACTCATATTTGCAAAAAATATTATTTTGCCCACAAGATAGACTTTTAGTAGATATTTATCGACCTTATCCCTAAAATTTTCATCATTTGAATATTGCCTTTTTAGCAAAAAAGCAAATGCGACAAGAACAACTATTATATATATGCCATAATTGCTCATTATGTATTCAATGTTTAGTAAAATTTTAGTAGGAAGGGGGAGGTCGGCATTAAGCTGACTAAAAATTTCTCGAAATTGTGGAACAACTGATGTCATAAGCACAATAAAAGCCAAAATTATAGAGCATATTACGGTTATTGGATACCTTATGGCTTTTTTAAATTTTTGCTGGTTATCCCAGACTTCTTGCAAGATAGAAGCTAGCTTTGATAATGCATCAGCCATATTACCAGTACTCTCTCCAAGCCTTACCATAGCGACAGTGACATCGCCTAGCTCTTCTTGAAAATTTTCTATACTTTGAGTTAAGCTTG
The DNA here is from genome assembly GCF_902460705.1 of Campylobacter concisus. GTDB lineage: Bacteria > Campylobacterota > Campylobacteria > Campylobacterales > Campylobacteraceae > Campylobacter_A > Campylobacter_A concisus_Z. The sequence continues at coordinate 168,754 of NZ_CABPUP010000001.1, read as the reverse complement.
CACCTTGATTTAGGTCTTCATCTAGTGTTTGAAATATTATTTTTAGCCTTTTATCCTCAGTAGCATTTGCTGTCTCTTTTATGCCATCATGTATTGATATACCAGCATTAGTCATAACGCTAAGTTGCCTTATGGTAGCAACTAGAGCTGGAATTTTTACTTTCGAAGAAGAGAAAATTTTGTTAAATTTTTCTTGCAAGTCCAAAAAGTCATTGTTGATACTTGAAACCTGAGTTTCTTTGATTTTTACTATCATGCCTTGAATATTTGCACGATTTTTTACATCATTTTTGCTATTGGCCTTTAGACTCATCTTTTGGCGTTTGCCATCTTTTATATATTCTATTTCGTAAAATTTCATATCTTGGCAACTCTATATACTTCTTCGATGGTTGTTACACCATTTGCTGCACGTATAACGCCATCATGGAACATATCTATAAAGCCTTCGTCGTAGGCAGCCTTTTTAAGCTCTTCTTTTGAAGCATTATTTGCTACGATACTTGCTATATGATCGCTGATAGATAATATTTCGCTTATCATTTCACGCCCTAGATATCCAGTTTGCGAGCAGTGCTGGCAACCTACGCTTTTATAAAACTGATAATCTTCAGGGAGAAATTTCTTAATCTCATCAAGAGCTTTTTGAGATAGCGTGACTTTTTGTTTGCAATACGGACAAAGCTTTCTTACAAGCCTTTGAGCCTCTATGCAAACTAATGCACCACTTACTAAATATGGCTCAATACCCATATCGACCATACGAGGCAAAGCGCTAATAGCATCATTTGTATGAAGTGTAGAAAAAACCAAGTGGCCAGTTAGTGCTGCTTGAATTGCGATCCTAAGTGTCTCTTGATCTCTGATCTCACCTATCATAATAATGTCTGGATCTTGCCTTAAAATAGAGCGAAGAGCTGAGATAAAAGTAAGCCCAGCCTTCTCATTTACATGTACTTGCTGGATCATATTTAGCTGATACTCGACTGGATCTTCAACGGTAATAATCTTAGTTTTTACACTTTTTATATCATTTAATGCGCCATAAAGCGTAGTCGTTTTTCCTGATCCTGTCGGACCAGTAACTAGGATGATGCCATAAGGTGCTTTCATACTCTTTTTAAATTTAGCAAAGTTATCTGGATGCATACCAAGGTCTTCAATGTTTATGATAACCTTTGATTTGTCCAAAATTCTTAAAACTATGCTTTCGCCGTTTAAAATAGGTAGTGTAGAGATACGAAAATCGTACTCTTTATCTAAAATTTGAGCTGAAAATCTACCATCTTGTGGGCGGCGGCGCTCCGCGATATCCATATTTGAAAGTAGTTTCATTCGGCTTACCATCGGAGGATAAATATCTTTATCAAATATAAATGTCTCACTTAGCATACCATCTATCCTGCTTCTTACGATACAGTTTGTCTCGGTTGGCTCGATGTGAATATCGCTCGCTCTACTTTGAATAGATGTTTTTAAAATTATCTCAATTAGCTTTAAAATTCCAGAGCTTTCCGTACTTTGCCCTTGGCTACTAGAGCTTGAAAGCTCTTTTCTGATCTCCGTAATAACGTCCTTTATGCTTTCATTAAGAGCTATTTTGTTTATATATTTTTCTATCTGGGCTGGATCGGCGCAAGCTACTTTTAATAGCTTTCTGTTAAATAAATTTTGAACTTTATCCTGAATGATCACGTCAAAAGGATTTTTAAAAGCAACATAAACGCTTATCTCGTCTTCTTTTACAGGGATGGCGTTATATGATTTTAGCTGCGAGGTGCTTAGTTTTTCACTGATACGGTAGTCGATATCTATATCATCAAGATCAAAAAATGTGATTTTAAATTTATCGCATACATATTGAATGAAGCGCTTTTGATCTATCTGAAGGCTAGTTGAAATTTCATCAATTTCAGTGTGTCCTCTCCTATAAATATCAGATAGAATTTCAAAAAAAATCTCTTCTTCTAGCATATTTTCTTCAAGCAAAATAGCCAAAAGACTTTTTTCGTTTATCTTTTTTATCTCTATAATCTTTAAAATTTGCTCATCATTTAGTTTATTAAGTTGTTCTAATGTTTTTAGCGTTAAAGTTTCTAAATTATTCATCTCTTCTCTTTATCTATACTCAATCTGCGAAGTAAGATCGTCATTTTTAAAAATTTTTAAAATCATTTTTGGAAAATTTGAGCCAACGATTGCACTAAGCTCATATCTTGTATCTGAATTTGGCTCTTCAAAAATAAATACACCAAGCTCCTCAACGTATTCTTTTTTGACAAATTTATCAAATATAAATGAAAGAATATAATCGCTCTTTGGAAGCCTAATATAGCTTATATCAGCCCCATCCAAGATAGCATGAAGCAATAGCTTTTTTTTAAGCAATATATCAGCAAAATATGCTGCATTCTCTCTTGAACTTTGTGTTTTTGATAGTTTGCTTGCTGGAAGAGCAAGCCTATCTATATCATTTGTTTTTAAACAAGATATGCCAAAGATATTAAGAAATTCTTCATTTTGTGAATCTTTTAAAAGATCTTGTATTTTTTGATTACAAATTTTAGGATATTCAGCTTTTTCAAAATAACTTTTAATATCAGCCATCCCAAGCGCAAAGGCATTTAATGATAAAAATATAACAAGCAAAAATTTCACAACGTATCACTTTTTATCTTATTTATTAGCTCATTTATCTCGGGCTTATTTTTATTTTTATTATATTCTTCTAATGCACGCAATGCGTCATCTTTTTGTTTTAGCATATATTTTGCCTTAGCAAACATGACCCAAGACTCCTCAATGCTACTATCTAAATTATTTGCCGATAGTGCCCATTTTATAGTGTCACTATATCTTTTATCTTGATAGCATTTTCTTGCTATTTTAAGGGCGATTTCTGGATTTTTATTTTTATTAAAATCTTCTTTTAGCATAGAAATTTCATTGTTTTCACTTGAAATTTGAATATCAATTTTTGGCTTTGCCTTTGGTTCTAATTCTATTATCTCTTCATTTGGTAGAGGCTGTTCATTTTGTATATTCTCATTTTCAGTTGGTAAATTTAGCTTTAGCCAACCGCCACCACTTCTTTGTTTTTTATCTGGTGCCTGCTCTTTATTGTCTTCATTTAGTTTTATAGATTGTTCTAGCTTTTTAGCTATTTTCTCAGCAAGCTCATCTTGTTTCTTATCTGATTCAAACCTCTCTTTTGCCTGCTCACTTTTTTGTTTGCCATCTTCTAAAATATTTTTACTGACATTAGTTTCAGCAAAGGTTATGTTCTTTTCTTTTATATCTGTTTGTATTGTCAAATTTTTCTCAACTAAAGTTGGAGTATTGGTTGTCTCTTTTTTGTTTTTGGTATTTGAGAAAAATAAAAAAGCACTAAAGATAAAAACAATTAGCAAGATCGTAATTATTAAAAGGCTTAGCTTTTTATGTGATAACAATTTTAAAAGGCTATTTTTATTCTTTTTTTCGTACTCTTCATAGAGCTTTTCTAGCCTTTGAATTTCTTGTAATTCAAGCATGAATTATTCCTGTATCAAGTGCAGACATTGTCAAAATTTTAATATTTGCGTCCTCGCTACTTAATTTTGATGGCTGATTTTGTTCGTAATATTCACAAATTTCATAAAATTTATACATGATTTTATTTAGTGTGCGTAGATTTCCGCAACAAAGCTCATAGGCCTTGTCATAGTCTTTTTTCTGAAAATTTAGGTATTTATCGTAGCCCTTTTGTCCTATTTTTCTTTGCAAATAGACTATGATTTCATTCGTGTTTGCACTTCCAAGCTCTATGCTCTCCCAAATTCTAGTTTGAAAATAGTCCTTTGCTAACACATCTTCATTTTCAGTTTTATGAATCGTAAATAAAAATTTAAATAATCTTGTATCGGCCATTAGCCTTATTTTTTCGATCAATTCAGTAGGATAAAGTTGTGCTTCATCTAGGATAACAACTATTTGGTTT
>NZ_CABPUP010000001.1:118393-164463 GCF_902460705.1 Campylobacter concisus | reverse complement strand
ATTTGGTTTTGTAAAATTTCATCTTTATTTTTAAATTCTTTTGAGTAGTATGCGACAAAACTTTCAAAATTATTTATATTATCAAGTTTATTTCCGTATATATCTTCACAAAGAGCTTCTATAAATGTAGCCTCGCTAAAAAAAGGATGCGGGAAAAAAATTAATTTTTTATCCTTTTGAAGATCAGAGGCTATCTTGTTTAACAAAAAGGTCTTTCCACTACCAGGCTTGCCATAAAAAAGTATAAGCTTTAATGGCTTTTTTAGAGCCGAGACGATCTTATTGTAACAAGTGATTGAGTTATCTAGATTAACAAAATCAGCTACTTCATCTTCGTTGATAAAGATATCTTTTATATCTGTATAAATATTCTTGTTATTCATAGATCGTTTTAGAAAAACCTAAGTCTTTTAATGATTGATTAAGTGGCTTTTTTTTATCAAAATCAACTACATGAGGAGTGATGACAAAGATAAGTTCTGTTGTTTTTATATTGTCTCTTGTGCTTTTAAAGACACCACCTATAAGTGGGATGTCAGAAAGAAGAGGCACAGAAGTATTATTTTTACCCTTTGTCTGGCCTATTAATCCACCAAGAATAATAGTGTCACCGCTATCAACTTGAACAACAGTTGATAGCTTCTTTTGCACCGTATCTGGAGCAATCTCTCTTAACGCATTTTGTCTTGTGTCGTCTTCAGCGTATTTAAAGTTACTAAGCGATGGATTGATTCGAAGCATGATTTTGTTATTATCAGAGACTTCTGGTAATAAATTTAATAATATGCCTATAAAAACAGAGTATTGTTTGTAGGTAGTTGTTAGTCTATCACTATTGCTGTTTCCATTGTCAGTTTTTTGTTGAACACGGTAGTTTATGTTATCACCAACTGAGATTAGTGCTTGCTGATTATTAAGTGTTGTTACTTTTGGACTTGATATAACCTTTGTCTTTCCATTTGTTTCAAGAAAATTTATCATTCCATCAAGGCTAAAATTTAAATTAGCTGCGATATTTAATGTACGTCCAAATCCATCGCTTAGGCTATTGCCTTTATTTGTCCAAGTAGTACTTGAGCTTGGATTGTTTCTTGAATTGCCAATGTATGTATTAAATCCAAGTTCAAATTTACTCCAGTCAACGCCTTGCTTGTATTCATTATTTAATTCAACTGAGATAATAGAAACATCAATAATTACTTGTTTTTTTAGTCTTTTTTGCATTTCATCTATATATTTTTCGACTCGCTTAAGTTGAGAAGGGGTAGCTGTAACAGTGATAAGGCCTGCGTTTTGATTTATGATAGGATCAGGCGCTGTGATATGTTCGCTACTATTATTTAAAATAGCTTTAAGCTCAGCATCTAGTTTTTCCCAAAAGTCAAACCTTTCAGTAGTTTTTATAAGGTTGCTTGAGCCTTGAGAACTATCATCTTGGGAATTATCGCTACTACTTGAACCACTAGAGATTTCAGATGGAGTAGCATCCACTGAAGCTTGGGTGACAGCAGTTCCTTCTCTAATAGAAGTTATATAGTCTAGTTTAAAAATTTGAGTTTTTAAAGATGAAATTTTTAATACATTATTTGAAAACTCGTAGCTTAAATTTTTCTCACTTAAAAGCAGGTCAAAAACTTCGCTAAGACTCATATTTCTGATATTAACGCCAAAAACTTTATCTTTTAGCTCTGTTTTGCTATAAGTGTCCTTTGCAACAATACTAAAGTTACACATCTCTGAAAGCTGATTTAACACATCTACTAGTGCAACATCATCTGAAATTTTCATATTAAAATTCTTGCTTAAACAACTACTCTCATTAGCACTAGCATAATTCATATTCAAGCAAATGAGTGCACCCATTATTAATATTTTATTTAATCTTAATCTCAACATTTTTACTTCCATTTTTTAAAATTAGCTCTTGTTTTTCATCGCCTTTTACTAAAAAAACGCTATTTTTAGTAATGTTAGCTATTTTGTAGCCATCAACAATATCACCGACAGCATACCACTTGGAATCAATATTTGCTTTATTTAATAAAATTGCTTTTAAACTAAGCCCTTTTGAAGCCTGAGGGGCAATTGATGAATTTTGATCTGTTACCGTCTTGATAGGTTCTTGTTTAAAAGGATTTTTTATGCTCGAAAGCTCAATATCGCTAAGACCGCTTCTTTTTTCCTTTATTTTTTCAAAAATTTTATCATAAGAGTCCATTTCCTCTTGAAGCTGATTAGCAAAAGCAATATTTAAAAATAAAAAAGCCAATAAAATTTTTATTTTCATTAGTATTTCATCCCCCAAACAGATATTGAGATCTTAGCGCCAAGCTCTTTTTGGGTAGAATTTACATCCATTTTATGAAGATCAACTACTAGCTTTGATTCTTCAAGGCCATTTATATATGAAAGCATATCTTTAAAACCTCCCAAAAATGTCAAGTCAATATTTAAAATTTGCTCAATCTTTTGGAAATTTGGCTCTTTTATATCGCTTTTTAACTCTAAAATTTTTATATTATTTTGCTTTGCTAAAGATACGATGTTGTCTAAAAAATTTGCCCAATTTTGATCGTTAAATAATAAAAATGATAGTTCTTTTAGCTTTGAATCAAAATGAGCATTAAATTTTAAAACGCTAGAATATTTGCCTTTTAGCGCTTCAAGTATTTTGGACTCTTCATTTATTTTAAAATTTTTATCCCCGCTAGGTGAGCTGGTTGATCTTAAATAATCTCTTGTTCTTGAAAGATCATTGCTAATTTTAGTATGCGAATTAAATCTTTCATCATAAAAATCTTGCGACGGATCAAAGCAAAGCATATAAACAATATAAATAATAATTAAGGCTGAACCCAAAAAAATTATATTTGTTTCGCTTTGTTTTTTTGCGTCAAAATACTTATCTATTTTACTTAAAACGTCTTGTCTCATTGTCTAATCTCTATACTTATATTACTTTCATACTCGTTGTTTTGCCTATCTTCTTTAATTTTTTTTGTATTTACTGAATATTTAGGCATCTTGCTAATATCTTTTATTAGCTGCGTAATCCTTTTTTCATTATCGCTAACAACCGTTACAGTTAAATTTTTATCGTTATTTTTAATATTTGTTATAAAAACGCTATTATTGTTTATCATATCGGTAATTTCAAAAAGATTTAAACCTTTCATTACGTAATGATCTTTTTTGTTTTCAATTTCTTGAAGCAATCCTTTTCTAAAATTTAACTTTTCTTCCTCTTTATCAGTTAATCCTTTTATATCGTTTTGCTCTTTTTTTAGTCTTTCAAGAGTACTTCTTATTTGTGCTGCTTGCGCATTAAGCACATCAAGCTCATCGCTTAGTCTTTGCGAATCTCCTTCTAAAATACTACCAGCTATATAATTATAAAGCGGGTAGGACATGCTTAGGCAAAAAGCAGCGGCACATGTCAGTATAAATTTACCACTTTTTCTTTTTGTAAACGGATCAGGTCTAAGCAAATTTGAGAAGTTAAAATCAGCATTAAAGGCCTCTTTTTTGTAAAAATTTGCATACAAAGCCATCATGTTATATCGTTCACTAATGGCTAAATTTTTAGAATTTATTACAGTGCTTGTATTTAATTTCGTAGCATTTGTGCCGAGCTTTGTATTGATAAATTTTTCAAAACGCTCTATTTTATAGTCGCAGTCAATATAGATATTTTTTATATTTATGCTATAGATTCTATTGACAACATTTATCGTGTCATTTACGTAAAATATATAGTCCTCAAAAACAGTATTTAGATCGTAGCTAAAGCCTTCTTCATTGCTATCTAAAAGTCCTCTTGTCTTTAGGATGTCTAAAAAGCTTTCTAGGCTTACTCTTTCGCCGCTTTGCTCTATAAATTTATCTTTTAGATAATTTAGTGTGTATCTTAAACCTCTTGATGTAAGGTATTCTCCATTTACATAAATGCTTATAAATGCTTCATCGGCCCTAAATGTCAAAAAACAATCACTCTGAGTACTAGGAAGTAAGCCTTTTTTATATATAGCACTATATAAAAGTGGCTCTACAACAACATAATCTATAAAAGGTACTCTTTTAGAAATATTTTTAAAAATTTTATTTATCGTTTCATTTGTAGCAATAAAAACATTAAAAATTCTATCTTCTTTTTCAACATTACTTTCAAAATAAACTATTTTATAGTCAATCGCAGGATCAAGAGAGAGCTCTTCGTAAATTTTTATTGAGATATTATTTTCAATATCCTCATCATCTATTGTTCTTGATATATTTATGGTAGCTGTTATTATATCTTTGTACTCGATGTAAGATATAAAAAAGTCTCGCTTTAGAATATTCTTTGAAAGACTTAGCGTATCGACATTGCTATTAGAAAATCTAAAACCTTCATATTCATAAGGGTCTAGTGTAACGATTGGATTATCGTTAATTTTTCTAAGCTTTAACATAAAAATTTACCTCATAATGCTCTAATTGGGCTGTATTTTAATATTTTTACAATAAAAAATCAATATCCAATTATTTTATTAAGGCTCTTTTCTTCTTTACTCCAGCCTTTTTTAACGACTACATCGAGCTTTAAAAAGACCTTTGATCCGGTTAAATTTTGTATTAACTTTCTTGCAAAAATTCCTATTCGTTTTATTGTTTCACCATTTTTGCCGATGATCATACTTTTATGAATTTCACGCTCCGTGATGATACTTGCATAAATTTCAGTAATACCTGGTTTTTCTTTGACGCTTTTTATGATCGCATCACTAAGATATGGGATCTCGTCGCTTAAATTTTCATAGATCGCTTCAAGTATAAATTCTCTAAAAATTTCTTTCTCATTTGTCGGCGTAAGAAATTCTGGATCGTAAAAGTACTCATGCTCTGGCAAAAGTTTGCAAATTTCATCAAGTAGTGGTTTTTTATATGTAGGCTGCTTGGTACTAAAAGTAAGCAAAGATGCAAATTTATCTTGAAATTTCTGATATTGAGTGATCTTTTCTAATACTTTTGCGTTTGAGCTTTCATCTACTTTTGTTAGCACTAGTATGTGTGGTTTTTCAGGTTTTAGAGCTAAAAATTTTTCATAGTCCTCTGTGTCATCATGGATGGGCGCTAAAAATACGATGAGATCGCAGTCTCCCATCGATTTTATAGCTTGGCTAATTAGCAGTTGATTTATTGCCTTGTTGCTCTCATGAAGTCCTGGCGTGTCGGTGAAGATGATCTGATCTTCACCATTCATCACGATGCCATTTATCTTTCTGCGAGTTGCATTTTGCTTGTGTGAAACGATGGCAATCTTTTCGTTTAGTAGCGCATTTAAAAATGAGCTTTTGCCAGCATTTGTGCGTCCTATGATGCTAACAAAGCCTGATTTCAAAGTATATACCTCGCTAGATCTTGATCCTCAACCACGTCTTTTAGGCGCTCTTTTACAAGCTCTTTTGTCACATTTATCTTCTCGCCGCTCTTTTCGCTAGCCTCAAAGCTGATATCTTCTATCACGTGCTCGATCACCGTATGAAGGCGTCTAGCACCGATATCTTCCATCTTTTCATTTGCAGCATGAGCGATCCTGGCTATCTCTTTTATCGCTTCATCGTCAAATTCTAGCTCGACATTTTCAGTTGAAAGAAGTGCGATGTATTGCTTTAAAAGCGAATTTTTTGGCTGAGTTAAAATTTGATAAAGCGCGTCCTCATCAAGGCTATCAAGCTCGACTCTTAGTGGGAAACGACCTTGAAGCTCTGGGATGAGATCGCTTGGTTTGCTTATATGAAAGGCGCCAGCTGCGATAAACAAAATGTGATCTGTCTTTAAATTTCCAAATTTAGTATTTACATTTGAGCCCTCAACGATCGGTAGTAAATCTCTTTGTACGCCTTCTTTACTAGGATCTTGCCTGTTTGAGCTACCTGAGCCAACGGCCACTTTATCGACCTCGTCTATAAAGATGATACCTTCGTTTTCAGCTCTTCTTAAAGCCTCAGTTTTTATGCTCTCAAGGTCTAAAATTTTATCATTTGCTTCGCTTTGAAGAGCTTTTTTAGCGTCTTTTACCTTCATCTCTTTTTTGATATTTTTGCCACCGATGCCAATTATCTTTATAAAGCTCTCTTGCATCTGCGCCATGTCAGGTGGCACATTTGAGCCAGCTTCAAGTGGGTTTTGCTGTACCTCGATCTCGATGCTTAGCTCGTCAAGCTCGCCGTTTCTTAGCCTATTTAGCATCTTTTCATAGCTCTTTGCGTACTCTGCTTGCTTCTCCTCGCTTGCTCCTTTTGGCAATGGTGGCAGTAGCTTTGAGACGATCTTTTCTTCGATGTAGGCGTTGATTTTATCTTGATTTTTTTCACTTTGCTCGTTTTTTACGAGATTATATGATGCCATAGCAAGATCTCTTACCATACTCTCAACATCACGGCCAACAAAGCCAACCTCGGTATATTTGCTAGCCTCGACCTTGATAAATGGTAGTCCCATCATCTTTGAAAGACGCCTTGCGATCTCAGTTTTACCAACGCCAGTTGAGCCGATCATCAAGATATTTTTTGGCATGATGTCATCTTGCAAGCTCTTTTCAAGCTTCATGCGGCGGTAGCGGTTGCGAAGTGCGATCGCTATGATCTTTTTGGCGTCCTTTTGGCCGATCACATAGTCATCTAAAAATTTAACAATTTCTCTTGGTGTTAAGTTCATTTTCTCTCTTATTCTAAAACATAAGTTTTGATGTTTGTATTTGTATAGATGCAAATTTCTCCGGCGATCTTAAGGCTCTCTTTGACTAGCTCCTCTTCGTCGATATCGGCAAATTTATCTAAGGCACGAGCCGCCGAAAGTGCGTAGTTGCCACCACTTCCGATAGCTGCTATCTTGCCATCTTCTGGCTCTACAACATCCCCAGTGCCACTAAGTAAGAAAATTTTATCCCTATCAAGCACAAGCATCATCGCTTCAAGCTTTCTTAGATACTTGTCTTTGCGCCACTCTTTGCTAAATTCTATCACCGCCTTTAGCAAATCACCCTTCGTATGCTCCAAATTTTTCTCAAACATATCAAAAAGATTAAACGCATCAGCAGTGCTACCAGCAAAGCCAGCTAGAACTTTGCCGTTGTGAATTTTGCGAATTTTTACGGCATTGCCTTTTAAGACGGTGTTGCCAAAGCTCACTTGTCCGTCGCCGCCGATGACCGCTTTATTTTTGCCTTTGTAGGCTAAGATAGTTGTCGCATGAAACATCTACTCTCCTTGCACATCAACCTTCAAGCTCGCATTTATCGAGTGTCCAAGCTTTACATGAACGTCATAAAGGCCAACTGCTTTTAGGTGAGCGTCCATATCGATCGCTTTTTTCTCAACAACTAAATGATGCGTTTTCTCAAGCTCTGCCGCGATCTCCTCTTTTGAAACTGAGCCAAAAAGCGAGCCATTTGCGCCAAGAGTTTTTTTGATGACAACTGTCACTTTTTCAAGCTCTTCTTTAAGCTTTTCTAAATTTGCGATCTCGTATTTTAGCTCTTCAGCCTTTCTTTTTTGAGCTGCTTCATATTGGCGAAGAACGTCTGGAGTAGCTGCTTTTGCAAAGCCTTTGCCGATTAAGAAGTTATTGCCATAGCCGTCTTTTACCTCTTTTATCTCGCCAGCTTTACCAAGCGCCTTTACATCTTTTATTAATAATACTTTCATTTTTATCCTTTTAAATTTTATTTCTTAGTCAAATTTTCGCCCATTTTTGCGTGCGATGATGAAGCGAAGCGCGTTTAGTTTGATAAATCCAGCTGCATCTTTTTGATCATAAACGCTATCTTCTTCAAATGTGCAGTATGCCTCGCTAAATAGATTATCATTTTTACTGCTTCTGCCAAGGATAGTCACATTGCCTTTATAAAGCTCAACTTTAACTGAGCCATTTACGTGTTCTTGGCTCTTGTCAATGAGAGCTTGAAGCATATTTCGCTCAGGTGACCACCAGTAGCCGTTGTAAATTAGCTCGGCGTATTTTGGCATGATCTCATCTTTTAAGTGAGCTGCACCGCGGTCAAGCGTGATGCTCTCTATCGCTCTGTGAGCTTTTAGCATTATCGTGCCACCAGGTGTTTCGTAGCAGCCGCGGCTCTTCATACCAACAGAGCGGTTTTCTACTATGTCAAGTCTGCCGATGCCGTGTTTTGCCCCAAGGCGGTTTAGTTCGGTTAAAATTTCAGCTGGGCTCATTTTTTTGCCATTTATACTAACCGGATCGCCTTTTTCATAGCCGATCTTGATGATTTCGCTCTTATCTGGGGCATTTTTAGGGTCAACGCTCCATCTCCACATATCATCTTCTGGTGCGTGGCTCGGGTCTTCAAGTACTAGGCCTTCATAGCTTATGTGAAGTAAATTTGCGTCCATTGAGTATGGGCTCTTGCCTGGTTTTTTGGTTATATCTATGCCGTTTTTCTCAGCGTATGCCAAAAGTTTTTCACGGCTATTTAGATCCCACTCGCGCCATGGGGCGATGATAGTTAGGTTGTCGCCGAGTGCGTAGTATCCAAGCTCAAAGCGAACTTGGTCGTTGCCTTTGCCTGTTGCTCCGTGGCTCACGCCATCAGCGCCAACAAGCCTTGCGATCTCGCTTTGGCGTTTTGCTATTAGCGGGCGCGCTATCGATGTGCCAAGCAGATACTCGCCCTCGTAGACTGCATTGGCTCTAAACATTGGAAATACATAATCACGTACAAATTCTTCTCTTAAATCTTCAATAAAAATATTTTCAGGCTTCACGCCAAGTGCTAAGGCTTTTTTGCGTGCAGGCTCTAGCTCTTCGCCTTGTCCGATATCAGCTGTAAATGTGACTACTTCGCAGTTATATTCATCTTGAAGCCATTTTAAAATGATACTTGTATCAAGTCCGCCAGAGTATGCTAAAACCACTTTTTTTACGCCTTTTTTCATAGCTCTTCCTTTTATTAAAATGGTCGTATTTTAGCCTAAATTGATTAATTTTTAATAAATTAATTTAATGAATAATGTAAGTTTTTTCTTAGAAAATTTTATAAAAAAGATTACTATTTAAAATTATGATAATTAATATTGTTTTAAAAGATACTTTGTTAAATTTCAAACCTTTTCAAATTAAATTTTAAAAGGATAGTCGTGAGAAAAACAAAATTTATTGCCATCTGCCTTAGTATTTGTGTGGCAAATTCTCTCTTTGCAGCAGAGCATAAAGATAATAACGAAACAAAACTTGATGGCATTGTAGTAAGTGCTAGTGGCTTTTCGCAGCAGATCAAAGAGGCTCCTGCGAGCATAAGCGTGATAAGCGGCGATGAGCTTACAAAAGATAGCTTTACTTCGCTCCACTCTATCGCTCAAAAGGTGCCAGGCGTAAATGTCGTTGGCGGTGAGGATGGTCCGGCTAGCGGTATCTCGATACGCGGTATGGAAAGCTCTCAAACACTAGTTTTAATTGATGGTAAAAGAGTAAATTCAAGTAGCGCCAACCCAAAGGGCGGAGCAGGGGATATGAACTCAAATTTCATCCCGCCAGCCGAGGCGATCGAGCGTATAGAGGTCATCCGTGGCCCTATGAGCTCGCTTTATGGTAGCGACGCGGTTGGAGGCGTTATCAATATCATTACCAAAAAGGACTTTTCAAAATTTAGCGGCAACGTCGGCATCTCAACCACGATAAACACTCACAAAGGCATAGGAGATGGTAGGCAAGGCGACTTTTATCTAAATTTACCTCTTTATAAAGAGCTTTTCGCACTTCAGCTTTGGGGATATAAAAAGCTAAGAGATGAAGATGGTTACATCGGTGGCTATCAAAAGAGCGATAAGAGAAATTTAAGCGCAAAACTTTGGATCACGCCAGATGAACATAATAAATTTTACATCCTTGGCTCAAACGAAAGGCATGATTACTCACGCACCATTGGCAAGTCAGCCGATCCAGATATAAGAAAAAAAGCTTTAAACGCATATGATTATGAGAAAAAGAGCTATGGTGTGGGTTATCTTGGCGAATTTGATAGCCTAAACGCCGATCTTAGCTACATCTATGATCAGACACAAAGAACGAGCCTTTTTGATAAATTCATACCTGCAAAAGCTAAAAATCATAACTTTAACTCTAAATTTACAACGTTTTTTGGTGCGCATACACTCACTTTTGGCTATGATTTTAGCAAGCAAAATGTCGGCACGACCTTCATCGTCTCAAACGCCTCAAAAAATGGCCTTGAAAGCCCAAAAAGCTACTCAATGAGCGAGCATGCAGGATTTATCGAGGATGAGTGGCAAATTTTAGAAGAGAAGCTATTTTTAACGCTTGGCTCAAGGCTTACGCACAACGAATTTTTTGGCAACCACCTCTCGCCAAGAGTCTACCTAGTCTATAACGCCACAGATACGCTAAGTTTAAAAGGTGGCGTAGCAACTGGCTATAAAACGCCAAATGTAAATCAAATTTCTCCTGTGGTCGGCACTATCCAAGGCGGCTGGAAAATAGTTGATTTTGGAAACAAAGATCTAAAGCCAGAAAAAAGCATAACTTATGAAGTTGGTGTATATTATGACAATCAGGCTGATTTTAGAGGCTCGGTAATGTTTTTTAAAAATGAATTTAAAGACAAGATCCTAGATACCGACGGCAGTAATGTAAATAGAATTTCAGCCTTTGGTACTTGCTCAGGTGCGCCAAGTGTTAATTGCCCTGGCTGGGGAACTTACTTTAACATTGAGGGTGCGACCGTTTGGGGAGTGGAGCTAAGTGGCGACTATGACATCCTTTCAAATCTAAATCTAAGCTCAAACTACACCTATAATAAGTCAAAGATAAAAACTGGCAACCCAACGATAAATACGCCAAGAGGCCCTATGAAATTTAGTGAGACAAATCTTGGCAGACTTGATGCAAAAAGCCTTACAGCAACGCCAGAGCACGCATTTCATGCAACACTTGCTTATAAGCCAATTAAGAGCGTAAAAACATTCTTCACCACAAACTATGAGAGTAAGCTTACTAGCGTGAAATTTGGCCCTGGCAACAAAGTGAGTGAAAATGACAAAAATTTACTCACATTTGATACAGGTGTAAGCTGGGATGCAAATAAACACCTAACACTTAGCCTAAATGCCTACAATATCTTTGATAAAGTAAGATACGATGAGGCGCTAGCAGACGACGGCAACTACTACTGGTATCCGCAAGAGGGCAGGAGATTTTGGTTTAAGGTCGCTGCAAAATGGTAAGAGCCTTTAAATTTTTGCTTTTTACGCTTGGTGTGACTCAAATTTTGCACGCAGGGCCTAGTCAAACGCCAGAGCCATTAAGCGAGATGGCTGCTCGTAAATTTGAAATTTCAAGCTTTAAAATGAGCGCAAATGGTGAAATTTATAAAATTTTCACAGCCAAGCTAAAGGGGCAAGATGAGTTTAAAAACGTGCTTTTCTTGCTTGACGCAAACGCCCAGTTTAACATGCTTTTAAACGAATTTGATGGCAAGGCTGCCCCGCTAATAATAGGCATAGGATATGACACGAACAAAAGCTACGAGGTAGAAAAACGCACGAGAGACCTCACCCCAAAGGCAGAGGGTGAGGAGTTTAGCAAAGGTGGTGGCGCAGATGCGTTTTACCACTTTTTAACTAGAAATTTAGTGCCGTTAATTGATGAGAAATTTAACGTGCAAAATAGCCAAAAAAGCCTTTATGGACACTCTTTTGGCGGCCTTTTTACGCTCTATGCGATGCTTAAAAATGAGGGCATATTTTCAAATTTCTTTATCGCTTCACCATCTCTTTGGTGGGGTGGGTCTGAAATTTTAAAGCAAAATGTGAGTGGGGATAAATTTAAAGAGAAACTAAAGGCTAAATTCGTCTTTCTTAGCGTTGGCGAGCTTGAAAAGAGAAAGGGCAAAACTGACAAAGCTGGCATTTTAAAGGCGAGCGATCTAGCCCAAATTTTAAAGCAAAGTGGCATAAATTCTCACTTTGAGCTTTTTAAAAATGAAACCCATGGCAGCGTCATACCTCTAAATTTAAAAGAGCTTTTAAAATATCTAAAGGATTAAAAATTTAAGGCTATTTTTGTTAAAATCCGCCGCATGAGAGTAGATAAATTTTTAAACGTAGTAAATATCACCAAAAGGCGTGCCGTTAGCGAAGATATGTGTAAAAGCGGCGTTGTGAGCATAAACGGCATGCAGGCAAAAGCAGCAAAAGATGTTAAGATAGGCGACGTGGTTAGCATCAAATTTCTAGCTCGTGAGGCGAGATATGAGGTGCTGGCGATCCCAACTACAAAAAGCATACCAAAAAGCGCCCAGAGCGAATATGTAAAAGAGCTTTGATGGTTTTTGAGCTTTTAGAAAATGAGCTTGACCGGCTTGTGCAGGTGCTTCCAAAAAGTGGCGTGGTGCTACTAAGTGGCGATCTAGCAAGTGGTAAAACGACGCTTGTAAAGGCGATCATCAAGGCTCACGGTATAGAAGATAGCGTGACGTCGCCGACATTTTCTTTGATGCAAATTTATGGTAAAGATATCTACCACTACGACATCTATCAGATCGGATTTGATGGAATGGCTAAAAATGGCCTTTTTGAAAATTTGTTTGAAGAGGGGCTTCATCTAGTAGAGTGGGGCGATGAAAATTTAGAAAAAGCTCTAAAGAAAAACGGCGAGAGCTATACATTAGTAAAAATTTCTCCTAGCAAAAATGGCAGAAAATACGAGGTTATAAGTGCATAAACTAGAAGTAAAAGATCTAAAAAAGACGATAAAAAAAAGTGAGATCATAAAAGGTATATCTTTAGAGGTAAATAGTGGCGAAGTGGTGGGGCTTCTTGGGCCAAATGGCGCTGGAAAGACGACCACTTTTTATATGATCTGCGGGCTCATCTCGCCAACTAGCGGAGATGTTTTTTTAAACGACGAAAAGATCACAAATGTCCCGCTTCATAAAAGAGCACACCTTGGTATTGGCTATTTGCCGCAAGAGTCAAGCATATTTAAAGAGCTAAGCGTAGAAGAAAATTTGCTCCTTGGCGCTGAAATTCTAAATCAAAGCAAAGAAGATATCTCTAAAAGAGTAAATGAGATGCTTAATATGCTAAACATTGAGCCTATTCGCCTAAGAAAGGGTGTTAGTCTAAGTGGTGGCGAGCGCAGACGCTGTGAGATCGCTAGAAGTCTCATCATAAAGCCAAAATTTTTACTGCTCGATGAGCCATTTGCAGGCGTCGATCCTATCGCAGTTAGCGACATCCAAAGTATCGTTAGAGACCTTAAAAAGCTAGGCATCGGCGTTTTGATAACAGATCACAACGTCCGTGAGACACTAGCTATTTGCGACAGAGCTTACGTTATCAAGGACGGTTCGCTACTAGCAAGTGGCAGTGCGAGCGAAGTAGCAAACAATAAGCTCGTAAGAACGCACTATCTTGGCGAAGAATTTAAGCTACTTGAGTAGATGATGCTAAGGCAAAAGCAAACTTTAGCGCCAAAGATCAAACTAAACCAAACGCTAAGAAGTTGGCTTCCCATCCTTCAAAGCGGGCTTGATGAGCTAAAAGAGACGCTCGAGCCTTTTATAAAAGACAATCCTTTTGCCACGATCGAACATAAAAATTTAGAAAAAAGTGAAAAAAAGCGAAATTTTTTTGAACACGTTAGTAGAAATTCGGTCAGTGAGAGCATCGAGGCTTTAAGCATTTATAAAGAAAGCCTCTATGAAAAGCTAATTAGTCAGATCAATCCACCACTTTTTCCCACACAAAAGTCACAAGATATCGCATATAAGATCATTGAGTGTTTAGATGACGAGGGATATTTTTCTTATGATGATGAATTTTTTGCGGGTTTTAATGAAGGTGAAGTGGAGCGGGTTAGGGCGAGATTTGCCTACCTTGAGCCATGTGGCGTGGGCGCAAAGGATGTGAAAGAGAGCTTTTTGTTTCAGCTTGGCGAGGCAGAGTCAAGCGAAGAGATCATAGAGTGCGCAAGAAAGATCATCTTAAATTTTGAAAATATAGAAAAACTTAGAAAGCTTAAATTCTATGACGACGCGCTAAAGATCATAAAAAAATTTAAAAATCCCCCAGCTATCGAGTATCTAGAAGAGGCGAGCCAAAAGGTGCCTGATATCTTCGTACTAAGCACAAGTAGTGGCATAAGCGTGCAGATAAATGATGAGTATTATCCTAAAATTTTGGTTGATACTGAGGGATTAGACGAGAAAGAGGCTTTTGTAAGCTCGCGCATAAAAGAGGCTAGCGAGCTCATAGATGCCCTTGAGATGAGAAAAGCGACGCTTTATAAGATAGGGCTCATGATAGTTGAGTATCAGTATGACTACTTTTTGGGTGGTGACATAAAACCCATGAAGCTAAAAGACCTAGCAGATGAGCTTGGGCGTAATCCATCAACCATATCAAGGGCGATCGCAAACAAATATCTAAGCTGTTCAAGAGGCACGGTCGCACTTAAAAATTTCTTTTCAACTGGCTTTGACGAAGAGACTTCAAACGCCGCGATAAAAGAATTTTTACTAGAGCTCATTAAAGACGAAGATCACAAAAAGCCACTTTCTGATCTAAAAATTCAAGAGCTAATCCAAGCTAAATTTAACATCCAAATCGTTCGCCGAACTATCACAAAATACCGCAAAATTCTAAACATCGGCAGCTCAAGCCAGCGAAAAAGAGTCTATCAGATAAACGGCTAGCTACCACTCATACAGCAAAAAGTATGGCCTTACGCATCTGTGTAAAAAGCTCACTACTAAGCTCATCATACTCTTTAGCACGTTTTTTATGCCGTGCCAAGCCTGCTGCGTCGTCATTCCAAGAGCCCATACCGCCAAATACATCAGCTAAGCTTGCCGCAGCAAAAAGGGCTAAATTTTTCTTTGGCATAAGCGGTGCATTAAATATCTTTTGATCATCATTGCTTGAAGATCTAAGTGATTTTAATGCCCTGCGAAAACACTCACCAAAATTCTCACACTCTATCTCATCTGCAAAGGCTGCTATCTTGGTAAGTGTGTCCACAAAAGCCTCTGTGTTGTCACTGAAATTTTCTAAATTTACATCTTTTTCAAGACCAAATTCTTTATATATTATGTCCCAGCCTCTTTGATCTTTGTTGTATTTCCAGTAGGGTGCGAAGCGGCTTATGTGCTCTTTAAAAATGCAAATGATCGATTTTGCGGTAGAGTTTGAAAAGCTAAGCAATAAACGTTCATCTGATGAGCCAGTTAAATTTGCAACAAGTCTTACATCGCTTAATCCAAGTTTTAATGCGTGCTCAAACCACTTATTTACGCCATTTGCCCTATGGCCTGAGAGAAAGTAAAAATTTATACTATTTTCGTAGCTAGTGCCATTATATAGGATAGGAGAATTTGACTTTATGGCCTGCTTTGCGGCAACAATAATGGCGCAAATATTAAACATTTCACCATTCATTTTTGCTCTCTTTAATAGCCATTGTGGTAAGCCGTGTTCTAGCCAACCATTACAAAATTTTCTTGATTTTTAAAGTATGGTTTTAGGCTCTCATAAGCAGATTGAATATTTTTAAATTTCTTTGCGTATTCTTCTTGTATGAGAGGATTTTTGTTGGCGTGCCTATCTGGGTGATAGATATTTACGAGCGAAAGGTAGCTTTGTCTGATGGTTTCAAAGTCATCATCTTTTTTGCAACCCAAAATCTCAAAATTTTCCTCAAGCAAATTTGCAAGCACAGAAAATCTGCTTACAAATTTACTTGAGCTTTTTATTTTTATACCTTGTTTAAAGGCTTTGTAGTCTTTTTCATCATAGATAAAATTTACGCTAAATTTTGGATAGCTTCTTTTGTAGAGCAGTTTGTTTAATGTGTTTATGTCGTTGTCATTTGAGATGGTGATGTTTAAAAAATTATCATTTTTGCTAAAAGTAACATTGCTTTTTACCAGACTCTCGCTGATGTAGCTAGCAAAATCTCTGCAAAGTGCATCTTTTAGTTCAAACTTGACTTCATTTTTTAAAAATTTTACGTTTAGGCTAATGACTGGAGTTAGGGTATTTTTTTGAACAAAGCCAAGCTTTATGGTTTTATAGTTTGCAAAACGAATATCAAGCTTATCATCACTTTGCTTTTCATAAAGTTTTTTTATAAATTTTAAAAAGCACTTGCGTTGTGGGATCTCGCTCTCTTCATAAAACGAAATAACCTTATTTTTATTAGATAAAATTTTTGTAAAATTTCTGCTTATCATATCTCTAAGCTCACGAAACAAAGTGTCATTATCGGTTAAAATGCTTAGAGATTCTAATGTTTGCGTAACTTTCATTGCCTACTCCACATAAAATATTACATGTTTTAGCAATAAGCATTCCAAATTTATATTTTTCTTATATCTTGATCTTTAATGTACTCTGCAAATTCGTTTTTTAGTTTATTCTCTTTATACGAGATCGCCTCTTCTTTTGTATGAGAAACGGCTTCTTTTTGAGTTTTTTTGATCTCACCTTGCTCTTTAGTAAGTTCTTTTTTTATCTCTTTTAAACTATCGAAAAAATCATTCATCTTTGCTCCTTTTGTTTTTATCAGATTTTACTAAAACAGTTATAAAATTAAAATGAATACAATTTTTCTTTAAGGAAAGTTTGGCTAATATCTCGACTTAACTTTCTTGTGCGCTCGTAGCTCAGCTGGATAGAGCATTTGATTGCGGTTCAAAAGGTCAGAGATTCGAATTCTCTCGGGCGCACCATCTTCCTGTTTTTTAAATTTCTTTTTATTTTTTTTCATCATTAAAATAGTATTTTTATTGTCTTTTGTTTATAATTTTGCTTAACTTTAATTTTTTTGGTTTTTAAGAACTTGTTATGAATAATAACTTATATAAAACTTGTTTTAAAAAAAATAGTGGAACGTGCAAGCTAGTGTGGAATATAAAAATAGCCTATATTCCAGCTTATGTGAATAAAGATTTAAGCAAAATATTTTAAAGAGTCGGGAACTTTTAGAGACTTTCGAAAAATTTAAGAGATATAAATATAAAATAAGGCAGCAAAAAGGAGCAAAAGATGATAGATAATAAAACAATAAACGGCTCTCCGGCTAAGAGTTTTTTCGTTCACATGCTTACTAGAGATATAGACCTAGACGATGCGGTTTTAGATCTGATAGACAACTCTTTAGACGGGTTGCTTAGAGTAACGGGCGGAGACGTCTCGCAGTATCGCGAATACAGCGTAAGTATAAGCATAAAAGAGGATGAATTTATAATAGAAGACGACTGCGGGGGCATACCTACGGAGGTCGCTAAAAAATACGCCTTTAGGATGGGCAGACCCGGCGAGCTTAGCGGCGGAGAGAAGCTGCCTACGGTCGGACTATACGGTATAGGCATGAAAAGATCCGTTTTTAAAATGGGAAAAGATATAAAAATAACCACGAAAAACGATAAGGATACTTTTTGCGTAAAGATAGATAAAAAATGGCTAGAAAACGACGACGCGTGGGATCTTACGATGTCGGAAGCCGAAGAAAAAATAGAGGAAAGAGGGACTAGGATAGTCGTAAAAGATATAAACCCGGGCGTTTCGACTCTATTTAGCAGTTCGTCGTTTGCTAGTTCTTTATTGAAAAAAATATCGGTGTATTACGCTTTCGCTCTAAAAAACGGTTTTAAAATAGTGCTAAACGACGTCGAAGCAAAAGGCAAGGATATAAAATTTTTATTCGGTAAAGAAGATAGTTTAAATATGAAGCCGTATTTTTACCAAAAAGAAGAAGACGGGCTAAAAACGACTATAATATGCGGATTAATAGGACAGCCGGACGAATACGATCCGACTAAGGATATCCCGGAGGGGCCGCAGGGGGATAGGATAGACGCGGGATGGACGATAGCTTGCAACAATAGGGTCGTGGTGTATGCCGACAAGACGATGCTTACCGGATGGGGAGACGGTCTGCCTAAGTTTCACTATCAATTTAACTCTATAGTAGGAATAGTAAATTTCGAGAGCGACGATCCGTCTAAGCTACCGATGACGACTACGAAAAAGGGCGTCGATACGACGTCGGATCTGTTTTTTGAAGTTAGGCAAAAAATGATAGAGGGGGCTAGGTATTTTAAAGACTATACTAATAAATGGAAAAACGATAGAAGCGCCGAGCGTAAAGAGGTTATCGAGCAAAGCGAATATATAGACATAGAGAAAGTCATACCGCTCATGATAAAAGACCCCAAGCGGAACGGCACGACGTATAAACCTATGAGCTTGCCGATCCCCGAATCCAAAAAGAAAGACGATAGTAAAACGACGATAAAATTCGAGGCCGATAAAAAAATGATAAAGGAGGTCGCCGCGTCTTTTACGGATTCGGACGAATACGACAAGAACGAAATAGGGCTAAAGTGTTTTGAGAGCGTATATAAGAGAATAAAACGCGGGTTAAGCGTATGAGCTCGGGAAGCAGCCTGCCGTATCACCTTAGGATACGAAAAGAGATAGAAAGATACCTTTTTATCGAACAGATACGTTTGATACTGCTTTATCTAAAGGAAAAACCTAGCGAATACTCTTACGTAAGTATGGCCGGGCCTTTTTCTTGGGATTTTAAAAAGATGTACGAATATTTCGATTTTAAGTATTTTATATCGTACGAGACGGAGGAAGAAACCTTTAAGAGACAAAAATTTAACGCGCCTTTTTCAAAAATAGTATATAAAAACGAGGGTATAGAGAATTTTATAAACAGCTACCCCGATTTTGAGAAAAAGCGCGGAGGATATCGAGAGAGGCTCGGTAAAGTCGTCGCGTGGCTAGACTATACGGATTTTAAAGAACACTGCATTAAAACGTTTAAAGAGGCCGTAGAAAAAGTCGACGTAGGCAGTATCGTAAAAATTACGGTAAACGCCAATCCTGCGGATATAGCGAAAGGCGGCCGCGACGACGTTAACGACAAAAGACTAGAGGTGCTTCAAAAAAGATTAGGCGGCTCGTTTAACGAATTTATATACAAAAAAGAGGTTTTTACGCATAAAGAATATCCTAAGGCGGTACTAAGGCATCTGTTAACGATAGCCGAAGAGGCGTCGCCCAGAGGAAGCGATAAGAAGTTTTTGCCCACGTCTTCGTACATATATCAAGACAACGCGCTTATGCTTACTTTGACGGGAACTATAATAAAAAAAGACGACGAAAAAGCATTTTTAAAAAGCCCCGAATTTTCAAAATGGGATTTTAGAATAAAAAAAGTAGAAGGCGAATACGCTTATGAAGAAATTAACGTACCTTTTTTGTCTCAAAAAGAGGTTTTAAAATTAAACCCTAAACTACCAAGAAATAACAAGAGTGGGAAAATCGCCCTAGACGGCATAAGTGAAGACGAGATGGAAAAATACGTTAGATTTCATAAATTTTATCCGATTTATTTAAAGACGTTGTAGGTTTTTAAATGAGCTTTGATGCTACGGCCTATGTGCTCGCCTAGCTTAGGGGGGACGGCGTTGCCTATATATCTCGCTAGCTTCTTTATAGAGACGTCTTTTTCGTCTTTAAAAAATACGTAATTTTTAGGGAAAGACTGCAGTAGGGCGCCTTCTCTTAAAGATATGGCTCTATTTTGCTCGGGATGCCCGAATCTACCGGTCCCGTAGCTATAAAACTGCGTAGTGAGAGTGGGAGCTACGTCGTTCCATGCCATCCGCCCGTAAACCGATTTATAACTTTTCCCGGTAGGTTTTTTATAGCATTGCGGCAATATATCGGCATCCCAATCTTCCCACGTGCCGCCGGGCTTGGATTGCTTTATCCTTTCGACGTTTACGGGAGAAAGGGCGGAAGATATATGTAGCGGATCGTCGCGGTTTTCCGTCGCGCCGGCTCGGATCCGCGGCAAATCGCCTATAACGTCTTTTATAAAAATTTTTTCTTTTTTAGACTCCGCAAATTTAATCTCTCCGAGTTTCGACGCTAGCAGCAGCAGCCTTAATCTTCTTTGCGGCACGCCGTAATCCGAAGCGTCGTGTACTTTATAGGTTACGTTATAGCCCATATCGGACAAATCTTTTACGAAGTCTAAAAAAACTTTTTCTTTTTTTAACGACGGCACGTTTTCCATCGATACTATTTGGGGTGCCGTTTGTCTGATTAATCTAGAAAATTCGTATAAAAGCCCCCAGTCTCTATGAGAGCTCCTGTCTTTTTTGTTTTTTTGGTGGCTAGAAAACGGCTGGCACGGGGCGCATCCAACCAATATCTTAACGTCGCAGTCGCCGAAAATATTATTTAATTCGCTTCCGTCAACGTCTTTAACGCTTTTATATATAAAATCCGTTCGGTTATTCGTTTCGTAGATGAATTTACAGCTAGCGTCTAAATCTATTCCGGCTTTTACTTTGATACCGGACGACTGGAGACCGTATGTCAGTCCGCCCACTCCACAAAAAAGATCAATTGCCGAAATTCTCATTTTTTACTTTCACCCTCTAAAAATACTTTTGCAATTCTACAACAAAATACCTAAAAATAGTAAAAGAACATAAAATATTTAGATAGCGGCGTCATACAAAAATATACGTTTTTTAGGAAACTTATAGTCTAAACTATCGTCAAAAAACGAAGAGAGGATTTGAATGGATAATAGATAAATTTAAACAAAAAACCTTTAGAAGTCCTGAAAACCGTAAAGAAAGATTTTTAAAATACAAATAAGAATACATCTACTACGGGTGGTATCAATTGATATACCATGTAAAAATTCATAAAGGAAAATATAAGGGCTGTACCTTAGGCTCAAAGGTAAGTAGAATCTAGGAGATGCATAGGCAAAGGAGTTAAAGAACTTTATTGATAAAATTTGAATCTACAGTTTCACTTTAGGTATTTGTATAAACATAATATATAGTATAGAGATTGCGGAATATATAATCTCAAAAGAACAATTACTTGCAAAAGAGGTAGTGAAATTATGAGCGACCCATCTTTTTAATTCTTAATGACAAACTTCATAATTTTTATAGTAAAATAAGCAAAAAAATTAAAAGAGAAAAAATGGATTTTCAAAATATTCAAAAACAAATTTCGGTACTAAAAGAAAGTTTGACAGCATTAGAACAAAATAGTGAGCACGAGATCGGCTTGGCAGTTGGAGTTGTTGAGTTTAATAAAAATGCTGATGAACTTAAAAAAAAGCTTACAAATTTAAAAGGTGAAAGCGATTTCTTTAAAAGTGTCTTCAATACAGAGGACTATTATGAAAACATTAGTACTTATTTGGAGCAGATAAAGAGAAGCTTAAATTATAAAATTGAGAAAAACGGTGTGAGCTTTAAGGCAAATGAAAATTTACAAGAAAGCTATGTCGCCATTTTAAATATAATAGAAATTTTGGTAGCAGAGTATCAAATACAAAACAAAAATAAAGCAAAAAATCTCTTTTCTAGGACAACAGATACTACTCAAATAAAATCACTACTTGCGGAGCTAAATACTCTACAAGAGCGTATACATAATGTTTTGCATATTCATTCTAGGATAGTTTCAAATGTTATTTTGCAAAATTTTAAGATAATTTATACGTTCTTTTATAATTGTATTAAGGCTGCGAAGCAACGCAAAGATGAGCTTTTGTTGGTGGAGATCGCGGGCATAACTGACAAGATAATAACTATGATAAAACCAGTCTTTAGTGCAAAAATTTTAAACACAAATGAGCTTATTTATCACTACTTAATCTTTGAGCTAAAAGAACTAAAAGCTTGTGCGATAGGCGAGGAGCTAGTTTAAAATTTTATCAATTATCTCTTTTGCTCCATTTGGCAAAAGGATCTCTTTTAGAGCTTTACTGCTTTTGTTTAGATCAAAATTTTCTATCATTCTTATAACTTCATCTTTGTCTAAATTTTCTCCATTTTGCAAGCAAATTTCAACAATGCCCTTATCTTTTAAAAATTTAGCGTTATAAAGCTGATGATTACCAGCAGCATAAGGAAATGGCACAAAGATAGATGGAAGGGCGTTTGCACAAAGCTCCCAAAGCGAGCTAGCTCCAGCCCTTGATATGGCAAGGTCAGCCTTGCTCATCTTATTTTCTATCTCTTTACTAAATTCAAAAATTTCTAAATTCGTTTCATTAAAGCCAAGTTCATCATATCTTTTTTTAAGTTCATCAAAGCCGTTTTTACCACATTGATGAATTATATTTATGCCCTTTTCTTTAAGATATGGAGCTAAATTTATAGCTAGTTCATTTATCGCTTTTGCGCCTTGCGAGCCGCCCAAAAACAAAATAGTCTTTAGCTCCTCTCTCACTCTTGCACTATCGAAAAATTTCTTTGCCACAGGGTAAGGGTAGGGCGAAACTTCATCATAAGAGCTAAAAAAGCCTTTCGCGTAGGGCTTTAAAATTTTATTTAATTTGCCCATTACAGCATTTTGTTCGTGGATAAAAAGTGGTACTTTTGAGATAATGGCTGCAATAGCCGCTGGAGCTGCTGAATAGCCACCAACGCTAATGACTGCCTTAACGCCATTTTGCTTAAAAATTTTCCTACATTTTAGAGCAAGATTTACGATATTTGTTAGTGATTTTAGTTTAGCAAAGCCTCTCTTATTTACAACGCCACTACTTGGTAAGAAAAATTTTTGTAAAAAATTCTCGTCATTTTCAAACCAAAATTTATCCTGACCACTAGTTGAACCAATAAAAATAGGCTTAATGCCACGAGCATTAAGCTCCTCACAAAAGCTTCTTGCGATCGCTAAATGCCCACCAGTGCCTCCACCGCAAATAATAATCATAATTTTGCCCTTTTGCTAACCATCAAAACCATGCCGATACCGATACAAATCGCAAGCACGGAGCTACCACCGTAACTAAGGAATGGTACAGCAATACCTTTGATAGGCGTGATCGATGTGATGCCATAGCTATTCATTAAAAATGAAAACGATAAGATAAGCCCGACACCAAGCGTAAATAAATGATAGACCTTATTTTCGCTTCTAGCTGAAATTCTAAAAATTCTATAAAGTAGCGTTATAAATATAGCTACGATACACAAAATACCAAATACACCGACCTCTTCAGCGATACCAGCTAGCACAAAGTCAGTATGGACCTCACTTAAAAAGCCGAGCTTAAAGATACCAGCGCCAAGCCCTTCGCCAAAAAATTCGCCATGCTTTATAGCGTTTAATGAGTGAGAAATTTGATATGGCTCTGGCGCATCAGCCACTCTTAATACATCTGCAACGCTGTCAGGCAAGAAAGAAAGTACCATATTTTGTATCGTGCCCCACCATGACTTTATACGTAAAATTCTATGCTCAGAGCTGATTATCGCTACTGTCATAACAAAAGCAGCTCCTAAGATACCTATACTAAAAAGTCTTGCACTTGCTCCTGCGAAAAGTGCCATCGTTACAAATGTAAGTGCCAGCACAACCACTTGACCAAGGTCATTTTGCATAACAGCGATAAGAAAGATGGCAACACCAAAAAGAATAATATAAGGCATAAGTATCTTAATCTCATCTAGCAAGGTTCTTTTGCCTTCACTAAATTTTCTAGTAAAACTCCAAGCCAAGAAGTAGACAAAACCGATTTTAAAAAACTCAACTGGAGCTAGCGAAAAGCCAGGTAGCCTAATCCAACGCCTAGCACCACCAGCGTCAGTTACCATTGAAGCTGGCAATGCATGCATTAGCCCCATGGCGATACCGCAAGATATAAGAAGGCCAAACCCTATCCAAACAAGCGTCTTTTCGGGATTGAGCCTAGAGAGCCACCACATAATGAAAATTCCGATACAACCAACAATAAGCTGGCGGATGAAAAAGTGAAACTCGTCGTAATTAAAAAATAAAACCGTAAAAACTGGCAAAGATAGTGAAAAAATAATGCTTATAGCGATCAAAGTCGAACAAAGATAGAAAATGATCTTATCAACTGCCAAAATTTAACTCCAAGTTTAAAAAGTGCCAAAGTATAATAAAAAACGGCTTACAAAGATATTATTTGCTATAATTGCAGGCTTTAAGGATGGGCATGAAGATAGGTATATTTGACTCGGGGCTTGGCGGACTGAGTGTCTTAAATGAAGCTTTAAGCAAGCTTAGCGAGCATGAATTTTTATATTACGCAGACGTTAAAAATGTCCCATACGGACAAAAGAGCAGGGATGAGATCTTAAAATTTAGCTTTGATGCGGTGAAATCTCTCACAGAAAATGGCGCAAACGCCGTTGTAGTAGCTTGTAATACGGCAACAAGCGTGGCGATAAAAGAGCTTAGAGCAAATTTAAATGTACCCATAATCGGCATGGAGCCAGCTGTAAAAAAAGCTCATGACTTAAGCCATAATGATGCCTTAAAGACGCTTGTCATAGCCACTCCGGTCACCGTAAATGGTGCAAAACTAAAAGAGCTGATCGCAAATTTACACGCAAAAGATAAAACTGAGCTGCTCGCTCTACCACGCCTTGTAAATTTTGCTGAAAATGGGGAATTTGACACCGAGAATGTAAAATCATATCTAAAAGAAGAGTTAGCTAAATTTGATCTAAGCAAATTTAGCTTTTTGGTGCTTGGCTGCACGCACTTTAACTATTTTAAAGATAGTCTAAGAGAAATTTTGCCGCCAAATATAAGCATAATTGATGGCAACGAAGGGACAATAAACCGCCTTATAAGTGAGCTTGGAATAAAAATTTCTACTTTAAATAAAGCCCCAAAAGTTAGATTTTTCTATTCTGGTGATGAAGTATTCAGTAAATTTGAGCTAGATAAAATTTCAAGAAATTTAGCTAGATTAGAGAAGATGAGGGCGATCTGCTAGGTTAAATCTAACTAAATATCACAAGTAAAAATTTTATAAAATACATTAAATTTTACATAATTTTATATGTATTTAGCCTTTTCTTTGCTTTATTATATAGATGGCACTTATTACTGCAACAACAGCTAAAAGAGCGATCGTGATTATTAAAAGTGTTTGTTTGCTAGGATTTGAACCTAGAAAATAGCCAACTCCAAGCAAAACAGCACACCAAATCCCAGCTCCAAGTGTGGTAAATAGACAAAATCTAAATATATTCATCTTGGCAAGTCCAGCTGGTAGGCTGATGTATTGGCGAATGCCAGGAATCAGACGTGAGTTAAATGTAGAAATTTCGCCGTGTTTATTGAAAAATGCTTCAAATTTATCCATTTTTTCGTGAGTGATTCCCACAAATTTGCCGTATTTTAAAACGATTTCACGCCCCAAAAAGTAGCAAAGATAGTAGTTAAAAATAGCTCCAAGCAGGCTTCCAAGCGTACCTGCAAGAAAGGCCAAAATTAAACTCATTTCACCTTTATGCGCCAAATAACCAGCTGGTATCATCGCTACCTCACTTGGAAATGGAAAAAATGAGCTTTCTAAAAACATCATCACAAATATGCCAGCATAACCCCAGCTACTTACACTAGCAACTATAAAATCAATAACATCATGCAGCATTTAAATTCCTGAAAAATTTTAAAGTGAGCCATTTTAGCAAAGCATAGCTTAAGCTTTTTGACAAAAATAAAGAGAGTTAAAACAAGATGAAAGTAGAAACAAAATAGGGCGAAAGCTCGCCCTATTTTTAAAATGCAGGTATAACCTCGCCTTTGTAGCGAGTAATGATGAAATTTTTAGTATCAGGGCTAAGCACCGCATCAATCAAAGCTTTGATCTTAGGATTGTTTTCATTGCCAGCCTTTGTGACGATGATGTTAGCGTAAGGACTATTAGCGTCTTCAAGCAAAAGTGCATCTTTTGCCACGCTCATACCAAGATCAAGGACGAAATTTGTACTAATGGCAGCGATATCGACATCATCAAGCGTTCTTGGTATCTGAGCACCTTCAAGCTCTACAAATTGTAAATTTTTAGAATTTTTAGTTATGTCATTTATAGTTGCAACTTTTACGTTTTTATCGATCTCGATAAGGCCAGCTTTTTCTAAAATTCTAAGCGCTCTGTTGCCATTTGATGGATCATAAGCGATCGCAACTTTTGCACCATCTTTTAACTCTTTTATGTTTTTTATCTTTTTAGAGTAAAAGCCAAGTGGCTCGACATGGACATTTGCAACACTTACAAGATGCAAGCCTCTAGCCTTGTTTTGCTCCTCAAGATATGGTAAATGCTGAAAGAAATTTGCATCCAAGCTGCCATCTTCTGTGGCGACATTTGGGATAGAGTAGTCTGAAATTTCAGAGATAACAAGGTCGTAGCCTTTATCTTTTAGCTTTGGCTTTACAAATTCTAAAATTTCAGCGTGTGGTACTGGCGAGACGCCGACTACGATA
Source organism: Campylobacter concisus (assembly GCF_902460705.1). Taxonomy (GTDB): domain Bacteria; phylum Campylobacterota; class Campylobacteria; order Campylobacterales; family Campylobacteraceae; genus Campylobacter_A; species Campylobacter_A concisus_Z. The sequence continues at coordinate 138,130 of NZ_CABPUP010000001.1, read as the reverse complement.
GTGTGGTCCTTGTCGGCTGCGTGAAGGCTTAGAGCAACTAAAGATGCGATTAAAAGTTTGATAAATTTCATTGTTTTTCCTTTTTTGTTTGGTTTAAGCGACGCTAAAAAGGTAAAAGCTTTTACGTCGCTTATTTAAAATTTTAATTAAAATGCTGGAAGAATAGCGCCGTTATATTTTATCTCGATAAATTTCTTAACTTCTGATGAGTTTATTGCTTTATCAAGAGCCTTTATTTTAGGGCTATTTTCGTTACCAGACTTTACTACAACGTAGTTTACATACGGGCTATTTTTGCTTTCAAGCACAAGCGCGTCTTTTACCGGATTAAGATTAGCATTTAGAGCATAGTTTGTGTTAATAACCGCGATAGTAACGTCATCAAGCGTTCTTGGCACTTGAGCAGTCTCGATCTCTTCAAATTTAAGCTTTTTAGGGTTATCAACTATATCAAGCGGAGTTTTTAGTGGATTATCGTTTAGCTTAATAAGTCCAGCATTTGCAAGGATATCTAAAGCACGGCTTTCATTCGTCGGATCATTTGGGATAGATACGGTCGAACCATCTTTTAGATCTTTGATGTCTTTTATCTTTTTAGAATAAACGCCCATTGGCTCGAGGTGCACGCCAACTGTTTTTACAAGGTGAGTGCCTTTGTTTTTGTTAAATTCGTCCAAATATGGAAGGTGTTGAAAGAAATTTGCATCTAAATCGCCATCTTCTGTTGCAAGATTTGGCGTGGTGTAGTCGTTAAATTCTTTAATCTCAAGCGTATAGCCATCTTTTGCCAAAATAGGCTTTACAACCTCTAAAATTTCAGCATGAGGGATAGGTGTAGCACCAACGATTATTGTTTTTGATTTATCAGCTGCATTTGCACTTACACTAAGACCAAAAGCAACTAAAGAGGTAAGAAGTAGTTTTTTCATTTATTATCCTTTTTTAAAATTTGCCAAGCACCAAAAAAGGATAAATTTAAGCTAGAGGATTAAATTTCTTTTTAAGCGCTTAAGCTAGTTCTAAGCACTTAAAAAGAAATTTTGTGCTTAGAGATTAGTCTTTCGACAACGCGTTTTTTACTAGGCGGCACATGTGGCACATATCTGATTTCATCTTTTATCCTTTCAGCTAAAAATTAATTCGGGCAATTTTAAGGAAAAAAGCTTAAAATCAGATAAAAACAAAGGCCTATTTTTTAGAAATTTTATATAAGTAGTTACCTAAAACTTGAAAAATTTGAACCATAATGATAAGAATAACCACGGTGTAGAGCATGATATCTGGACGAAATCTTTGATATCCGTAGTTTATAGCAACAGATCCTAGTCCGCCACCGCCAACCGCACCAGCCATCGCTGAAAAGCCGATATTTACAATAAGCGTTAGCGTAAATGCCGAGATAATGCCAGGAAGTGCTTCTACAAACATGACTCGAAATATGATCTGAAATTTCGAGCTTCCAAAGCTTTGGGCAGCTTCAATTATGCCTTTATCAACCTCTTTTAGAGCATTTTCAATGAGCCTTGCTACAAACGGAGCTGCGCCAATAGTTAGCGGAACGATCGCAGCCGTAGTGCCGATACTTGTGCCTACGATCATTTTTGTGACAGGAAAGAGCACGATGATTAAAATGATAAACGGAAAGCTTCTAAGCACGTTTATAACGATATCTAGTACAAAATAAAGCTGTTTGTTTGGCTTTAGTCCATCTTTATCTGAAAGTATGAGCAAAACCGCAGGTATTAGGCCTATGGCAAAGGCGAGTAGGGTGGAGACTATGCTCATATATAACGTCTCGCCGATAGCTGGCAAAAGTATCCTAGAAAATACATCTGGAAATTTAGAAAAATCAATACCAAACATCAAGCAACCTCCCATAAAACGCCACTTTGCTTGATGTAGTTAAGTACGTTTTCTTTATCTTTTTCATCTATGTTTATGACAAGCGAGCCAAGAACATTTTCGTTTAGCTTCTCAAGTTTGCCCCAGACTATGTTAAAGTCGATATTTAGGCTTCTTGCCATGTGTGTGATCACGCTGTTTTGAGCCACTTCTTTTGGGAAAAATAGCCTGATATTTGTGCCAGTGCTTGGCAAAATTTCAACTTCACCCAAAAACTCTTTCATCTTCTCATCTGGCTTTAAAAATAACTCTTCAATGCTTCCAGAGCCTATGATCTTGCCACCTTCAAGTAAAATGGCACGTTTTGCGATCGATTTTACCACTTCCATCTCGTGCGTGACGATGACGACGCTGATGTCTAGCTCTTTGTTTATCTTTTCAAGCAGCTCTAAAATTTGATTTGTCGTGTTTGGATCAAGAGCCGACGTCGCCTCGTCGCTTAGTAAAATTTTAGGATTTAAAGCAAGCGCTCTAGCGATAGCAACACGCTGTTTTTGGCCGCCACTTAACTCGCTTGGATAGCTTTTTGCCTTGCTTTCAAGACCGACTAAATTTAAAAGCTCTCTTACTCTTTTTTCAGTTTCGTCACTTTTATAGCCCCAAAATTTAAGCGGAGTAGCGACGTTTTCAAAGACGTTTTTTCTAGCCATCAGGGCAAAATGCTGAAATATCATCCCAACATCTCGCCTTAAATGTCTCTGCTGCGTCTCATCTAAATTTTTTATCTCTTTATCAAAGACTTTTAAGCTGCCACCTTGATAGCTTTCAAGCCCGTTTATGCACCTTAAAAGCGTTGATTTACCAGCACCACTATGTCCCACGATAGCAAAAATTTCACCCTTTTTAACCTCTAAATTTACATCAAAAAGGATCTGTGTATCACCATAAAACTTGCTTAATTTCTCTATTTTTATCACTATTTTTCTCCAAGAGCTTCTAATTCTTCACATACTTTTTTAAATTTAGCCTCAGCGCTTTGCAAAGCCTCTTTGTTTGTCTCTATAACTTCTTTTGGTGCGTTTGCCACGAAATTTTGATTATTTAACATACCTGAGAGCTTAGCTATCTCTTTTTCAAGCTTTGTCTTTTGAGACCTTAGCCTTATGATGATACCGCTCATATCAAGCCCTTCAAGTGGGACAAATGCCTCTAAATTTTCGCTCACATCTCTTATTGAGTTTTCGATCTTTTCATTTACAAAGCCTATCTCTTCGCATTTTGCAAGCAGTTTGATATACTCTTTGACCTCGTCAAGATCTATTTTTTCATTAAATTTAACAAAAGCTTTTGCTATCTTTGAGTTGCCAAGATCGATGGTAGCTTTTGCACGACGAATAGCAATGATCGCCTCAATAACTAGCTCAAATTTCTTCTCAACATCTAAATTTCGCTCTTTTACCTCTGGATAGCTCATCACCATTATTGATTTTGCGTTTTCAAGTTGTGTGCCGCTAAGCTCTTGAAATAGATACTCCGAGAGAAACGGCATGAAAGGATTTAGTAGTTTCATCGCCTCTTTAAATATGCTTCCAAGCTCTTTTACGCTCGCTTTATCGGCCTTGCTTAGCTCGATGCCCCAGTCACAAAACTCATCCCAAAAGAATTTATAAAGTGTGTTTGCTGCGTCATTGAAGCGGTAGGCGTCGATATTTTCACGTACCTCTCTTACGCACTCGTTAAAGCGGCTATTCATATAAATTCCAAGCTTTGTTTGAAGCTTGATATCTTCTAAATTCTCAAATTTGCTCTCATTTAGCATGAGATATTTGCTTGCGTTATAAAGCTTGTTGGTAAAATTTCTTACCTGCTTCATCTTGGCGTCACTTAGCTTGATATCGCGTCCTTGAACGGCTAGAAGCGTTAGCGTAAAGCGCAATATATCGGCGCTATACTCATTTATGCTATCAAGCGGATCGATGACGTTGCCAAGGCTTTTACTCATCTTTCTACCAAACTCATCCTTTACAAGCGCGTGCAGGTAGATATCATCAAACGGCAGTTTACCTAGGGCATTTTCACCCTGAAACATCATCCTAGCAACCCAGAAAAATAATATATCAAAGCCAGTGATTAGCAGGTTGTTTGGATAAAACTCAGCCAAGTCGCCTTCAAACCACTTTTCGTTTTTTAACTCATTATCATTGCCCCAGCCAAGCGTGCTAAATGGCCAAAGACCAGAGCTAAACCATGTATCTAACACGTCTGGGTCTTGGTAAAAATTTTTACTTTTACACTTTTTACACTCGTATGGCTCATCCTCATCGGCCCACATATGACCGCAATCATCGCAGTAAAATACTGGAATTTGATGTCCCCACCAAAGCTGGCGTGAGATACACCAATCTCTTAGCTCTCTCATCCATGCGTTAAAGCTGTTTATCCAGTGTGGCGGATAAAATTTAGCAAGGCCCTCTGAGACCTTTTGTATCGCCTCATCTGCGATCTCTTTTTTGACAAACCACTGCTTTGAGATATATGGCTCGACGACGTTTTTGCAGCGGTAGCAGTAACCTACTTGGTTTTCGTAGTCTTCTATCTTTTCAACATTGCCAAGTTTTTCAAGCTCAGCTACGACGATATCTCTAGCCTCAAGCCTTTCAAGACCTGCAAATTTATCGCACTTGTCGTTTAAAATACCCTTTTCATCAAATACAGTGATAAACTCAAGGTCGTGCCTTTTACCAACTTCGTAGTCGTTTTGATCATGCGCAGGCGTGACCTTAACAAGGCCCGTTCCAAATTCCATATCAACATGCTCGTCTGCGATGATCTCGATCTCTCTATTTATGATAGGTAGAACAACCTTTTTGCCGATTAAATTTTTATAGCGCTCGTCATTTGGATTTACCATTACGGCGGTGTCACCAAAGTAAGTTTCTGGACGGGTTGTAGCCACAACAACAAATTCGCTTGGCTTATCTGCGAAGTAATATCTCAAATGATAAAGCTTGCCTTTGTTCTCCTTGTGCTCGACCTCGATGTCAGAAAGCGCACCATCATGCGTACACCAGTTTATCATGTAGTTTTTCTGGACTATTAGTCCTTTGTCGTATAAATTTACAAAGGCTTTTTTTACAGCTTTTCTTAAGCCCTCATCCATGGTAAATCTCTGGCGTGACCAAGCCGGAGTGATGCCAAGCTTACGCATCTGATGCACGATCATGCCACCGCTTTTTTCTTTCCACTCCCACACTTTTTCTACAAATTTCTCGCGTCCAAGCTCCTCTTTTTTGATGCCTTGAGCTAAAAGCTGCTTTTCAACGACGTTTTGAGTAGCGATACCAGCGTGGTCAAGCCCTGGCTGCCAAAGTGTCTTGTAGCCGTCCATCCTTTTGTAGCGAGTCATGATATCTTGGAGTGTGAAGGTTAGGGCGTGTCCGATGTGAAGCGAGCCAGTCACGTTTGGAGGTGGCATCATAATGCAAAATTTACGTCCATCTTTTTGGATATCTTTATTTGCGTCTATCTCAAAGTATCCGCGTTCTTCCCAAATTTTATAAAATTTGTCTTCTATCTCTTTTGCATTGTAAAATTCTGCCACTTTTGTCTCCTCAGTTTTGTTTAAAAAATGCTTAATACTATCTAAAATTTGTTTAAAAAAATCTTTGCAAAAGTGGGAAATATGGGCTTGGGGCGTTTACCGCCCCTGAGTTTAAATAGTCTATTTGATGTTAAAGCTTCGCTGAGCTAGGTCGTAGTCGTTTTGCCTTTCGTTATACATATTTTCAGTTGTGACTGCCCCAAGCGAACATTTGCCGCCAAGTCTTACACGATAAGGTGTGTAAAGCACAGCCTCTCTCTTGTCACTATCTAATGTATAAAAACTTAAAACGCGATCATCTTTTATGCTCTGGTATTCAAGCTCAATGCTATCTTTAAGACTCTTATTAAAGCCACTTAAATTTTCATTTATTGGCTCAAAGCAGCTGCTTACGATCTCGTTTATTGCACCATTTTTAACCATAGCTTTAGAATTTATCACTATTTTTGAATAGACAACATCATTTACTCTTAGGCTATTTAGATCGATCTCTTTTCCTTTTTCGTCCACAAATGTTCGGTAGATATCAAGCTCTTTTGGCTCTATTTTATGCTTAATCTCAAGCGGCACATAAGCGTAGCTTAAAATAGTGGCATATAGCTTGTTTTCACCAAGTGGTGTGATGGTAAAATTTCCATCTTTTGCTGTAAATGATACGCTTAAAAGGCCATCAAATTCTTTACTTTCGCCATTGTAGCTAAGCTTAAATTTATTATTTTTCTCACCAACATCTTTGCCAAAGTAGGCATTTAGCGCTCTAAGGGTAAATGCACGCTCCTGCGTTGAGCTTAGCTCATTTAAATTTGTAATCAAGAAATTTGCAAGATCATCTGAGTAGTCGTTTTTCTCAAAATATTTTGCGTGTAGATACAAGATAAATGCATTGTCTCTCATCTTTGAGCCAAAGCTAGAATAATCCCTGCTGTAATCAGCTACCTGAGCTTTTTTGATATCTTTTAGCGCCACCTTTGCTTCGTCATTTAAGCCGTTTAGCTTTAGGGCTGCTGCCATTAGATATTTATTAAGTGCAGTCGTATTGTAAGCCTTGTGGTCATAAATTTTATTTAGCACTGATTTATCAGCAACATTTGCGCGGGAGCTTACATAAATAGCATATAGGGCTTCAATATCTGTATTTGTATATTTTAAGAGCGAATTTAATGCTCTTTGCTTTACATTTTTATTTAGCTCATATCCAGCCTCTTCAAGATCAAGCAGCACATCAGTTGCATAGATCGAAGCAAATGCATTAGTACTACTTAGATCGCTCCAGTAGCCAAAGCTACCATCTGGTTTTTGCATCTTAATTAGCTCGCTCATTCCGCTTGTAATAAATCTCTTTTGATCATTTTTTTCAAGCTCATCTTTTGGCTTTAAATTTAAAAGCGCAAGCAGTCTTGAGCTCCTTTGCTCCGCACATCCGTAAGGGTACTCGACTAAATTTTTAGAAGCTGCTAATAGCACGCTTGAGACCGAGCTTGACGCATCTATACTAACATTGTGAAAGCCTTTTGGAAGCGAGATCATGCTCTCTTTGTCAAAGACGCTACTTCTTGCATAGGTGCTAATCGTATAAGGATTAACTACATCAAGTAAATTTTGAGCTGTTTTTGAGCTGTTTTTGTCGCTTATTGTTATATTGTATTCGCCAGCTCCAGCTTCAAGAGCTGAAATTTTAAATGTAAAGGCTTTATTTTCAAGCGGCTTTAAATTCGCATTTTCTTTTGTTTTGATGCTTAAATTTTTACTGCTAGCCACTTTTATGGTTAAATTTTTATCCTCATTTGTTGTGTTTATGAGCCTTAAGTTTGCATTTAGCTCATCGCCTTTTAACAGATAAACTAACGCACTTGGCTTAATAATCACATCATCTTTTACTAAAATTTCTTTATTTACCGCGTTCATACTATTTTCATTATTTGCCACGACATCTACTCTAATGGCAGAGTTAAAGCCATTTGGTGTTTTAAACTCGTATGAAATTTCACCATTATCGTCAGCTTGAAGGCTTACTAAATTTGCATATGTTTTTACTTTTTTACTATCGACCGGGCTAGCATGTTTTGCCATTTTTGCCTCCATGGCAAGTGCCGCCATATCGCCACCAAAGCTTAAAGTTTTGCCCTCGACCTTATAGTTTGTGAGCATATTATAAATGTCATAGTCAAAGACGCCATCTGGTAAAATTTTGTCAAAAAATTTAAGTGGATCGGCTGGCTTTTGTGACGTTATATCAAGCACGCCAACATCTGTGATAAATAAATTTACATAAGCTTTTGGCTTTGTTTTTAGTGAAATTTTTATATTTTCATCGCTTTTTGCTGTATTTGGCGCATCAAGGCTTAGATCAAGTATCCTTGATGACTTATCGGCCTTAGCATAAACCTTACCGTAAGTCCTAAATGGAGTTAATCCACCGTCTGTCATGCGGTAGATATTTGCACTCACGTAAAGTCCGCTAAAATCAAAATCAAGTTTAAATTTCACATTTGCTGAGTTATTTTTTATCTTAACAACCTTGTAAGCTTTCACGCCACCATCTTCAAGTGTAACAAGAGCAATGCCTTCTTTTATAGCTGAGCTTATATCAGCACTTAGTTCATCGCCTTTTTTGTAGATATTTTTATTTAGTTTGATTTGAGATTTGCTAAGCTCTTTTGTAGGCGCTAGAGTTGAGTAGTTGTAGCCACTTACGTCCATATCAAGGCTTGTGCTTGCTCCACTTACTAGATTTGTAGCGATGATCACATATGAGCCACTTTGTGTAAATTTGTAGCTAAACTCGCCATTATCTTTATAAAAATTATCCACATCTTCTAGCGTTTGAAACCACTTTATATAGCCATTTGTATCTCTTTGGTATTGCCAAGTGACACGTTTTATATCAAATTTTAAATTTGATTTTACGGCCTTTTGACTTGACATATCTACTACAACCGTTCTTATTTTTACATCTTCGTTTGGCTCAGCAAATGTCGTACTTGCTGCGATACCGACCATATCCTTGTAAGGATAGAGCGTAAAGCTTTTTGTATCGCTTACGTTTTTGCCATCATCATTTACATTGAAATTTATAACGCCTGTTATGATAGAAGAGGCATTTTTAGTGCTAAAGCTAAGATCTATCATTTGGCTTGATTTACCATCTTTTGAAAGAGTGAGATCATTCTCAAAAGATGGATAAGCACTTGGTTTTAGCGTATTGTTTTTAAATTTATAATCTTTAAACTCGCTATTTTTATATTCATCATCAAAAAAGCTCACCTGCATGCTGCCATCAAGCTCGCTAGCAGCGCCACCAAAGAGATAGTTACTAGCTAGATTTGCTCTAATAAGCTCATTTGCGAAAAATTTATCCCTCTCAAGCGTTATCTCATTTTTTATCCTATTTGGCATAAAACTCTCAACAAAAAATGGCACATTTGAGATCACTTTGCTTGCGTAAATTACTTGCATATTAAATCTACCACTAAGATCACTTAGTATCTCTTTTTCAAAATTTACCATGCCAACGTCATTTGTATTTTTTGAAATTTCAGCGCTACTTTTACCTTGTGGATCGAAAAATTTTATCTTTACAGGCATATTTTTTAAAGGATTAAAATCTCTATCTCTTAGATAGATTGCACCCTTTAAACTCTCATTTGGTCTTATGATATTTGAAGCAAAATGAACATACGCATCGATGCTCTCACTGGTATTTTGGCTCATAAATTTCGCTTCATTTAGCGCTTCATCTTCTTTTAAAATAAGAAAATTTTGCTCTTTTCCAAGAGAGACAACTACTGAAGAGATATCTTTGTAAATATCTTTTTTGTTAAATTTAAAAACGCCTATATCATTTGTCGCACCAACTGCGATTTCTTCGTTCTTTTTGCCATAAATTTTCACATTTGCATTTGGCAGCATTGTATTTTCGCCAAGACGATTTGCAAATACAAAAATTTCATCCTTGCCAAGCTTTGCATTTACGGCGATATCACTTAGGTAGACTACTTTTGAGACGCTCTTATCCTTGCCGTAGTTTAAATTTATTTTATAAACGCCGTCTCCAGCTCCAGCAAAGTCAAGTTTGATTTTATTTAGTGAAATTTCATTTAATGCGCCATCAAGCCTATAGCTTTTGCTTGCTACTTTTGTGCTGAAGTTGCTTAACTCTTCGTTATTGTCATTAAAATTTAAGAAATATCTAAAATTTTGATCGCTTAGCTTTTCAATGCTTACATTTAACTCAGGCAAATTTGCACTTCTGATACCGATTTCACCGACACTTGAGATATATGGTTCATTATTTATAAAATTTGCAAACGGAGTGAAATTGCCAGCTACTACTTCATAGCTACTTTCTTCTCTTACTACATTTCTATCGTCGCCAAAACCGGGTTTAATGGTGATTTCATAACTATTTTGTGGCTTAAAATCGTCACTTGTAATATCAATGTAGTAATAATATTCGCTAAGTTCTGAGTTTTCTTCATAGTTGTCACTATATTTAACGTCACTAATGCTAAAGTTTTTTACACCTTTAATGTTTATAAATTTTTTTAAGTTAATGTCGCCATCAAGCCAATTTTTTAGATAAATTCTAAAGCCCAAGATGCCATTATCAAGGCTCACTGGATAAATTTCAGGTATCTCAAGACTCTTTGCATTATCATTTATATTTACGCTTTCTTCGCTTATTTCATCGGCAAAATTTACTATCGTTTCACCTGAAAGCGTTGCGCCAAATTTGCTCTCAAATTTTTCACCAAAATCAAAAACTGGATTGCTTAAATTTTTATCAAGATTAAGCTCAAAGCTATTGTTAGAAAGCTCAATTGCTTTAAATTTCGCATCTTTTACGGCAATATTTTTGATAGCTTCAATATTTACTTCATCATTAAATTTAAGTATATATTTACTATCGCTTATTTTTTCTATCTTTGTTAGCTCAAATTCTTTCGTGGCAAAACTAGCAGTGCTTCCATTTTCAAGCTTGCAGCTATAATCCAAACCAGCATGCATATCTTTTGTAAAAAGCAGCAAGCTTTGACTATTAAATCTAACCGTACCATTTAATGCTGGTTGGCACAAAAGTAGCTTTTTATCACTTAGCATACCAACAAAATTTTTATCGACTTTATCTTCTAGTCCAAACTCTACGCTTAGGGGCGATTTTATCTGCGCAGTGCCATTTAGGCTCAAAGCATATAAATTTGTCATTCCCAAAAGTGCTAGAAGTGCTACTTTTTGCCACATTTTATCTCCTTATTTTTATTGTTATTTCACTTTGATTTGAGTTTTGATCAAGGCATTTTATATTGTGCTCGCCAAGAGTTAGATCAAACTTTTTTTCGCTTGCATTTTCTATCTTAGAAAAGTTCAAATCATCTATTTTTAGGTAAATTTCATCGCCTAAAAACGCGTAGCATTTTACCATAACTTGTGTAATATTTTCATCTGTCACTATCTCTTCATTGTCATATGGGTAGGCAAAAACTGGCTTTTTATCTTTAAAAATTTCAGCACAAGGACTTTTTTGTATCTCTTCTTTATCCAAAAGCTCATTCTTAACCAAAAAATCAAGCTCTTCGCCTCTTAAGCTTTCGCACTTATCCTTTAAATCTACACCCTTTATCCTATCATCAAGCGCCATTTTCTTACACTTTTCATAGTTAAAGGCATCGAGGCAGGTTGGTAGCTTTTCTATGCCATCTGGCTCACTCATAAATCTTAACTTCTCTTTTTGAGCGATTATCTTAAACATATCAAAAAGACTCTTTGATACGTCATTTAGTCCTGTTAATTTATCAGTTTTGCTGGCATTAAAATTTCCAATCCAAATAGCAATTGTGTAATTTTCATCAACGCCTATGGCATAAAGATCACGTGAGTTTGCACTTGTGCCAGTTTTAAAAGCGATCTTTGGCGTATTTTGGGCGTACTGCCAAGCATTTTTTAGATATGATCTTGAGGCTTCGCTTAGCATTTTAGCGGTCAAATAGGCACTTTGAGGTGAAATGAGAGTTACATTTTTCTCTTCATTTTTGTAGTTTTTGCCAGCAAACTCAAGAGGCCTATAAATGCCGTCATTTGCATAAATAGTATAAAGATGAGCAAGATCAAGCAGGCTCATTTCAGCACTTCCAAGCGTTATAGAAGCTCCATAATACTCCTTATTTTCATCTACTAAATTTACCTTTTCAAGTAGTTCGTAAAGCGAATTGTCTTTTAGTTTTAAGTTTAAATTTATAACTGGGATATTTAGGCTGAAATTTAGAGCATCTTTTGCGCTTACGATACCTAAAAAATCATTACTAAAATTCTTTGGGGCATACTCTTTTATATAAATTTGCGTGTCTATTAACTGCGAATTTGGCGTTATAAGCCCGCTATCAAGCGCAAGTGAGTAGATAAAAGGCTTTAATGTGCTGCCGGTGTTTCGCTTCATATTTAGAGCTGAGTTTTTGCCATCACGCGCGCGCTCATCGTGCGAACCAATGAAGGCTACGACACTCATTTTTTTATTATCAATGACCACAGCTGCTGCGTTATTTGCATTTTTAGCCTTTAGCGAAAACATCGCATCCTTTAAAATTTTAAGCATATCTTTTTGCAAATTTAGATCCAAGCTAGCCTTTGAAATTTGGTTTTTAAAAGCGACATTTGCGTAGTCGCCTACGTTTACGACGGCTCTTATTCTTACATTTTTAAATGGCTCAGCCTGAGCTCTTTTAAACGCACTAAGATCGATCAATTTTGCTTTATAAAGCATCTTTATGACTCTGTTTTTTAGAGCATTTATATTTGAGACGCGGTCAAGTCTGTTTTTATTTGGATTTTTAGGGATCGTGCTTAAAAGTGCGGCCTGAGCGTAGCTAAGCTCGTTTAGCTCTTTTCCAAAATAAAAAAAGCTAGCCGCCTTTGCACCCTCGATATTTCCGCCATAAGGGGCTAAATTTAGATAAAAATTTAAAATTTCATCCTTGCTAAAGTGAAACTCAAGCTGAAATGCTCTAAAAATTTCTCTTATCTTGTTTTTATAGCTTCGCTCATCAGGCTCAAGCATCCTGGCTACTTGCATCGTGATAGTACTCGCGCCTATGCGGTTGTCGCTTCGTAGGTTGTGGAAAAATGCTCTAAAAATGGAGGCAAAATTTACGCCAAAATGGTAGTAAAAGTATCTATCCTCAAACAGCACGACGCTTTGTTTTAGCGAGTTTGGAAAATTTTGCTCGTGAAATCTCCAAATTCCATCACTACTAAGCTTCATATTTATAATGTTGCCATTTTTATCAAGCAAAATTTTGGCTTCATCTTTTTTTAATGCATCTAAATTTAGTGGGTAAATTTGATCCAGTATCAAAAAAATAGCAACCATTAGAGCCAAAAATAGGGCAAGAAATTTTAGAAATTTAAGCTTTTTCATTTGCGTGATTATAGCTGTTAAAGTTTAAGTAGCTATAATTAGGCCTTTTTAAAAAAGAGGAAGACATGCCCTTATCTAGGTTAAACAAAGAACAATACACCGCCGCAACTGCGCCATTTGGACACAATCTCATCATCGCTTCAGCTGGCACTGGCAAAACCAGTACCATTGTCGCACGCATCGCTCATTTACTAAATTTAGGCGTAAAACCAGAGAAAATTTTGCTGCTAACTTTCACTAATAAAGCAGCCAGCGAGATGATCGAGCGCTTAAATAGATATTTTGACAAATCAATCACCTCTAAAATCACCGCAGGCACCTTCCACTCGGTATCATTTTCGCTTCTAAAAAGCCTTGATAAAGGCGTCACGCTAAAGCAGCCAAGCGAGTTAAAGACGCTTTTAAAAAGTCTTGTTGAGAGGCGTAAATTTTACCACTTAAGCGACGTCAAGCCTTATGGCGGAGCCTATCTATATGATCTTTACTCGCTATTTCAAAACAGCGAGCAAGGCACCACCTTTGGCAAGTGGATAAGCGATAAGAGCGAAGAGCAGGGCGTTTATGCTGAAATTTATGAAGATGTTTTAGAGGAGTTTGAGGCCGAAAAGGCCAAATTTTCTTACGCTGACTTTAATGACCTTCTCATAAAAATGCGCGACGAGCTAAAAAAAGGGGCAAATTTGGCTTATGATGAAATTTTGATCGACGAGTATCAAGACACCAATACACTTCAAGGCAGCCTCATAGACGCATTTGCTACAAAGAGCCTATTTTGCGTAGGCGATTTTGATCAGAGTATTTACGCATTTAATGGCGCGAATATCGAGATCATTGGCTCATTTAAAGATCGCTTCCCAAACGCAAATATCTACGCTTTAAATGTAAATTACCGCTCAAGCTCAAGCATCCTAGCCCTTGCAAATAAGGTCATAAATAACAATCCAAGGCTTTATGAAAAGCACCTCACAGTTAGTCGCGAGGGAAATTTCAAGTCTCCAAGGCTACTTGTCTATAACGAGCTTTTTGATCAGTATCAAAATATCGCCGATATCATCTCTCTTTCGCCATTTAATAGAGAAAATATCGCCATAATTTTTAGAAATAACTCATCAGCTGATGGTATCGAGGTCGCGCTAAAAGAGCGAGGCATCGGCTCAAAGCGAAAGGGTGGGGTGAGTTTTTTTGAGAGTCGCGAGATCAAGGCACTCATCGACATCATGGGAATTTATGTCAATCCAAAAGATATAATGGCATTTATCCACATCTGCGAATACGCAAAGGGCGTTGGTAGCGCAGTTAGCAAAGAAATTTTTGACGCACTGCTTAAGCTTGGGCATGGAAATTTGATAAAAGGGATAGTTGAGCCAGATGAGAGTGTAAATATCTCATCAAATAAAAGGCGAAACTACCAGCTGGGACTTTTTGATGATCTTGACGAATTTGCCGAGATTTCAAGGTTTTCTAAGCTTGGCCTTAGCGATAAATTCCTAGGCCACCCTGTGTTAAAACTACAAAAGCTAAGCGAGAGTGGGGCGCAGTTTTTATATGAAATTTACAACTTTTTAAAGGGCATGAGAAATATCTCAAAGCCAGCCACAATGATAAATGAGATAAAAACTAGCAAAATTTACTCGTTAATCGTCGAAAACATCAGCACAAAAAGGGCAACTCTAAAAAATGGCAATGTCAATCTGGCACTTAAAGAAGAGGTCAAAGAGCGCATAATGGCAAAGAGCGTGGTGCTAAGCGAGCTAGCTAAAAAATATCAAGATATCAGTAAATTTTACAATTTCCTAGCCCTTGGTAGCAACGAGATGAGCGAAGGGCAGGGCGTTAGCCTACTTAGCGTGCATGCGAGCAAGGGGCTTGAGTTTGACCAAGTTTTCATAGTCGATCTCGCACAAAACCGCTTTCCAAATTTAAAGCTAATGAGCATGGGCGGCAGCTTAGAAGAAGAGAGACGGCTCTTTTACGTAGCCGTAACTCGTGCAAAAGACGAACTATACCTTAGCTACGCAAAATACGATAAGATAAAGAAGGTGACCTACCAACCAAGTAGGTTTTTGATAGAGGCTGGTATGGCAAAAGAGGAAGCTTAAAGAGAATTTTAATCTTATTAAGTAAAATTGACCAATTTTTTACAAAGAGAAGCAATGAAAAAATCTAAAATTTTAATAATCCTGCTTATTCTAGGCGTCGGTGGATATTTTATCTATGATAATTTT
This sequence comes from Campylobacter concisus, assembly GCF_902460705.1. Taxonomy (GTDB): domain Bacteria; phylum Campylobacterota; class Campylobacteria; order Campylobacterales; family Campylobacteraceae; genus Campylobacter_A; species Campylobacter_A concisus_Z. The sequence continues at coordinate 123,051 of NZ_CABPUP010000001.1, read as the reverse complement.
TTTAAGATAAAAGATGAAAAGGTGGAATTTATCACCAAAAAGGCAAAGAAAGGTTCATTTAGCAAAAAAGTCGATGCCACTGGAGAAATTTTCGCCACAGAGCTAGTTGATGTGGGTGCTCAGGTGAGCGGCCAGATAAAAAAGCTCTACGTTAAGCTTGGAGATCAGGTCAAAAAAGGCGATATGATCGCAAGTATCGATAGCTCGACCCAGCAAAATAACATCGATAATAAAGAGGCGCAACTAGCTATCTACAAAGCTCAACTTGAAAGTGCAAAAGTGGCTCTAAACATTGCAAAAACGCAGTTTGAAAGAGAAAATGCACTTTTTGCCAAAAACGCCACTTCAAAACAAGAATTTGAAAGCGCAAAAAATACTTATAGCGCAAATAGTGCCAAGATAAAGGAGCTCGAGGCTCAGATAAAGCAGACAAATATTGAGCTAAGTACGGCCAAGATAAATTTAGGCTACACAAAGATCACCGCTCCAAGAGATGGCATAATAGTAAGCGTACAGGTCGAAGAGGGACAGACTGTAAATGCTAATCAAACTACGCCAACTATCGTAAAGATCGCAGATCTTAGCTATGTTAAGATGAAGATGCAAATAGCTGAGGGCGACATCACAAAGATAAAGGTTGGCACACCAGTTGAATACTCGATACTCTCTGAGCCAACAAAAAAATTTCAAACGACGGTTAGCTCGATTGACCCTGGCTTAACGACATTAAGCGATGGTAGCTATGGTTCTAGCAGTAGTAGCAAATCCACAAGCTCAAGCACTTCAAGCAACTCAGCTGTTTATTATTACGCGCAAAGCATAGTTGAAAATAAAGATAAAATTTTAAGAATAGGTATGACAACACAAAATGAGCTTTTAATAGCAAATGTAAAGGACGCTATCATCGTACCAAGCATCGGCATCAAAAGAGATGAAAACGGCACATTTGTCTATATTTTAAAAGACGGCAAAGCTGTAAAAACATCGGTAAAAACTGGTATAAAAGACAACCTCGATACGCAAATAATTAGTGGCGTAAATGAGGGTGATGAGATCATCACATCACAAGGCTCAGCAAGCGAGATAGCCAAGATGATCGAAAAAGAAAATAAGAAGTTTTAAGTGATAAGTCTAAAAAATATCACAAAAAGCTTTAAGCTTGGCGATAATGAGATAGAAATTCTTCATGGCATAAATTTAGAGATAAAAAAGGGCGAATTTATAGCCATTATCGGTCAGTCTGGCTCTGGTAAATCAACTCTGATGAACATCCTTGGCTGCCTTGATAGCCCAAGTGGTGGGCAGTACCTGCTAGATGGCAAAGATATATCAAAATTTGATAGCGACGCACTTGCTAAGCTTAGACGAGATAAATTTGGCTTTATCTTTCAAAGATATAATCTGCTTAGCACAATGAATGCTCTTGAAAACGTCGCACTTCCTAGCATTTATGCAGGTGCAAATAAGAGCGACCGAGAAAAAAGAGGGATGGAGATTTTAGACTCACTTGGCCTTAGCGAAAAAGCAAAAAATTTACCAAATAAACTCTCAGGCGGACAACAGCAAAGGGTCTCCATAGCAAGGGCGCTGATGAATGGTGGCGAGATCATCTTGGCTGATGAGCCAACAGGCGCGCTTGATAGCAAAAGTGGTCTAAGAGTGATGGAAATTTTAGTTGATCTTTACAAAAAAGGTCACACCATCATCATCGTCACGCACGACCCAAAAATCGCAGAGTATGCGAGTAGGGTGATAGAGATAAAAGATGGCAACATCGTAAGTGATAATATAAAAAATAGTGAAATTTTTGAGGCCAAAAAGCAAACTCAGCCAGAAAAAAGTAAATTTACCTATTATAAAGATCAGCTAATTGAAAGCTTTAAAATGTCGGTAAATGCAATGCTAGCTCATAAATTAAGATCGCTTTTAACGATGCTTGGTATTATCATTGGCATCACGGCAGTCATTAGCGTCGTAGCTCTTGGCAAAGGCTCACAGGAGCAAATTTTAGCTGGCATCAGAAAAATCGGCACAAATACGATTGACATAATGCCAGGAAAAGGCTTTGGCGATATGCTCTCAGGTAGGGTAAAAACGCTCTCTATAAGTGACGCAAATATGCTCTCAAAACAGTCGTTTCTTGACTCAGTCACTCCAAACACAAGCACTTCAGGCGTACTAACATATGAAAATATCTCCTTAACAGCGACACTAAAGGGCGGTGGTGTAGGAAGCTTTGATGTAAATGGGTTAAAACTAGAAAAAGGAAGAATTTACGATGAGGACGAGGTTTTAAACTCAGATTCTGTCACATTAATAGATCAAAATACCAAAAACAGTATATTTAAAAACGAAGATCCTATTGGCAAGATCATACTTTTTAATAAAAAGCCACTTCGCATTATAGGCGTTTTGCAAAAAGATGAGTTTAAAGTCGGTGATGCTAGCTCACTTAAAATTTATGCTCCATATACGACCGTGATAAACAAGATAACGGGCGATAAATTTATTAGCTCAATAACCGTAAAAGTAAATGAAAGCGTAAATGCTCAAATCGCAGAAAAGAGCCTAACTGATCTTTTAACGATAAAACACGGCAAAAAAGACTTCTTTACAAGAAATTCTGATAGTATCAAGCAGACTATCGAAGAGACGATCTCAACCATGCGCCTTCTCATCTCAAGCATAGCCGTAGTTTCACTAGTAGTTGGTGGTATAGGCGTGATGAATATCATGCTAGTCTCAGTCACTGAGCGCACCAAAGAGATAGGCATCAAAATGGCGATCGGAGCTAGGCAGAGCAACATCTTGCAGCAGTTTTTGATAGAGGCGGTGCTACTTTGCTTAATTGGCGGAGCTATTGGTATAGCCTTTTCCTACGCTATTGGCTACATTTTCAACAACTTTTTAGATGGTTTTAGCATGATCTTTTCAAACGGCTCGATAGTACTTGCACTTGTCACGTCGATGGCCATTGGCATCATCTTTGGCTATATGCCTGCCAAAAATGCCTCAAAACTAAATCCAATAGATGCGCTTTCAAGGGAGTAATATGAAATTTCTAAGCTTAGCTTTAGTACTTGTTTTAAGCGGCTGCGCTGTTAAAAATATAGATGAAAACTACAAGCAAATTTTACTTGAAGATAACGCCAGTAGAGAGCTTGGTGTGGATACTTCTTGGTGGAAAGAGTATCATCAAAGCTACCTTGATGAGCTTGTAGAGCTTGCGCTTAAAAACAACACCGACCTTGCAAAAGCTGCGATAAATGTAAATAAAGCACTCGCTCAAGCTGGAATTTTGGAGGCAAATTTAATCCCAAGCTTTAACGCTGGCATTGAGGTATCAAGCAATAAAAATATAAAAGAGGGTGGTGCTTCTAGTAGAAGTTTTGGTTCAAGCATAGGGCTTAGCTACGAGCTTGACCTTTGGCAAAAGCTAGCAAATAGCAAAGATGCAGCGATGTTTGAAGCAAGGGCGACTAAATTTGATCTGGAAGCTAGCAAACTAAGCGCAATAAACTCCGTAGTAGACGTCTATTTTCAGATCTTATATCTAAATGAGAGTATAAAAACTTATGAGCAAATTTTAGAAATTTATAACAAGCTAAATGAGATAGTCGGGCTTAAATTTGAGCTTGGCAAAGAGGAAGCGTTAAGCCTAAAACAGATAAACTCGCAGCTTTTAAGCGCTCAAAATAAGATAGAAAGTGCCAAAAAAGAGCTAGTGAGCGCTAAAAAAACGCTTAGGATTTTGCTAAATGAGAGGCCAGAATTTGAGCTTAGATTTGAAGGCCTCACGCTAAGTCCCGTTAAAAGAGCGGGCGTTGATCTAAATGTTCCAACAAGCGCCATAGCAAACCGACCTGATCTAAGAGCAGCTATTTACCGCATAGAAGAGGGCATCTTAAACTACAAAGCGAGCCAAAAAGAGTTTTATCCAAGTATCACGCTAGGAGCAAGCCTCAAAAGTAGTTCAAACACAAAAGAGGGCGCATTTAGCCTTAAATTTCTAAATGGTAACATCGCTTTAAATTTACCATTTTTAAACTACTCTAAACTAAAATCAAATTTAAAAGTAAGTGAGGCAAATTTCGAGCTTGCAAAAATAAACTACATAAGCACTCTAAATAGCGCATTAAACGAAATAGACGTATTTTACAAAGGCTACTTAAACGACGAAGCACTACTTACAAACTACCAAGAGCAGATAAAAAACTACGAGGAAATTTCAAAAATTTACGAGCTAAAATACTCCTATGGCAAGGTCGAGCTAAAGCAGTTTTTAGAAGCCAAAAATAGCGAATTAGAAGCCAAAATAGGGCTATTAAAAGCAAAATACACGCTTTTACAAGACGAGCTAAATATCTACAAAGCCATGGCAGGCAAATTTAATAGGTAAATTATGGGCTTAGCTTGGAGTTATTAGACTAACGAGTGTAGCGCAGATCGTTATATGAGTATAAAACTAAAACAAGTAAAAAAGATAGGTTAGCTAAATTTTCTACCACAATCGCTTAAATTTTTAAACTACAACGAAATATGTTATTTTTGAAAATTATAAAATTTTAACTGATTTTTTACAAATGTTTTTACATCAAATTTAATGGATAAATTAAAATCATACAAAAGATAAAATCCAAAATAAGCCTATAAATCAA
>NZ_CABPUP010000001.1:0-117526 GCF_902460705.1 Campylobacter concisus | reverse complement strand
CAATATTTAAATTCATCTAAAAGAAAAAATAAGAAAACTAAAATAACAATTTGAAAATTATAGTTTTCAATACAAATATATAAAAAAGTTTGTATTTTACCTTTTAACATATTCATATAAGTATTATGCTTTAAAATTATCTTGTTAAAATGAAAGTCGTATTTGTTTTTTGAAAACTTACACATTTAGAAGTAAGTTTTCAAAAATTAGAAGTTTTATAAGATTGTAGATTTTAAGCCAAAAGCTCTTTTGCGATCATACTTATGCGTTTTGCTTCAGCACTTGCTCCGATCTCATCTTTTGCCATTTTCATTACAGCGCCTAAATTTTTGCCAGCTCTTTCAATAATCTTTTTTATTTTCTCTTTAAGCTCTTCATCACTTAGTTGTGCTGGCAAATATGCCTTAATAAGCTCAATCTCGCCCTGCTCTTTTTTAGCCAAATCCTCCCTAGCGCCTTTTATATAAAGCTCAACTGAGTCAGCCCTCTTTTTGATCTCTTTTTGAAGTAGTGGAAGCACGACCTCGTCGGTCATCTCGATCCTTTGATCTACTTCAACTTGCTTAAGTGCTGCATTTAGCGTTCTTAAAGTATCTCTTTTAAACTCATCTTTTGCTTTCATAGCCTCTTTTATATCAGCTAAAATTTGCTCTCTTATGCTCATTTTTTCTCCTTTAAATTTTTGAAATATTAACTAAAAATTTGTGATAATTTCTTGAAATTTTCCTTGCAGATAGGCCACCCCAACACCCTCTCTAAGCCCATCGTCAATAACTAAAAATTTTGCTTCTTGCTCGCCTAGAAGCTCCTCTAAAAGTAAGGTTCCAGCGATGAGTAGATACTTTCTGTTTCTTCCAACCGCTACGTCAGCGCTTATATCATCCATCTTTAAAAGTTCATCTACAAACCAGGCAAGATCGTCATTTTTAAGCTCAAATCCACTTACTTTTTTTGGATCATAGTTCTCGTAGTTAAGTCCAAGTCGTAACGCTGAGATAGTAGTTGGTACGCCAGAAGTCAGCACGATAAATCTATTTTTTAAACTATTTAAAAATTCTCTTGCATCTTTTGTATAAATTTTTGCATTTTCTTGCATTAAATCAAGTGTTTTAAATTTTTCAAAAAATGTAATAATGCCAAATTTAAAACTCATAAAATTTCCATCTTCACCGATCTCTGAGCTTGCTCCACCGATGTCAATGACGCTAAAATTTTCATTTATTCCAAGCTTTTTAAAAGTATTTTGAACACCCAAGAATGTAAGCTTTGCTTCAGCTTTGCCACTGATGATATGAAAATTTATGCCAAATTTCTCTCTTATCTCACTAAAAATTTCTTCGCTATTTGACGCCACCCTAAAAGCCTCAGTCGCGACTGCTATGCATTTAAATTTATCAAAATTAAATTTACTTTTAGCCTCTGCTATTGCCTCAAAGAGCCTATTTTTAGACTCATCTGCTATCTTGCCACTTTCATTTAAGCCCCTTGCAGCTCCAACTATCTTTTCATAAATTTGCTCATTACTAAAGCCATTTTGTTCTTTTTTGACAAGTGCTATGCGAAATGTGTTTGAGCCAAGATCGATCGCTATAACCAAAATTTATCCTTAAAAATTTTTGCAGATTCTAACATATGATAATTTAGTATCATTTAAAGTTGAAAAATTCTAAAAACTTTAATATTTTTCAAGATATAATCCCTATCAAAAACCTTATAAGGGGGCTTGATTGCTTCGAGATAACTTATTAGCATTTGTTATTTTTGCAATTTGTAGCGTTGGATTTTTCGTTTGGGGCTATCAATACATCCCGACAAATAACTACTTTTTATTCTTGATCGCCGGCATGTTTGGTCTTTTTATGGCCTTTAATATCGGTGGAAATGACGTTGCAAACAGCTTTGGCACAAGCGTTGGCGCTAAGACTCTTACGCTTAAGCAAGCTCTCATCATCGCAGCCATTTTTGAGCTTAGCGGTGCGATATTTGCAGGATCAGAGGTTACAAATACGATTAGAAACGAGATCGTGAAATTTCCAAGCGATCTAAATCCGATGAAATTTGTCATCATCATGATCTCAGCCCTTCTTAGCTCTGGTCTTTGGCTCTTTTACGCATCTAAAAAAGGTCTACCAGTCTCAACCACCCACTCGATTGTCGGTGGCATCGTTGGTGCAGGACTTGCTATGGGTTTTATGATAAAAGATCCAGAGCCATTTAGCATGGTCTCATGGAGCGAGATCGGCAGGATCGCCGTAAGTTGGGTTATCTCACCACTACTTGGCGGCGTGATGTCTTACATAATATTTGGCTACGTAAAAAGTAAGATTATTGAGCCAACACATGAGCTCAAAATGAATCTAAAAGCGCTAAAGACTGAGAGAAAAGCATATAAAGAAAGCTTTATAAAGGCACTAAAAACAAAGCCGGCTGAGGAGCAAATAGCTACTCTTTCAAAGATCGCAGTTATCGACGAGGACGAGATCGAAACCACTGAATACAGCGAGTACCGCTCAAAAATTCGCATTATGAAAGACGGCGAAAAAGAGATAGACACTTTTAAAGCGATGAAAAAGCATATCCCAATTATCGCTGGATTTGCAGCAATGGTGATCTCGTCAATGATGCTTTTTAAAGGGCTTGAGCATATAAATTTAGCCTTTAGCATCATCCAAACTATCTGGATCATCTTCGTCATCGGTGCTCTGGCGTATCTTGCAAGCCTTGCTATCATAAATGTCATGAGCAAAAACGATAGCGAAAAGAGTATCAATAGAATTTTCTCATGGTTTCAAATTTTTACCGCTTCATCTTTTGCGTTTTCACACGGAGCAAACGACATCGCAAACGCAGTTGGACCATTTGCTGCTGTGCTTGATGTGTTAAAAACTGGCTCTATAAACGAAAGCTCGCCCATACCAAGCATCGCAATGGTAACCTTTGGAATTTCGCTTGTCGTTGGACTTTGGTTTTTAGGCAAAGAGGTGATCACTACTATCGGCTCAAAACTAGCTGAAATTTTACCTACGACCGGCTTTAGCGCTGAGCTTGCCTCAAGTATCGTCATACTTCTAGCCACAAAGCTTGGCATACCAGTTAGCTCGACGCATATCCTAATAGGTGCAGTTTTAGGCATCGGCATCGTAAATAAAAATGCAAACTGGAAAATGGTAAGACCAATCATTCTTGCTTGGCTCATCACACTTCCTGCTGCTGCTATCTCATCAGCTATATTTTATTTTGCCCTTGCTAAATTTTTAGGCGTTTAGATATATTTTTAAATAACGAAAACCGCCCTATTTTTAGATATTTTTTGTATAAATTTATATGAAGGCTTGGCAAGTTGATCCAACCTGCCAAGTAAATTTGAAGTTATTTTTTCTTAATGATGATCTTCTCGCCGTCGCTATCAATGGTGATCTCATCGCCACTTTCAAGCTCATCTTTTAAGATCATATCAGCGATCTTGTCTTCAACTAGCTCATAAAGCGCTCTTCTAAGAGGTCTTGCACCATAAACTATGTCAAAGCCAGCTTTTGCGATAAATTTCTTAGCTTCTTCGCTTAAAACTGCCTTGATACCGCGGTTGTGAAGAGTTTTTTCAAGCTCTTTAAACATGATCTCAACGATAGAGATTAGGCCTTGCTCATTTAGAGGGTTAAAGATGATAGTATCATCAAGCCTATTTAAAAACTCAGGTTTAAAGTAGTTTTTAAGCTCGTTTTTAACAGCCACATCACGATCTTCGCCCTTTAGCTCCATTATGAAATTTGAAGCAATGTTTGAAGTTAAAATAATGATAGTGTTTTTAAAATCAACTGTTACACCTTTGTTATCAGTCGCACGTCCGTCATCTAAAATTCCCAAAAGTATGTTAAATACATCTTTGTGAGCCTTTTCAACCTCGTCAAAAAGTATGACTGAGTAAGGTCTTCTACGAACTGCCTCTGTTAGCTGACCGCCTTCATCGTAGCCCACATATCCTGGAGGCGCACCAAGAAGCCTGCTCACGCTATGTTTTTCCATATATTCGCTCATATCAAAGCGGATAAGCGCCTTTTCATCATCAAATAAAAATTTAGCCAAAGCCTTAGCAGACTGAGTTTTACCAACGCCCGTTGGTCCAAGAAATAAAAACGAACCAATTGGCCTTTGACCTTCATTCAGCCCTGCTTTATTTCTTTTTACAGCACGTGCAAGTGCGTGTAGTGCGTCATCTTGACCGACAACGCTCTCTCTTAGATGCTCTTCGATGCGCAGATATTTCTCTTTTTCACTTGTTAGCATCTTCTTAACTGAAATTCCAGTCCATTTGCTCAAAATTTCAGCTACAAGCTCTTCATCGACTTGGTTTTTAAGAAGCACGCCCTCTTTTTTCATGCTTTCCCATTTTTCTTCAAGCTCGTGTTTGTGCTTTTTAGCATCTGCTATCTTGCCATATTCTATCTCGGCAGCCTTTTGAAGATCGCCATTTCTTTTTGCTATCTCAGCTTGTGATTTTAAGCTATCGATCTCTTTTGTTGCTTTTGAAATTCCGCCAAAAACAGCCTTTTCGTTTTCAAATTTAGTATCAAGTGCTAGCTTTTTCTCATTTAGATCAGCTATCTCTTTTTCGATCTCGCCAAGTCTTTCTTTATTTTTATCCGCATCCTCCATCTTTAGAGCTTCTTTTTCTACTTGAAGCGTTACGATCTCGCGTTTTATCTTTGAAAGCTCATATGGCTCGCTCTCTATTTGCATCTTAAGCTCAGCTGCTGCCTCATCTATAAGGTCGATCGCTTTATCTGGCAAGAAGCGGTTTGCGATGTAGCGGTCACTTAACCTTGCTGCGGCAACTAGCGCGCTATCTGTTATCGTGATGCCGTGATGAACTTCAAGACGCTCTTTTATACCACGTAAAATTTGAAGTGCCTCATTTACGCTTGGCTCTTTAACGTCTATTGGCTGAAAACGTCTTTGAAGTGCTGCATCTTTTTCAAAGTATTTTCTATACTCTTTTAATGTCGTAGCACCAACAGCGTGAAGCTCACCACGTGCAAGAGCTGGTTTTAGGATATTTGCAGCATCCATTCCGCCCTCGCTCGCACCAGCTCCAACTATGGTGTGAATTTCATCTATAAAAAGTATGATATTGCCAGCTTTTTTTACCTCGTCAATAACTGCTTTTAGCCTATCTTCAAACTCACCTCTATACTTTGCGCCAGCTACAACTGCGCTCATATCAAGCGCGATAACACGCTTGTTTGCAAGGCTTGTTGGTACGTCACGAGCCACTATCTTTTGAGCCAAGCCCTCAACGATAGCTGTTTTACCAACACCTGGCTCGCCTAATAATATAGGGTTGTTTTTGCTCTTTCTTATTAAAATTTGCATCATTCTAGTGATCTCTTCATCACGGCCAATGACTGGATCAAGCTCCTTATTTAGGGCTTTTTGCGTTAGATCGACACCAAATTTCTCTAAGCTATCAAGAGTATCATCGCCAGTTTGGCTATCTATCTTTTTACCACCTCTTATGCTCTCAAGGTTCTTTTTGATCTCTAAGATATCGCAAAATTTGCTTAAAATTTGTTTGATCTCACTAAGTTCAAGAGATGAGATGATCCATGTATCAACAGCTATGTAGCTATCGCCCATACTTACCATCAACGCTTTTGCATTTTCAAGAGAATTTATAAGCTCTCTTGAAACTGAAACATTATCTTTTGTAACGTTTGAGCTACTTGGAAGTGAAGAAATTTTACTTTTTACTTCAAGCTCGACAGCATCTTTACTTACATTCATTTTATTAAACACTTGGTTTAAAATAGAATTACTATCTGCAAGCAAAGCCCAAAAAATATGAAGCGGAACAACTTGCGGATTTTTAGAAAATATCGCTAAACTAATACCTTTTTCAAGAGTTTCTTGCATCTGAGCTGTTAAATTTTCTGTTATATCAGCCATTAAATCTCCTTGGATTATTTTATATGGTTGCCATTATATAACTTTAGTCTTATATTGTCAAGTATTTTTATAACACTTGTCACTCTTTTTATTTAATTGCTAAAATTCGCTGTTATAAATTTGTATCAAAAACTATCCAAAAGCAAAAATATAAGCTTAAATTTATACTTTTTTTAGCCAAAAGCTAATAGAATTGAGCCAAAAATTATAGGAGAAATTTTGAATAAATTTAGTAGATTTTTTGCACTAAAAATTACAGGTGCTTTGCTTATTTCAAGCGTAGCAGTGAATGCACTTTTTGCAAAGAGTGAAGACGAAGCAAGTGCGAAGCTTGAAGCACTTTCAAAGCTTACAAAAACAATTTCAACTGTTGAAAAATACTATGTTGATGACATTAAATTTAAAGAGATCATCGATAAAGCCATTGCTGGTTTAATGCAAAATTTAGATGCCCACTCAAGTTTTTTAAATGAAAAAGCCTACAAAGATATGCAGGTGCAAACAAGTGGAGAATTTGGTGGCCTTGGCATAACAGTTGGCATGAAAGATAGCGCACTAACCGTTATTTCACCGATAGAAGATACCCCAGCTGATAAAGCAGGTATAAAATCAGGCGACATTATCTTAAGGATCGATGGCAACTCAACTATCGGCACAACGATAGATGAAGCTGTAAATAAAATGCGCGGCAAGCCAAAAACTCCAATAACTATCACAATTTTGCGAAAAGGTGAGCAAAAACCATTTGATGTAAAAATAATAAGAGATCTTATAAAGGTTGAGTCTGTCTATGCAAAAATGATAGAAAACGATAACATCCTTTATATACGCGTCACAAATTTTGACAAAAACGTCGTTACAAAGGTAAAAGAAGCAATCAAAGAATATCCAAAAGCAAGTGGCATCATACTTGATCTTAGAAATAATCCTGGCGGACTTTTAAATCAAGCTGTCGATCTAGTGGATCTTTTTGTAGATAACGGCGTCATCGTCTCTCAAAAAGGTCGCGACGCATCTGAAAATGTAGAGTATAAAGCAAGTGCGAGTAAAACTCTTTCAAAACTACCACTTGTTGCACTAGTAAATGGCGGAAGTGCTAGTGCTAGCGAGATCGTAAGCGGCTCACTTCAAGATCATAAACGTGCTGTAATAATTGGCGAAAATACCTTTGGCAAAGGAAGTGTTCAAGTAATCCTTCCGATAGATGACACCGAAGCACTAAGACTAACTATCGCAAGATACTATTTGCCAAGTGGCAGAACTATCCAAGCAGTTGGCGTAACACCTGATGTAGTCGTGCATCCTGGTAAAGTGCCACAAAGTGACGACAGTGCATTTAGCATCAAAGAGAGTGAGCTAAAAGCACACCTAAAAAGCGAGCTAAACAAGATAAATCCTACAAGCGAGGGCAATAAAACTGAAGCAAAAGATGATAAAAAGATAATCACGCAAAAAAAAGTCGATGAAGATATTCAATTAAAAACAGCGATTGATACGATCAAAATTTTAAAAATAAAACAATAAATTAGAAGGAGATCTCCATGCAAAAAAGAGAACTTATTTACGAGGGAAAAGGTAAAAAAATGTATGCCACAGACGATGCAAATCTGCTTGTGGCTGAATTTAAAGACGATCTAACAGCATTTGATGCTCAAAAAAGAGGCAACGAAGCTGGTAAAGGCGCATTAAATAATAAAATTTCAACACAGCTTTTTAAGCTTTTGGAGAGTAAAGGCATCGTGACTGACCTAGTTGAGACTATTAGCGACACTGAACAAGTAGTCAAAAAATGCGAGATCATACCTCTTGAAGTTGTTGTGAGAAATATCGCAACTGGCTCACTAAGCAAAAGACTTGGTATAAAAGAAGGCACAGTTTTACCTTTTACTCTCGTTGAGTTTTACTACAAAAATGATGATTTGCACGATCCATTAGTAACAGATGAGCACTGTATCATTATGGGATTAGTAAAGAGTGAAAAAGATCTTCAAATGCTAAGACACACAGCAAGAGAGATCAACTCTATATTATTTAAATTTTTTGCCGAAAGAGATCTAAAACTAGTTGATTTTAAAATAGAATTTGGTATTGATAAAGACGGCAATATCATTCTAGCTGATGAGATAAGCCCTGATAGTTGTAGATTCTGGGATGCTAAGACCAATGAAAAACTTGACAAAGATAGATTTAGACAAGATCTTGGTAGCGTAAAAGTCGCTTACGAAGAAGTTTTAAGAAGAATTTTATCGTAAGGACAAAAATGAAAGCTGTTGTAAATATAGCATTAAGAAGTGGGGTCCTTGACCCTGCTGGCAAAGCAGTGGAGCATGCTTTAAATTCTCTTGGATTTAGCGGTGTATCAAATGTCAGAATAGGCAAACAAATCGTTTTAGATATAGATGAGAGTGATAAAACTAAAGCAAATGAGCAACTAAAAGTGATGTGCGAAGAGCTTTTAGCAAATACCGTCATCGAAGACTATGAGATCGTGCTATGAAAGTAGCGATAATACTTTTTCCTGGCACAAACTGCGAAGAAGACACAGCTCACGCTTTTAAGCTGCTTGGTTGCCAAACGCAGATCATCTGGCACAAAGAAGATAAAATAGATGCTGATCTAGTCGTTTTACCTGGTGGTTTTAGCTACGGCGACTATCTAAGAACAGCTGCGATAGCTAAATTTAGCCCAGCTATGCAGGCCGTAAAAGAGCATGCGAAAAAAGGCGGCTATATCTTGGGAATTTGCAATGGTTTTCAGATGCTTCTTGAGCTTGGGCTTTTAAAAGGTGCTATGAGAAGAAATGAAAATTTAAATTTCGTCTCAAAATATCACCATCTAAAAGTGATCTCAAATAACAATAAATTCCTGGCAAATTTAACCAAAAATGAAGTAGTGAATATACCTATCGCCCACGGAGAAGGAAACTACTACACTGACGAAAATACGCTAAAAAGCCTATATGACAATGAGCAAGTGCTGCTAAAATATTGCGATGCTAAAGGCAACGAAATAAATCCAAACGGCTCAGTCGATAGCATAGCAGGAATTTGTGATGAGAACAAAAAGATTTTTGGCCTTATGCCTCATCCTGAGCGTGCTTGTGAGAAAATTTTAGGTACAGATGATGGTATGAAGATGCTAAAAGGTCTAGTTTGGTAAAACATTTTCTTTTTATCTCCCTACTCGTACTAAATTTATTTGCTGTAAATACCGACGAGGTAAGCGTTTTTGACATGATGGACGAAGTTAGGGAGGATAAATTTGTAAATAGCCCTACTTCAAATCCAAAAACTCAAAAACCACCAAAAGAACAAGATTTTTCAAGAAAATTTGTATCACCACAGCCAGAACGTATCACTCCAGAGCAGATGCGAAACATCGTGCCAACAAACGAGCCAGATATTAGCGTTCCAGACAATCAAGTATATGACAAGATCAAAGTAAAAGAGCTTCTTTTAAAAGCCACAAATGTACCAAAAAATGTTGTTATAGGAGAAATTTTTAGTGTTGAGATAGTGGCTGATACACAAAATGACTTTGAGTTTGAGTTTGAGACACAGCTTGATGAAACAAATATCAAATGGCTAAATAAGAAAAATTTTCAATGGGTAAAAAGTGAAGACAACAAATATGTAAGTACTTTTTATCTTGAGGCTACAAGCATTGACGCAAAGACTTTAAAAGTTAGCTTAACCCTAAAAAGAAATGGCGAAAACTATCAGAGCTCAAGCATAAACATCTTTTTGCCGAAGTTAAAAGAGCTTAGAAGTGATGAGAACTACAACCATATCGTGGCTGATAATCTTGAAGTTAAGAAATTTAAGACAACAAAATTTGATGATATAAACAATATCATGGTTGTAGAAATTTATGGCAAAAATGTCGATCTAAGCGCCTTTAATATTGAAAATAAAACGATATTAAAGCAAGGCGTAGATACGATAAATGGCGACTTTAACTCACAAAGTGCATATTATTTTGCAGTATTTAAGCCAAATAAAAAATCGCTTGACTTTAACTACTACAACCTAAAAAAGGCTAAATTTGAAAGCTTTTCTTTGCCAGTGAGTGTCGAAGATGACGATGTCAGCACACAAATCGGACTAAACCCAAAACAAAGCGAGTTTAGCACCTATAAAGATGTCACGATCTACTCTTGTGCGGTAATTTTTATATTATTAGCTATTTGGCGCAGAAGGCTTAGCTACTTTTTCGTAGCAACCATTTTTATAGCACTTGGAATTTATACCTACAACCCTTTTGGTAAGGCTGTTCTAAAACCAGATATTAGCGTTTCGATCTTGCCTACAAAAAACTCAACCATCTTTTACACATCCCGTAAAAATGAAAATATAGAAATTTTAGACACGAAAGATGACTACTCAAAAATTTTATTTGCTGATGGTAAGATTGGCTGGGTAAAAAAGGATAATCTTGTCAAAAATTAGAGCTTTATTTTTTGCTATTGAGTTTGTTATTAGCGTTATTCTTGTCGTCTTTTTTATGTGGCTATTTAATGATAAAAATAGAGCCATAAGAAAATTTTGGGGAAGATCGCAAAGGTTTTTTGGTGGATATAAACTTGAAGTGATAGGCAATTTTAGTGATGAAGCAAATATCTTGCTCATAAACCACCAAAGCATGCTTGATATCATCGTCATCGAAGAGCTTCACCCAAAAAATGTCTGCTGGATCGCAAAGGCACAGATCGGTAAAATTCCTATAATTGGTAAAATTTTGAGCCTGCCAAAGATGATAGCAGTTGAGCGTGAAAATAAGCACTCTTTAATAAAACTTTTAAAAGAGGCTAAAGATAGAGTTGAAAATGGTCGTGTTTTAGCTATTTTTCCTGAAGGAACAAGATCACAAACTAACAAGCTTTTGCCTTTTAAGGGTGGCGCAAAACTACTAGTTGAAAAGCTAAATTTAAAAGTTCAGCCTATCGTAATCGTTGGAAGTGACGCTTTGAAAGTAAAGGAGTTTAGCTTTAAAAAAGCAGATATTAAAATATTTTGTCTTGATCTAGTAGATACTTCAAAAGAAAACTGGCTAGAGGCAACTAGAGAGAGTATGCAAAAAGTCCTAGACGAAAATAGAAAATAAATTTAGTTTTGCAAATTTGCAAAACCCCTACTCTATAACATTATCTATAAAAATTTGACTTTATATACTAGAAATTTTATCAATAAATTTAAAAAGGTCTAGCGGGAGCTAGACCTAAAAATATTAGTTTTGCAGATAAGTTCTTAAGTTCTAAAGACACTAAGTTTTGAATTTAATGCATCTGTCATCTTGTTTAGATGTTCTGCCGCTGAAGCTATCTCTTCGACACTTCTAGCATTTTCAGATGAAATTTGGTTGATATTTGAGATGCCTTCCATGATTTCATTTACATTTTTACCAGTTGCGATGTAGTCTTGCATAGTCTTATCAGACATTGCTATAGCGTTATTCATTGTCTCACTCATAACATTTATAGTTTTTTCAACATCGCTTGCCACGTGAGTTAGCTCTTGGATCTGCTTAGAGTTGATACCCATTTGCTCGCTACTATCATTGATCGCTTGGACAATGACGTTAATAGTAGCATTTATCTCAGTTAAACTCTTTTGAGTCCTCTCAGCTAGCTGTCTAACTTCATCAGCAACAACGGCAAAGCCACGTCCATGCTCACCTGCTCTTGCAGCCTCAATAGCTGCGTTAAGTGCAAGTAAATTTGTCTGATCAGCTATATCATTGATAACAACAAGAACTGATTTTACCTGCTCGGCATCACGGCTAAGCTGATCGATCTTATCAGCCATTTGATTTTCTACATTAGCTGAATCAATAATCTGCGCTGATAGCGATCTTATAGCTTCAGTTGCCGTTTTTATATGTGTGCTTGCTTTTTGAAGATCGTCTTTGCCAGCTTGAGCTACCGCTAAAGATTCTTTCATATTTTCTTGCATTACTTTACATCTTTGATTTGTCTCTTCTACTATTTCAGTTGATTTTTCTACACGTTTGCCTGTCTGAAGAGATGTAGAACTAAGCTCATTTGCAACGGAGCTATTTTCGCTTGAAAGGTGCTTTGTATCACTTATTAATATTCTTATTCTTTCAATAAAATCATTTATATCTTTACTTATCTTAGCTATCTCGTCTTTACCATAAATAGGAATTTTAATTGTAAAATCAGATGTTATCGCATTTAAATTTGTTCCTAGTCTATCAATAGGATTTGCAACCATCTTTTTAAGTAAGAGCATCGAAACAGCTATCAAAAGCAAGGTAACTATGATACTTGCTATGATGAAATTTTTACTAACTACTTTTAGTGGTGTTAAAAAATCATCAGTAACAGCTGAACCTAAAACCATCCAGTCTAGTTTATCAAATGACTCAAAAGCAACTATGCAGTCAACCCCATCAATTATAATAGGCTCAATACCTTTTCCTTTTTTAACAATATTATCCATAGTAGTTTTTAATTCGCTACTTAGCTCTTGATTTGTCTTGGTTGGATGAAAGTCAAATTTGCCAGTTTTAGTATTGTAAAGAGAAAAATATCCATGCTTACCAAGTTTCATCTCAGAAAAAGTCTTTTTCATATTGTTTAATCCCTCGGTAGGATCATAACCAACAAATAAAATTCCTATTACCTCGTTATTTTCAATAATAGGATCATAAATACTCATATAGTTGCGTCCAAATAAATTTACAACACCTATATACCTCTCTTTATTCATGATATTTTTATAGGCTTGACCGTTTTTGTCAATCATCGTACCAACAGCTCTACTACCATCAGCCTTCGTCACCGATGTACTAACTCTTAAAAAATTATCACCCGATTTTGCAAAAATGGTTGAAATTCCGCCTTTTGTAGCGTTATTAAATTTATCTAGAATATCGTAGTTATTGTTTAAAATACCATTTTGAGATATTAGTTCTATCGCCTCGTATTTGTCAGTTTTGCTCATCTGGTGATTAGTTGAAATTTTTCCAATCATCTCTTTAAAAACACTCATTATTAGCTCTGCACTACTTACATTATCTTTTTCAAATAATTTAACCGTATTCATAGCAAGCTGGACGTTTTGTTCTACTGTTGTAAGCACACCATCTTTTATCTCGCGCTCTAAAATATTTGATGTATATACAACAAAACAAGTCATAGATACTGCCAAAACCGTAGCAATCGTTGCTGAAACTTTTACCAAAATGCTTCGTAAATTCATTTTGTCTCCTTTTTCTAAAAATTTTCGCCTTGATTATAGTACTATTTTAAATAAACTTTATACAAGAATGCATAATTAATAATAATTAATAAATTATCATTATTATTTTATTCATAAACTATAACTTTTTTGAAATCATTTTAAAAAATTAATTTAAAAACCTTGATAGTAATGCTATCAAGGTTAAGTATATTTTTATCACTTTGTGTTATAATCTGCCAAAAATTTTAAAACAAGGAAAGAAAAATGGCAGATAAATTTGAATTTCAAACCGAGGTCAATGACCTTTTAAATTTGATGATCCACTCTCTTTACTCAAACAAAGAGATATTTTTAAGAGAGCTCATCTCAAACTCAAATGACGCTCTTGACAAGCTAAACTACCTTTGCTTGACCGATGAAAAATATAAAAACTTAAGCTACACTCCGAGGATCGACATCAAAGTAGATGAGAAAGCTAAGACTTTAACCATCAGCGACAATGGTATCGGCATGGATAAGGACGAGCTCATCGCAAATTTAGGTACCATCGCAAGAAGTGGCACAAAAGGTTTTATGAAAAATTTAAGCGGCGATGCCAAAAAAGATAGCTCGCTGATCGGTCAGTTTGGTGTTGGCTTTTACTCAGCATTTATGGTGGCAAACAAGATCGAGGTCATAAGCAAACGAGCACTTAGCGACAAAGCCTATAAATGGACATCTGATGCAAAAAGCTATGAGATCGAAGACACCCAAAAAGATAACTTTGGAACGGACATCATCTTGCATTTAAACGATGATGAGTTTGCAAATTCTTGGCGTATAGAAGAGATAGTCAAGAAGTATTCAAATCACATTCCTTATCCTATTTTTATGGATAAAGAGAACTATGTCGCTCCAAAAGAAGGCGAAAAAGAGGGCTCTTATGAGACCAAAAATGAGCAGATAAACAAGGCAAATGCGCTTTGGAGGCTAAATAAAGCTAGCCTAAAAGAGCAAGATTACAACGACTTTTATAAGCAAATTTCACACGATAGTAGCGATCCGCTCCTTTACATACACACAAAAGCTGAGGGCAAGATCGAGTATTCAACTCTATTTTATGTGCCAAGCACCGAGCCGTTTGATCTATTTAGGGTTGATTATCAAAGTGGCGTGAAACTCTATGTGAAAAGAGTCTTTATCACAGATGATGCAAAAGAACTCTTGCCGCCATATTTAAGATTCATCAAGGGTATCATTGATGTTGAGGATCTACCATTAAATGTAAGCCGTGAAATTTTACAAGAAAATGCGATCATGAGAAGCGTCAAAGAGCAAAGCGTGAAGAAAATTTTAAGCGAGCTTGCAAAGCTAAAAGATAACGATCGTGAAAAATACATAAAATTTTACAAACTATTTGGCAAGGTTTTAAAAGAGGGACTTTACGGCTTTAACGCTGAAAAAGAGCAAATTTTAGATCTTTGTCTATTTAAAAGCTCAAAAAGAGATGATTTAGTTAGCCTAAAAGAGTACAAAGAGGCAATGAAAGATGATCAAAAGTCGATCTATTATATCAGTGGCAATAACGAAAGTATGCTAAGAAATTCGCCACTTCTAGAAAGCTTTAAGAAAAATGATATTGAGGTGCTCATTATGGACGAAGAGATCGATACGATCGTTATGCCAATGGTCAATGAATTTGACAAAACTCCTATAAAATCTATCTCGCACGCTGATATCAATGACGAGATAAAAAGCGATGAAAAAGTAGATGAGAGTAAAGTCGCAAACACACTCGTTAAAATGAAAGAAATTTTAAAAGATGAAGTTAAAGACGTCAAGCTTAGCTCAAGACTCTCAAGCTCTGCTGCGGTGCTTATCTATGATAAAAACGATCCTGATTACGCTATGCAAGAGATGCTAAAACAAATGGGACAAGGTGCAAACGCTCCAAAAG
Organism: Campylobacter concisus; assembly: GCF_902460705.1. GTDB lineage: Bacteria > Campylobacterota > Campylobacteria > Campylobacterales > Campylobacteraceae > Campylobacter_A > Campylobacter_A concisus_Z. The sequence goes on along the minus strand of NZ_CABPUP010000001.1, from coordinate 102,442 downwards.
TTAAGCCTATCTTAGAGATCAATGCTGATCATGAAATTTTTGCAAAACTAGAGAAGAATGAGGCTATGATTTATGACATTGCGCCTTTACTTCTTGATATGGCAAGGCTAAATGAGGGCATGAGCCTAGAAAATCCAGCTAAATTTTCAGAGCTACTAACGAAAGTTATGCTAAAAGCTATCTAAAATTATAAAGCCCAAGAGAAATTTTGGGCTTTATATTGCTTCTATAAATTTAAATTTCTATAAGAGATCGACCTGTACACCATCTTGAATCTCAAGAAAAACAGTGTGTCTTGTGTTTATTGTATTTCCATTTATGGTTTCTTGGCGATTAAATGTCGCTTTATAGACTTGATTTACTGCATCACCCTCACTTGTGACATCTACTTTGTTATACATGTCACCGACAATACTATGTTTTCTATTTAGCGTAGCAACATCAGCTTTTGTAGCTTTTACAAAGTCATGCGTGAGTTGCACTAAGTCTTTACCGTCGCCTATGACTTTTAGCACTGTATTTACACTCTCACTAGCTGCGCTATTACTTGCATCCCTTGTGTTTCTGCTATCAATAATATCAAAGACACCATCTGGGCTAAATTTTATAGATACTGCTTGATCAGCACTACCTAGCTGGATCTTTTCAAAGTTATTTATCTTTTTAACGTTATCTAAATTTGAAAAATCCACATCATCAACGACTATTAGAGTATCCACGCCACCTCTGCCATCTATCATTCTACCCTTGCTATAAACAAAGGCGTCATCTAGGTTGCCACCTTTTATATCGCCCTCTTGTCTTAGATATACTGGATCGCCAAAATTTGATTCGCCGTATTTACTAGTGTCACTTAGTTCGTAAGAATTTGTAGTCCCTATCTTTTTTAGATGTCCATTTTGAATAAGTGCTTCAACATAATTATTACTAAAGAGATGCGTGCCGCTACCTTGTGCTCCAACTAGCATAGATGAAGGATATGGATCTTGGGGGCCATAAGTGTTTGCTACACTTTTTGGAAGCATATATAAAGATAAGTTCATCTCACCAGTTCCGTCCATATACTCCATATCAAATTTATAAAAACCAGCCTTATCAAATGTAAAATCCCTACTCCACCACTGGCCATTTTTACCATATGATGCTTCGGTAGATGGATTTATATAATTAGTCGCACTTCCAAATTTTTGTGTCGTTCCATTTATAGTAAGCTCTGCATAGTTATGCAAGTCTGCTGCTCTTACAGAGTATATTCCAGGTGCACTTACATATATCCAGCCATTCATCTTCATAACAAGATCAGATCCAACAGGATTTGACTCACCAAGGGTATAGTTGCCGGGTCTACCTTTTAAAACACCATTTGCAAAGCCTATATTATCACCAGTGCCAGCAGCAGTATCGACGCCATTTCTAAATTTTTTTGGTGCATATGGATTAGACGCATCATATAAAGCACTATCTTCATGCCTACCAACTCTAGCTAGATCCTCCGCATGCATATTTCCTTGATTAGACAAAGTCTTATAGTGTGTTCCTGAAGCAAACTGCACAACATCGTAGGTAGTAGAGGCGCTTGGAGAATAAATTTCCATATAGTTTTTATAGATAGGCTTGCCGCCTTGCGTACTATAAACACCAGAATTGTTACCAACTCTAGCTCTCCATGACGGATCTACGTAGTTGTAAAACCACATATCAGCATCAAGACCGCTGTTGCCAATAAATGTAACAGTGCTAATAGATACGTTTCCTGCGGCGTCAGAATTTTTTATCATAAAATTTGCCCCAGTGCTATTGGCTGATAGGGCAAAATTTTCAGAATAGCTATGTGTATTATCAAGAGACGAGCTTTTGTGAACAGAATTTAGCAAGTCATAAAGATCGACTTTATTTATGGTATTTTTATTAAGAGTATTGTTGCCATTTGAGTCGGTTCCAATACTACCTGAAATATCTACACTAGTAACATTAGACGTGGTATTTGGTGTGCCTATCGCATCCGGAGTAGCATCTAGATCGACTCGAACCAAGAGATCATCATCTTTTGTTTCATCACTCTTTAAAACAGTCGCTCTGATATTTGAGTATCTTTCATCTAGCTTTATCCCAAGCGCTTCAAAGTCCATATTTACACGCTTGTCCGCACCTACAACTAGATCTATATAGTTTTGTCCGTTTGGTAAAATTTTAGCATTACCAAGATCATCTTCAAGAGCCAAGCGAAGTTTTGTTCTGGGAGCACGGTCTACACCAAAGACTATATTTGGTTGCTCATCGTTCGTAAGCGAAATATTATACTCTTTTATAGTTTTGCTCTCATTATCGAAGTTATTTTTCTGAATAACTTTTTCATTGTCCCCTGCTCTTAGGTATTTTGCGATATTTATAACTCCGCCGTCTATCTGCGTAGCAAGCTTTACATCATCAATATACTCTAAAATTCCAAAGTCAAATAATCTACCACGGATACCATCAGTCGTCGTAGCCTCGCCAGGTGTTGTAATAGTCGCTCTAACCGGCGTAGAATGATCCATAGAAATATGAACGCCTGGTATACTAAATTTACCACCAGCTATTGGAAGTGGTGCTGAGCCATCACTTGGTACGGCTGTTAGCCCATCATCGCTTATGGTATATTTTACAGTTGTTGTAACAGATGGTATGGTAGGAGTTGATACCGTGACGTTTATACTGCTTCCTGGTTTTGTATTGTTAGGTAGGTAGATATCAAGATCACTTTGGGTTGACGGCGAACCCGAAGGAGTTGTGATGCTATCTATTAGTCCATCACCGTTATTATCCCTTGCAAATTGCACCTTTATGCTATTATCTAGAGTTATCTTGTCTGTGACTGGGGCTGCTTTGTTGCCAGCTTTGTCAGTAAATGTAGTTGTAAAATTTGTAGTAAGCCCATAAAGTCTTGTGGTGGTCTCTATGGTGCCATTATTTACGCTAATAGGTACGCCATCATCTCTTGTCGCACTATATACACCAGATGTATCTTGAGAAATTTTAATAGTAATCTTATCTGTTTTGCCGTCGCTTCCTACGATATCTATCTCAAATTTATCACCATCTCTTGTATCATTTGGAATTTTTATCTTTATAGATGTCTTTACGCCATCAGGACTAAAACCACTCTCCTTGCTAGTTAGAATGCCATCTTTATCGCCATCTTTTACAAACTGTACATGTGGGGATTTGATAGGCGCAACTGTATCGCTTGAAATTTCACTCACGCTTGAAGCTTTTGGAGTGCCAGTCGTGCCATCAATAATCGTCGTGCTTAGCCTTTTTCTGCTTGGATCGCTCGAGTTTGTTGGATCAGTGATTGTAATCTTGCCATTTTCGATAGGAATGATCTCTGTACCACCATCAAGTGTAGCACTAAGTCCGTCAGGTGCGATAGTATATGTCTTTGTCACACTTGTTGGCGTGCTAGCTGGATCATCAACTTTTATACGGATCTTATCGCCAACTACGGCATTGTTTGGTATATAAATATCTATCGATAAGGCCGTACCGCCACTTTTTGTGAGTTCAGCTAAATTTATAATCCCATCTTTATTGTCATCAAGAGTAAAAACAGCGATTGGGTCATTGTTGTTTGCTATGGTTATGGTTTCAGTTGCACCTGGATTGCCTGACTTACTTATCATTTGGATATTTACATTTGTAGGCGTTGAAGATGAAATTTTAACCGCATTTGCTACATTAAAACCAACATTTCCACCACTTTCACTTGTGAGCGGATAGCTCTCGCCACTCTCTTTATCTACAAGCATATTAACAGATGTTTTAACCAGCACTTTTTCATGTAAAGTTCCGTCAGGATCAGTGGTAGTTAGTTTTATCTTGTCGCCTATTTTCATATTTGGTGATAAGATGACCTTTGCATCATCACTTGGTGTGCTAATTGCTGGATTAAAGCTATTTTCGCTTGCATCTATGACGCCATCTCGGTTTAAATCTTTACCCAAAAATACCTTTTTAAAAGCAAGAGTTGGAGTGATGGTATCAACACTTGTGGCTATATTTGCCACATATGAATTAGTGCCATTTGCTAGAGTGATACTAGAATTTACACTAAATGCAGCATTTGGAGTGACAGTGACACTTGGAATGATAAATTCTTTTTGCTCTGGGTTTATAGCATTTGGCGCAATAGGTAAAATTTCACTTGGATTATTTATATTTATCACGCTTGTACCAGCTTGATTAACCTTATAAACAAGCATGGTCTTTACACCGTTATTTACGACTTCCAATGTCACTTTGTCGTTTGGCTTAAAGTCATTATTAAAAGCAACCGCTATACTTGTATGGTTTGGATCACCGCCTGCTTCTGCAATATTTATATAGCTGTCGCCATCAATGTCTTTTAAAATTCTAACACTTGGTGCCACAATAACTGGAACACTCTCTTTTTGCTCTACCGCTGATACCGCCCCACCAACAAAGCTATGTGGCAATACTGACTCGTTTGATGTAAAAGGTAACACAACTGCGCCACCATCAATACCAACAATATTTGAGATGTGACCTTGTGTATCAAAATTTAAACCATTTATGCTTGCGAAGCTACTACTGTGGCTTGAGCCATGAGAACTATGACTTGCGTTGTGAGAGTTGTCGTCCTCGCCTTTGTTTTTTGCTTCTTCATTCTCACTAAGAAATTTTCTCTTATCTTCTTCTATCTGTGTTTCGCTGCCTTGCGTGTTAAAATTTACCTTTGATAGCTCTTTTGTGATGATAATAGTTTGGGGCTCAAGTAGCGTGATTGGCGAAGCGTGGTAGAAATTTATAACGATAGTGTCACCGCTACTTTGTGTGATGATCTCGTCGCCTAAAAATATCTCATCCCCCTGTTTTAGTGCGATCAACTTTCCATTGCGTTTTACAAATACTTTTCCGCTTATTTTTGCAACAATGCCAACATTTTGCATATTTAGTCCTTTAAATTTAATAATCAATCCATTTAAAATTTCACGCGATTGTAGCTAAAAAATATTTTATATAAATAAAAGAATTTACATAATAAATTTTATTATTTTTGATCCATTTTTATATTAAAAAATAAATTAAAATTTTTATAAAATGCCAAATTTGCTTTGTTTGTAATAGAAAAATAAATTTTAAGAATTCCCCACGCCAAAAGACGTGGGATAAATTTATGCTATTTTACTAGCATCAACGATATTTAGATCAAGACCCAGATCCTCAACAGATAGTCCAAGTGCAAGACCTACAAGCTGAGATAGGTGAATGATAGGCTTTCTCACATTTGAGTGGTTCTCATCTTGATATCTCTCTTGGTAGATGTCAAGTTGCATTTGACAAAGCGGGCATGGTGTGACAACTACGTCAGCGCCGTTTTCATCAGCATTATTTACGATCTGGCTTGACATTTTTCTTACAGATGTGCCAGCTGGATAACTAGCGTGAAATCCGCAGCAGTCAAGTCTTTTCTCAAATGGTACAATAGTAGCACCAAGTGCGCCTACAACAGTTTCAAAGCTCTTTGGATTGACTGAGCTTTCTCTATTGTGAAGATCTTTTTCAGGTCTTAGGCTATGGCAGCCGTAAAATAGTGCTACTTTTAGCCCACTAAGTGGCTTAACAACCTTTGCTCTTAGTGTTTCTACGTTTTGATAAAGCACCCAAAGAAGGCTTGTGATCTCGGTTGAGCCATTGTATTTCATATTACCCTCAGCCAAGAAAGTATTTATGTGGTCCTTTGCCCCCTTATCAAGTGTAGTTTTAGCTCTTGTTAGAGTTAGCATACAGGTTGAGCATGTCGTAAGCATCGGCATATTCATCTGCTCAGCAAGTGCTATATTTCTAGCATTTGCCACAAGTGTAGCGATAGGATCGACGTCTTGTGCTTGTTGGGCCCCACAGCAGCTCCAGCCCCTTATCTCGTGAAGCTTCCAGCCAAGTATCAGAGCGATAGCCTCAAGCGACATCTTAGCCTCTTTAGCTGCTTGAGAGAGTACGCATCCTGGGAAAAAAGCGAATTCGTTTTGCATAATTACTCCTTACTAGCAGCTTTGCGAGCCGCATTTATCATTTTTACTAGATCATCATGTCCTTCTATATCCTCTTCGCCAAAGATATGAAGCGGATTCATCTTACCTGCGAGCATTAAATTTGCAGCAATATCCATTTTGCCCATATTTTTAAATACTCCCTCAGAACGAAGCGCAAGCTTGATCTCATTTAGTCTACCTGAGCCATCAACTAGATCGGTTAAGAATGCCTCAGCGTGATCTGGCCCCATACCATCATCAAAACCTTTTTGTATAGCCATGATGCGAAGATCAGTTATATCTTTACATGCACTTATACCTTTTGGACAGCGGTCAGCGCACTCTTGACACTTTACACACATCCAAAGGCCGTTGTCGATAGCTGGTTTTAAGTGTGGCATAGGATCTTTGTTGCGTGAGTCAAACGCCGCTCTATAAGCATGCACAAAGACAAATGGCTGCATATAATCGCTCGCATCAGCTTCAAGTTTATTACACTCACTAGCGCACGCACCGCAAAGTATGCAGTCCCATTCAAGCGCTACTTTTTCATACTCTTTTTGACTTTGCTTACAGCCTTTTTCTGCGCTAAATTCTGACTTAGCAGTGATGCTAGGCCTAATCTTGCGTAAATTTTCGATACTTGGCTCCCAGTCCACCATAAGATCAGAGATGACCCTGAAATTTCCAAGTGGAGAAATTCTTATGCTCTCTGGATTGTCATACTCAGCCAAAAGCTCGTTCATTTTTGTATCACAGGCTAGATATGAGTGGCCATTTACTCTAACAGCACACGCTCCACATATCGCTGAGCGGCAAGATGCTGTGAAATTTAACGTCGCATCCTTTTTTTGTTTGATATCAAGAAGCACTGTTAAAAGAGTTTTGCCTTTGATCTCTTCATTTGTTAGCTCATAAGTTGATTCATATTTTTTAGTTCCGTCAAAGCGGTCGATAATAATTTTCATCCTAGCTCCTTACTCTGGCTTCTTGCCGTCAAGTGAAAATATGCCTGTCACAACGTCTTTGTAACTAAGCTCAAGCTTGCCGTCTTTTAGTGTGACTATGCTGTGTTTTAAGAAATTTACATCATCTCTTTTTGGATAGTCCTCTCTTGTGTGAGCGCCACGGCTCTCAAGACGATTTTGCGCTGCAAGGCATGCTGCACGAGAAAGAAGTATAAGATTGCCAAGCTCGACATAGTCGGTAAATGCTGTATTCATAACTGGGTTTTGATTTGGCACTTTGATAGTGTCATATTTTGCTTGGATAGCTTCAAGGTTTTTAGAGAGCTGATCTAATTTTGCACCAGTTCTAAAGATACCCATTAGATCCCAGTTGTTTTTACCAAGCTCTTCACGAAGTGCGTACATATCGTTCACACCGCCCTCGCCTGTTGCTATGGCTTTAAATTTATCTTGCCACATTTTTGCTAGATCAGAAGTCTTTTTGCCGCTTGCAAATTTTACATTTTGAGCGTAAGCACCAGCACCTTTGCCAGCTAGATCGCCAGTTACAACTGCGTCAGTTAAGCTGTTTCCACCAAGGCGGTTTGCACCGTGGATAGATACACATGAAGCCTCACCACCTACATAAATTCCAGGGATTTTTGTGCTCATATCATCAAATTTAGCTACCTCTATGCCACCCATTGAGTAGTGAGCTGTTGGACGGATAGGTACTGGTTGTTCGATTAGATCGATATTTTGGAAAAGCATGGCTGTGTGGCGAATTTTTGGAAGCTTTTTCATAATGGTATCTTTGCCAAGGTGGCGAACGTCACAAAGCACATAAGCGCTCATACCCTCACCAAAGCCCCTGCCTTCACGAATTTCTGTCTCGATCGCACGAGCGACGACGTCACGAGGAGCTAGCTCCATCTTTTCGTGATAGTTTTTCATAAAGCGCTCGCCCTTGTTGTTTAACAAGTATCCACCCTCTCCGCGAGCTGCTTCAGTGATTAGTGTGCCACCATTTTGAACGCCAGTTGGGTGAAACTGGAGCATCTCAGGGTCTTCAAAACCAAGACCTGCTTTAAGCGCAGCAGCGATGCCATCACCAGTTGCTATAAATGGAACTGATGTGCGGTTATAAAAAATTCTAGTGTATCCGCCAGTTGCGATGACAAGAGATTTGCAAAGAACTGGGTAAATTTGACCATCCTGGATGTTGCGAAGAACGACGCCTTCAACCTTGCCATCCTCAAGACCGATCTCAAGTAGCTCATGATCCATTAAAAATTTAACGCCAGCTGTGATAGCGTCGTCAAGACAGGCGTGCATCAAAATGTGGCCAGTTTTATCAGCTGCGTAGTTACAGCGTTTTTTACTGGCACCACCCATGAAGCGAAACGCAACATCGCCATTATCTTTACGGGACACGTCGCCATTATCTATACGAGAAAAGAGCATGCCATTGTGGTCTAGCTCGTGGATGACTGCGCCTGCTGCCTCGCAAAATTTCACTACCGCATCTTGATCGGCAAGATAAGCCGCACCTTTAACTGTATCATAAGCGTGAAGCTTGAAGCTATCGCCATTACTAAAGTCAGTAACGCCGTTTATTCCACCCTCTGCCATACAGGTCGCATTACGTGATGGCATCATCTTTGTAGCAACAACGACGGTTGAGTTTGGATATTGCTTGCGAACGGCTGTTGCTGCACGAAGTCCGGCACCACCAGAACCGATTATTAGCACATCAACAGATGGCAAGCCACTTTCATTGCCTTTTGGCAACTCACCAGCAAAAACATTGGTTGCACCAGCTGTTGCAGCTAGCGCACCTACGCTGATACAGGCACTTTGTAGAAATTCTCTTCTGGTAAATTTTTCACTCATTGATAACTTCCTATCTTAGTAAATTTTTAGCGTTTAAAACGCACCGCCAGTTCATTTCTTAATATTTTTTAAAACAACTATATTAATTAAATAATTAATAATGAAACATTACATTAAATTTACTTAAAAGAAACATAAAGATTTATTTTAGATTAAGGAATGAGAGCTAATATTAAAATCAAAAAGGATAAAATGGGCTTTTTAAGGCGGTTTATATAAATTTAGCGGTAGAAAATTTACAAGATATATAAAAATTTCTACCGATTTGAAGTTTATTTTTATTTTTGAGTTTTTAAGCTTTAAAAGCTCTTTTTTAGGATATTAGAAAAAAAAATTACTTTTATACTTAAATAAATATATTAAATATAATAAATAATATTATTTTTGTCCTATTATCAAAATTCACCCTTTGGGTGCAAAATTTCTTTTAGCTCGCCATCACTTAGCTTGTAGTTATAAAATCTCTCGTAAAACTCTCTTGTTTTTTGCTCTAAATTTAGATCGCTAAAATGCTCTGGGTAAAATGTCTTAGCCAGCCAAAGCGGATAAAGCGCACCTTCAGCACTTCTTACGCTCCAAAGATAAACGCCACTTGGCACTACAAAAATTTCTCCATTTTGCACAGCTTTTAGCTTGGCAAATGATGCGTTTTTAGCGATAGCATCGGCACTTTTTTGTGAATTTGTGATGATGATGTCTGGGTTAAAGATGATGACTTGCTCTTCGTTTATCGCTTTTGAAATTTTAAAATCCCCATCACTTAGCTCTGAGCTTAAATTTATACCGCCAGCCACGCTAATATACTCTACGCCGATATCTTTTGAGCTGATGGTGTTAAAGTTTCCTGAGTTGTAGTTAAGCACCAAAACTCTCTTTTTTGGCATTAAATTTGCTGTTTTTTGGCTTACAAATTTTATGTTGTTATTAAAATAGTCATTAAACTCACGCGCCCTTTTTACGCTCTTTTCACCCCAAATTTCAGCGATCTTGCTAAAGCTATCTTGTATCTCTTTGATGCTTTGAAATTTATCTATCTTCACAACTGCGATGCCAGCGCTCTCTAACTGAGCCTTGCTATTTTCATCAAACATCATACCAACTGGCCCAAAAACAACTTGCGTTTTTGACGCGATGATAGTCTCGACGCTGCTACTTAGCATGCCGCTTTTGTTATCATTGCTCTTTATCTTTGGAAAAATTTTTGACATGAGCGCAGGCAGTTTTGGCTCACCGATAACTGTTTTGCCTTCAGATACGCCATCTTTAGCATTTTTTATCTTAGCATCAAGAAGTGTAAAGCCACCATACATACTTAAAGTATCAACAAGCTTTCCGCCAGTAGTTAGCTCAAAGCCGCGGTTTCTTTGTGTGCCTTGAATTTTATACTCTGCATTTGCTCCGCTACCGACTAGATATGCTACTGGACGTTTGATCTCAAAGATCGCAGCTGATAGATCAAGCTCACCTAGTCTAGCTTTCGCACCGATCTCATATTGTTTGCTTCTAATAGGCTCTACTGTTAAAGTCTCGCCTGCTCTAGGTCCTCTTCTAAAAGTATAAGTTGATTGTTCATTTGAGATACTATCTGCATAAGTAGTATAAAGGCTTACGTTTTCAACTGGCTTATAGACAAGGCTTACACCGTAGTTAAAGCCACTTTTATCATAGTTTTTCTCTTTAGATGGATCTAGCTTATAGCTTATAAACCAGCTTCTTGAAACTGATAAGATAGTGCTGAAGTAGTCATTAAATTTAATATCATCAACAACAGAAATATTTTTCATATCACTACTACTACTTTTATATCTACCGCTTCCTTTTTTTACATGTGGATTATTAAATATTACTGGATGATATAAATTTGAGTTACCAAGTACTCTTTCTTCACCTCTATTTCTAGCACTATAAATAGTCCAGCGGTATCCATTTGTAGCTACGGCAAAATTATGCGATAAAGAACCTGTTTGAAAATTTGTCAAGCCTTTCAAGAACCAGCTATCTACATCAAATCTACCAGATGCACCACTGCCACCACTTTTAACAACTCTATAATCTCCATTTTGATTTAAAAATGTACCGCTTGTACCATACATATCACGGATAGCTTTTTGCCACTGATAGCCACCCTCAAAGTACCAGTTGTCTGTTAGAGCGTATTTTAGTTTTACGCTAGCCGTTGTTGTTTTTAGGTGATTACCACCAAAAGACTGCTCAAGTCCTCTTTTAGTATCTTTTACAGGGCTTGGTACGTCAAAATTTGCTACTCCGTTTGTTAATGGCATGCTAAATCCACCTGGCATACCTGAGTTTTTATGCTCATAGTGGCTAAAGTTTGTCTCAAGTGTTAAATTCTCTGTAAGGTAAAATCAAGTCCAAGTGAGGCTAAACGACGAGAAAATTTACTATCTTTAGCATTCTTTTCACCACCTGAATAGTAAAAGACACCTCTATATCCGACTTTTTCAAATTTGTTTGAACTATCAAGACCTACGCCTAAATTTGACCTTGAGCTGTAATCAGTCCAGATAACGTTTTGAAGTGGGACTGGGCGCTTGCGAGAGTAAAGGAAATATCCAGAAGGTGTAGCACCACCATAAAGTGAGCCGGCAAGTCCATTTTGGATTTGCAAACTCTCAAACATCGCCATAGGTATAGCTGTGGTTGATGAAGCATAAAAACCATCCCAAAGGACGTTACCTACGACTGAGCCTTGAAAACCGCGAGTTTGAGGACGACCAACATCACCACCGCCGCGATATTGAATAGAAGCTGAAGGAAAGTATCTAACTGTGTCTTCAAAGCCTTGAACGCCTTGGTTATCAAGAACCTCTTTTGAGATCGTATTTACTTGATAAGGCATATCTATAACTTTTTTGTCAGCCAAAGGACCAGCGGCTACTCTTTTGTTTAAAATTCCCTCATCAATACCGCTCTCGCTGATGTTGTCACCAACTGAATTTACTTCAATACCCTCAAGCTTTGTGGTTTGTATAGCAAAAACTTGACTTAAAAACCACTGCACATCAAAAGTGCAGTACATGTTGCAACTGAGATTTTGTAACTCAACTTTTACTCCTTTTACAAAAATTTACGTCTAAAATGTTACTAAAACAAATCTTAAATATAATTTATTAAATATTTAAAAATATATTTTATTTAAAAAAGGTAAAATAAGGCATTGTGAGAACGATTTTTAAAAATTTCATAGCTTTGACAAGATAAATAAATACTATAAATATAATCTTTTATATCGATAAATAATGCTTTAGATTTTAAGAAAAGTAATAATTGATAAAAATATAATAAAGGCTGATTTTTTTATTTTTAGTAGAAATTTTGGCTAAAAATTAGCCAAAATTTATTTTAAAAGCTCTTTTGCGTATTTTAGGCCTAGCTCATAAGCTTTGGCATTTGCCTCTTTGACTTTCTCAGGCACACTTGCTAGCATCTCTTCACGCACTAAATTTTCATCCATACACTTGCTCATCGCCACAGCCACGCCAAGAGCCACAACGCTTTGAGTGATAACATTTCCGACCTCGTCTTTTGCGATAGAAATGATAGGAATTTCATAAATTTTCCAACGCTTTTTGTCTTCATCGCTCACCTTTACCAAATTTGGCTCAACAACGATCGCGCCGCCATCTTTTACGCCGCTTTTAAAGGCATCGTAGCTTATCTGCGCGGTAGCAAGCATAAAGTCTATCTCGCCCTCGTTTGCATAAGGGTATAAAATTTCCTTCTCATCAAGGATGATATCGACCTTTGTTGGTCCGCCACGTACCTGAGATGTGTATGTAGAAGCCTTGACGCCGTATCCGCCTGCCTTTATTTTGGCAGCTGAGAGGATCTCACCTGCTAGTATGACGCCCTGTCCACCAACGCCGACAAATCTTAATTGTGACTTCATGCTAGCTCCTTAAAATCGATCGCTTCGCCGCTCATAGCAGCCCTTCTTACCATGTCGTAAGCCTTGGTATATTCAATCTTTTCTTCATCTTTATGAAGTACACCAAGTGGGAAAATACCCTTTTTCTCCTCATCACTTAACATGTCAAATTTAACCTTGCTCGTCGTGCGGCCCTTTATCCACTCTAAATTTTTCACCGCCTCGCCCATTTTGTTCTTGCGACCTAAATTTATATGGCAGTTTGAAAATACATCAAAAAAGCTGTATCCATCGTGGCTAAAGCCCTCTACAAAGAGCTTTGTAAGCTTCTCTGGCTCGATGACGCTTCCGCGCGCGACGAAGCTAGCACCTGCGGCGGTTGCGAGCTTACAGGCGTCAAAGCTAGGATCGATGTTGCCGTATTGCGCTGTGACCGTCCACATGCCCTTTGGCGTAGTTGGGCTGGTTTGCGAGTTTGTTAGTGCGTAGATGAAGTTATTTATTAGGATGTGATTTAGCCCGATATTTCGGCGGCATCCGTGTATCGTGTGGTTGCCTCCGATCGCTAGCCCGTCGCCATCGCCAGTTACCACGATGACGTGCTTATCTGGATTTGCCATCTTTACACCAGTGGCGTAGGCTACGGCTCTACCGTGAGTTGTGTGGATGGTATTGCAGTCAAGATATCCGCTAAAACGGCCAGAGCAGCCTATGCCTGATACCACGCAAACATCATTCATATCCCAGCCCATAGTGTCGATCGCGCGGATGAGCGCCTTTAGTATGACGCCGTCACCACAGCCCCAGCACCAAAGAGTAGGCATTTTATCTGTTCGTAAGTATTTATCATAATTAAAAGCCATAAATTTCTCCTATCTTCGCCTCGATCTCGCTTGGGCTTATCGGTCTGCCGTTTGCTTTTAGCAGTTTTGCAAAGTCATCTCTTAAGATGATCTTTGAAATTTCACCGCTATATTGACCTAAATTTAGCTCGCAAACTAAAATTTTATTAAATTTATTTGATATCTCTTTTAGCTTTTTAGCTGGAGCTGGGAAAAGTGTAAGTGGCTTAAATAGCCCTACTTTTAGCCCTTTTTCACATAAATTTAAGATCGCTTGCTTAGCTGAAAGTGCCACACTACCAAAGGCGATGATGCAAATTTCTGCATCATCAAGCATAAACTCTTCAAATTTCTCACACTCATCTACGTGTAAATTTACCTTATCAAATAGCCTATTTATCGAGTATTCAACGATCTTGCCATCTTCAGTTGGAAAGCCAGTTGCTCCGTGATGAAGCCCTGTTATATGGTAGTGATAGCCTTTAAAAAAAGGATTTAGCGTAGCTGGCTCATCTGGTGCGGCCTCGTAAGGTTTATACTCTTTTGGCTCGCCACTGAATTCTCTTCTTTTATAAATTTCTAGCTCGCTAATCTCTGGCAAACGCACCCTTGCTTGCATATGACCTATCGTCTCATCAAGTAGCAGCATAACAGGGGTCATAAATCTAGCTGCGAGATTAAACGCTCGAACTGTCTGCGTATAGCACTCCTCAAGGCTACTAGGCGCTAGCACTATCATATTTACATCGCCGTGAGTTGGGTTTTTAGCCTGCAAGATATCTCCTTGTGCGACGCGGGTTGGCAAGCCAGTTGAAGGGCCGCCACGCATTACGTTTACGATGACAAGCGGTATCTCAGCGATAAAACCAAGGCCAATTTGCTCAGCCTTTAGTGAAATTCCAGGTCCTGAGCTTGCTGTCATGGCCTTTGCGCCACTCGCACTTGCACCAAGAGCTACTGAAATGCCAGCTATCTCATCTTCCATTTGTATAAATGTGCCGCCATGTTTTGGCAAAAGCACGCTTAGCTCGTGGGCGATCTCGCTACTTGGAGTGATCGGATATCCGCCAAAGAAGTTACAGCCGCACTCGACAGCAGCCCTTGCTACTAGGGCATTTCCAGTTGATACTAGCTCTCTCATGCGCTCTCTCCAAGCTTTGCAAATTTATTTGCCTTTACGGCAGCGGCCCGCTCTTTGCTCTCAGGCGTTAGCTTTGCAAATTTAAAGCCTTTTTCAGCCACATAAATGGCAAAATCAGGACAGTGAAGCTCACAGTCGCGACAGCCTATACATGAGTCAGCATAGACGACCTCTATCATCTTACCAAGCACTGCTTTTGGCTCAAGCCTCATCGCTAGCACGCCTGCTGGGCAGTAGCTCACGCAGACATCACAGGCCTTACACCTGCTCTCATCGACCCAAACAGGTACATTTTCTTTTATTATCATCTATATTCCTAATCCAAATTTTCTTTTAAAAATTTAATGTTTTTTCTAATATCAGCTTCGCTTTTACTTAGCTGCTCTTGCTCACTTTCATTTATATTTAGCTCTAAAATTTCTTTTAAGCCCTCGCGTCCAAGCCTTACTAGCCTGCCGCAACTTAACTCATCATCAAGAAGCACGCTAGCACTTAAAATTTCATCACTCTTGCCCATGATCGCTTCACACATTTTCACAACAGCAGCCGCTGGTGCGTAGTAAGCTGAAGTGCCAAGGAGCTTAACGATCTTTGCGCCACCTGTGCTTGTCTCTTTTTTAAGAGTTGCAAGCTCATTTTCGTTTAAATTTTCGCTGATATTACTAGCAGATACGATCATCTCATCGTTGTGAGCGCCAATTATCTTTGTCTTTAGCTCTTTTGCATCTTTATCTTTTAGAAGTGCTAGCTCATATCTGCATCTTGCACCATCAAGCTCACCAGCCATGCCGATCACTTTATTTTTGCTAAAATCGCTAAATTTATGAGCCGTCCAGACCATCACATCAAGCGGATTTGTCACAACGATTATCACCGCATTTGGTGCAAATTTTGCGATATTTTGAGCTGTTTGTTTTACGACTACGGCATTTTTAAGAAGCAAGTCCTCTCTTGTTTGACCCTCTTTTCTTGGGCTTCCAGCAGTTACCACTACGATATCACTGCCCTCTATTAGCATAAAGTCATCGCCACCACAAACAATAGTTTTAGCATTAAAAACGCAGCTTGACTGCGCTAGATCGATTGCTTTTGCACGTGCCACATCACCAAATATATCTACAAGCGCGATCTCATCGCAAACTTCCCTCATACAAAGCGCATAAGCTATACTTGCACCGACGTTTCCTGCTCCAACTATACTTATTTTCATTTTCTCATCCTATTATTTGATTTAAAATTTTACTTGGTCTCATGACCTCATTTGCCCTCACTTCATCTGGCAAATAATATCCACCAAATTCCACGCTTGCACCATCATTTTGTCTTATCTCTTTTAAAATTTCGCTCTCATTTTTCTCTAGCTCGTCTGCTAAATTTTCAAAAATTTTACTTAAAATCCCGCCACTTTTTGCCATCTCTCTTGCCCAAAAAAGTGCCAGATAAAAGTGCGACTCTCTGGTGTCAAGAGTGGCATTTGGCGTTTTGTTTTCGTCCAAATAGCTAGCAACCGCTCTATTTAGCGCATCACTTAGCTCTTTTGCCTCTTTTTTTTGCTTAGCAAACGCCAAATGCTCGAGCGAAGCACTAAGCGCTAAAAACTCGCCTAAGCTATCCCAAAGCAGGTGATTTTTCTCTTTTAGTTCTTTTACAAGCGTCGGAGCTGTCCCGCCAGCACCTGTTTCAAACATCGCTCCACCAGCAAGTAGTGGCACGACCGAGAGCATTTTAGAGCTGCCACCTAGCTCAAAGATCGGGAAAAGATCGGTTAGATAGTCTCTTAAAACGTTGCCAGTAACACTTATTACGTTTTTGCCAGCTCTTATCGCCTGAAGCGATTTTATCGTTGCTTGCTCGTAGTTTAAAATTTCAAATTTCACGCCAGCCCTAGCAAATTTCTCTCTAAATTTTTCAAATTTAACTATCAAATTTCTATCATGAGCACGGCTACTATCTAGCCAAAATATAAGCTCATCTTTTGAAATTTCTCCTCTTTTTAAAGCAAGCTCAAACCACGCATTTATCGCATCATCCTTTGCCTGAGTCATCCTAAAAATGTCGCCCTTTTTGACGCTAAATTTAAAAACGTTCTCGCCAGACTCATCAAAAACTACAAATTCTCCGTCCTCTTTTGCGATAAAAGTCTTATCATGGCTGCCGTATTCCTCGGCCTTTTTAGCCATTAGCCCCACGTTTGCTACGCTGCCTATGCTGCTTACATCAAGCGCACCATGCTCCTTAAAGTCCGCTACGCAAGCCTCATAAACCCTAGCGTATGTTCTATCTGGGATCATGCAAAGCGAGAAATTTAGCTCGCCGCTTCTATCTTTTACCTTGCCAGAGTTTCTAATGAGTGCTGGCACGGAGGCGTCTATTATGACGTCATTTGGTACGTCAAAATTGCTGGCATTTTCATTTAGTGCCCAAATTTTTGCTTTTTTGCTCAAAATTTCATCAAATTTAGCCAAAATTTCATCTTTGTTTTCAAGAGTTGAAATTTTAGCAAACATATCTTTTAGGCCGTTTTTTGCCTCCACGCCGTGAGCCTTAAATTCTTCGCCAAAAAGCTCAAAAACCTCTTTAAAATAGCTTTTTATCGCGTGAGCAAAGATGACTGGGTCGCTAACTTTCATCATTGTGCATTTTAGGTGCAGACTCAAGGTCAAATTCTCTTTTTTCGCCTCTTCAAAACAGCTTTCATAAAATTTATCAAGCTCGTTTACGCTTAAATATGTAGCATCAACTATCTCGCCACTTTGTACGGCAAGCTCTTTTAAAAGCTCTTTTTTACCCTCTGTATTCACAAAATTTATATAAAATTTCTCATCTTTATTGGTGATAATTGAGCGCTCATTCTCATAAAAGTCGCCCTTTTGCATGTAGCAAATTTTAGTTTTATTTGCCTTGTCCCAGTCGCCATTACTGTGAGGATGCTTTTTGGCAAATTCTTTAACCGGTGGCAAGACTCTTCTATCTGAGTTTCCTTGTCTAAGAACTGGATTAACCGCGCTGCCAAGCACTTTTTGGTATTTTTTAGCGATCTCTTCGTCGTAGTCTGTGATGATCTCATCTGGATAAAAAGGTACATTTATACCCTTACTTCTTAGCTCCTCTATCGCTGCTTTTAGCTGAACAAGTGTGGCTGAGATGTTTGGTAACTTTATGATATTTGCCTCTTTGTGGGCTGTTAGCTCGCCTAAAAGTTCTAGCTCATCAGCCTTATTTAGCCCAAGCTCTTTGCTAAAAAGAGATAAAATTCTCCCAGCTAGGCTAATATCGGCCCTTGTTATGCTAATGTCAGCGCGTGATAAAAAGCTCTTTACGATAGGAAAGAGAGAGTAGCTTGCAAATAGCGGTGCTTCGTCAGTTTTAGTCCAGATAATGTCACTCATTTTAGCCCTTTTAGTTTTTTTAAAATTTATCACTTTCTTTATTAAATCTCGTTGTATTTTAGGCATTTGTCGCAAATTCTAGCTCTATTTTCCTATATTTTGGTTGTGCTCGCTTAAGGTTTTTGAAAAAATATGCTTTTTTGCCTTTTTGTCAAGCACAAAGTATAAATAATTGCTCTTTGCAGGGTTTATCGCCGCCTTGATCGCACTTATCGAGACCGAGCAAACTGGACTTGGCGGAATGCCGTCATTTAGATAGGTATTAAACTCGCTCATATCGCTTCTTATGCGCTCAGCCGTGATCACATCGTGCGAATAAATTCCGTAGTTTAATGTGCCGTCCATTTGCAGCCTCATGCCTTTATTTAGGCGGTTATAAATGACTGAGGCGACAAGTGGCATCTCAGCATCATTCGCCGCTTCTTTTTGGATGATCGAAGCGATCGTTAAAATTTTAAACCATTTTTTCTCGTTGTATTCGCCAAAAATTTTATTGCTGATCTCACTTTGAGCCTTTCTTGATGAATTTACAAGATAAAAAGCAAGGTGCCTTTCGCTGATACCTATTGGAATTTTATATGTATTTGGCATCAAAAAGCCATCACTCACTGGAGCAAGAGCGTTATATTCGCTATTTAGCTTAACTGGATCAAGTCCTAGCTGGGCGGCGATCTGGTTTAAAAAAACGATAGTTGTTTCGCCTGGTATTAGCGTTATCTCGGTTAAAGCCGCTTTTGATTTTGCAAGTTTTTTTAAAAAATCAACCCTTGAAATTTTGTCTTGGCCGATCTCTATCCAGCCAGATTGCGGAGAGCCGATAAAAAGTATGGCGTATTTGTCTATCACGCTTAAGTTAAAGTTGCGATTAGCTAAATAAGATATAATCTCGCCCACACTTCCCTTTGGTATAAAAACGACCTTGCTTGTGTTTATAGGGCGTGCCAAATAGACAAAAATACTTAGGAAAATGATGACTACGATATCAAAAAAAATGTCTAAATATGGCTTTTTCATAAAATTTTTTATCATCTTGATTCTTTCATTTATCTTACTTTTAAAATACGGCATAAAAATTAACGATTTCGAGTTTTACGGCGTAAAATTGGAGCAATTATATATAAAATTAGATAAAAAAATAATTGCAAGAGCAAAGCAGATAAGGCTCCCAAATTTTAAGAAAGAAAGCAAGCAAAAAAGCAGCGATGAGCGCCTTTTAAATCTCAGTAAAAGCGTAGATTTTATAGATACGATTTTTCAAGAAATTTCACTTGAAAATGTGCAAATAGGCGATGATTTTAAACTAAAAATTCTATTTTTAGATGATATATTTTTTGTTGATAGCCCTTATTTAAATGTGGATATTAAATTCCAAAACGAACAGCAAGATGGAATAGATCTTTTTAGCGTTAGAAATTTAAGCTTTAAGGATTTTAACGTCAGCATTAGCGGCGAAGGAAGTGCAGATTTTGATAAAAATGACTATAAATTTGAGGGAAATTTCACCTCTCATGAGCTGCATGGTAAGCTAAATTTTGCCCTAAAAGATACATTTTTAACCTACAAAGCTTACGATGTCGAGGCTGGAAGCATTAAAAACTTCATTGATGAGCTTGATAGACGCATAGAGCTAAATAGTGAAGTTAAAAACTGGATATATGGATACATCGTTGCTGATGATTACGAGCTAAAAGAGATAAATGGCAAGGCTGATCTAGCTAAAAATGACTTTTATCTAAATGATCTAAATGCCACCGCAAATACTAAAAATTTGCTCGTTAAATTTGAAAAAGGCTTGCCAGCCGTAAATGTAGGCGAGGCAAATATCACGCTTAAAAACTCAAAGCTTAAATTTGATCTTATTTCGCCTATTTACAAGGGCAAAAAGCTTGATGGCTCAAATGTTGTTATAAATAATATCTTTGATGAAAAAAGCGCAAATTTAGAGCTACTTATAAAGACAAAATCGATCTATGATGAAGCTATAAATGAGATATTAAAAGCCTATAAGATCATCGTGCCAGTAAGGCAGCTAAGCGGAAAAATGGACGCTAGCTTAAAAATTTTAATCAAACTTGATGAAAAAAGCCTTGAAAACTTTGATGAAAAAAGTGTTATCGCAAATGGTGAGTTTAAAATCAGCGATGCGGTCCTAGAAATAGCTGGGAGTAAATTTAACGCTAAAAGCGCCCTTGTAAAGCTCATAGACACAACAAATTTAAATATCAATGCTACTGGCTTTGGGCTTGAGTTTTTTAAAGCAAATGCTAAGGCTGATATAAATTTACAAAAAAGTACTGGCGAGATAAAAGGCGTGATAGAAAGCTTTGATCTAAAAGAAAAAAATGATGAAATTTTAGCCTTTAAAAATGAGCCATTTAGCGCATTTTTAGACTTTAGCAAGGCTGATGAAACTTTGCTTAAGATAGAGCCATTTGGGCTTGATATGAGCTTTGGCAGTGAAAGTAAAATATCAACAAAGAATAGTAAATTTTTCATAGAAAGCTCGCCTGTTTTAAAGCAAAACGGCGTGCATGGTTTTGATGAACTTAGTATAAAAAGTAAGGATTTTACTGATCTTGAAATTTTTGCCAAAGAGGTAAACTTTGACTTGCCGTTTTTAGATAAAAATGGCTCAAAGTACGAAAATGACGATCTTAAAATTTTAGTCTCAAAAGCTGGTGTGAAGGTAGATAGTGCAAGTAAAAAGCTAAGCCTAGACATAAAAGAAAAAGTCATAAGCGTAAAAACTAAAGATCTAAATTTGCTAGTGCTTGATGATAACAAAACCAGCGAACAAAGCACGCCGCTTGAGCTTTTAGCAAAAAATGGCGATATCATTTTAAGGGATCTAAACAAGACCTTGCCATTTGCTAGCTTTAGCGCCGAGAAAAAGGGCAAAAGCACCTCGCTAAATGGGCTGGCGCAGCAAGGAAGAGTTGGCTATTTTAACGATGAAAAGAGTATAAATTTAGACGCAACCGACATAAGCGGAGAATTTATCAACGACCTTTTTGGCATCAAGAGTTTTGAGGGTGGTAAATTTCGCCTGAAACTACTTGGGGAAAACTCTAAGAATTTCAAGGCAGAGGTGAGATTTTTTGATACTTTTTTAAAGGATTATATCTTTTATCAAAGGCTACTTAGCTTTTTAAACTCGGTTCCATCTCTTCTTAGTTTTAAAACACCTGATTTTAACGACAAGGGCTTTACTGTTAAAAATGGTAAAATTTTACTCACTAGAAATGGCGATGTGATCGAATTTCTAGCGATTGAAATGATAGGCACAAGTGCTGATATCGGCGGGCGTGGCACGATCGACCTAAAGAGTAAAAAGATAAACATCGACCTTGAGCTAAAGCTACTAAAAGATGCTAGCAATATCATTGATAAAATTCCACTGGTAAATCAAATAATCCTTGGCAAGGACCGCTCGCTCTCAACCGTCATCGCCATACGTGGCACTACTGATAAGCCTGAGTACTCGACGCAGATCCTGCAAGACGCCTTGCTCTCGCCACTAAAGATAATAAGAAACGTGATTCAGGCTCCGTTTTTGATATTTGAGTAGTTTAAATCTGCAATGCATGGAAATTATAGAAAAATTATTGGCTGCTTCTAAAGCCAAGAGTGGCGCTCATTTTTGATTATTTATACTAACCTAGGTTTATAAAGTGCGTAATGCTTAATTTTTACTAGTCAAAAGATATCAAAAGTTAAAGATCAAGGTTTTGATAGCTATTTTTTGCTGCTACAACTATTAAAATATTTTGATAAAAAACATGAAATTTTACATATAAAAATATGTAAAATTTACTTCATCTCAAGGCGCATCAGATACATATCTTCGCCGTCAGTCACCTTTAAATTTTGACTTTTACACTTTGGACAGGTAAAGTCATTTTCGCTAAGCTCCCCGCCAAATCCACAATCCAAACACTCTACAACAATGCCTTGTAAATTTATGACAAGCTCGGCGTTTTCGCAGATCGTACCAGCCTTATAAACATCAAATGCACTCTGCAAATAATGAGGCTCCACTCCGCTTAAACGGCCAACCTTTATCTCGATCTTGCTTATCTCTTTTGCGTTTTCTTTGGCGGCATTTTTCTCGCAAAGACTGACTAAATTTTGAACGATACTAAGCTCGTGCATTAGCATATCCTTGGCAGTAGCTCGCCCTTTGGCGGCTCAAGAAATCTTCTTGATTTGTAGGCATTTTCAATGATGACACGCTCGTTTTTGGCCTCCAGAACTTCGCCTATTATCATCGCATTTTTATCAAATTCTCTTAAAATTTTAAGCGCATCCTCGACCTGGCTCTCGTCAACCGCCATCACAAAAGTGCCCTCATTTGCAAGCTCATAAGGCTCAAATCCAAATAGCTCACAAACACCCATCACTTCGTTTGCTACTTTGATATTTTCTTCAAGAACCAAGATGTCAAATTTGCTAAATTTAGCCCACTCATTTAGCACTGCACTTAGTCCGCCTCTTGTCGCATCACGCATGCACTGCGGCTTTATGCCAGCGCTAAATAGCTTTAAAGCAACCTCTTTTAAGCTCTTGCAGTCACTTTTTAGATCAAGTCCGAGCTCAAATTCTTCTCTTGCTGCAAGCACCACGCCGCCGTGTCTGCCAACATCTCCAGAGATTAAAATTTTAGCCCCTGCTTTTAAATTTTTAAGCTCTACGCCTTCGCAAATTACCTCGCCTATACCTGCCGTGTTTATAAAAATTTTATCGCATTTGCCCTTTGGCACGACCTTTGTATCGCCACAAACTACGCTCACAGCGCTATCTTTACAAGTTTTTGCAAGCGAGCCAAGCACCTTTTCAAGCTCTTCTATACTTAGCCCCTCTTCGATGATGAGAGAGCAGCTTAGGTATTTAGCGCTTGCACCAACCATCGCTAGGTCATTTATCGTGCCACAAGCTGCGATCTTACCGATGTCGCCACCATTGAAAAAAATGGGAGTTACCACAAAGCTATCGGAGCTAAATGCGATCTTACCGTTTAAATTTAGTATCGCTGAGTCGTTGCTCTGCCTTAAAATTTCATTATCAAAAATTTTAAATATCGTCTCGTTTATAAGCGAGTTCATCTCCTCGCCGCCGCCGCCGTGGCTTAGCATTATCTTTTTCATTAAATTCCTTAACCAACTCTTGCATATTTAAAATATGCCGCACATGCCCCCTCGCTTGAGACCATGCACGATCCTATCGGATTTTGCGGATTACAAACCTTGCCAAAGACTTTACACTCTGTTGGCTTTGCTAGCCCTCTTAAAATTTGTCCGCAAATGCATGCCTTGCTCTCGCCAGCACTCTCTACGCTGCAGTCAAACTGCACTCTAGCGTCAAGATAGGCAAACTCATTTTTTAGCTTCATGCCGCTTTGTGCTATCTCGCCAAGGCCTCTCCAGACAAAGTCGCACGGCTCAAAGTACTTGGCTATGAGCTCTTTTGCCTTGACATTGCCCTCTTCTTTAACCGCCCTTGCGTACTCGTTATATACTTCATATGTGCCTGCGTTTTGCTGACGGACTAAATTTAGCACACTTGCCATAATGTCAAGTGGCTCAAAACCGCTAATGGCGATAGGCCTTTTAAATTCGCTCGCTAACTCTTTGTAAATTTTACTACCAGTGATGACGCTTACGTGACTTGGTCCTAAAAATGCGTCTATCCTTACGTTTTCATCGCTCATTATGGCTCTAACTGGAGCTGGGACGGTTACGTGATTTATATGAAAGTATAAATTTTTAATGTCCTCTTGCACCACTTTTTCAACCAAATTTGCGCTCATTGGCGTCGTTGTCTCAAATCCGATCGCAAAAAATATGACCTTTTTGTCTGGATTTTGCTTAGCTATATTTAGCGCATCAAGTGGCGTGTAAAGTGCCCTTATGTCGTGCCCCTCGCCGCGAAGTTTTTGCAAGCTTGTCTTTGAGCCAGGCACTCTTAGCATGTCAGCTAGCGTGCAAAAGATCACATTCTCCATGCTAGCAAGCTTACAGGCCTCGTCTATGCGGCTCTTTGGCATCACGCAGACCGGACAGCCTGGGCCATGGACGAAATTTATATGCTCTCCAACTAAACTTGGCAGTGCGAATTTCATAATGCTATGCGTATGGCCGCCACAAATTTCCATGATATTTAG
Source organism: Campylobacter concisus (assembly GCF_902460705.1). GTDB lineage: Bacteria > Campylobacterota > Campylobacteria > Campylobacterales > Campylobacteraceae > Campylobacter_A > Campylobacter_A concisus_Z. The sequence continues at coordinate 78,149 of NZ_CABPUP010000001.1, read as the reverse complement.
GGGCTTTGTGCTCTCTTTTTTTATGAGTTTTGAAAGGGCTAGGATTAAATTTTTATCGCGAAAGTCATTGATAAGATCCATCAAATTTTCCCCGCGTTCATATCATCAGCGATCTTTTGATAGACCTCTAAGCTCTCAAGCGCAAACTGCGTATCGATCTTTTGCATAGCGTAACCAACGTGGATTAGCACATATTCGCCAATTTTTACCTCTTCAGAGATGAGATCAAGGCTCACCTTTCTAGTAACACCCAAGGTCTCAACGGTGGCAACGTTATTTTCATCTATTTCTATTACTTTTGAAGGGATTGAGAGGCACATTATCTTAGCTCTTTTTTAAATTCCAAATAGCTTATCCATTTATCGATGCCCTCACCTGTTTTGCTATCTATCACAAAGATATCAACCTTTGGATTTAGCTTTCTAGCATCGTTTTTCACTCGTTCGATATCAAAGTCAAAGTGCGGCGCAAGCGAAGCTTTTGTGATAAGAAGCACGTCAGCAGCCCTAAACATCACTGGATATTTGCTCACCTTATCATCACCCTCTGGCACTGAAAGAAGCACAGCGTTAAAGTGTGAGCCAACGTCGTAGCTTGCAGGGCAGACTAAATTTCCAACATTTTCTATAAAGACTAGATCAAGCTCGTTTAGTGGCAGATGATGAAGCCCTTCATGCACCATAAATGCATCCAAGTGACAGGTCTGACCTGTGCTTATCTGATGAGCCTTTGCACCAGCTTTTACTATGCGATCAGCATCTTGATTTGTCTCCAAATCGCCCTCTACAACGCCTATTTTAAATTTACCAGCATTTATCGTAGCCTCTAAAAGCGTCGTCTTACCAGCACCTGGGCTACTCATTAAATTTACGCAAAGTATCTTTTTCTCATCAAGATGGGCTCTGTTGTGAGCGGCCTCTTTGTCATTTTCAGAGAGAATTTTCTCTATCACGTCTATGGTTTTGCTCTCGTTTAGCACAGGGTGCGCGTGAGCCTCGTGGCTATGCTCGTGTGTGTCATGTGCGTGATCTGTATGCCCATCGTGAGTGTGTGGGTGTGAGTGAGTAGTGCCATCAGCGTGAGTGTGAACGTGGGTGTGATTACCCATTGAACAACCGCAATCTTTACACATTTTTTTATCCTTTTTTATTAATTTATGGAGATTTTAACTCTTAAATTTAAAAATAAAATTAAAATTTAGGAGTTTTCGCAAATAGATCAAAATTAATTTATTTATTTAAATTTCTATTTAAATTTAAAAATACAAATGAAATTTGCATAAGAATTTTAACTAAATTTACTTTACTCTTTTTGCCTAATCTCATCCAACTTATCAAATTTTTCATCACCAAGTAGTTTTTTGCTATTTTTTTGGGCATTCTTTTGGATTATTAGATCCTTTAGCCTAGCCTTGCCATTATCCATCACCATCAAAACCGCATACGCATCAACGTCTTCTTCTCTCATTTCATCTTCGGTATTAGCTGCACTATCAGGTGACATATAAAAGTGCTCTATACCGTATTTTACAAGCGAGTAACCGTCATATCTACCAGCTAAAAAGACTCCATTATCTGGCTTGCTTATACTAAATTTAGCAAAGCTGTAAGTGCCATTAACATCTGGTTTTAAAACAGCATAAACTCTAGCCCCATCTCTTACTCTCTCATCGTATTGGTCGATATAGCGGTCATCTTTATCATTTTCGTCAAAATTTCTTGAGTGAAAATTTGAAAATTCATAGTTTAAATCAACATAATTTCCGCGAAAAAGATCTCTTGGATCGTAAAGACTTACCCTTACTCTTACCTCTTGCCCAAAATAAAGTGGCATAAGTGCGTAGCCAAGCATAATGCCAATAAGCAAAATTTGAAAAATTATAGCTACTATTAATACTTTTATCTTCATTTTTTACGTCCTTTTCTAGCGACAACTAGCACTATGAAAGCAAACACCATAAATAGCGCCGTAGCACCGATATAATCACCTATGAGTTGGAAATACCTCACGGCTGCAACCAAAAATATCATACAAAGACCAAGTTTTAACTCACCCTTTTTGATAAGAACCGCAGCTGTTATGATATTTGCGAGCGAGAAAAATATATTTGCGTAGCCAGGACCGTAGCTAAAGATAAATGGCAACGACACGAGCAGTGCCCCAAGCAGCAAACCACTCTTGTTTTTTTCTTTAAAAAATAGTGCAAAATAAGCAACACTAAATAGGATAAAGACAAAGCCAAAATTGCTTTTAAAAAACGACTTCACAAACCAAAGCTCTTCATCTCCAACCTCAAATAAATTTCTTTCTTCAAATAAAAGCAGACAAAATAACAACACAAAAACGCCAAAATTTTTACCAAATTCTTTTGTAAATGCGCCAAGCCCTACTCTAAATTTATCTAGTAGCGGCGAAATGCTAATAAGTAAAAGTGCATAAGATAGCGATACGATCGCAACCATTGGAAGTCCAAACAAAAATCCATAATCAAATATCGCTCTAAAACCACTAATGTAGCCGCAAAATGAAATGATGTATATAAAAATATCTATAAAAAGCACAAAAGCAAGCCATTTTGAGTCGTCTTTGTAAAGCGTATATGCGCCAAGTACTATAAAAATGATAAAGCCAAAACCAAAGTCGCCCTGATAAGCTATCATAAAAAACCAAACTGCTGCAAAGATAAGGCTTTGGGCTACCAATACACCTTTTTTACTAGCAAAAGAAACCGCAAACGCTCCGATACTCCAAAGCAAGATACCGCCGCTTGGCTCATCGCTAATGTTATAAATTTGAGCAATAAGAGCAATCGCCGCACCAAAGCAGAAATTTCCAAGAAAAAACATCGCCGTTGATAGATTTTCCTTTCCCTTTGTGAGATAGTAAATTCCACCAAAATTTACAAGCCCAAGTACAAACAATACAAGTGCTAAACGTCCTAGTCTTGGTATCTCTTCCCAATTTGCACCAACAAGCGTAAAAAATGCTAGCGCAAAAAAGAGATATGCTACGAGCTTTAAGACAAAACTTATCTTGTCGCTATGAGCATCAGGGTCGATGTCATATAAATTTGCTATTTTTATAGCAGTCTCTTTATCGACTATGCCGTCACTTTGCCACCGATCCAGCTCTTTTGTTAGAAAAATTCTATTTAAAAAGTTCATTATTCACACTCTCTTTTATAAGATATACAAAACACCAAATTTCTAGCAAGTGTCTTAAATACCGTATTTATATTCATTGACGCTGCCTTAATCTTTCAACAAAAAATATAATTGTGATTTAAAATATAAAAAAATACAGAAGCTAAAATACTGCCGATAATAAAAATTTTTAGCAAGGTAGCTTGGGCCAGACTCCTAAGCTTTGCTTTAAAAATTTCTCGCTTAAGTCTAAACCCAAGTAAAAAGAAAAAAACGGCCATCAAACTATCATTTACCAAAAGGATAAGGGGCTTTTGTATCGGCGATCTGCCAAAATTTAGCCTTGTATCGATTTGTAAAAATGAGTTATAAAAACTGCTTAAAAAAATATTTTCAAAGATAAATGCCACTAAAGCAGCAGCGATAAGAAAGATACCACCGATAGCTTCACCTATAAAAAAATCCAAAAAATTCCTAAAACCCATAAAGACCCTTAAAAAACTAAAACCTAGGAATAGCTGCCCTTGTGAGTTTAGAAAATTTTACACCCTTTAAGCCGGCGATCCTTTCAGCAAAGCGTTCAATTTTGCCAGCCTCGCCTCTTATTGAAATCGTTTCTAAGCAGTTATGGTGATCGACATGAACATGGTTTGTGCAGATGATTTTCACATCAGAACTATGCTCTATATCCATCTTTTTATTCACCAAATCGTTGTGATGATGCATATAAATGAGCGTCAAAACCCCGATCAACTCCTCACTAGCGTCCTTCCAGCTATCACTTACGATCTTTTCACGTATCAAATCCCTCGTAAATTCGCTCCTAGAAGCATAGCCTTGTTCGCTAACCTTTTTATCTAGTTCGTCTAGTAACTGACTAGGTAAAGAAACACTAAAACGTATAACACTATCCATTTTCTGCTCCTTTCTCGTTTGATTACCGTTTATAATCATTATACATCACTTATTAGAAAATGTGGATAAATAATAATAAATTTGCCCTAAATTTACGTTAGAATCGTTGCTACAGAATTTTTTATTAATATGAAATTTCAAATTTACTTTAGTAAATTTTTTGTAAATGATATCAAGTAAAGTCTTATTTTGAAAAACTCCACCACTTAATAAAACCTCTTTTTTTTCATTTTTAGAAATTTCAAAAATAATATCAGCTATACCATTTATAAATGCCGTTGCAGCCACCCTTGGTTCATCTTTTAAAGCACTTTTAAAAGCTTCTTCAAAGCAGATCACTCCATCATTTAGACTAAATTTATAACACGCATCTAAATTTTTGTCATAAAGCGCCTCAAGTCTCATGCCGCTCTCACCCTCAAAGCTTGAGTGAAAAAGCCCACAAATAATCGCCCCAAATGCGTCAAATATCCTACCAACCGAGCTAGTCTTTACTAAGTTTAATCCTTTTTGCTCCATTTTTTTAAAATTTGCAAACATTTTTTCATCAAAATTTACTAAAAATTTACTAGCTTCGTCCTCAAGAGAGTATTTTAAAATAATAGAATATGCGATTAGATAAATATTTTTGATGCTGTTTTCGCCCCCAAATAGGCTAAATTCATCAAAATGATAAACTCTCTCGTAACTCTTTTTATCTAGCCTAAAGACCTCGCCACCCCAAATTTTGCCATCTTCCCCGTATCCAGTGCCGTCAAAACAAAAGCCAATATACTTTTTATCTGCTAGCTCATTTTCAAAGATCACACTTAGCAAATGTGCGTAGTGATGCTGCAGATGAACTAGCTCAAAGCCCTGATCTTTCGCCCATTTTGTATTTAAAAAATTTGGATGCAGATCAGCTATAACCTTGTCAATTTTTAGATCATAAGTCTTTTTAAAAAGGGTGAAAATGTCCTTAAACCTATCAAAAGTCGCCACGTTTTTTAGATCACCGATATACGGGCTGATCATCAAAAGGCCGTCTTTATAGATACAAAATGAGCTTTTTAGCTCCGCACCAAGAGCTAAAAATGTCCCTTTTTGCTTGAAATTTGTATGGATGAAATTTGGATTTAAGCCACGGCTCGTTCTTGTAAAAATCGGCTCATCACCAACGCAAAATGTGATACTATCGTCACTTGGCGAGTAAATTTCTCGGTCGTGATCAAGGTAAAAGTCTATGACATCACCTAGTTTTTCTCTTAGCTCGCTCTCGTCTTTTATAACGACTTCACCTGAGATGTTTGCGCTAGTTGCGATGATGTTGTGCTCTAAATAATCAAAAAGCAAAAGATGTATGCCACTAAATGCGAGCATGACGCCAAGCTTGTTTAAATTTGGAGCGACACTTTTTGCAATATTTGAGCCATTTTTTGCTTCAAGCAAGACGATCGGCTTTAAATTTGAACTAAGTAGCTTCGCCTCCGCCTCTGAAATTTGTGCTATCTCTCTAGCATTTTCTAAATTTTTACTCATTAGGGCAAAGGGTTTGTTTGGGCGGTGCTTTCTGGCTCTTAGCTCGCAAACTGCGGCTTCATTTGTCGCGTCGCAAACTAGATGAAAGCCACCAAGGCCCTTAATGGCTAAAATTTTACCCTCGTTTATGAGCCTAGCCGCTTCTTTGGCTGCTTCATTCTTGCTAGCCAAGACTTTGCCAAATTTATCTTTTAGATAGAGTTTTGGTCCGCAGTTTGGGCAAGATATCGGCTCTGCATGGTAGCGGCGATTTAGCGGGTCTTTATACTCGACGCCGCAAAATTCACACATTTTAAACTCGTTCATCGTCGTATTTACCCTGTCGTAGGGCAATGCTTTGATGATAGAAAATCTCGGTCCGCAGTTGGTGCAGTTTATAAATGGGTATTTGTAGCGTGGATTTGTGGGGTCATAAAACTCGCGCAAACAGTCATCGCAAAGTGCGTAATCAGGCAAGATGGGAGCTTGTTTGGTGGCTGATTTTGAGGCGATTATCTCAAGATTTTCATAAAATTTATCTATCTTAAATTTCTTTAGCTCATCGATCCTAGCAAGGGTTGGTAGCTTTTCAAAAAGCTCTTTTTCAAAAGCCAAAAAGCTAGCCTCTTCGCCGCTAAAATTTAGCTTCACGCCCTCGTCATCGTTGTAAATTTCGCCAACAAGCTTAAATTTATCCGCTAAAGTATAGACAAAAGGTCTAAAGCCTACGCCTTGAACTAAGCCCTTGATCTCATATCTAAAGCTTGATCTCAATGCCAAATCCGGGGTCAAAATTTGTTTTTATATTTGGGTTTAGGTGCTTTTTTATCAAGTTGCTAACTACCTTATTATAAAATAAATCCCCGCTTAAAGTAACATTTTTGATATTAAATTTATCTCGTTTTTCATAGCTAAAATCGCTCAAAAAATGCGCCAAAGACTCGGTGCAACCAAAGCTGATATTCTTCTCTCCAGCGCCAGCAAGGATGAATGAAATGATACTTTTTACAAACTTAACCCCATCTAAACCAAAGTCATCTTTCATCTTATAATCGATCCTGACGCCCTTTTGACCGCTAAAATCACTTGCCATTAATAGCAAATTCTCCCCTGCTTTTTTAAAGTCATCGCCTAAGCCAAGCAAGCGTCCAGCTATGCAAAATAGCGAGGAAAAGCTAGCATTTGAGCTAAATTTACCGTTCGGTAGAGTATGCTCTTTACTGAAGTTTTCAAGTAGCCTTTCGCCGCCTTCCTCGGCTCTTATGAGCTCATAAATTTCTTCAAAGCTACTAAATTTAGGTAAAAATAGAAGCTGCGTTTTGTTTGATTTTGAAAGCAGGCAAATTTCATCATCGCTAAATTTGCTAAATTTTAACCCCAAAGCTATATCGCTAAAATTACTAAGCTCAAATTCCTCGTTTTTTGCATAGAAAAATGGGCTTAAAACTGCGCTATTTTCAAGTAAAATAAGCCTTGAAAGAGCATTTTTTTGATCCTTTACTTTAACGCTTAAAAAGCTAAAGCCCTCTTTATTTAGCTGTTCGCAAACGGCGTAAAGAAAAAGATCATTTGGTGCCACCACGTCAAAAAATAGCGGTGCATCCTCGTGATTTTGCCTATAAATGGCTGTCGTCTTTAGTGCTAAAAGTGGTTTTTCAAAGCTAGCTAGAAATGTCAAAGCTCTATCATCGGCGATAAAAATTTTTGGTAGCTGCTTTAAATTTACGGGCATCAAGAAATTTGCATCAAAATTTACCCCAAGAGAAATTTCATATAAATTTTCATCTTGCTCTACGCAAACGCCTTTGCCGTTTTTTAATAAATTTATGCAAGCTTTTAGCTTTTCATTAAAATTACCAATTGTTATCTCGCCCTCAAATTTACTCTCACATAGCACGCCACTTTCATTTAAGATAGCCCTTTCGCTAGCCAAAAAAGCGCTCGCTTGAGTCGGAGTTAGTCCACCAAATTTTATCTCATTTATCTTGTTATCTTTATCAAGCTCTCTTGCAGCCAAGACCTCACTGTGCTTTATAAAAAGACTAAATGGCAAGAGCGCGCTTGCTTTATTTGCCACGCTCTCAAGCTCACTGGTATTGCCACTTACCTTTAGACAAATTTCATCTTCTTTGCACTTTATACTATGAGCTAGATCGCCAACAAGCAAGCGTAAAAATGGCACTAGAAACGAAGCGTCCTTGTGGCAAGTAAATTTAAAAGCAAGTATCATTTTAAACCTTTTTTAGCGTATTCATCAACGATATCATTTAGGGTGAAATTTGCTACTTTTTCACACTTAAAATCAAGCTCTTTTAAGTGATCAAGCAGCGTTTTTTCTAAAATATTAGAAGCGTTTATAACCTCATCTGAGAGGCTAAAATTTGATGATTCTATACGGCTAGGCACGATACCTAAAATTTTAGTCGTAGGCCTATCGCCTGCAAGCTCCATTAGATGAAGTGTCTGAAGCATCTCTATCTCGTGAGCCGAGCCGTCCCAGCTGATAAAATTTGGTACATTTAGAAAGTCGAAAAAATAAATATCGCCCACGCTTGCACCGTTTGCGCTAATGCAATCGACGACGATAAGATAGTCAAACTCACTTATGATGTGAGTTAGAGCGAGGGCTAAAGTGCCCCCGTCCATTAGAGTAAGCTCGTTTTTAGAACTTGTAAATTTGTAGTTTTTAGCCATCAAATTTACAAAATGAACACCTATGCCCTCATCGGCAAACATCACGTTGCCGATACCAAGAACCAGCACTCTCATCAGTGTTCTTTTACAAATTTATAGCCACTAACGATGGCGTCCATCGCTCCATTTTTGCCTTTAACAGCGTTAAATACTGCCATATAAACATGAATAGGCACAAAAATCATAATGACCCACATACAAATTCTATGTATCGTTCTGACATTTGCTAGTCCGCCCATAAGCTCTTCAAAAAATCTTGCTGGCTCATAAAGTGCTCCGCCAAGTCCCTCATGATAAACATGAACATAAAGCACAAGACCACTTAGGCAAATAAGAGTCAAAATAAGATAAAAGAAAAAGTATGAGGCAAACTGCAAAGGGTTATAAACGCCCCTTAAGTGCGGGTGTGGCCCCATAAAAAGATAGTATTTGATCTGTGCGATCCAAATTTTTGGATTTAGAAAATCAACCACACTCATCCACTCTTTTTTGCTATGTTTATCAAAGACAAATAGATAAAATTTAAAGATAAACGCCGCTATCAGCACAAAGCCAGCGATCTGGTGAGCCATACGCCACTTTGCTTGCATAAAATTTGTAGGTTCGCTCGTGATCTCTGGACTCACAAAAACGTATGAGATATAGTAGCCACTCACAACTAAAAGTGTGATCGCTGCAAATCTAATCCAGTGTGTCAGCCTAACGCCGATGGAGAATTCGTATTCGCTGATCCTGTCAGCATTTTTATGTGACATCTTTTCTCCTTATAAATTTGGATTTATCTTATAAGTACTCAAATCATTTCCCTTCGTATCCATAACATGCACAGCACACGCGATGCAAGGATCGTAAGAGTGAATTTTTCGTATTATCTCGAGTGGTTTTGAAAGATCAGCGATCTTTAAACCAACTAAGCACGCTTCGTAGCTTCCCATTTGATTTTGTGCGTCTTTTGGAGAGGCATTCCAAGTACTTGGTACGACTGCTTGCCAGTTTGTGATAACACCATCTTTTATGCGGCACCAGTGGCTAAGCGCACCTCTTGGAGCATTGCCTTGAAAATTTCCTTTGTACTCTTTTTTGTTATCGATTACATATTTTGCGCAGGTCTCTTGATCTGATTTTAAATTTTCTACTAAGGCATTAAATGCATCCATTGTATGCTCTGCAACTACTTTTGCCTCAAGCATACGAGTAGCGGTTCTTCCTAGAGTTGAGAAAACTGCACTTAATGGCAAACCACTCTTTGCTAAAAATTCATCAACTACTTTTTTAACTCTCTCGTTGCCTCTAGCGTAGTTTATAACGATACTTGCTATTGGACCCACTTGCATAGGCAAGCCATCATATCTTGGTGCTTTGATCCAGCTATATTTGCCTTTTGTATCAAAAAGCTTACTATGAGCTAGTTTGCCCTCGGCATCTATGCTCTCACCGTCAATAAGGCCTGTGTAGTTTGCCTCAGTCTCGCCATCATATGGATGAAGCGCTTTATCGTTTTTATACCAAGACCTAGTAGCCTCTTCAGTAATTTTATTTTCATCGATATCATAAACCTTATTAAGATCGCCATTTAAGATATAGCCACCTTTAAATAGATGATCATTTTTGCCTATCAAAAACTCATCGTAGCAAAGTAAATTTGCCACACCAACGTCGTTTAGAACGCTTGGCTCATTACCATAAGCTTTAGCTGCCATCAAGATATCTGGATAGTAAGCTCTATCTACAAATTCTTTGATCTCGGCAAATTTGCTCATATATTCGCCCATTCTAGCTGGATCCATAAGGTCCATCACACAGGTCACACCGCCAACTGTTAGGCTTTGTGGATGTGGGTTTTTTGCGCCAAAGATCGCCATCATCTGAGCTGCTGTTCTTTGGATTCTAAGACACTCTAGATAGTGCGAGAGGACGATTAAATTTTGCTCTGGCGTAAATTTATATGTGCTATGTCCCCAGTATGCATTGGCAAATGGTCCAAGATTGCCCTTTTTAACAAAGGCCTCAACCCTCTCTTTTACCTCTTTTAGCTTGTCAGCTCCCGTGGCAAACGGAAGATCAGTGTATTTAAACGCCTCTTCGCTAGCTTTATGCACATCTGCGCTTAGTGCAGAGACCACGTCTGCCCAGTCAAGGCCGTGGAGCTGATAAAAATGCACGATGTGATCGTGAAGATATAAAGCTGCATTCATAAGCGTTCTAGTTAGCTCTGCATTTAACGGAGGCTTGATACCAAGAGCATTTTCAACTGCGATAATGCCTGCTCGGTAGTGTGAGTATGTACAAACGCCACAAATTCTTTGCATGAAAAAGCCAGCATCTCTTGGGTCTCTGCCTTTTACGATCTGCTCTAAGCCACGCCAAAGAGTTGAGCCAGAATACGCCTCTTTTACAACATTATTTTCATCTACGACAACTTCTATTCTTAAGTGCCCCTCGATACGTGTTATAGGGTCTATTACTATTCTTTTTTCACTCATTTTTTCGCCTTATTCTTTATCTTTACTCATAGAAGCTATAACAGCGTGAGCTGCTATGCCAATGCCAGTAAGAGCTAAAATTCCAATGCCAACTTTATCGCTGACACTATCAGCCCCAAGACCTAAAACAGTATCAAAGAGTCTATCTGCCATAGGCTCTTCAAATGGCCCCATCGTATCCCAGAAGTCTGGCTCTGAGCAGCCTATACAGCCGTGACCTGCTTGAACTGGCCATGATGTGTGCTGGTTAAATCTCTCGCGTGAGCAGTTATTAAATGTATATGGACCTTTACAGCCTACTTTATATAAGCAGTAGCCATTTTTTGCACCTTCATCGCCGAAGTTTTGGACAAACTCGCCAGCGTCAAAGTGACCACGTCTTTCGCAAAGATCGTGAATTCTTAAGCCATAAGCCCATTTTGGCCTATTATAAACATCAAGCGCTGGAAGTGTGCCAAAAAGCAAGAAGTGAAGCACGTTGCCAACGATATTTTTCTCACTTGGTGGACAGCCAGCAACATTAATAACTGGCTTATCAGTCACCTTTGAAAGTCCCACTGAATTTGATGGATTTGGCCTTGCAGCTTGAATGCCACCAAAGCTAGAACAGGTGCCGATCGCAAAGATAGCAGCTGCGTCTTTTGAAGCATTTACAGCATGAGTTTTACCTGTTGTGCCATGAGGTCCAACAGTTAGAAAATTTTCAGTCGCACCAGTTGGGATACCGCCCTCAACTAGCAAAATGTATCTGCCTTTGTATTTTTCGATCGCACTCTCTAAATTTTCTTCAGCCTGCCAACCAGAAGCTGCCATGATAGTTTCGTGGTATTCAAGGCTTATGTAGTCAAATATAAGACTATCTATACTTGGAGCATCGGTTCTTAGTAAGCTCTCGCTACAGCCTGTGCATTCTGCCATATGAAGCCATATCACAGGAAGCCTATCGCTAAGCTCAGCAGCACGAGCAACCATCGGTGTCATCGCACTTGGTAGAGCCATAAAAGCTGTCATCGCACCAGCCCACTTCATAAAATCACGCCTCGTAAAGCCCTTCTCTTTTAAAAGCTGCGCAATACTCGAGTCGCTTTTCATCTTAGGCAACGCACTAAGCTCACTTAAGCGCCTATCTATCTTTTGACGCAAGTCATTATTCATATAAGCTCCTTTGCTTGAAAATTTTACTTTTGTTAATAATATCTTTGTTTAAAGAAGTAAAAAATTATTTTATAAAATTAATATCTATAATTAAATAAATTTTAGCTAAAAAATTTAAAATCCCTTTTTTTGCGATATATTTTCGAAATATAAAAAATAATATTTTGAAAAATTTTATTTTGTTTTGATGAATTTTCAATATTTTAAGCATATTATTCTGAAAGTAAATATCAACTATAATTTTTAATAATTTTAAAAAATTTAGCATATTTAAGGCGAGAGAAATTTTTGAGATATAAATTTTTAAAAGCCCAAATTGATTAAATTTTAGGCTTTTAAAGTTGCATTAAAATGGCCAGATAGCTTCCATAAGCCTTGTACCCCAAGGTTTTTTGGTAGATTTGTCTAGCTCGCCTTCTGTTTTATATAAAATTTTGGCATCAGCTATGTATTTTGAGTCGATTTCGTTGTTTTGTGAGATGTCGTAAGGTCTGATAACGCCGCTTACTTGCATGATCTGCTTTTCTCCGTTTATAAGTAGCTCGCGGCTACCTTCTATGAAATAGTTGCCGTTATTTAGGATTTTTATAATCCTAGCTGAAATGGTTGCGGTAAATTTCTCGCTTCTGTTGCTAGTGCCACTTCCTGTAAATTTGTTTCCGCCACCTGCTTTAAAGCCGATGTCGCCGTATTTGTTTAGATTATCAGCTATATTTGAAAGTGGAGCGGCTCCAGCCGTAAATACACCGCCACCAAGCGAGATAGTGCTATCTTTGTTGGTACTTTTGCTACCAGTTGAAGTTTGGCTTGCATTTTCTGAGATAACGATAGTCACGATATCATTTACATTCATAGCCTTTCTGTCTGAAAATAGCGGATTCTCGCCCTTGCCAAAGAGGCTGCCGGCGTTACTTTGTCCGGTGCCACTATCTTTTGAAGGGAGTTGCTCGACATAAACTGGGGGTTTCATATTGATATGAGGATCAGCGCTTGGTGTGCAGCCAGTGCAAATAATGCCCGCAGACAAGACGAGCCAAATCGTTTTATGGTTCATAAAAAATGCCTTAAAATAAGTATCTTTGTGCTAGAATTAAGCAATTTAAGTTCCTAAAAAGGTCGCAAATGAAAAGTTGTTACGTTTTTACAGACAAAAATTTAGCACATCTGCAAGAAATTATAGCTACAAAATTCAAAAAAGTTGAGATTTTTAAGATAATCCCAGATGAAAACGATAAAAATAACTTAATAAATTCAAATGAAAAAGAGTTTTTTCTAAAATTTATAGATAAATTTGAAGAGTTAAAAGCCAAAAGCGACTTTGTCATAGTTCTTGGCTGTGAGAGCTTTAGTGTCTTTGGTAAAAGTGAGCTAAATTTAAAGCTAGCTAGAAATTTAAACGCACCAGTTTTTGATGAAAACGCAAGCGAGCTAAAAGCGCTAAATCCAAACTCAAAGCTTCTAATCACCGATAAGATAGATGAAATTTTAAACTATAAAGCAGATATCATCACGCCATTTAAATTTCAAAGCTTGCTTCTAAAAAGAGCTAAAGTTGCAAACAAAACCGTTGTTTTGCCAGAAAGTGACGATGAGAGAATTTTAAAAGCGGCTCACATCGTATTAGAAAAAGATGCAGCAAATATCATTTTGCTAGGACTTGAGAGCGAAATTTCAAAAAAAGCAGCTGCTTTGGGGCTAAATTTAAGCAAAGCCAAAGTGATCAACCCAGCGCAAAACGAGCTGACAGATGAATTTGCAAAGAAAATTTATGAGCTAAGAAAACATAAAGGCGTTGATGAAGCCAAGGCAAACGCGCTTGTAAAAGATAAAATTTACTTTGCTACGATGCTAATTCATGAAGGCTTGGCAGACGCACTAGTAAGTGGCGCTACGATGAGTACGGCCGATACGATACGCCCAGCCTTACAGATCATAAAAACAAAGCCAAATGTAAGCGTGGTAAGTGGGGCATTTTTTATGGCGCTTGAAGAAGAAATTTTGCTCTTTGCAGACTGTGCTGTCACTCCAAATCCAAGCGCAGATGAGCTAGCTAGCATCACACTAAGTAGCGCTCAAACGGCAAGTGCCTTTGGCCTTAGTCCAAAGATCGCTATGCTGAGCTACTCTACAGCTGATAGTGGAAGTGGACCTGATGTGGAGTTTGTAAAAGAAGCTGCTAAAAAAGCTAGCGAGCTTGATGCAAATTTAAAAATCGCAGCGCCAATTCAGTTTGATGCAGCGGTTGATCTAAGTGTCGCTGGCAAAAAAATGCCAAACTCAGAGGTTGCTGGGCATGCAAATGTCTTTATCTTTCCAAATTTAAACTGCGGAAATATCTGTTATAAAGCAGTTCAGCGAAGCGCAAACGCTCTAGCTGTGGGTCCAATACTTCAAGGATTAAAAAAGCCAGTTAATGACCTAAGCCGCGGTTGCCTCGTTGAAGACGTGGTAAATACTATCTTAATCAGCGCCATACAAGCAGGAGAATAATATGAGAATTTTGGTTTTAAACTCGGGTAGTAGCTCAATAAAATTTCAACTTTTTGCAATGGATACCAAAACCAGTCTAGCAAGCGGTCTAATAGAGCAAATCGGTAGCTCCAGCTCAAGAGCGGTGCTAAAAGCAAATGGCGAAACCTACGAGATAAACCGCTTTATAAAAGACCACCATGACGGACTTGAGGCGATGAACGAGCTCTTTGTTACTTCACACACTCTGCACGATCTAAGCGAGCTTGACGGTATCGGACACAGGATAGTACACGGCGGAGAGAGCTTTTTTAGCTCGATGATCGTTGATGAGAGCGTTATTAAAAAGATCGAGGAGATAAGCCCACTTGCCCCTCTTCACAATCCGGGGCACCTTGCTGGCATCAAAAATGCGATGAAAGAGAGCAAAAACGTGCCTCATGTGGTCGTTTTTGATACGGTATTTCATCAAAGCATGCCAGAGTATGCCTACCGCTATGCCCTACCATACGATGTTTGCAAGACTCATCACATAAGAAAATACGGCTTTCACGGCACTTCACATAGATATGTTTGCAAGCAAGCGGCCAAAATGCTTGGCATAGAGTTTGATAAATTTAACGCTATCTCGCTTCATTTAGGCAACGGTGCCTCAGCCTGCGCCGTGCAAAACGGCAAAAGTATCGACACATCAATGGGTCTAAGTCCACTTGAAGGGCTCATAATGGGGACAAGAAGTGGCGATATGGACCCAGCAGTAGTCATCTACCTGCTAAATATCGGCGTTTTAAAGTGGAACGAGATCGATAACTTTTTAAATAAAAAGAGCGGACTTTTTGGAATTTGTGGCTCAAGCGACATGAGAGAGGTTGTGGCTAAAATGCAAAATGACGAGCGAGCAAAGCTTGCTTTTGATATGTTTTGCTACCGAGTAAAAAAATATATTGGCTCATATTACGCCATTTTAGGACGCGTAGATGCGCTTATATTTACTGGCGGTATCGGCGAAAACGCACCAAATACAAGGCAAAAAATTTGTGACGAATTAAAACATCTTGGTATTCACATAAATCACGATCTAAATTTCCAAGACATGCGAGGCGAGAGATGCATAGACGGGGATGACGCTAAGATAAAAACGCTCATCGTCCCAACAAATGAAGAGCTAGAAATCGCGATAGAAACGGCTAGAGTAATAAAAGAGAACAAAGCCAAATAAATAGAAGCTAAAATAAAATAGTTAATTTGTATTTTGCCAAACTTAACATATAAATTTTAAGTCTAACTCGTTTTAAAATAAAATTAGCATTATTTTTATACTGCTAGATAAAAAGCTTTTGCGATTTTAAGCTCGCAAAAGCTTGTAATCAATTTTTCTTAAAAAATCTCAAAATTTTTGCTTGAAGTTTAAACTGATCTGAAAGCTCCATTATCGGATAAGCTCCAGCGTATTTTTTGCCACCAGGCAGATCTTTGCTAACGCCTCCACGTGCAGCGATCTGCGCGAAGTCACCCACTTTTACATGACCAGCTGAGCCGCTTTGCCCGCCCATTACGACGTTCCTGCCTAGCACTGTTGAGCCAGCAAGGCCAGTTTGTGAGACTATTAGGCAGCCATTTCCAAGCTCACAGTTGTGACCTATTTGAACGAGATTGTCTATCTTTGTGTAGTTTGCGATCATCGTGCTCTCAAAAACACCACGATCTATCGTCGTGCAAGCACCAATCTCGACATAATCACCCAAAACTACGTTGCCATTGTGATAAATTTTTACATGCTCGCCAGTTTTTGTATGCGCATAGCCAAAACCATCACTTCCAATCACACAGTTTGCTAGTAGGTGGCACTCGTTACCGATGACGCAGTCGTTATAAATGACTGCGTTTGGGTGGATGATGCAGTTTTTGCCGATAGTCACATTATCGCCCAAAAATGCTCCAGCCATAACTATCGTATTTTCACCAACACTTACGTTTGAGCCGATGTAGACATTTGGCATGATAGTAGCACTTGGAGCTATATTTGATGGCTTTGGCTCGCAAAATAATGGCTTCGCATAATCTTTACTAAGCAAGGCAAATGCAAGATGTGGATTGTCGCAAACTAGTGCGACCATGCCAGCTGGTACCAGGTCCAAAAGGGCTTTTGTGACCAATATAGCTCCAGCATTTGAGTTGCTTATAAATTTAGCATTTTTCTCGCCATCGCAATATGTTAGCTCAGCTTTATTTGCATTTTTTAAAGAATTTAAGGCAAAAATTTCTATATCTTCTCCGCTAAAAGTAGCGTTTACTTTTAAAGCTATTTCACTTAGTTTCATCATATATCCATTATCACAGATCCGCCGCGTACGACGTCAACTGGGTTAAATTTCTTTATAGATTTTAAAAAGCTCTCTATCCTACTCGCATCGTCAGCCACCATGACAACGATATAGTTTTCATTTGTATTTGTCACAATGCCGTTGTACGCCTTTAGTATTGCTTCAAGGCCAGCAAAATTTTCACCAAGCGGAATTTTCACAAGAGCCATCTCTTTTTCGACAAATTCGCCACTTTCTATGACTTTATACGTTGGTATGAGCTTATGAAGCTGTTTTACGATCTGCTCTAAAACTCTCTCGTCGCCACTTGTTACGATACTTAGCCTTGAGAAGTTGCTCTCAGGTATCGGAGCAACGGTGAGCGTATCGATGTTGTAGCCCCTGCCCGCAAAAAG
Source organism: Campylobacter concisus (assembly GCF_902460705.1). Classification (GTDB taxonomy): domain Bacteria; phylum Campylobacterota; class Campylobacteria; order Campylobacterales; family Campylobacteraceae; genus Campylobacter_A; species Campylobacter_A concisus_Z. Next base: position 61,074 of record NZ_CABPUP010000001.1, on the reverse strand, counting down.
CCCAGAAATTCTAGCCAAAACGCCGTGTTCATTTAAAACTATAACCGAAATCGTTCTTCTGATACTCATTTTTCTTCCTTGCTCTTTAATATCATATTATAAATCGCAGCTCCAGCTGGAACCATAGGAAGCACATCCTCAAAGCGGTCAATCCTAACGTCGATCATCGCTGATTTTTTGCTATCGATCGCTTCTTTTAAAGCCTTTCTAAACTCGTCCTTACTCTTACAAACAAAGCCAATACCGCCAAAACCTTCAACGATCTTTGTAAAATCAGGCTGAAGGCTAAGATCGGTCGATGAGTAGCGCTTTTCATAGAAAAATGTCTGCCACTGGCGAACCATGCCTAAGAAGTTGTTGTTTAAAATGATGTTTATAACGGGCATATTTATCTCATGAGCCGTCATTAACTCTTGGATATTCATAAGTATTGAGCCATCGCCTGTAAAATTTATAACAAGATTGTCTGGTTTTGCACATTTTGCGCCGATCGCTGCAGGCAAGCCATATCCCATCGTACCAAGGCCGCCACTTGTGACAAGCTGCCTTGCTCGGTTAAATGGATAAAACTGCGCTACCCACATTTGGTGCTGGCCTACGTCTGTTGAGATGATAGCCTCTGGGCCCGCTATCTTTGCAGTCTCTTCGATGACCCATTGCGGTTTTAGAACCGTGTCACTATCTGTGTAGCTTAGAGGATTTAGCTTTGAGTATCTATCTAAAATTTCTCTCCAAGGTGCGTAGTTTTCAGGCTCGGCTTTGACTTCTTCGTAAAGCTCAGTTAGCACGTTTGTAAGATCCCCAACGATCGGATAGTGAGCATTTATGATCTTTGAGATAGAGCTTGGATCGACGTCGATGTGAATTATCTTTGCATGTTTGGCAAACTCATCCGTCCTACCAGTGATCCTATCACAAAACCTAGCTCCAAGCGAGATCAAAAGGTCGCACTCGCTAAGTGCCATGTTTGAAGCATAGCTGCCATGCATGCCTGCCATGCCTAAATTTAGCTCATCTTTTGCGTCAAGCACGCCAAGAGCCATCAGCGTCTCAACCGCTGGGATGCCAGTTTTTTTCATAAATTTACGGATAATATCACTAGCTCCAGATGCGATCGCACCGCCACCGATGTATAGAAGCGGCCTTTTAGCTTCATTTATCGCAACTGCTGCTTTTTTTATCTGTTTTGAGTTGCCCTTATAGGTCGGTTTGTAACTTGGGATAGAAATTTCTTTTGGATATACAAAATCTCCAAGTCTTGATGTGATATTTTTTGGGATATCGATATGAACTGGTCCTGGACGGCCTGATCTTGCGATATAAAAGGCCTCTTTTATGATACGAGGTAGCTCTTCGACGCTATTAACTAAAAAGTTATGCTTAACACAGGGGCGTGAAATGCCGACCGCATCGATCTCTTGAAAAGCATCTGTACCGATCATAAATGTTGGTACCTGACCGCTTATAAGCACGATCGGTATGCTGTCGCTATAAGCTGTTGCAAGGCCAGTGACTGCATTTGTAAAGCCAGGGCCACTTGTCACAAAAGCAACGCCAACTTTACCACTAACTCTAGCGTATCCATCAGCCGCGTGAACGGCTGCTTGCTCGTGGCGAACCAAAACGTGTTTAAAATAAGCCTGCTTGTATGTTTCGTCGTAGATATTTAAAGCTGCACCGCCAGGATAGCCAAAAACTATCTCAACGCCCTCTTCGTGCAAGGCCTCGCTTATCATCTGTGAACCAGAAATCTGTTTTATCATCACTTTAGCCTTTTGATAAATTTATCGCAGATTATATCCCAAAGCATTTTAAATCCATTTTAACTTTCTAGCGAATTTTAGGTATCGTTTTGATTTTCTTGAAAAATTTTTAACTAATTTAGAAGAACAATACAAAATATTTTACATAAAATTAAACATATTATTTTTAGTAAGATTGATAAATTTAAGTGAGCAAAGACTATAAAATTTTAAGAGCTAAAACTCATTTGTATAAATTTTAGGCTTAATTTTTTAATTAAATTAAGTCTAAAATTTTGCTTCGTTTTTTATATCATTTAGCTTTTTAACGGCTTCGTCAAAGTCATCAGAATTTATGAAAACATTAATATTTTCATTTTTCTTATAGACTTTATCGTAGTATTTTGTGAGTAAAATTTCAGCTACTTTGGCAATGTCGTTTTCATTAAATTTAACCACAGCTTCATCTCTAGCTTTTTTATCGATAAATGGCGAGATTTTCTTCATACACTCGTCAAAAAAGGTTTTATTCACACTTTTATAATCATCTACTATGCAAGAAATTCTTTTTTCTAAACTTGCGCTCACTTCGACATTTATGCCACTACGCATCGCTTCATAAAGGCTTTTTGGCAAGCTTAATGAGCCTATCCTTCTGCTCTCACCCTCAATAAAGCAAATTTTATCTTTTAGCGTTATGAGCTTTTCAAACAACGCATCTTCAAAGCTTTTTTGGCTTGGCTGCGCGCCATTTATCGCCCCAAAGACAGATCCTAAATGATTTGCCATAGCTTCAAGGTCTATTGATGGGCTTAGAGTCCTTATGAGCTTACTTTTATAGCAGCCAGTATTTCCAAAAAGAGTGATAAATTTTGTGCTTAAAGGTCGATTTAGAAATTCTAAAACGTGATTTCTATAAGCTTTATAGCCACCACTAAGTCTAAAAACTCTATATCCTATCATGCTTAGCACATAGCCAACAGAATTTGATCTAAGCCCGCCTTTAGCGCAGTAGATACCAATAGCTGAACCAACCTTAGCTCTTTTATAAACCTCATCAATGATATTTTGTAAATTTTTGCAGATATATTTTGCACCAAGGCTCTTTGCTAGAGATCTATCGCTTTTATAGATCGTGCCCACCTCTTTATGTTCCGCGTCATTTAAAGCGTATAAATTTATGGCATCTTTTATGTGAGAATATAAAAATTCATGTGGCGATCTTGCGTCTATTAAAATTTCAAAAGAGCTTCTTTTCTCTAGCCACTGCTCTACATCAAGCTCAAATAACGGCACTAAATGCCTTTTTTAGTTTCTCAAAAAGCGGATAAAATGGTGTGCCATTTACTCTCACATCAGAGATGGTGGTTATAAAATTTGTATCTCCGCTCCACCTTGGCACAAGGTGATAATGCACGTGCTCAGCTATGCCAGCTCCTGCTGCTTTGCCTAAATTCATACCTATATTTACGCCATTAGCATAAAGCTCTTTTTTTAAAATTTCAACCCCAAGCCTTACAAATTTACTCATCTCAAACCAAGTATGCTCATCAAGCTCTTCGATCTTGTCGGTATGCTGATTTGGTATTATCATAAAATGCCCTGGAGAATACGGATATAAATTCATAATCCCAAAACAATATTTAGCTCGAAAAAGCACACCATTTTTATCATCATCATCTGAGTTTATAACATCACAAAAAACACAGCTATCTTTTTTAGCGCTAAAGTATTCACTCCTCCAAGGGGCACAAAGGTGCTGCATCACTCGCCCTCCTTTATCTTTTTGACGGCATTTTTTATGTCGTCTTGTCTCATAAAATGCTCTCCTATCAAGAAGGCATCTACGCCTATTTTACTTAGCTCCCTAAGCTGCTCGTGCTCGTAAAGGCCACTTTCAGCAACTATTATCTTGCCATTTGGCAAAAGTGGTATGAGCTTCTCACAAAGGCTCATATCCATCGTAAAATCATCTAAATTTCGGTGATTTATGCCTATTATATTTGCTCCTGCAAAGATAGCCTTTTTCACATCACTCGCGTCGTGAGTTTCAACCAAAACTTCAAGCCCTAAATGATGAGCGTAGTCTAAAAGCTCTTTTAGCTTGCCTTGTGTTAGTGCTTTGGCGATGAGCAGGATAAAGTCTGCTCCGTAAACAAGAGCTTCAAGAATTTGATACTTATCAACGATAAAATCTTTTCTAAGGATCGGCCTTGATGCATAGCGACGAACCTGCGTGATGTACTCGATGTTGCCTTTAAACCAATGTGGCTCAGTCAAGATACTAAAAGCATTTGCGTATGGCTCGTATTCCTGAGCGATCTTTATAGGCTCAAAATCCTCTCTTATCACGCCCTTACTTGGGCTTGCTTTTTTGATCTCGGCTATGATTTTTATAGGCTCATTTTGACTTGCTCTAAGAGCATTTAAAACATCTCTTGGCACGTATGGATTGTACGCGAGCGAGCGGCCAAGCCACTCCTCAGGGAAGTCTGCTTTTCTTTTTTCAAGATCATCTTTAGTTTTTTTTATTATCTCATCAAGTATCATTTTTTAAGCCTTTTGTTTAAATTTATTATACAGCGCTCTATTAGGTGCAAATGCTCTTTTGCCTCTTTTGAAGCTCTAAAATCAACATCTTTCATCGCATGTTGCATGATACTTTTTGCTTTTTTGCACTCACCGAGCTTAAAATAACCCCAGGCTAGCGAATCCTCATAATAAGGCGACTCAGGAGAGATAGCAAGTGCCTTTTGCACAAGCTCTATACCCTTCCTAGGGTCAATATCATGATCTATCAGCAAGTAGCCATAATAGTTAAAAAACATATCATTTTCTAGCTTTGGCACGCTAGCTTCAAATTTATCTAAAATTTCAGCCATTTTTTGTTCGTTCAAGGCATCTTTATTCATCTCGTATTCGTAAATCGCGGCTTTTGCTAAAAAATTTAAATCCCTGCTATCGTTATAAATTTTAACAGCAAGTATGTATGCGTCACCAAAATTACTAGTTGCCGCATAAAGATCCATAAGTGCCACATCGTTGTAGCTATATTTTTTTAAAATTTCAATTGCTGCTTTGTAATTTTTATCATAGATAAAAAACTGCACGATCTTATCAATATATGAAGTATCGTGATTTAGCTCATAAAGCTCTTCAAAGAGCTCGATCACTTTTGGGAAATTTCTTTGCTGGGAGTAAATTTCAGCCAAAAGCTCACAAGTTTTTAGCGTGCATCCTTGATCCTCTTTAAATTTCTCAAGATACTTTGTAGCGTCTTTTATCTTATCCATGCGATTTATCAAAATATCAACAATACGGAGCAAGTTTTCTTCTTCTTGCTTTAGCGAGTATGCCTCTTCGAAGTATTTTAACGCAGTCGTTGTTTCATTTTGCATCATACAAATAGTGCCAAGCATAAGTAAATTTTGAGCATTTGGTTCTTTTGTAGCAAGCTCTTGCATTAAACTTTTAGCCTCATTTAGCTTTGAAAGATTTACTAAATTTGCCACCTTTATACGGATAAAATCACTGTCATCTTTTAAGCTTTTTTCGCCTTCATTTATCAAAGCGTCTAAATTTTCATTTTTTGTAGCAAAGGCGAGTTTGATCGCCTCTTTTAAATAAGCTTTTTGATTTGTATCTTTAAAAATATTTGAGTAAGCTTGAATGCTAGCATTTACATCTCCACTATCTTGAAACAATAAAGCCTGCATTAGACGTAAATTTATACTTTTATTATCGTCAGCCAAAAGTAGCTGCGAGTTAAAAAATATGCTCATAAAAAATACTAAAATTTTACGCCAATACATTCTGCTTTTAGCTCCTTTAAATTTTTTTTAAAATAATTCCAAAATGGAAAAGTCCTACATTGCTGTGGCCTTAGCTCATAGACTGAGCAGTTTTTATTTTTTTCATCAAAAAATACACAAGCAAAGCCATCTTCATAAGGCTTCTCTTTTATGCTACACCTTAGCCCAACTCTTATTAAAAACTGCTTTTCAAACTCATCTTTACTCATATAAAATGCGGTGCAAAATTTTGAAATTTCTTCTTCATTTATCCAGATGTAGCCACTCTCTCCTGTGCAACACTTGCCGCCACAGCTCTCGCAAAAGCTGGCATCAAACTCATAGCTAAAGCCTTGCACTCTCACGCTAGCTCCTGATAATCAACGCTGTTTGTATCAGCTTTTTTAAAAATTTCAATCGCCTCTTTTGTATGCGAGCCATTTTCGCTCATTACCAAAGGTGGCAAAATTTTTAACTTTGAGTTTGAATTATTTCTCACCTCAAACAAGGCTAAATTTGCTGGTTTATCAGCCTTTGTATGAATAAATTTTAGGCTTACTAAATTTAGCTTAAACTCTTTTAGACACGCTACAATCTGACTAAGATCATCAGGTGCATAGCAAAAAAACGCCCTTTTGTGAGGCTTTAAATTTATGCTTATACCTCTTATAAAGTCTTTTATACCCAAAGAGCTTGTGTATCTACTAGCCTTTATATGCTCATCTTCGCTTTGTTTCGTACCTTCGTGATAAAATGGCGGATTTGATACGATGAGGTCAAATTTCTCACTATCTTTAAAATCTGCAAAATTAGTATTTATAATTTCTGCCTCAAAGCCGTTCTTACTGGCATTAAATTTAGAAATTTCACCATTTATTTGTAAGATATCAAGCAAGCTTAGGCTAGAATTTTTAAAGTCGCGTTTAAGCAAAAGCCCAAGTATCCCGCACCCTGCGCCAACGTCTAAAATCCTGCCTGAAAAATTTTTCAAACTTGAGCTTATAAAATCATAAAGTACCAGCGTATCGCTGTTGTAGCGATAGCCACTTTTTAGCTGAGCCAAGATCATCTATAAACCTTGATGATAAAGCCACGCGTGACATCTTTTACGATCACTTCAGAGCTAAAGCTGATCCTTGCAAAATCGCCAAATTCTTCTTTTATAAGCTCGGCTGCTGCCTTTGCGCGCTCTTTACCAACGCCATAATTTACATAGTTATTTAGCCTACCAAGATCGTCTTTTTTGATGCTTTGAGCCACATTTGACGGAATCACAAAATTTTTCTTATCAACGATCGGAATTATCTCATAAAGGTAGTTTGAGTTAAATCTTTGCAAAAATTCGCTCACTCTATTCTTACACATCACGCTAACCTTATCTTTTGCATCCATATCATCACACTCAAGGCTAGAGATCAAAACCAGCTTTGTTGGCGTCTCTGGCTTAGTTGTCGCCTGCAAGATATTTTTTAAATTCACATTTTCATTTTCAAGTTCATCTTGCCTATTTAAATTTTGCTCGATATCTTTTTGAAGTTCGATGATTTTGGCATTTACTGGACTTCCTTTTACGCTAGATGAGCTAAGTTCATTTATTTTAGAATTTAACCTCTCAATCGTCTTATTACTCTCGTTTAACTTATGTTTTGCGCTTTCAAGCTCATTTTGTAAGCTTAGTAAATTTTTACCACCACTTTTATTGCTATCAGCAAAAAGAGCCGACGTATCAGCTATCTTCTTTTGCAAAATATTTATTTGCTGACGCAAAATCTCATAGTTTTGCATATCGATCTTTAGCGTTCTTTTTTGAGCTTCTAGCTCACTTTGCTTTGCTGCTAGCATTTGACTTGTTTGAGTGAGATTATTTTCTAGCTCTTTTATCTTTTCATCTTTTGAGTTTATCTTTGCACTTAAATTTTTCAGCTCACTGTCATTTAAACCAAGCTTTTGGGTCTGCAAAGAGATAGTTTGGTTTTGCTCAAACAAAGTTTTTAAAAATTTATTCGTCTTTGTATCAAGCGTCTTTAGCTCATCTTTTGCATTTTTAAGGCTCTCTTCACTTAAATTTAGCTTTTTATTTAGCTCACTTAAACTTGTATTTGCATCTAAATTTTGCTTCTCTAGCTTTTTATTTATCAAATTTACTCGCTCAAGCTCTTTTTTAAGCGAATTTATATTTTCATTTGCGAGTTTATTTTCCTGCTCGCTTTTAAGATTTTTTTCTTTTAGATCATTAAAACTTTTATGAAGTGCTGCAAGAGAGGCATTTAGCTCTAAATTTTTACCATTATAGTTTTCAACTGCCAAATCTTTTGAGTTTAGATTTTTCTTTATCTCATCAAGCTCATAAATTCTATCTTTTAAAGCAGTTTTGTTTGACTCAAGTGCTTCTTCTAGATCGATTATTTTATTTGCTTTTTTTGAAAGCTCATCTTCCATAACACTTTTTTGTGTCTCAAAGCCATCAGCTAGTGCGTTTATCTCTTTTTCATAGCTAAATTTTTGAGCATTAGCATCATTTTTGACTCGCTCGATCTCTTCTTTTAAGATCAAAATTTCCTTTTTTTCGTTTTTCTCTTTTTCTTTTTGAGCATTTTCATACTCTTTTATTATCGCTTCTCTTTGAGTTAAAGACGCGTTTAATTCGATATTTTGCTCTTTTAGTGCAGTAAAATTTGCATCAAGATTTTCTTTAAATTTATTAAAATTTGCCTCGATCTCTTTTATCTTATTTTCATCGCCATTCTTGGCTTCACTTATAGCGTTTTCAAGATCGATTATCTTTTTTTCATATGCCTTTGAGCTCTCTATCATATCGGATTGAGCCTCATTTAGACGTTTTGTTAAAGTCTGGATATTTTCGAAATGCTGCATCTCAAGCTCGCCTAGAGTCTTTTGATTTTTCTCTACTATCTCGTTCTTTTCATTTTCAATATTTTTTTTCAACTCCGAAATCTTGCTTATAAAATCTAAATTTTTTTCACTAATATCAATATTATCAGCAGCTAAAATTTGATTTTTCTTGCTCAGCTCACGAACTTGCTCTTTGAGTTCATTTACATTATTTGATAAATTTAAGTCACTAATTTCAGTAAAATTTTGCATGTAGCTTTTTGGTGTTATATAACCACCATACTCGTACAGATCGTCTTTGCTGATATATTTTTGTTTCTCTTCTTCTGAAAGGCTGTCAAAATTTATAGAATAAATAGTTTTGTTTGTATCATTTGGCTTTTCCTCATATTTTTGAGATCTTAAAAATGAGAGGCAAAAGCCAAGTATTAAACAAAAAAAAGCTAGTAAAAATTTATTTATCAAGCTTGTGCCTTGCCTTTTAAAATATCTTTAATGACACTATGAGCATGATTTAGAGCTACTACGATCGAGCCGCCATTTTTTAATACAATATCACCGCCAACATAAAGCCCTGGTACGCTACTTTGGTAATTACTATCGACTATTGGAGTGCCTTTATCGTCAGTTTTGATTTGGCATTTTTGTAAAAAATCAACCGGACTTGAGCCACCGATCGCATAAACTACTCTGTCATATACGCGAATTTTGCCATTTTCATAGTGTACTCTAACCTTACCAGACTCATTGTCTATCTCGGTTATATCGTGATTTAGCCTTACTTTTATCTTGCCGTGCTTTTCTAGCTCCCAAAGTGCGCTTAAATTTGTCTCATTTACGCGGCTAAAATTATCTTTTCTGTAAGCAATGGTCGTTTTATTATACTGGCAAAGTTCGATTGCATACTCAACCGCCGAGTTTCCACCACCCACAACAAGTACTTTTTCGCCATTTGTACAGCTGTCAAGGTTAAAATTTACCACTGAATTTAGTGATGGCGGTATTTTATAATCAGGCTTATTTGGACGTCCCATTTTACCAATAGAAATCATCACATTTTTAGTTTTATAGACTGCTTTTGATGTGGTTACGTTAAAAATTTCTCCGTCTTTTTTTACACTCTCCACTTCAGAATTAAAAAAAGCTTCAATCTTTTCAGTATCAAGCAGCTTGTCAAAATAATCAAGCGTACTCTCTTTCGTGCCATCCTCAAATGAAACTACACCATGTATCGTGCTATCTTGCCCTTTATACTCTTTATCTACGCGTTTATTATCTTTATAAAATTTTCTTATCGTTTGGCTGTGATTATCGCCTTTTTCAAGAAGCAAAACGTTGTTTAAGCCATTTCTTTTTGCCTCAACTACGCTAGCAATTCCACAGGGTCCACCACCGACAACGATTAGATCATAAACATTTACCATCTTTTTCTCCAAATTTTATAATTTTAAGCTTTTTTAACCAGATCAGCCATCAAAAATGCAAGCTCAAGTGCCTGATCAGCATTTAGCCTTGGATCGCACTGTGTCTCGTATCTTTGCTCTAGCGAGCTCTCAGTAAGTTTTAATGCCCCGCCAGTGCACTCTGTCACGTCTTGACCTGTCATCTCAAGATGCACGCCGCCAGCTCTTGTGCCCTCAGCTTTGTGAATTTCAAAAAAGCTTCTAACTTCGCTTATTATCTTGTCAAATTCTCTGGTTTTGTAGTTATTTGAGGTTTTTACGGTGTTGCCATGCATCGGATCGATACTATAAACGATATTTAACCCTTCTCGCTTTAGCTCTCTTAAAATTTTTGGTAAATTTTCGCCTATCTTATCAGCACCCATTCTGATTATCACGTTTAGTCTGCCAGCTTCATTTTCTGGATTTAGTTTATTTGCAAGTGCTACGACGTCCTCAGCCTTTGCACTTGGTCCGATCTTTACGCCGATAGGATTTTTCACACCGCTTAAAAAATGCACGTGAGCGTCGTTTATACCACGTGTTCTCTCACCTATCCAAAGCATATGAGCCGAGCAGTCGTACCACTCACCGCTAAGACTATCAACCCTAGTTAGTGCCTCTTCATAAGGTAGTAAAAGTGCCTCGTGAGATGTATAAACCGCGGTTTGATTTATGACTGGCGTATTTGCTGAAGTGATGCCACAAGCTGCCATAAATGAAAGCGTCTTTGTTAGCTCATCAGCTAGTTTTGCGTATTTCTCGCCGATCTCTGGCTTTTTGACAAAGCCTAAATTCCACTTATGTACTTGATGAAGGTCGGCCAAACCGCCTCTTGAAAAGGCTCTAAGTAAGTTCATCGTAGATGCACTTTGATAATACGCCTCGATCATGCGTTTTGGATCAGGCACTCTTGCCTTTTCGTCAAATTCAAAGCCATTTATGATGTCACCTCTATAGCTTGGAAGCTTAACGCCATTTACCTCTTCAAAATCGCTACTTCTAGGCTTTGCAAACTGCCCTGCCACGCGGCCCACTTTAACCACTGGATAGCCACCAGCAAAGGTTAAAACTATCGCCATTTGAAGTAAAACCTTAAACATATCTCTGATATTGTTTGCATTAAAATTTGTAAAGCTCTCAGCACAGTCGCCACCTTGAAGCAAAAATGCCTCACCATTGCAAACTTTTGCAAGTTCTTCTTTTAAACTTCTAGCCTCGCCAGCAAAAACCAAAGGAGGAAGCGATTTTAATTTTTCTTCGACCTCTTTAAGCTCTTTTAAATCTGGGTAATTTGGTTGTTGCAAGATATTAAATTCTCTCCAGCTATCGCGGTTCCAAGTCATTTATTTTCCTATCTTTTTTGCCTTAAATTAGACGCTGATTATATCACGCAAAACTTAAAAAATAAAAGCCATTAATGGGCTATTAAAGATATTTTGCATACAATCGCTACTTTAAATTTACCCAAAAAAAGAGAAGATTTTTTTCATGATAAAAGGCATTTTTTATTCGCTTTTGGCATCAGTTTTATTTAACTGCATTTACTACATGTCAGTGCTCATGAACCCCATCAGCACACAAGCTCTTATTGGATACCGCATGATCTTTGCCATGCCTTTTGTCATCGCCGCCATTTTTTTGTTAAAACAGCAGCGAAATTTCAAATTTTTACTTCTAAAAATAAAGCTAAAACCTAAAATTTTACTAGTTTTGCTTGCTACCTCGCTCATCGTCTCATTTCAGATGTGGCTTTATCTCTGGGCGCCAAGCAATGGCTCAGCACTAAAGGTATCAATTGGCTACCTCATCATGCCAATAGTCATGGTCCTTTTTGGACGGATATTTTTTAAAGAGCACCTCTCTAAAACAAAGCTAGCCTCGATATTTTTTGCAGCCCTTGGCGTCTTTAGCACAGCTATACTAAGCGGCGGCATCTCGTGGGAGAGCGCTGTAGTTTTTTGCCTTTATCCAGTCTATTTTGCCATTAGAAAGTACTACAACCTTGCAAATTTCTCAAGCTTTGTTATAGAGATAATTTTTATGTTTTTATTCTCATTTTATTTTGCGCTCACAGCCGATATGAACTACGTGATGAGCCAAAATCCAAACATCTACTATCTGCTCATCTTGCTTGGTGCTATCAGCGGCATAGCCCTCATCGCCCAGATCCTCTCAAGCACGCTCGTGCCGATAAATGTACTAGGTTTGCTTACATATTTTGAGCCTATAATGATGCTTTTTGTCTCATTTGCTATCGGCGAGAGACTGGAGAAAAGCTCTTACTTTTTGATGATATGCCTTGCTATTTCGGTTACGCTCTTGATGATTGATAGCATAAATTCCATAAAAAGCGATAAAAAATGCAAAAACTAAACGAAGCTCAAAAAGGCGTTGCTTTCGCACTTAGTGCGTTTTTTATGTGGGGATTTTTAGCAGTTTATTTTAACCTCTTTAGTAAAGATGTCGATGCTTATGAAATTTTAGCTCATAGGGTCATTTGGTCATTTTTCTTAATGGCTGGAGTGCTTTATTTTAGTGGCAAAATGGGTAAAATTTTTTTATTGCTAAAAGATATAGGCTCACTAAAAGCACTATTTTTAAGCGGCACTTTTATCACTATAAACTGGGGCGTTTATGTATATGCGGTTAGCAATGGCAAAATTTTGGACACAAGCCTGGGCTATTTTATAAATCCACTAATAAGCATGCTTCTTGGTGTTATCATCTTTAAAGAAAGGCTAAATAAAAGCGGATTTTTAGCCATTTGTATAGTCGTTTTAGCCATTAGCGTACAAATTTATGCCCAAGGCGGATTGCCATTAGTTTCCATTATCTTGCCGCTTTCATTTGGATTTTACGCGGCAGTTAGAAAAATGGCAAAGATTAGCGCATTCAACGGGCTTTTTATAGAGACATTTTTCATGTTCCCATTTGCACTTGCTTACGTCCTTTACATAGCATTTTTAGGTAAAAGCCACTTTGGACTAAAGGAGGACTCGCTTTTAATGATCGCCTCAAGCATCGTAACCATCGTGCCACTTGTCGCATTTAACGCAGCTGCAACAAGGATAAATTTAACAACGATCGGCTACTTGCAATACATCTCGCCAACCATCGCGATCCTTTGTGCGGTCTTCATTTACGGCGAAAATTTAGACGGCTACAAGGTCATCTCGTTTTGTATGATCTGGCTGGCACTTGCAATAATTAGCATAGATAAATTTAGAAAAAGGAGTAAAAATGAATAGCGTTACGATTTATTTGCTGCTTGCGTTTTTTGCGGCACTTATTTTATATTTTCAGATACAAAAACTAACCAAAAAGCTTGACGATGAAGGGGCGGTGCCAGCTTATCAAAAGGCTGCGCAAGAGGTTTTAGAAAATTTAAGCAACGCTGAGAAATATCCAAAATTTTGCAACGTAATATTTAAAAAAATAAACGCCTTAAGGCAAGATATTTTATTTGAAGATGCGCTAAATAGTGAGTCTGAAAAAGATAAAGCATTAGATGCCTTAGAGCAAATAAGAGAAAAACTGGAAACTTTATCAAAGCAAGAAAATTTAAGCTGGGAGAGCGAACTCTTTGCGATCTTGGACGAGCTTGATGGCTTTGTAAGGGCAAATTTAAAAGACGGCGAAAACAAGGCTGAGAGCTTAAGGGAGGAGTTAAAAAAAGAATTTGATGAGTTGTGATATCGACTCAAATAAATTTTAGATTTAAAGGAATAAACATGTTTGAAGATATAGATTACGATGGTTTTAAGATTTATTGTGATGAGAATAAAAAAATGATAGATAGTTCCATTGAGGCCTATCAGTCTTATTTAAAAAGTTTTATTGCCTTTTTAGAAAATAATAAAATTTATTCATTTTCTGATTATAGTAATACAGATACAACATATTTAGAAAAAGAATTTATAAAAAGAGGTAGAAATGAACAAACTTTTAATAAATATATGCGTGCAGCAAATTATTATATGGATTTTAAAAATGGCAAAGGAGATACAATGCCAATAGAAAACAATAGACAACAAAAAGCTAAGGTAAATTTTCCACTAAATCAAATTTTATATGGTCCTCCAGGAACTGGAAAGACATACAGTACAGTGACAAAAGCTATCGAGATAATAGAAGAAAGAAAAGTTAATATAAGCGAAAACAGAAATGATCTAAAAAAGAAATTTGATGGATATATACGAAATGGACAAATAAAATTTATAACATTTCATCAAAGCTATGGATATGAGGAATTTGTTGAGGGCATAAAGCCTGTATTTGATAGCGAAAACGAAGATGGCGATATAACTTATGAGATATCAAAAGGAATTTTTTATCAGTGTTGCGAAAATGCTTTGCTTCTTAGTGGATACAAAGGTAAACTTAGGGATTTTTGCGATCTACCAAAAGATGAACGGCAAAAGTTTTTTAATGACGATACACCAAAATATGCCATCTTTATCGACGAGATCAACCGCGGAAATATATCTAAAATTTTTGGTGAGCTCATAACTCTTATAGAGCCATCAAAAAGACTCGGAGCAGATGACGAAATAATGGTGAAGCTGCCATATTCAAAAGAGAAATTTGGAGTGCCGTCAAATTTATACATAATAGGCACGATGAATACGGCAGATCGCAGCATAGCCCTCATGGATACGGCACTTAGAAGAAGGTTTGAGTTTGTGGAGATGATGCCACAACCGGAACTTCTAAAAGACATTAAGATCATTAAAAACGGAGATGACACCGACATAAAGCTCAATGAAATGCTTAAAACGATAAATGAGCGCATAGAGTATCTTTACGACAGAGACCACACGATAGGGCATGCTTATTTTATGTCAATAAAAAGCGGTGCGGATATATCAGAGTTAGCCTCAATCTTTAAAAATAAAATTTTACCGCTACTTCAAGAGTATTTTTATGACGATTGGGAAAAGATAAGGCTAGTATTAGGGGATAATGGGTTTATAAAAGAAAAAGAGAAAGATAGAAAATTGCTTGTGTTGGATGGCAAAGAATATGAAACTGATAAAATTTTATATGAGATAAAATTTGAAGCCTTTAAAGAACCAGAAAACTATATAAAAATTTACGAATGAAACAAAACGCAAAGCAATGACCAAATACTTAATAGAGTTTGAAAAATTTCGCCCAGAAGACGACCAAGATCTATTTAATGCCGTAGATGCATTTACTAGAGAAAATTTTGTCGCAGTAGAATTTTTAAAGCCCGGCAGAGACAAAAAGGGCGATTTTTTACAAGCTCAAAACTACGTCGGTATCATCCAGACAAAAAGTGGCGATAGCCTTGAGATACTTCCAAAAATCCATGATAATGACAATGGCAGCAATAAAGAAGCAGTAGAAAATTCTAAAAGAATTTTACTAAGAATGTTAAAAACTTTAAAAAACCATCCATTTAAAAATATAAACATAGCAAATTTAAAAAGCCTAAATTTGCCGCTTCTTGAAATTTTTATATCGATGTTCTTAGATGAAGTATCAAAACTCATAAAAATAGGCATAAAAAGCGACTATGTTGGGCTAGAAGATAATCTAAAATTTTTAAAAGGAAAGCTTAAAATATCAGAGCAAATACGTAAAAATATCGTCCATAAAGAGAGATTTTACGTTTGCTATCAGGAATTTTCCATAGATAGAGCCGAAAATCGTCTAATAAAAAGTACGCTCGAGTTTTTATATAGACGCTCAAAATCAAGCAAAAATCAACGACTTATCAGGGAATACTTATTTATTTTTGATGAAATTTCATCTAGCTCCGATATAAACGCGGACTTTAGCCGGTTAAAACTAAATCGCCAAACAAAACATTATGAACAAGCGCTTTTATGGAGCAAGATATTTTTACAAAACAAGTCGTTTAGTCCGTATGGAGGTAGCGAAATAGCCTTTGCTTTGCTTTTTGATATGAATAGACTTTTTGAGAGTTACGTCGGAAATTTTACAAAGAAAAAGCTTCCGGATGCTATATTGCAACATCAAGGAAAATATCTTATTGAAGAGCCAAAAAGAGACTTTTGGTTAAAGCCAGATATATTCTTAAAAGATAAATTTATAGCTGACACAAAGTGGAAGATCGTAAAGTCAAGAGATGATATCTCGCAAACTGACTTATATCAACTCTACGCTTACGGTAAGAAATACGAATGCGGCAGGCTTTATCTCATATACCCAAGAATAAGTGGCGCTGACCAAAAAGCTATGAAATTTAAATATGAAAACAATATGTGGCTTAATGTTTTATACTTTGATTTAGAAAAAGACGAGATTGCTAGAAATTTACTAGCCTAAAGTACTTTTTAAAGTCCCTTAAAATTCCACTCTAATTTTCTATTTCTTAATAAGTGGATTGCAACTCATCAGAGTAGCCATTAAAGTTTCGCTTTTAGAGCCATTATCCTCTTATATGAAGCGTCGATTCGCTCTTTGCTGATCTTTTTCTCATTTACAGCGTCGATTATGATCTGAGTGATTAGATCGGCTGTTCTTTGGTTATTTATCTTAAACTCACTAAAGAGTAAAATGTCGCCACCAGCGTTTATAAATTTCACCACCTTTTGCGCCAAAGCTTCGTCTCCAATGCCTTTCATAAGCATATCATCACTGATAACTACGCCATTAAATTTAAGTTCATTTCGCAACAGATCGGTTATTATTTTTTTAGAAAGTGTGGCCGGATTGTCCTCGTCGATACCCTTTACAAAAAGGTGTCCGACCATGATGATCTGCGCTCTACCTGTGCTTATGGCGTCTTTATATGGCAGAAGCACGTCTTTACTTAGCGTGACCTCGCTCTTATTTTTATGTGAGTCCTCTTTTGAGCTGCCATGCCCTGGGAAGTGTTTAAGTGTCGTTAGGATGCCCTGCTCTTTAAATGCATCCATAAAGGCATCTGCGTAGATCACCACCTTACTAGCGTACTCGCTAAACGCTCTTTGCTTAGCGGCGATGATAGGCGAGTTTTCATCGTGCAGATCAACCACTGGAGCGAAATTTAAATTTATGCCACACTCCTTTAAATTTATAGCCATTTTTGAGTAGAGATCGTATGCGCTTTTGATATCAAGCGTGCTTGCGACCTCGTATGCGCTAGGATATGGGCCATCAAAGCTCTTATCCTTCATGCGGCTCACGTTACCACCCTCTTCGTCGATAGCGACGAAAATTTTAGGACTTTTTTCTTTGATCGCCTTTATGCTAGCTTTTAGCTGGGCTTTACTAGTAACGTTTCTGCCAAGTAGCATCACACCGCCAAACCTCTCATATCCAGCGTCGCTTAGCATCGCACGAAACGCAGCGTCCTTTGTGCTAGCTCCATTAAAGCCAACCATTATCATCTGCGAGACCTTAGCTCTTAGGCTCACTTCTGCGCCACTTAGTTCCAGAGCAAAAATGGCTACAAAAAATATAAATTTTAAAGCTTTCATCTTCTTCCCAAAAGTGATTTTACGCTCTCAAAAACATCTTTGCCATTTAGCATATTTTCAACCTCGCTTGCGATTGGCACATATATGCTCTTTTCTTTAGCAATCTTGCTAATAGCCCTTGCAGTATCGACGCCCTCTGCCACTTCGCCAAGCTCATTTAAAATTTTTTCTAATCTCTCGTGCCTTGCAATGCCTAGACCTACGCGGTAGTTGCGTGAAAGTATCGATGAAGCGGTTAAGAAAAGATCTCCTGCGCCGCTAAGCCCCATAAATGTCTCGTCTTTTGCGCCAAAAAATTTACCAAATCTAGCCATCTCGACAAGCCCACGTGAAATGAGGCTAGCTCTTGCGTTGTTGCCAAGACCAAGACCGTCGCAAATGCCGCCAGCTATGGCTATCACGTTTTTATAGGCCCCACACACCTCAGCGCCGATCACATCATCAGATGTGTAGGCTTTCATGTAGCTTGGGAAAAATGAGGCAAATTTTAAAGCTAAATTTTGATTTTTAGAATTTACCACCAAGGCGCAAGGCAGCTTTTGCATGATCTCTTTTGCAAAGGTCGGCCCTGAGAGAAAGGCTAAATTTTCTCTATCCACAAAGTCTTCATAAATTTCATTTAAAAATTTAAGATTTGCCGTATCTATACCCTTACTGGCGACTAAGATCTTTTGATCTTTGTTTTTGTAGTTTTGCTTTAGCCATAAATTTGTAGCTTGCGTTGGGATCGTGCAGACTAGATATTCGCACTCCAAAGCCTCTTCTAAGCTTACAAAATTTGGCATCTCTCTTGGCGTTCTTGAGCTGATGACGCACTCGTTATTCTCACTAAATGCGTGAAATAGCGCACTGCCCCACTTGCCAGCTCCGATGACTGCTATGCTCATTTTAGCCCTTTTTTAGCCTATTTTGGCCTTTAAAAGCTCATTGACCTTGCCTGGGTTAAAGGCACCCTTGCCCTCTTTCATCACCTGACCGACAAAGAAGCCAAACATCTTATCTTTGCCGTTTTTATACTCTTCAACTTTGTCAGTATTTGCAGCTAAAATTTGATCTATGATCGCGATGATCGCTGAGTCGTCGCTTACTTGTTTTAAGCCAAGCTTTTCGATGACGCTATCGACGTCCGCGTCGTTTTCCATAAGGTAGTCTAGCACCTCTTTTGCAGCCTTACCGCTTATCGTGCCATCTTCTATACGTTTTAGTAAATTTATCATTTTAGCACTATTGACTGGGCTTGTCTCGATCGTTACGCCGTTATTTAAGCGGCCAAGAAGCTCGACTATAAGCCATGTAGTAGCAAGCTTTGGTTGAATTCCAGCAGCGATCAGCTCTTCAAAATATCTAGCCATCTCAACGCTTTGGGTTAAATTTAGCGCATCACTCTCTTTTACGCCTAGCTCGCTAACATATCTTGCGACCTTTTGCTCGGCAAGCTCTGGAATTTTTATCGCTTCGTCATACATATCTTCTGATATCTCAACTGGCAGCAAATCAGGGTCAGGAAAATACCTATACTCCGCGCTATCCTCTTTGCCACGCATCGATCTTGTCACTAAATTTGTCGTGTCAAACAGCCTTGTCTCTTGATAGACTTCTTGGTCGTATTTGCCATCTTCCCAAGCTGCACTTTGGCGCTCCACCTCGTAATCGATCGCTTTTTGGATAAATTTAAATGAGTTTAGATTTTTTATCTCAACTCTTGTATAAAGCTTGGTATCGCCTTTTGGACGGATAGAGACGTTTGCATCGCAGCGGAAGCTACCTTCCTGCATATTTGCGTCGCTGATATTTAAAAAGCGAAGGATTGAGTGCAGTTTTTTAAGATAAGCCACCGCCTCGTCGCTACTTCTAAGGTCTGGCTCGCTAACTATCTCAAGAAGCGGCGTGCCGGCTCTATTTAGATCAACCAAACTCTCATTTTCTTCGTGGATATTTTTACCAGCGTCCTCTTCAAGGTGCGCTCTAGTTACGCCGATGCGCTTTTTAGTACCGTTTACGTCGATGATAAGTTCGCCACCTTCAACGATAGGTATCTCAAACTGTGAAATTTGATAGGCCTTTGGAAGATCTGGGTAAAAATAGTTTTTTCTATTAAATACTGATTTTTTATTTATCTTAGCGTTTATCGCTGTACCAAAGCTGATCGCCTTTTTGACTGCCTCTTTGTTTAGCACAGGTAGCGCTCCAGGCAGAGCTAGGCAGGTTGGACAAACGTGGGTGTTTGCCTCGTCGCCAAAGCTAGTCGAGCAAGAGCAGAAAATTTTAGTTTTTGTATTAAGCTGAGTGTGAACTTCTAAACCGATAACGACTTCAAACATATTTTTACCTTTAAATTTATACAAATTTTTAAGGCGTATTTTAGCGATACTTTCTTTTAAAATATCTAAAAATGAGCGTTTTGACTGGAAAAATAAAGAATGTGATTTAAAAATTTAAATAGTTTTAAAAAGGAAAAAGCCATATAAAAATATGGCTTTAAATTTTAATGCTCGTGCTCACTAATAGCAACAGCACCAGCTAGATAAACATAAGTTAACATCATAAAAATAAATGTTTGCAAAACAGCCATAAGCGTTAGAAGCGCAAAAGCTGGAAGCGGAGCAAACCAAGGTGCAAGTGTAAGCATCGCTAGCAAGAATAGATCATCTCCCTTGATATTACCAAAAAGACGAAATGATAGCGAAACTACACGTGAAAGATGCGAGATGACTTCAACTGGAAACATAATAGGAGCTAGAAATTTATTCGGTCCCATAAAGTGTCCAAAGTATTTAAAAAATCCATTTTCTCTAATGCCCTCAAAGTTGTAATAAACAAATACAACTAAAGCCAAAACTAGAGTTAAATTTAGACTTGATGTTGGCGACTCAAATCCAGGAATAATACCTACAACATTTGAAAAAAATACGATAAAACCGATAGTTGCAACAAGTGGAAGATATTTCCTTGCTAGTTTTTCACTACCTAAAGTATCTCTTCCCATCGATATAACGCCCTCTAAATAAGCTTCAACTATATTTTGAAGACCTCTTGGTACAAGCTGCATCTTACTCCTTGCTATATAAGCAACTATGATAACAATCAAAGCTACAAGCAGAAAGTGAAACGCATAGATAAAGGCGTGGGAGTTGTTTAGAAAATTTGAAAATAGAAACAAATCTTTCATTAATTTACCTTGGATTTAGAATTTTGCGTGATTGTAACAAAATTATTGTTAAAACATTTTTAATTTTAAACTCTGAAATAATCAAAAATCAATTTACAAATAGTCACTGCAACGACCACTAGAAACATTGTTCTAATAAATTTTACCTCTTTTTTAATGACAAGATTTGATCCAAAATATGCGCCTAAAATTTGACCAACTGCCATTAAAAGTCCAACAGCCCAAAGCATCTGTCCGCCAGCTATAAAAATGCCAAGAGCAACGATATTGCTAGTAAAATTTAAGAGTTTCGTATGAGCGACAGCTTTTTTTAAATTTAGCCCAATTAATGCCACTATCGCAAATGTCCAAAAAGAGCCTGTTCCTGGACCAAAAAAACCATCATAAAAGCCAAGTATCAGCCCAAAAACTACATAAAATAGCTTTTCATTCATCTTTGCAGCTCTATCATTTTCGCCGACTTTTGGCATAAAAAGCGTATAGATAAAAATAGCAATCAGTAAAAATGGGATAATTATCTTTAAAAAATTTGTATTTAAAAATAGGATAACCACTGCTCCAATGATAGCTCCAATGAAAGTAAAAACAATACCTATAAAGCACTCTTTATAACTAATTAATCCCCGTTTTGTGAAATTTAAAGTCGCTGTAAAGCTACCAAAGACCCCTTGAAGCTTATTTGTGCCAAGTGCAAGGTGTGGTGGCACTCCCATCGCCATAATAGCTGGAAGTGTTATAAGCCCACCTCCGCCAGCGATAGAATCGATAAAACCACCTAAAAACGCAGCTACAAAAAAAACGACATAGCTAAGTAGATCAAATTCCATTTTTTACTCTTTTGATAATTGAAATAAAAGCGGATTGTAATTTATTTGTACTTATCTTTTTGTAAAATTTTATATTTGAAATGAGAGATTTTTAAAATTTATAAATTTTAACGAGCCTTTAGATCTAGCCCAAAGACTCGCTTACTAAAGTGATTACTTAATAACACCACAAAGCATTCTAGCGCCACCACCACCAAGTGCTTTTGGGTTGTCGCTGTGATTGTCGCCACCAACATGAACCATTAATGAGTGACCTTTTAGCTCGTCAAGACTTTTTATCTTTGGGGCTAGTACTGGATAGTTAGCATTGCCCTCGGCATCTACGTAAAGTGCTGGCAAATCACCTTTGTGACCTTTATCATCCCAAGCAAAAGAGTGCATTTTTGTGCCAGCTGGATCCCAGTGACCGCCTGCTTTCATACCAAGGCCTTTTTCAGTCGCACCACAGTCAGCATTTTCATGGATGTGAAAGCCGTGTAACCCTGCAGTAAGTCCTTTTAAATTTGGAAAAAATGCAACGCCGTAGTTTGTCTTAACAGCTACTACTTCGCCGACACTCTTATCGCCCTTCTCGTTTAGTTCATTAACAGGTATAACTAGATGCTCTCCAGCTTTTGCATCAAAGTGATGACCCTCATGAGCAAAAAGCAAAGTTCCTAAAACTGCACTTAGTAAAACGATTTTTTTCATACAAGCTCCTTGTGGATAAAATTGTATGGCAAGTCTACCCTAAATTTAAAAATTTAGCAATAATTTTTATTGATTAAGATTTTTTATGATAGTTTCTAACTCTTTACTCTGCCCTATTCTATAAAGCGCAAAGTCGTATTTTATCGGGTCTAGCTCATCAAATTCTCTAAGTTTTTTTGTAAGATCCATGACTGCTTTGAAATCGTAGCTCTTTCTATTTATAAGTCCTAAATTTAAAGAAACTCTATGTGTATGAACATCAAGCGGTATCAAAAGCTTATCTTTTGGCAAATTTTTAAATAATCCAAGGTCGATGTCGCTATCTCGCACCATCCAGCGAAGATACATATTGTAGCGTTTATATGGGCTTTGTGGCTCCCTCTCAAAACTCTTACCAAAGAAAAACTCATATCCGTCAGAGCGGTAAGAATTTAGCTTATATATAAATTTGATAAGTTCATTTATGCCATCTATCATCTCGCCATTTTTTGCTAGACCTTGGCGTAAAATTTCCTCTATGTCACCCTCATTTTTAAGACGTGAGAGAGTGATAAAAATTTCTCTCACATCATTTTCATTTTGAAAGCGGTATTTGAAATTTAATAAATTTTTCTTGATATTTTGCTCGCTCTCATCAAGCAAACCAAAATCAAGCGAATTTAGAAATTTCACTATCATTTTTGCGTTACCATAAGCAAATAACGCACAAATGAGCGCTATGTTTGGCTCTTTAAATTTAGTAGCTACTTGAAGTGGATCTGGGGCTTCAAACAGCCCCAGATTTGTATTTTTACTAAGTACGTGCGAGTCTAAAAGGCTCTTTAGCTCGCTCATTGTTTTAATGAAAGAAGCGTGTCAAGCATTTGATCAACGGTCGTGATGATCTTTGCAGCTGCGCCGTAACTTGCTTGAAAGCGGATCAAATTTGTAAGCTCTTCATTGGTGTCTACGCCACTTGTTGATTGAAATTCCTCTTCAGCTGTCTTTTGCAAAGACGTATTTGTATCGTGGATCGTATTATTCGCCTCTGTATCACTCGCCATGTCAGTCGTAAGATAGCGGTAATATCCCTCGATCGTCTCATCTCTATCAAGCGCTATGCCACTTGAGTAAAAGGTCTGCTTTTGATACTGAAGCTGGATCATTTTATTTGCAACTTCATTATTTCCGATAACTGGCTTTGAGTAGGCACGAAGCTTTGTGTGGTCTTGGGTAAAATTTTGATTTATGCCGATACTATTTGAGTCAGTACCTGAAAAAAATCTATTTATACCAACAGCACCTGGAAAATTTGTACCGTGATCGACTATCGATATGCTATAAAGCCCTTGAGCTTGTTTTGGAATGAGAGAAAAAGTACCTTTTTTAGTATTTTTATCATAAAAATATGATGCCTCAAAAAAGTCATCAACGTCATTTAGCATATTATTGTCTTTATTGTCATCTGAGTTTGAGTTAAAGTCTTTGACGATAGAGTTGCCATATTTTGTATCATTCATCGTCGTCGTGCCATTTACATTTATAGTTTTTCTGGCCACGACATTGCCTTTGTTATCATAAACAATAGCTTCAAAACTTCCGTTTCTTATACTATTATCATGATTCATCAATGTCTTATCGCCTTCTAAATAACTTATCGGATCTGAGTTAGAAATTTCAACTGCAGATTCGGCATAGATATTATTTGTACTTGTTATCAAGGTTTTACTAAATGTATTTAAATTATCAATGTATTTTTGGATCGTTCCATCGCTAAATTTATCATTATCTGGCTCGTAGTTTCTACCCCTAAGATCAAGTGCAGCTCCGATTTTACCGCCTGTAATCTTTTCTTCCATTGGTATTCTTCTGCCATCTTCTCTTTCATAATAAATTTTTGTATATCTTCCACTTTCGGTTGAACTCATAGAAATTTCATGAAAATTTACACCATCAACGATACTTACACCGCCAATGTTTAGATTGTAGTATTTTCCTTGATCTGTTATTCCTGTATCTACCCTAGAATTGCTCTTTAGATCGCTTTTATAAACTGCTGTATTTACCAGCTTTGACATAGCAAGCTCAAGCTCATCACGTTTATCACGAAGATCATTTGCATTTATTTTTATACCAGCGTCCGCGCCTGATTCTATTCTTTGGATTTGCTTATTAATATTTGCTATTTGCCTGCCTAGCGAATTTATCTCTTTTATATTTATTTTTATCGTTTCATCAATCTTTTCATGCATATCATAAAGCATCTTTGATGAGCGGTTGATACTTGCAGTCAATACACTTGCTTTATTTATCAAATTTACTTTCTGAGCACCAGCATTAGGGTTTGAAGCAAAGTTATTCCACGCGGAAAAATACTCCTGAATGTCCTTCACCATTCCATTATCTTTTAGATCAGGAAAATATTTTGTAGCTTCTTGCAAAATTCTTTGTTTATAGGCCGTGTTTTCTAAATTTGACGATGAATATTTTAGTCTTGAGTAGGCAAACTCATCATGAAGCCTTGTTATAGTATCTACTTGTGTGCCTGTGCCAACTCCGCCAGGGACTGTATTCATCGCTGGAGATGCAGATTGGACAACACGCTGCCTTGTATAGTAGTTGCTATCGGCGTTTGCGATATTATTTCCGGTTGTACTTATTTGAAGTTGGGCCGCATTTAGCCCTGAAACACCCGTGCCTAATGACATAAAAATATTAGCCATTTTTTAAACCCTTGATTTATAAAAATTATTATCTATGCTATTTCCATCTTGGCCGTATTCGCTTGCTTTAGTGCCAAAAATTTTTTCATTAAGTGAGTCAAAAAATTCTTTAACAGCAACAACATGTCTTGCATATTCTTTATTTACTTTATGTAAATTTTCAAGCTTTGAACGCATAAGAACAAGCTTTGACTTCACTTCATCGTCTAAAACACTAGCAAGTGTAGTCGTACCGCTCTCTTTTGATACCTTTAAAAGCTCTTTATCTAGTGCTCTTTTTGTATCTTCAAATGCACGAACTAAGGCATTTTTTTTCTTTACACTCTCATCAACACTTGAGTGTTTAGCCTCTTTTATATTTGCGATGTCTTGTATGGTTAAATTTATAAGCTCATCAAGCTCACCTATAGCCTCGTCCAAAAGCTTTTTTATCATTTAAATTCCTTAATTACAGCAACGCATCAGCCACAGCCCTAGCCGTTTTTGATATATCAACCTGATAGGTGCCATTTGCTATGGCATCAGCTATCTCTTTTAGCTTTGCGTTTTCGTTTGTTCTTACTTCTTTACTCTGAGTTTCGACCTTGGCATCGCTATTTTTATTTAGCGTATTTGCCTGAAAATTTGGTCTTTGATTCAAAGGCCTTATCATATTCATACCTCTTAAAATAAAATGTTTATATCACTACATCGGCATAATATAAATTTACTTAAGAGTCTCTCTTTAAAAAATCGTACAAAAGTTCTGAAAAACCAAGATTTCCGCTCAATGCTTTACTCATTGCATCGTTATACATTGACCTATAAATATCGCTACCAGCAGCCTTTGGATATAGCGAGTTGTGCTCATCTTCTTTTAAAGCAATATCAAGCACAGCCTTTACCATATATGCCTCAAATGCATCAGTTTGCTCTTTTAAAAGCGCATCTTGTTTAGCATTTGCATTTTTTATCTTATTTGCTGAAATTTCATTGTATGAATTTAGTGCTAGTGTGTTATCTATTTGCATTATATTATCTCCAGATCAACTTGTATCGCACCAACTCGTTTTAAATTTTCAAGTATCGATATGATATCGCTTGGTGTTGCCCCAAGCTTATTTAAAGCTCTTGTTATATTTGCAACGGTTGTTTTTTCGCCTGAAATTTTAAGTAAATTTTGACTAGGTGCGACAGATGTATCGCTTCCTATATTTACATCATTTTGTGCTGCTTCCTCATAGCTATTTGGCTCTATTTTTATTGTGATTGCACCGTGAGTTAATACAACTGGACTAACCACGGCATTTATACCACTTACTATTGTGCCGGTTCTCTCATCAACTACGATCTTCTCATCTGGCTTATACTCCACGTCAAGATCAAGTACAGCGCTTGCAAGCTCGATGATACTAACATCATCTGGCTTTTTAACGATGACCGTTCTTGGATCTATCGCCTTTGCGGCATCATCAGAGATATTTGCATTTATGGCGTTTTGGATATCAAGAGCGGTTTTAAAATTTGTATCTTTTAGGCTTAGTCTTATAGTGTCTTGATTGTAAATGTCATAAGTTACTTCTCGCTCAACCAAAGCTCCATTTAGGATAGAACCGACGGTTGGGTGGTTCCCACCTGATCTACCCATGCTTTTACCACCGATGCTTAAAGCACCCTGAGCTAGAGCGTAAATATCACCGTCAACGCCTTTTAGTGGCGTCATGAGAAGCGTACCCCCTTGCAAACTTTTTGCATCGCCAATAGATGAGATCACGACATCAAGTTTATCGCCATGCCTTGCAAATGCAGGAAGCTTAGCTGTTACCATAACAGCTGCTGCGTTTTTTGACTTGATATCATCTGGATTTATCTTTACGTTTACACCTTGAAGCATGTTTGATAGAGACTGTATCGTAAATTTCGACGTTGAGCCATCACCTGTGCCATTTAGTCCAACCACAAGGCCATAGCCTATTAGCTGATTATCTCTTACGCCAACTATGCTTGCAAGCTCTTTTATCTGCGTAGCAAAGGCTGAAGTAGCTATCACTGAAGCTGCTACAAAAGATAAAAATTTTTTCATATTTTTTCCTAAAATTTAGCTATTTCAGGTTTTTAAAGCAAAAGATGTTCCAAATTTTTATAAATTATTGAAAATAAGAGAGCGAAGTAGCTCCAAATTTTTTAAATTTTACTAGTTTAAATGTAGAAATTTCATCACTAAATTTAAAGTCACTGTTGTGCTCAAAAACTATCATGTAAATTTTCTCTTTTTTTAGCTGTGAGATTAAATTTACAAGCTTTTCGTAGATATCATCAAAGCCAGCTCTTATGTCAAATGGCGGATCAAGGTAGAGCAAGACCTTGCCATTTTGCGAATTTACAAGATCAGGCAAAATGGCGAAAGTGTCCCCATTTATTGCTTTTAAATTTGCGGCTTCAAGGCTGGCAAGATTACTCTGTGTGATCTTAAAAGCGGCTCTGTCTTTTTCGATAGCGATAGCCTCACGTGCTCCGTTGCTAACGGCCTCGCTTGCCATCACGCCACTTCCACTAAAACCCTCTATAAATGTAAGTGAGTAAATTTCATCTCTAATGACGTTAAAAAAGGACTCTTTTACGATACTTTTTGTACTTCTAGTCGTGCTTAGACTTGGCAGTTCAAGCCTTTTGCCTTTAAATTTACCACTTGAGATTTTAGTGTAAAGCTTCACTGATTTGCCCTTAGAATTTCAAGAAGATCGACTTTAAATTTATCTATTAAAAGTGAAATTTTCTCTTCTAAGCTCTTTTCATTTTTAGCTTCATTTAGCTCATTTGCTTTTGAAATTTGCATAGCTGAGTAAAATTCTTCAAGTGTATCAAGAAGTGTCGTCTTGGTAAAAGGATGAGAAAGATGAGCATTTTTACCTATTATAAATAGTGGTTTTTTTGTCGCAATCTCGCGGTCACTCACTACAAAATCACAATCCTTATGATGAGCAGCCAAATTTCCACAAAAAAGCAACAGTGTCTTTTGAAGTAAAATACACTCGCACTCAAATGAAATTTTCATATCTCTTCCTATAAATTTTTGCTCGATTTTAGCCTAAATAATCAAAAATTTGTATAAACACTAAAGGATTTTAAAATTTTACCGATGTAGAAGCTAACGTAAGTTTTAAGGAGTAAAACTATGGAAATCTTTAAGGCAGCAGCAAATCAGGTGCTAGATACGAGCATGAGCACATCCGCTCAACGTCAAATAGACAGCAGACCTATAGAGCATTCTGATGTTAAATTAAGTGCTGATAAAAACAATGAAACAAAAGACATTAACGAGCTAGACGGACTTAGCAACGAAGAGCTTGCCAAAAGAACAAGAGAGGTCACTGACAGACTAAACTATCAAATGCAGCAGCTCGATACTAATGTAAGATTTGCTTACAATGAGAAGCTAAATTTAATGGTCGTGCAAGTAAAAGATGCTAAAACTGGAGAAGAGATAACACAACTTCCAAGCAAAGAAGCTATAAGAATAAGCGAGTATTTCAAAGAAAGTATCGGAATACTTTTTGACAAGGAGAGTTAAAAATGGCAGTAGGTAACGTAACAAATTTAGGCATCGGCACAAAAAATAGCGGACTAAATGATGATCTTATCAAGAAATTAAAAGAAGCAGATGAAGCAGGACAGATCAAGCCTTTAACAAAAAGGCTAGAAAGAAATGACCTAAAGCAAAAAGACCTTGCAGCGCTAAAAACTCTAGTTAGCAACGTAAACGTAAGTGGCAAAACGCTTGGCGGAGAGGCACTTTATCTAAAAAGAACTACAAATAATGCTGGCAAAAGCGTAACAGCCTCAGCGGCAAATGGCGTTAACGTACAAAATTTTAATATAGATGTGCAAAAACTTGCTCAAAAAGATACATTTCAAAGCTCAAATTTCAAAAACGCTTCAAGCTTAGTAGGTGCGACAAATAACGGCTCTTTTGACGTTGAGATCGATGGACAAAAATTTTCTATTAGCGTAACTAGATCAACCACGTATCAGGATATTGTAGACAAGATAAATGATATTAGTCGTGGTAAATTACAAGCTAGAATTTTAAACGTTGGCGGAGATAAACCAAATCAAATCATGCTTCAATCAGGCAACACTGGCGCAACACAGACTATTAAATTTTCAAATGATACGGCTGGTGTTTTAGATAAGCTTGGCTGGGATAGTACGCAGTTTCAAGATAAAGATGCAAATGGCACTCTACTAACAAATCCTGATGGCACACCAAAGATGACATCAAATTTTGAAAAAAATAGAATTTTAAAGGCACAAGATGCGGAATTTACATATAACGGAGTAAATGTAAAAAGAAGCAAAAATACCTTTAACGACTTAAGGCCTGGAATTTCTATTACATTAAATGAAACTGGTAAAACAAACGTAAGCGTCTCTCAAGATACAAAAGAAGTAATAAAAGCGGTTGAAGAATTTATCAAAGACTACAACCTAATGACCATGAACCTTGGTATAGCCACAAAATATGACGAGGAAAAGGGAGCTGGCACTTTCCAAGGCGTTAGCGAAATTTCAAGCTTAAGATCAAACATTGGTCGTCTTGTAAATGGACAAGATAGTGAAGGTAAAGCATTAAGCAAATATGGCATAGTGCCTGATAAAGACGGACAGCTTCAGCTTGATCTAAATAAGCTAAATGCAGCTCTTAGCAAAGATCCTGAAGAGATTCAGAAATTTTTCATGGGATCAAGCAAGATCGAGCCAATAAGTTATATGGGGGCATCGACTGTTAGCGCTGGAGCATTAGATATAAAAGCTGGTGATCTTACGATAAACGGCAAGTCAGTTACATTCTCAACTACTGCCACAGCCACAGCCGAAGAGAACGCACTAAAACTTCAACAAGCTATAAATGACGCTGGCATAACTGGAGTTACAGCTAGTCTTGATAAAAGTGGCAAAAGAATCGTCTTAAAAAGAAGCGATGGCGAAAATATCGAGGTAAAAGGTAAAAATTCAGCCTTAACAGCTCTAGGTATGAATGAAGCTACTATAAATCCAGTAACCAAAAAGACAGATGGGCTATTTACAAAGCTAGCTAAAATGCTTGATGGTGTCGTTGGCAAAAGTGGTACGATGGTTGCTATGCAAAATCAGTTAAAAGATGAAAATGAGTCGATCACAAAAAACAAAGAGAGCACACAAAAGCTTTTAGATGAGAAATATACAACAATGCAAGAGCGTTTTATCAAGTATAACGCTATCATCGCAAGCTTAGAAAATCAGTTCTCGACACTAAAATCAATGATCGATGCAGAGATAAATAGTAGAAAATAAGAGAGAAAGATGAACCAAAGTGCATATAGTGCATACGCACAGTCTAGTTTTGGGGGCATTGAGTCCCCAACTAAATTAATAGAAATGCTTTATGACGGAATTTTAAAATTTATATTTCGTACAAAAAAGGCGATAGAAGCTGGAGATATAGAGAAAAAAGTTTATTATATTAATAGGACAAACGCTATTTTTGTTGAGCTTTTAAATTCGCTTGATTATTCTCAAGGCGATGTAGCCCACTATCTTAGCGGCCTTTATACAAGACAGATGCAACTTCTTGCTATGGCAAATATACAAAACGATGTCGCGGCTTTAAATGAAGTAACCAATGTCGTAAAGCAACTATCTGAAGCATGGAGAGAGGTAACATCAGGTGAATAGTTGGATCAATGAATTTAAATTAGCATTGATAAACGAAGACACAGACAAGATAGCTGCTTTATCACAAAATTTTAATGAAGATATGTTTACGAGCCTAGCTCTAGCGCAAGAAGCACAAGCACTAATTGGCGGCGCAATAGAGCTTTTAAAAAGCAAGTCTTCGCACATCCAAAATGAGCTTATAAAACTACAAAAAGCTCAAAAATACGTAACAAACTGATATGTTTTTATAAAATTAAAGGCACGGCGTTAAGCCGAGTTCTGTCTTGAGCGATCATTTATCTACGCTTGCTTTTACAAACAAACTCTAGCGAAGGGTTTTAATATAAGACCAAAACCATCCCTTCTTGCTGCAGGTTGGGTTTATATGGCCACGCAAGTTACCAAGCGTGCCGGTGGGCTCTTACCCCACCGTTTCACCTTTACCGCCGAAGCGGAAGTCTACTTTCTGTTACACTATCCCTTAGGTTTCCCTAGCCATCCGTTAGATGGAACCTTGTCTTATCGCAGCTCGGACTTTCCTCTTTTGCAAAAACAAAAGCGATCGCTTACCGTGCCAGAGCGAAATTATAGCGGCTTTGGCTTAAATTTCTAGCTTTTAAAACTTTAAACTTTATGTTTTTTATTTAAAAATAAATAGAGCACTTTGAGTAAATATTTAGCGCAAAGAACGTATAAAATTTTATCTCAAAGCGCGATAAACTCAGCATTATTTATAGGTCGTAAATCGTACAAGTTCCCAAATTTCTCCATTATCTCGTGCGTGGCTTGCATAAAAGGCTCGCAGCCAAAGTGCGGCACGATGCAAAAATCAACCAAATTTAACCCCGTAAAATCGCTCGTTTTTACGCTATTTTCATCCATCAGCGTAGCATATTTCGTATCCGGAGCCGCCGCGATCGCTCCCGCCGACTCACCGATATAAATTTTGCCCGCTTTGACTGCATTTTTTATAGCTTGCCAGATGCGCGATTTTCGCAGCTCGTTAAGCAGATAAAACGTATTTCCGCCGCTAACGTAAATGATGTCGCACTGACTAATAGCGGCTAAAATCTCATCGTCGCAAAATGGTTCGTCTTGCTCGGATACTAGCGCCGCCGAATTCTTGGCGCAAGAGACGTCAAGGTGTCTTAGCTTCGCGCCAAAATTTTCTAAAATCTCCACCGCTTCATCTACGTAAAAATTCACCTCTTCAAATTTTGCTGCCGTATCGATAAAAACAATATCTTTGCCTTGAAATTTTACCACTTCATTGATCTTACTCGCAATCTCCGCAAAATAAGAGCAAAGAAAAATATTCGCCATTTTTAATCCCTTTAAAATATAAATTTGTAAACGTATTATATCTAAACGATCCTAGAAACGCTTGTATTTTGCGTCGCTCGCGTCTTGCTCCACGGGTAAAATTTAGCGGGTTTAGGATACGGGTCTTGGCGCGAAAATCCAATAAATTTAGCCTCAAATTTGAGCTTAAAATGACAATGTAAAGTTTTTGCACCGCTTGACTCACAGCTTTTAAAGAGCGTTAGGCGAGGTGAATTTTGATTTGCAAAATTTAAACGTAAAAGTTAAGGTGAAGTCTTGCGAGATGGTTTTAATTGTTTCCTACGTCGCTATGCTCTTAGCTAAATAGAAGAAGTAAATTTCGTCCCAAGATAAGATATACAGCCTATCGCAGGGCGAAATTTATACTCTGCTTGCACTTGCGAGCATAGATGCAAAAATCATTTAAAAGCGCTCGCAAGACAAGCCGCCGCCCTACTCAAAGATATTTTTATGCAAGATTTCTTCTAGCACAACAGTCGCATAGCTGCCTTTTTGCAGCGTAAAATTTATCGTAAAGTGCGCTTTTTCCTCATTGTATTTATAGCTCGCATCCTCCAAATAACACCACGCAAAGCGCCTAGAACCCGTCATTTTAGCTTTATATTTGTTTGCCTGCGCGAAAATTTGATCCTCGACTGCTCTAGCCGCACCCTGCGCCTCATACTCCTTTGCACCCGCTATCAGCCCGCAGCTAGTGATATCCCTAGCGTCAAAGCGCGTGCCCTCCGCGTCCAAATCCTCGCACAAAAAGCACTTGCCGTGCGGATAGTGACCCAAAACTTCGCCCTCTATCAGTTTAAAAAATCTCTTTTGCGATTTTAAATTTTTCAAAATTGCGCCGTCAAGATACGGGTAAATTTGAGCTAGCTCGCCTAGGCTAAAATCCTGCGCAAACTTTGAAATCTCCACGCGTTTGCTAAGCCAACGGTTAAAAAGATCACTTTGATATGCCGAGATCAAAAAGTCGTTTAGCTTGACATTTTTACTTTTTTTGCCGTTTATCGTCCCATTTTTAAGAAGCTCCAGGCCAGTTTCGGCATTGTCGCCAAATTTACCAAAACGCTGATAGCCAAAGTAGTTTGCATATCCCATTTTATCGATACTAACAAATACTTGCTCTAGCTTTTTGGCATTACTTGGTAGTACTTTTTTTAAGCGTATAAAAAAGCTATTTCCCTTTAGATGTCCGATACGAAGCTTATTTTTATGCACATTTAGGCTTAAAATTTTCATCTTTTCGTGGCTAAAATTCGCTAGATTGCTCTCAAATTTACGTGGCATCGAGATAAACTGCGTCGTCATGCCCTGTTTGTCTTTTAGTCCCGCATAGCCAAAGTCGCGCATTTTAGCTCCTGTAACCTCGCTTAAGACGTGCAAAGCCTCCTGCGTCGTCATATCTTTTTTAGAAATTTCAACGATCAAGTGCTCGCCATCCCCGCTAAACTCGTAAAGTGGTATCTCGCGCACGACAAAATCATCTGAATTTTTAGAAAAGTAAGCCTCTATGGGCGCATGAGTGAGTGCATAAAGTGGCTTAAAAGTGGTGGTTTCTTGCATTTTGTTTTAACCTTTTATTTGAAATTTTTGCAAAGACGTTAATCTTTGTCCGTGTTTTTGCGGCAATCCTTTTGATAGCGTTTAAATTTTTAGGACTAAAAGTAAATAAAATTTCATACTCTTCACCGCTACTAAGCTCAAATTTACTTAGCTTTTTTGTAAATTTAGCACCCTTTTTGTTAGCCTTTAAAAGCTTAGCAAAATCTGCATTTAGCCCATCTGAGATATCCATAGCGGAGTTTACAAGATGAGCTGCTTTGTAGAAAAATTTATCTCTTAAAATAGGCTTTTTAAAACGTGAATTTTTTGAAATTTGAGCTAGCCTTAGAAGCGAATTTAGCCCTTTTTTGCTACCTCCAAGCTCGCCAGTAAAAGCCACCAGATCTCCGTATTTTGCATTTTTTCTAAGCACAGCTTTGCCATTTAGCTCGCCAATTACACTAACGCTTATATTTAAAATTTTGCTACTTATCGTGTCGCCACCGATTATCTTTACACCAAACTCCTCACACGCTCTATTTATGCCGCCACTTAGCTCTTTGATTTGCTGTGGCGTAAAATTCTTTGGCAAACTAAGTCCAAGAAGCGCAAATTTTGGCCTAGCATTCATCACGATTGTATCTGAAAAATTTACGATCATCGCCTTGTAGCCGATCTCTTCAAGGCTTAGCCAGCCATGCTTAAAATGCGAGTTTTCAGCAAAAATATCCTTGCTAAAGACCTGCTTGCCAAGCACAGCCGCATCATCGCCAATATAAGCGTTACCAAAGCATTCAATCGTGAAATTTTCTTTATCCATCGGGCCATTATAATGAAACTCCTTTTAATTTTAGGATAAAATAAGCCAAAAAAGGAGCCAAATGCAAAAAATAGAAATTTTTAGATTTAATGCAAAAAAGGATATTTTGTCGTATTTTAAACCATATTTTTTAGAAATTTTAGATTACGCAAACCTTGACGAGCTATTTTTGCATGTTAAAAAAATTGATCCATATTTTCAGCCAACAACTGGCTTTGTGAAAGTAAATGATGTCGTAGTGAGCACTACTGAACCATTAGTAAATTTATATGAGAAATTTACAGGCGAGATTGTGATTTCGCCACTTGATGAAAAAAGAGCAGTTTTAGATCTTGAAATAAACGATGACGACTTTTGGGAGAAATTTAAGCCATTTGAGAAATTTTGCGATCAAGCAGACAAAGAATTTTATGCAAGCTTAAAACCATATTTTTATGCTGATTTTGTGAGAGAATACGAGCCAAATTTTATAGGTGCAGCTGCTATCATATTGGCTCATCATCTTTATAAAAAAGAAAAAAATGATGAGATCATGAGGCTTATCAACAATGAAAATGGTGTTTTGATAGCTTACAAGATTGATGATTTTATCTTTGGCGGAAGCGAAATTTATACAGAAGCGATTAGGTTTTTTAAAGAAATTTTAGGAATAAAAGATGATGAAACCTCAAAAAACGAGCTTGAAAAGATAAAGAGCTTGGATAAATTTAAAGGATTTAAAATAGCCGTAAGTGATAAAATCCCTGTAAATTTAGATAAATTTAGAGCAAATTTTATAAATCTAAACACCAAATTTCCTTGTGGATTTGAGCTTTTAAAAGTAAACGAAAAGCTTGCATTTGCACTTGCAAGCAAGACCATCTTTAATGCGTTTGATAGCGGGGCTGATTTTTTACTAGCTAGCAATGAGGCTGAGTTTTATATGTTTGACACGCTTTCAAAAAAGCTTGAAAAATTTGCAAACAGAAGCTTGCAGGATTTTTATATTTTAAGAGTTAGCGAACTGATAGAGCTTGAAAATGGCAAAATTCCAGCAAGCCTAAAAGAGCATACGCTAAAAGTAAATCTAGTCTAAAACTAGAGAATTTATTTTTGCAAAGTTTCATTTTGCTCGCTTAAGGCTTCTTCTTTTTCGTCTTCTTGTCTTATCTCATCGTACCTTGCTTTGGCGTTTTCATAAACACCAGCTGGAAGGCTTATGTTTAAATCATCCCTTAAGCTCATCACATCATCACAAGCATTTTGGTAGCCAAGGTCACAGCTTTTCATATAATAACTCACGCCAAGCTCGATATTTGAGTGCTTTTTTAGATCACTATCCATTTGCTCATTTATCTCTTCATTTACAAACATATCGCCCAAGGCCTCGCACGAAAGCACATCTTTTTGCTCACAGCCATCATAGAAAATTTCATACGCAGTTGCGTAATCTCCGGCATTTAGCGCCTCAATACCTCTGTCATAATCATCAATATCAAAGCCAAATACCAAATTTAAAGCTAGGATTAAAAAAACTATCTTTTTCATATAAAGCTCGGTGCATCGTTTGAAAATAGTATGAGATCGCCAGCACGCGTATTTTGAGCTAGAATTTCTTGCATTTTATTTTTATCCTTTAAGATGATGATCTTTGGCTTTATGATGTACTTTAGTAAAACTTCAGCATTTAGTGAGCTTGTGATGATGACAAGATCAAAAATTTCATTTATCACCTTGGCTAAATTTGCATTTTGCTCCGCATCGCTCTCGACGATACCAGGCGTTAGCAGCACTTTTCTGCCAGCGTAGGTACTTACAAGCTCGTAGCTTGAGCTCATACCTGAAAAATTTCCATTAAAGCTATCATCAATTATCAGCTTGCCGCCAGCCTCGATCTTGCTTAGACGGTGCTCGACGTTTTTCATCTTAGATAGCGCTCTATCTACCGCCTCATCGCTCATCTTTAGATACTTTGCCACCTTTATACAAACGGCTAAATTTGTAGCGTTAAATTTGCCAAGTAGCGGCAAAACGTAGCTCTTGCCATCAAGCGTAAACGAAATTCCATCTAAATTTGCATTTATATCTTTTAGGCTCTCATCGTAAATTTCTAAATTTTGGCTTGGCTCTTTTTTTGTCGAACTATGTAAAAATGCCATTTGCAAACGAGTGCTTTGAAGTGCTTCAAGCTTGGTAGAGCGGATATTATCAAGCGTTTTAAAATACTCAATGTGTTGCGCGCCGATCTCGCCAACGATTACGATTTGCGGATTTAGAAATTTAGTGATCTCCAAAATGTCGCCCTTTAGCCTAGCGCCTGCCTCAGCGATGTAAATTTGCGTTTGCTCGCTTAAGTTTTCATTGATATCTTTGATGATGCCAGCCATTGTATTTACGCTGCGAGGTGTTTTGTAGCAGACAAAGCTATCTTTTAAAATTTCAAATAAGAAATTTTTGATACTAGTTTTGCCGTAGCTTGCTGTGATCAAGATAATTTTTAGATCTTTATTTGCGCCCAGTTTTTTAAGTGCCTTGTTTTTAAATCCTTGAAATTTTATCTTTTCTAAAATTTCACTAAAAAATAGGCTCATAACCAAGACAAAAAGTGGCATCGGAGCCAAAAACGCCTTGTGGATGATAAAATTTAGAGCGTAGTTTAGGATAATAGCGCAAGCAAGGATCACAAAAAAGTGCTT
The DNA here is from genome assembly GCF_902460705.1 of Campylobacter concisus. Lineage (GTDB taxonomy): Bacteria > Campylobacterota > Campylobacteria > Campylobacterales > Campylobacteraceae > Campylobacter_A > Campylobacter_A concisus_Z. The sequence goes on along the minus strand of NZ_CABPUP010000001.1, from coordinate 24,353 downwards.
GACCCTGGCGGTAAAGACTAGCTTTTTATCAAGTTTTTTGTACCAAAGATAAAGAGCTGGCAAAAGTGCAAAGTAAAAATAGATAAAAAACCACTTACCAGTCGTGTAAAAAAGTACCAACGGCACAATAAAGAAAAAGACGTGCCAAGCGGGCTTTGTGAAGTGAAAGAGCACGCGCTCAGGCCTATATGAAAACCACTGAAAGCAAGTAATCACATAAAAAGCGAGCGCAAAAACAAATAAAACTGTGCCTATGCTTAAAAATATATTCATCTTACCTCCTCGATACCGCTCTCATCGTCATCTAGCACAACATTTTTAGCTTCATTTAGCTCAAAATTTATCCCTTTTTCTATCTCGTCACTTATAAATTTAGCGTGAAGTAAAAAGAAAAAATGATCACCATTAAGCGGAAAAAATGAACTATTTTTTATGAGCTTATGTATACTCTCTCCGCTTGTTATAGGCGTTGCCTTGTCATTTTCTCCCCAAAATATCAAAGCCTTACCACTAAAGCTGGCAAAATGCTTCATAAAATCCTCATCAACAACGTTTTTTAGGGTATCATACATCACTCTACTCATACCACTCACATCTTTTGTAGCAAAGAGTTTATAAAATTTTCCAAATCCAAAAAGCTTAAAAATTTTAAAAATAGCGATCTTTGTGCGCACGATAAATGGCTTTTTGACAACTATGCCAGCTGAGCTTAAAAGTACAAGATGTGGCGGTTTTAGAAGCGTTGCGACCTTGCCACCAAAGCTATGACCTACGATGATATCTGGCTTTATGCCAAGCTCATCGCAGAAATTTTCAACAATTTTTGCATAATCGCTTGTTTTTAAAGGATCAGTAATTGAGCTTTTACCAAAGCCTGGCATATCGATATAAACGTGGCGCAGTTCGCTCAAATATGAGCCAAATGCCTTTTTCATTATCTCTTTGTTTGCGCCCCAGCCGTGTAAGAAAAGCACTATTTTTTTGCATTTCGGATTTACTACTTCGTAGCTGATCTCATACTCGTCTGAGCCGTACTTTACCGCCCTACTCGCCATCGTTTTCTCTTTTTTTAGCAGCGTAAATGCTCTCAAGCACGCTTACTGCCTCGCAAAGACGCTCATACTCTTCCATATTTAAAAGTACTGCTTCAAATTTATTATTTTTAACAATGACCGCTCTTTTTAATTCATTAGCTCCCACACGAGAGAGCACTGAACTAAAATTTCTAACCACTTCAGTTGCTGTATAAATTTCATCTTTTGTAAAAGTTACCATTGTCGCTCTTTGTGTAAAATTTTACGTAAAATATCACAAACTACTTTATAATCTACTAAATGGCCTAAATTTTCCCACGACCTTTTACTGAAGTGATCGAGTTTATAAAGCTATAATCGATCTTTATATTACGCTCTCTTGGAAGTGAGTTTGCAAGAGCATTTAAAGTGCTCTCAAAATCCTCAAATAGATAGTTTGCAAGGCTTCCTGGATTTGGATTTATCTCATTTAGATAGACCTCATCATCTATCATAAAAAAGTCGCATCTAATGATCGCTCCATCAAAGCCGCAATCATAAATTTTTGAAAAGTTAAATTTAAGCTTTTGTTTTAACTCCTCAGAAATTTCAGCCTCTTTTACCTTGTTTTCATTTGAAAAGCTAAGATATTTTTGCTCGTAGTCAAGAAATTCTTTCTTTTTTGGCTCTTCGATGATAGAAAATTTTATCTTCCCATCTATCTTACAGCCTGCAAGGTTGTACTCTTTTACTCCCTTTATAAAAGGCTCGATAAGCACATCTTTATCAAACTCAAATGCTACGTCTTTTGCATAAGTTAGCTCGCTGGCGTCATGCACTATATTTACGCCGATACTACTTCCAAGTCTTGCTGGCTTTAAAATAATAGGATAGTGAAATTTTGGCTGGCTCTCACGAGTTAGCATCTCATAGTCAAGCGCCTTTACGCCAGCTTTTTGCGCTAGAAATTTGGTTAATTCTTTGTTGTAACTAAGCGCACTTACTTCAAGCCTTGGACCTATATATTTTATGCCGTAAAAGTCAAAAAGTGCCGCTATCTTGCCATCTTCGCCGTCCATGCCATGGATCAAATTTATAATGACGTCGCACTCTACTTTTTTATCGCCAAAAAGAGAGTGTATGAAAAATCCGCCCTTAGACAAAATGAGCTTTTTTGAATTTTTGTATTTACCAGAGCTAAAGAAATTTGCTCTCATATCTTTTTGCTCGATAAGATAAAAATCTCTATTTGCGTCGCAAAATATAAATTTTAGCTCTTGTTTTAGGACATTTTTTAAAACTATCGCACTAACTATGCTTATCTCATGTTCATAGCTCTTTGCTCCAAATATCACACCTAAATTCATCTTTTTATCCTTATCCTAATTTCTTTAATGCTTCTTTTATAAGATCACTCGTATTTTCACTCTTGCACTCAGGCAAAATTTTCACTATCTTCTCACGTTTAAAACCAAGTGCTTCAAGTGCCAAAAGTGCCTCATTTTGATAGCTTGGCACGCTCTCGTCACTTATTAGTTTTGCGTCGCTTAGCTCAGCTATGATGCGTCTAGCAGTCTTTGGTCCGATACCTGGCACACTTTTAAAGGTATCTGCATCGCCGCTTATTATGGCACTTGTAAATGCCTGTGAGCTAAGACTTGAGCAAACTGCCATAGCCGTGCTAGCTCCGATGCCATTTAATTTAATAAGCATCTCAAACATCTTTTGCTCATTTGCATCCAAAAAGCCGTAAAGTAAATTTGCGTCCTCTCTTATGATCTGTGTTATGGCAAGCTCGACTTTTTCGCCCTTGCTAAGCTTGGCTGAGCAAAAAAGCGAAATGAAAATCCCATAACTTACGCCGCTATTTGTCTTAAGTATCACAAATGCGGGATCTTTTTTGCTGACGATACCTTCGATCGCTTTTATCATCCTTTAACCTTTTATTCTTAGAAATTTGTATCTGTGTAGTCTTCTAATTTATTTGACTTTTTGATCTTATACTCAGCCTCATCGCCATCGCCGATCTTCTCCAAAGTAATAGCATGAGCGGTTTCATTTTGCTTTGAGATATAAGTAACATTTTGCGGAGGATCAACGATAACAAATCTAATCTCATTTAGTTCAACCCAGTTGCCTCTATTTATCACTTTTGCAGAGAATATTCCATTTTGCATGATCTCAAGCTCATCTTTTAGAGTAGCTAGCAACTCTTTTTTATCTTTAAAAATTTTTAGCAAAGTGTTGTATTCATTGACTAGACCTTGATACTCTTTTAGCTTTTTCATAAAGGTAACTGGCGGTATCACTTTAGCTTTTGAGAGCTCTTCTACCTTTGCTTTTATGGTATAAATCGAGTCTTTATTTTCATTTATGACATTTTTCTTTGTTTCAATATTTTTTAGAAGTGAGGCAAGCTCCGCTTTTGTATATTCGATCTTATTTAATTGCTCTTGCGTAGCCTCAGCACTTTCAGGCATTTTGCTAGTATCGATTATAAATTTATTATCAGTGCCTCTTAGATATCTTACGTCTATTAAGTGTGAAGCTGTGATAGTGCAGTTTGAGCCAAGTGTGTTTATTTGAATATTTTGAGCGGTTATAGAGCCACCAACGACGCTATTTATCTTAACTCTTTTTGCTACGACGTTTCCGCCTTCTAGCCTATCTATCTCGACATTTTCAGCTTCAACCTTACCGATGTGGATAGAAATTTTTGCATTCTTTGCATAAATTTTAGCCTTTTGGTGTGTTTGACCACCGATTATTACTTCATTTGCTTTAACCATTGCATTTGCACCGACATTTCCTTTTACCTCTATCTCGTCAGCCTCCACGATGATGCCAGTACCGATGGCGTCTTTTATAGTATCAGTTTCCCTAACCACCAAAGTCACATTTGTATCAGTACCTGCTTGAATAGAGCCAGTTGTTTTAAAATTTGCTTCATTTATCTCTATACGCTCTTCGATGTCAAATGAGCCATTTTTCTCAACTACATATCCTGATTTTTTAGCGATGTATATTATGCTATCGTCATTTTCTACTCTCTCTATATTTTCGCTTATGCTTATCTCTTTACCAGTATCTTCTTTTGGCTTTTCTACTGCTAATAATTTACCTCTCGCATCACGGCCATTTTGCCCTTCGTGAGACTTTTTCTCTTCCATTATCACTTCATCTTGTGCTACACCAAAAACAAAACCTCTATCAGCGTAATCAACCTTGTCTTCCTCTTTTATCGCATCAAGTTTATCTTTGTAATAGTAAAGTATCTTTGCATCGGTAGCTTTTTTTGGATTTATACCTTGTGTTATGTTTAGTATGTAGTCTTTATCAAGTTCGCCCTTTACATGCACAACTGAGGCGATTTGTTTTAACTCATCTTTTAGTTTGCCGATCCTTATACCTATTAAAATTTGAGCTTTCATAAGCTGTTTGGCGATGTATTCAAAAAGTTTATCTTCGTAATGCTGTTCGTATTCACAATCTTTTGTAGCTTTTACCTTTGCGACTACTTTTGTAACCGTTGAATTTACACCGATTTCTATCTTTGGAAGCCTTGGTACAGCATTTAGCCTAACATCAAAAAATTCCACGTCATAGACCTGCTCGATCTCTAGTGTCTCGTCAAGATAAAAAGCATTATCATCAAAAAAGTTTAAATTTTCTTCAGGGACAAAAACTGGCTCTTCATTATCTTTATTTTTATAATAAGTCAAAATATCTAAAATTTTAAAATCTATAAATTCTACCGGTACGCTGTGTTGCTTGCTTAGTTCTTTAAGCGATATATAAGGCGTTGAAGTTTGAATTTGCGTTGGCGGTAAAAATCTCTCGTTTTCTTGCACGTTCTCGCTCAAAATTGATCCATTTCACATAAAATTTGGCTCTTATTATCTCTAAAATTTTATTAAATTTGGGTTATGTAAGCTTTAAAGCATCTTTTGTTACTATTGCGTTTTCAAATTTAATTTAGGTGAGCGATGTTTATAAAAGGTTTTTTTTCAAACTCAGTTGGCATTATGGTTTCAAGAATTCTTGGACTTATAAGAGACCTTTTAACAGCTTCTATCCTTGGAGCTGGCATATTTAGCGATCTTTTTTTTATCGCTTTTAAAATACCAAATTTATTTCGGCGTATCTTTGGCGAGGGCGCCTTTACGCAGGCATTTTTGCCAAATTTTGCAAATAGCAAGAAAAAAGCGATCTTTCAGGCTGAAATTTTCATCAAATTTCTACTTTTTATAGGCGCATTAACGCTTCTTGTAAATTTATTTACGCCCTACTTTATAAAGATCATCGCAAGCGGCTTGAGCCAGCAAAATATCACAGACGCAGTGCCACTTGTGCGTATAAATTTCTACTATCTAGCACTTGTTTATATCGTCACTTTCATGGGTGCACTGCTTCAGTACAAAGGGTACTTTGCAACGACTGCGTTTTCTACTGCGCTACTAAATTTAGCCATGATCGCATCGCTACTTTTGGCTCGTGGCAAGAGCGAGAGCGTGGTCGCTCTTTATCTTAGCTTTGGTGTCGTTGTAGGCGGCATCTTGCAGGTTTTAGTGCATCTAATCGCTATGAAATTTAACGCCTTAAATAAAATTTTCTGGGGCGGTCTAAGCGGATATTTTAAAGGCAAAAGAGCGCAAAGCAAAGGCTTTTTTATAAATTTCTATCACGGCTTACTTGGCTCAAGTGCTATGCAGATAAGTGCATTTATGGATACTTGGCTAGCGAGCTTTTTGGTAAGTGGCTCGATAAGCTACCTTTTTTATGCAAATAGAATTTTTCAGCTTCCACTTGCCATCTTTGCGATCGCACTCTCTCAAGCACTCTTTCCAAAGATCACTAGGCTTTTAAAGCAAAAAGATGAGGCAAACGCTCTAGTTTGGACGAAAAAGAGCTTTTACTTGCTTCTTTGTGCCCTACTTGCAGCCACGATCACAGGTGTTGTGCTAAGTGAGTTTATCATCTGGCTATTGTTTGAAAGAGGGAATTTCGCAAGGGCAAACACCATTGAATGCGCCAAGGTGCTAAGTGCCTATTTGGTGGGACTTACGCCATTTGGTCTAGCTAAAATTTTCTCACTTTGGCTTTATGCAAACATGAAACAAAAAGAGGCGGCCAAAATTTCTATCATCTGCCTTGTGATAAATTTGATCCTAGCTGTCATTTTGATGCAGAAATTTGGAGCTGCTGGCCTTGCATTTGCAAGCTCACTTGGAGGATTTTTGCAGCTTATTTTATATATAAGAGCCTTTGGAGCTAAGCGATTTTTAGCTATAATCGAGCTTAAATTTATAGCCGCTATCGCTGTTTTCGCGGTTTTGCTCTATTTTGGTTTAACATTTTTAAAGGATATATTTAATGCGAATTTTTGATACTTCTAAAAGAGAAAAGGTTGAGTTTAGCCCTATTAAAGAAGGTGAAGTTAGCATCTATCTGTGCGGACCAACGGTCTATGACGATGCGCATTTGGGACATGCAAAGTCAGCCGTTAGCTTTGATCTTTTAAGAAGGGTATTAAAAGCGCTTGGCTACAAGGTCAAATTTGCAAGAAACTACACCGATATAGACGATAAAATTTTAAATAAAATGGCGCAAACTGGCCAAAGCCTAGAAAAGATCACAAACAAATATATAGCGCATTATGAGAGTGACATGAACGCTTTAAACGTGCTTGATCCAGACTTTAAACCAAAGGCTACGCAGTGCTTGGAGGCGATCATTAGCTACATCAAGGTGCTTATGGATAGAGGTGTGGCGTATAAAACCAGCGATGGAATTTACTTTGATACGAGCAAGGATAGTGGATATTTTAGCATCAGCGGCAAGGATAATAACACCGATCTAATCGCACGAGTGGCAAGTTTTGGTGAAAAAAGAGATGAAAAAGACTTCGTGCTTTGGAAATTTGATGAGAAATGGTACGAGAGCCCATTTGGCAAGGGTCGTCCTGGCTGGCACACCGAGTGCGTAGCTATGATAAGGGAGTTTTTAAGCGACAAAGAAAACGAGGAATTTGAGATCGACATCCACGCTGGTGGCATCGACCTGCTCTTTCCACACCACGAAAACGAAGCTAGCCAGTGCAGATGTGCCTACCACAAAAATTTAAGCAAATACTGGATGCACAATGGCTTTATAAAAGTAAATAACGAAAAGATGAGCAAGAGCCTAAATAACAGCTTTTTCGTAAAAGACGCCCTAAAAAACGTTCATGGCGAAGTGCTTAGATTTTATCTTCTTACAAGCCACTACAGGGCTCATTTTAATTATTCAGATGAAGACTTAGTGGCTTCAAAAAAGAGGCTTGATAAAATTTACCGCCTTAAAAAAAGAGTTGATGGCGTGCAAGCAGGGGCAATAAATGAGAGCTTTAAAAATGAGCTACTTGAGGCACTAAGTGATGATCTAAACGCTTCAAAAGCACTTGCAAGTGTTGATGAGTTTGTAAAAACAGCAAATGAAAGGCTTGATACAAATCCAAAAGATAAAGCCTATAAGGCAGAAGTAGTGGCGAATTTAGAGTTGATAGGTGAAATTTTGGGCATCGCTATCACAAATTATGTTGAGTATTTTCAGTTTGGCGTAAGCGACGAGCAAAAAGAGTACATCCAAAGACTTCTTGATGAGCGCGCGATAGCTAAAAAAGAGAAAAATTTTGCAAGAGCTGATGAGATAAGAGATGAGCTTTCCAGCCTAAATATCTCTATCATGGATACGCCAAATGGCGCAGTTTGGGAGAGAAATAATGAATAACTTTGGCTTAAAAGATGTGCTAAAGCGCTTTGGCTCATATTTTAAAGACTACATTCCACACTTCATCCTAGCCTTCATCGGCATGGGGCTTGCAAGTGGAGGAACAGCGGTCAGTGCGTATCTAGTGGAGCCAGTACTTAATAAAATTTTTGTTGAAAAAAATGAAACACTGCTTTATTTGTTACCATGTGCGATCATCGCTATTTATCTGTTAAAAAATGTTGGAACTTTTATGCAGGCCTATTTTACCGCGTATATCGGTCAAGATACGATTAGAAGATTTCGTGAAAAGATGGTCGAAAATTTACTAAATTTGGACATGAAATTTTTTAATGATTTTAGAACAGGTGAGCTAATAAGCAGAACCACGAACGATATAGAGCGTATAAGATCTATTGTTTCAAGCATCATACCTGAGCTAATTAGGGAGCTTGTAACTATCATAGGTCTGCTTTGTGTAGTCATATACCAAAGCCCCAAATTAGCCTTTTTTGCACTTGTTGTTATGCCAATAGCGATTTATCCGATCTCGCGCCTTGCTAAAAAGATGAAAAAAATCTCAAAAAAATCGCAAGAAAAGACATCTGATATCACCTCAGCCTTGAGCGAAATTTTTACAAATATCGAGATCATCAAGGCAAATAACGCCCAAAAATACGAGCATTCACGTTTTGTTGAAGAAAATAACAAATTTTTCAAGTTAAATCTTAAAACCGTAAAAATCGAGCAATTAGTAAGTCCGCTTATGGAGACGATAGGCTCTATTGGTGTCGCAGCCGTTATTATCGTAGGCGGTAAAGACGTCATAGACGGAAATATAAATATGGGTGCTTTCTTTTCATTTTTAACTGCACTTTTTATGCTCTACACTCCGCTAAAACGTATCGTGAATATATACAACAAAATGCAAGACGCCATCGCCGCAAGTGAGAGAACCTTTTTCTTGATGGATAAAGTAAGCGAGATAAAAGATGGCGAAAAAGAGCTAAACGAAGAGATAAATTTGATTAAATTTAATGATGTCCACCTAAGCTACGGCGACAAAGAGGTCTTAAAAGGTATAAATTTAGAGGCCCGCAAGTCAGAATTTATAGCCCTGGTTGGTTCAAGCGGTGGCGGAAAAACTTCGCTCATGAATCTACTTATAAGATTTTACGACGTAAATAGCGGAGAAATTTTAATAAATGAGACGAATTTAAAAGATATCAAAATCCACTCACTTCGCCAAAATATCGGACTTGTAACCCAGCGTGTCTATATCTTTAACGACACAATCGCTAAAAACGTGGCTTACGGCAGAGAATTTAACGAAGATGCCGTGATAAATGCACTAAAAATGGCAAATGCTTATGAGTTTGTAAGCAAACTAGATGATGGTATCCACTCTATCTTAAATGAATTTGGCACAAACCTTTCAGGCGGTCAAAGACAACGCATCGCAATAGCAAGAGCACTTTATCAAAACCCACAAATTCTTATCTTTGACGAAGCTACTTCAGCGCTTGATAACGAGAGTGAAAAAGAGATCACAAAGGCTATAAACAACCTAAGAAACAAAAAGATCATATTCGTCATCGCTCACCGCTTAAGCACGGTTGAAAATGCTGATAAGATCGCGCTTTTGTGCGATGGAAGGATAGTTGATATCGGAAGCGATGAAGAGCTTAGCAAGAAAAATGAAATTTATGCAAAACTTAAAGGCAAAGCCTTAGTTTAAGGCGATTTTTGCTAAGATTTGCACAAATTTTTAGGCATTTTAAAGAGGTTAAAATGAGCTTAAACTACGATACTTTAAAATCTATATTTTTTAAATTTGATCCTGAAACTGCCCATAAAATCGCAGAATTTTTAATGATCGGGGCAAATAAAATTTTTCCAGGATCATTAAGCTTTGTAGCAAATAAGTGCGTGGTCGATGACAGTGCGCTAAAACAAAATTTATTCTCAAGCACTTATCACAATCCAGTTGGCATAGCTGGGGGCTTTGATAAAAATGCCACAATGTTTGAAGCACTAACAGCTCTTGGCTTTGGGTATTTAGAATTTGGCACATTTACTCCAAAACCTCAACCTGGCAACGACAAACCAAGACTTTTTAGGCTCGTAGACGAAGAGAGCATCCAAAATGCGATGGGCTTTAACAACGATGGTTGCGAGGCTATTAAAAATAGAGTCAAAAAACTTTATCCTTATACTTTACCTATCTGGGCAAATATCGGTAAAAACAAGGTTACACCAAACGAAGATGCAATAAAAGACTATGAAATTTTAGTAAAAGAATTTAGCGAAATTTGCGACACCTTTGTCATAAACGTCTCATCACCAAACACGCCAAATTTAAGAGCCTTGCAAGATGAGAGCTTCATAAAAGAACTTTTTAGCGTCATTTTGCCACTTACTAAAAAACCAATTATCTTTAAAATCGCTCCTGATATGAGCCACGAAGATGCGATCAAGCTTTGTAGCTGCGCGGTAGAAAACGGCGCTAGTGGCGTGCTTGTCTCAAATACAAGCATTGATTATTCACTCTCTTGCTCATCAAATTTAAAAGACTTTGGCGGATTAAGCGGTAAAGTGGTCGCTCAGAAATCAAAAGAGATGTTTAAAGCCGTGGCAGACGAGCTTTATGGCAAGACGACACTCATAGCGTGCGGTGGCATAGATAGCGGTGCAGAGGTATATGAGCGCATAAAAATGGGAGCAAATTTAGTGCAAATTTTTACAAGCTTTATCTTTAAAGGGCCGATGATCGCAAGAGATATAAATTTAGAAATTTTAGAACTTTTAAAAAGAGATGGCTTTGCCTCTATTAGCGAAGCAGTCGGCATAGATGTTAAAAAATAAAAGGCAAAAGATTGATAAAATTTAATAAAACAAAACTAGAAAACGGGCTAGAAATTTATCACGTACCAGTAAATCCTGGCTCAAAAGTGATAAGCGTCGATGTCTTTTATAAAGTTGGATCAAGAAACGAAGTGATGGGCAAAAGCGGCATCGCTCACATGTTAGAGCATCTAAATTTTAAATCAACCAAAAATTTACGAGCTGGGGAGTTTGACGAGATCGTAAAAGGCTTTGGCGGCGTAAATAACGCAAGTACAGGCTTTGACTATACCCACTACTTCATAAAAGCCTCAAATGAAAATTTAGACAAAACGCTTGGTCTTTTTGCCGAGCTTATGAAAAATTTAAGCCTAAAAGACAAAGAATTTCAGCCAGAGCGAGACGTGGTACATGAAGAGCGTAGGTGGCGAACAGACAATAACCCTATGGGATACCTCTACTTTAGGCTCTACAACCACGCATTTATCTATCATCCATATCACTGGACTCCGATAGGCTTTATAAAAGATATTGAAAACTGGAATATCTCCGACATAAAAGAATTTCATGCTACTTTTTATCAGCCAAAAAATGCGATTTTGATGATAAGTGGCGACATCGGCAAGGACGAGGCATTTAAACTAGCTAAGAAAAATTTTAACAGCATAAAAAATAAAAGAGCCATCCCAAAATCTCACTGCAAAGAACCTGAGCAAGATGGAGCCAGAAGAGCTATCATCTATAAAAATAGCCAAACACAAATGCTAGCCATCGCCTACAAGATCCCAGACTTTAGGCATGCTGATCAAGTGGGGCTAAACGCGATCAGTGAATATCTAGCCACTGGCAGAAGCTCTATTTTACAGCAACGTCTAATCGATGAGCTAATGCTCGTAAATCAAATTTATGCTTATAATATGAGCTGCGTTGATGAAAATTTATTTATATTTTTAGCAGTTTGCAACCCAGATGTCGAAGCAAGTGTGGTTGAGGCTGAAATTTTAAAGATCATAGATGATTTAAAAAATAAACCAATCGACAAAGATGATGTTTTAAGAGTTAAAAATTTGATAAAAACTGATTTTATTTACTCATTTGAGAGTGCAAGCAAGGTTGCAAATTTATATGGCTCATACCTTGCTAGAGGTGACATAAAGCCACTTTACGAGCTTAAAAAAAATATCAATAAAATCGATGCAAAACTTTTAAAAGATATAGCAAATAGATATTTTAATGAAAAAACCAGCACAACAATAATATTAAAAAAGGAATAAACGTGGAAAATTCGCTTCAAGGTGCGATGACCGCACTCATTACGCCATTTAAAAATCAAAAAGTAGATGAAGTTAGTTTTGAAAAGCTAATAAAAAGACAGATAAAACACGGTATAGATGTCGTTGTACCAGTTGGAACTACTGGCGAGAGTGCAACACTAACGCATGATGAGCATAGAATTTGTATCGAAATAGCCGTTGATGCATGTAAAGGTACAAATGTAAAAGTACTTGCTGGGGCTGGCAGTAACGCGACTCACGAGGCTATTGGTATCGCTAAATTTGCTCAAGCTCATGGCGCTGATGGTATCCTTTCAGTTGCACCTTATTACAACAAACCAACACAGGAAGGGCTTTACGAGCACTACAAAGCTATCGCAAATAGCATTGAAATCCCTGTGCTTCTTTATAATGTTCCAGGTAGAGTTGGCGTGGATATCTTGCCAGCGACTGTTTTTAGACTCTTTAAAGAGTGTAAAAATATCTACGGCATCAAAGAGGCTACAGGTAGCATAGATAGATGCGTCGATTTGCTAGCTCACGAGCCGAATTTAGTAGTCATTAGCGGTGAAGATGCGATCAACTATCCTATCATATCAAATGGCGGCAAGGGCGTTATCTCAGTTACTGCAAACCTCTTACCAGATCAAATTTCAGAGCTAACGCACCTTGCAATGAACGAAGAGTACAAAAAAGCAAAACTAATAAACGACAATCTATACACGATAAATAAAACGCTCTTTTGCGAAAGCAATCCGATACCGATCAAAGCAGCGATGTATCTAGCTGGACTCATCGACTCTTTGGAATACCGCTTGCCACTTTGCAAACCAAGTAAAGAAAATTTTAAAAAGATAGAAGAAGTAATAAAAAATTACGAAATAAAGGGTTTTTAATGAAGGACACACTAAACGAATTTAAAGGTAAAACGCTAGTCATCAGTGGCGGCACTAGAGGTATCGGCAGAGCTATAGTTGAAGAATTTGCAAAAGCTGGCGTAAATATAGCATTTACCTACAACTCAAACGAAGAGCTTGCAAAAGAACAAGCAAAAGAGCTTGAGACTACTTACAAGATAAAAGCCAGAGCTTACGCACTAAATATCCTTGAGCCAGAGACTTATAAAGAGCTATTTTTAAAGATAGACGAGGACTTTGATAGGATTGATTTTTTTATATCAAATGCAATTATTTCAGGTCGTGCAGTAGCTGGTGGATACACTAAATTTATGAAGCTAAAACCAAGAGGCATAAACAACATCTTTACAGCAACTGTAAATGCCTTTGTCGTAGGCACCCAAGAAGCTGCAAAACGCATGGAAAAAGTGGGTGGTGGTAGCATCATCAGCCTATCATCGACTGGAAATTTAGTATATATCGAAAACTACGCAGGTCACGGCACAGCAAAAGCAGCCGTTGAGGCGATGGCAAGATACGCTGCAACCGAGCTTGGCGAGAAAAATATCCGTGTAAACGTCGTAAGCGGCGGTCCTATCGAGACAGACGCGCTAAGAGCCTTTACCAACTACGAAGAGGTGCGCGATATGACGGCAAAGCTTAGCCCACTAAACCGCATGGGACAGCCAACTGATCTAGCCGGAGCATGTCTATTTTTGTGTTCACCAAAAGCTAGCTGGGTGACTGGACATACATTTATAATAGATGGCGGCACGACTTTTAAATGAGAGTGAAATTTCTAAGCATAAAGGCATATTTGTGAGTTTAAATTTACCAAATTCTTTAGCATTTTTTAGGATACTTCTGGCTCCGCTTATGTTTTTTATGCTCGTAAATGCACCAGGAATTTTTACGCAAATTCACATGAGCTGGATAAACTACTTCGCAGCTCTTATTTTTGTTATCGCCTCGGTAACTGACTTTTTTGACGGCTACATCGCAAGAAGCTGGGATCAAAAAACTAAACTTGGGGCGATCCTTGATCCACTGGCAGACAAGATGCTAATTCTTGCTGCATTTTTAGGCCTCATGATGCTTGGAAGGGCTAGTGCTTGGGCTGTTTATCTCATCTTGGTGAGGGAATTTTTTATAACTGGCTTTCGTGTCGTTATGGCAAGTGACGGTGTAGAGGTCGCAGCTTCGATGGCAGGCAAAGTAAAAACCGTCTCACAGATGTTTGCGGTTGGATTTTTACTGATGAGCTGGCCTGGTGGCGAGCTTTTGCTCTGGATCGCTGTTGCACTAACACTTTATTCTGGGTTTGAATATATCTTTGCCTATATAAAGGCGATGAAAAAGAGCTAAATTTGAGCTACGAATTAAAAGATATTATTTTAGAACGCACTGCAAATTTAGAGCCAGCACTGAAGAAACAAGCTAAAAAACTAAATCAAAAGATCATCAACACAAATTTTTATCACGATGCTAAAAATTTAGAAAAAATTGGCGCTGTGATAAGCCCTGAGCTAAATGAATTTTTATTAAGCTGCGCTTTAGAATACGACAAAACCCATACGGATAAATTTGATACGTTTGATAACGACGTAGAGACTTTGCGTGGTATTTGGAGTGCGATGAGTTTTTCAAAAAGCCTTGACATTTTAGACTATCTAAGCATGCAAGCTACTCGCTCGGTATCGCACCGCTCGTTTGCACACAGATACATCTTTGAAATTTTACGCTTGCAAGAGAAGGCTGGCCGTACACATCCGCTACTTGCCAAGCTTTATGACTATTATAATGGCTTGCAAGCAAAACTGCCCATATATGAGCTTTTACGAAGTATCGGAGTGACTCCTGCTGATCCTTATGATTTTGATATCTCACTAAATGCTGTAAATTTTGGCTACTGGTTTAGCAACCAAGGACTAAGCGATGATGAGCTAGCCGGTAAATTTCACTTAGAAATTCGCCTTTTTGCCCCTTTTATAAATGACCATACATTTGAGATAGAGCTTAGAAACGACGCTGTGACAAGGGCTAGAATAAATTTTAACGATGACGGCATGAGCTTTTTGCAAGAGTTGCCAAGCGACGTTTTGCCCTACCCTGATATTTTAAACTTAAAACCATTTATCGATCAAGTAAAGTCACGTTTTGATCTAAAATTTGACCTAGACGATAAAGATAAAACTTATTTTAGCGTCAGCAAAGGACTAAATAGAGCCAAAGTGCTCTCTTGGCTAAAGGAAATTTTCGCCTAAGCGACAAGACAAATTTGAGAGTAAATTTATAAACTTTGGCTAAAATCTTATCAATTTTTTCAAAAAAAGGTAAGTTTTGAAAGGCATTCTCTTCACTCTGGCCCTGCTTGGACTTGGGCTTTATGCGTATTCGTTTTATTTTTTAGTGACTGTTTTAGCCATTAGTTTTCTTATATTTTTTCACGAGTTTGGCCACTTTTTGGCAGCAAGAATGCTTGGCGTAAAGGTAAACACCTTTAGTATCGGATTTGGCGAGAAAATTTACACCAAAAATGTTGGCGGTACCGACTACTGTCTAAGCGCGATCCCACTTGGTGGATACGTACAGCTAAAAGGTCAAGACGACACCGACCCAAAGGCCAAAAACTATGACTGTGATAGCTACAATGTGCTAAGCCCACTAAAGCGAATTTACATACTCTTTGCAGGGCCGTTTTTTAACTTTATCTTGGCGTTTTTTATATACATTTTGCTTGGATTTATCGGCGTTGAGAGACTTGCACCAAGTATCGGTCACATAGCGGATGGCTCGGCAGCTGCAAATGCTGGTCTAGCTAAAAATGATAAAATTTTAGCAATAAATGGAGTAAAAATAAACGAGTGGGACGAGATCAGTAAAAATGTAAAACTCGAGCCTAGCACTATTTTGATAGATAGAAACGGCTCGTCACTAAGCATAAATTTAACACCAAAGATAGGCGAGACGATAAATCCTTTTAATGAAAAAGTGCAGCGCCCATTGATCGGCATTAGGTCAAACGGCGAAGTGATAAAAATTTATCACACAGGTTTAGAGAGCCTTAAATTTGCCTTTGATGAGACAATCGAGGCTTCAAAGCTCATCTTTAAAAGCTTTGCTAAGTTAGTAAGCGGAGCCGTGCCACTAAAAGAGGTCGGCGGTATCTTGCAGATCGCCGATGTCACTTCAAAAGCCGCTCAGATCAGCGTTAGCGTGTTGCTTCTTATCACAGCGCTCATCTCTGTGAATTTAGGCGTTTTCAATTTATTCCCCATCCCAGCGCTCGATGGCGGCCACATACTTTTTAACTTATATGAGCTAATTTTTAGACGCGAGGTAAATGAGCGAGTGCTCACGACGCTTACCTACTGCGGCTGGGTGCTACTGCTTGGTATAATGGTACTTGCGACCTTTAATGACATTATGAGATTAAGCGGAGGTTTATGATGATAGTTTTAAAAGAGCTATTAGAAAAGATCGAAAATTTAAGCAAAGATGTGACGCTCATCGCCGTTAGCAAAAATGTGACATGCACTGAAGTAAGAGAGCTTTATGCGCAGGGGCAAAGAAATTTTGGCGAAAATAGAGTCCAAGAGCTAGCCAAAAAAGAGCTAGAGCTGCAAGATTTTGCTGGCATCAAATGGCACATGATCGGCCGCTTGCAAAATAACAAAATCAATCAAATGATAAGCCTAAAGCCCACACTTTGGCAAAGTTGCGATAGCTTTGAAAGGGCCGTAGAAGTCGATAAAAGACTCAGCTACAAGCTCGATACCTTGCTTCAAATAAATTCAGCTGATGAAGATACAAAGCAAGGTGTAAGCGTAGCAAACGCGGCAGAAATTTATGAGCGTATCCAAAGCGAGTGCAAAAATATTAATCTAAAAGGCGTGATGAGTATCGGAGCGCATGTGGATGAGCCAAAAGAGATTCAAAAGAGCTTTGAACTAACTTATAAAATTTTTGAGAGCCTAAAGCCAAAAGGTGCAACTATCTGTTCGATGGGTATGAGTAGTGACTTCGAGTTAGCGATAAAATGCGGCTCAAATATGATCCGCCTTGGCACTATGCTTTATCTATAAATTTATCACTTTTGCATGCCCCTACTGCTAACGAAATAGATTACTACTGGAGCTATGTAAATTTCTGCCCAAAAAGACTTAGGCAAAAAACTAAAATTTAATATTTAGCATCGGCCAAAACCAAGGCAAAAAGTACTTTTACGCCGGCTTTTTCTAGAGTATTTCTAGTCTCAAGTATCGTAGTGCCAGTAGTTACGATATCATCTACTAAAATAACTGGAGCAGTGATCTTTTTTAGGATTTTAAAATTTCTTGGGTTATTTTGTCTAAATTGTAAATCCCTACCACTATAACTGGTCTTGCTAGTTGCATGCAGTGCGTGAAATATGGGCTTTAGATTTTTAGCCCTTAGTGCATTTGCCAAAATAGCCGTGTGCGAGTAGCCATGATGCACTCTATCATCTATCGGCAAAGCATAGACTTGCTCCGGAAAGCTAAAACTTTTGGCAAATTTCTTAAATGCAAATTTGGCTAAGTTTTTATATATAAAATATCCGTGCATTTGGTGCTTAGAGTGGATGAGTTCTTTTATTTCAGAGTAGCCGTAAAAGCTATAAATTTTAAAGCCCTCTAGTTCTCTTACTATTGGGCTTGGTTCGCTTAAAATTTGCGAGCAGGTTTTACAAAATGTCTTTAGTGTAAAGCTCTTGCAAAACGCGCAAAACATCAGCTATTTAAGATAGCGATCGCAGAGCGTTTAATGGCGTCATTAATAATGTCTGTTAAGAATGGCTTAAATGCTCCGCCAGTGCGAACTAGCTCAAATTTGGTTTGGTTGTTTGAGATATTTTTGATGATGCTTTGATCACCTTTTTGGATTTTAAGAGTGATCTTTATCTTACCTCTTGTGTTGTCGCTATTGTATCCGCTCATATTTGCTTCAAATTCGTTTATGAAAACTTCAACCACAACGCCACCCATGCCATTTACATTTGCGCCATGAGCTATGAGCTCTTTTTTAAGAGAGTCACCAAAATAGGTCGCGAGATCGTTTTGAAGCACGACGTATTCGTCCACGGTGCCCTTATCATCAGTTATCGTTGCAATAGTGCTTTTGTTTTTGCGATTATCATGCACCGCACTTATATAGACCTCAAAACCATTGCTTTGTTGATTTGAAACAATAGCCTTATAAGGATCAAACGCAAGCACCGTCTGAGTAGGCGCGCAACCGCTCAAAAATAGGACAAAAAGTCCAAAGATAGCTAGAAATTTAAATTTACTCATATTTTTCCTTTCAAAGTTTAGTGATCTCATCAGCCACTTTTATGGCAGCTTGCTTGACTAAAAGCGCGATAAAGAAGTCAAACTGACCGCTTTTTGACGCCTCAAGCTCCTCCACGTGGTGTCTAGTCGAGATAGGAATTCGCTTTTTGAAATTTATATCTGAAAGCACAAGCTCGCCGTATAAGTGCCCGTTTAAAATTTCAGAGCTTCTAGAGTAAGTGCCTCTAAGCTCGTCAAATCTAAAATCAAGCCTATATGTATAAGGCGATGTTTGAGTATCGACAACAACGATTCCGCGAGAATTTAACTCACGTTGCAAAAACATGTAAAAAAGCACTTCGAGGCGTGGATTTGAGTTAAAAACTGCAGTATTTCCTTCAACACCTGTGTAATATATCGATCTTGCACTACTTCTAGCATCGACGATCCTGTGGAAATAAACCTTTTTTAATCCAACATTAGTATCGATCATATTTTTTTCCAAGCAGCAGTTTATTGCTACATCACTTTTGTATTTAACACCATTTATAAAAAGACCATCGCCCCTGCCTTTGCAAGCGCTGCAGTCAGCTGGGATCCTCATAACCTCTTCAAAATACATTTTATCTTCACTATTTATGCTCGCACTTTGCACACCGTCTATTCCCTCGCACGATAGACAAAGGCTAGCTTTAGCCACGCAGCCAGTTAAAAAGATAGCTACAAAAACTGCAAATAATGTCGTTCTTAGCATTTTACTTCCTTTTGCTCTTTTTGTTTTTTGCGGAGATTTTTCACGCTCTCACCTGCGATACCATAGTTATTCGTATCAATCTCATCGATAATGACAACGGTATTTTGAGCGCTTCTACCTAAAATTTCGCTTATTAGTTTTGTAACTCCGCTTATCATCTTCTCTTTTTGCTCAACACTTGGGCTATCGCCCTCTTTTGTCACACAAATTTTCACAAACGGCATAACATTTCCTTTTTACAAATTTAGCATTTAAATTTTAATCAAAACCTATCTGCCAAAATAAGATCCTTGCTGCGGCAGTATCGCAAAGTCAGACGAGGCGTGGGTAAAATTTACGACGGGAGTTACCATAGCAGGTAATGACCGAGTAAATTTTAGACACAACAAAGTATGACAAAGCGAGACAACGCATTAGTCTATTTTTAGGACTGATAAGAATGCCTCCTGCGGCAAATTCACCTTACCTATCGCCTTCATACGTTTCTTACCCTCTTTTTGCTTCTCAAGCAACTTCCTCTTACGAGTGATGTCGCCGCCGTAGCACTTGGCGGTTACGTTTTTACCAATTGATTTTACGGTTTCACGGGCGATTATTTTATTACCGATGCTAGCTTGTATCGCCACTTCAAAGAGCTGGCGCGGTACGATCTCTTTCATTGCCTTTACAAAGTCCCTGCCCTTTGTTTGTGCCTTGCTCTCAGGCACGATGATAGAGAGCGCATCGACCGTCTCGCCGGCCACTTTTACATCAAGCTTCACTAGATCGCCCACGCGGTAGTCGCTAGGCTCATAATCAAAGCTTGCGTAGCCTTTTGTGCTTGATTTTAGTTTGTCATAAAAGTCCATAACGATCTCGTTCATCGGTATGTCATACTCAAGCAAAACACGATCAGTCGTGATGTAATCCATCTTTGTTTGTATGCCACGACGGTTGTTTAAAAGAGTGATGATATTGCCCAAAAACTCGCTTGGCGTGATGATAGTAGCCTTTACATATGGCTCAAGGATTGAGTCTATTTTATTTACAGGCGGCAACTGACTTGGGTTTTGAATTTTTAAATTTACCCCGTCAGTTTGGATGACTTCGTAAGTCACAGTCGGCGCTGTGGCGATTAGATCAAGATCAAACTCGCGCTCGAGCCTCTCTTTGACGACCTCCATGTGAAGAAGACCCAAAAAACCAACCCTAAAGCCAAATCCAAGTGCGACCGAGGTCTCTGGCTCGTAGCTGATCGAGCTGTCATTTAGCTTTAGCTTATCCAGCGCGTCACGCAGATCTTCAAATTTATCAGTTTCTATTGGATAAAGTCCCGCAAATACAAACGGCTTAGCCCTCTCAAAGCCACCAACTGGGTCCTTTAGAGAATTTCTTGACTGAGTTATAGTATCTCCAACTTGAACATCGCTAACGTTTTTAAGCCCCAAAACAACGATACCAACCTCGCCAGCGCTAAGCGTTTTGGTCTTGATCGGAGCTATAGGATTTGGATACATGAGGTCTAGTACGATGTGTTTTTTGCCTATACCCATGACCAAAATTTCATCATTTTTTGAAATTTCACCATCATAAACACGCACAAGGGCTAACGCACCAAGGTAGTTGTCAAACCAGCTATCGTAAATGAGCGCCTTTGTAGGCTTATTTGCATCGCCATTTGGCGCAGGGATCCTCGTGATGATCGCTTCAAGCAGCTCTTTTATGCCAACGCCTGTTTTTGCGCTCACTTCGATAGCTCCTGAGCAGTCAAGTCCGATGATGTGCTCGATCTCGTCTTTTACCCTAGCAGGGTCAGCCGCTGGTAGGTCGATCTTGTTGATGACTGGGATGATCTCTAGGTTGTTTTCAAGTGCAATATAGACGTTTGCGATGGTTTGCGCCTCCACGCCCTGACTGGCGTCCACGACAAGAAGCGCGCCCTCGCAACTAGCTAGGCTGCGGCTCACCTCGTAGCTAAAATCGACGTGACCTGGGGTGTCTATCAAATTTAGAACAAAATTTTCGCCATTTAGTGCGTAGTTTAGGCGGACAGACTGGGCTTTGATCGTGATGCCACGCTCTTTTTCGATATCCATCGTGTCCATGATTTGCGAGCTCATCTCACGGTCGCTTACGGCGCCACACTCCTGAATGAGGCGGTCAGCAAGCGTGCTTTTGCCGTGGTCGATGTGAGCGATGATGCTAAAGTTTCTAATGTTTTTCATGAAATCCCTAGTTAAATTTTAGGCAATTTTATAAAAAAAATCGTTAAAGTTGAGTAAAAATGAGTTTGCTAGGCTAGCAAGGCTTAAATTTAAAGCTCAAATTTAGCTCTTAAACTTTTACACAAAGCACAGAGCACAACGCAAAGCGAATATAAAAAATAAAGATAAGCAAGAAGCGGCAAAAAAACAAGAAAACCTGAAGCATAAACTAAAGCGATAAGCCCGTATGTCGCAGGTGCAAGCACTGGCACGTAATAAGTCCAAAGCTCTGGTTGTTCGAATGGGGCATCTATGGCATTAAAATATAGAGCAAAATTTAACGCCAGCAACAAAACAAATATATAGCCCTTTTTTATACAAAATAGAGCGCAAACCAAGGCGCTACTGAAAAATTTACTGCGATAAGAGGAGTCTTATCCATAAAAATACCAAGCAACCCCAAAGCCACGACCATTAGATATTCATTTTTTATGCGCAACATTAAATTTAAACCTTTTGCATCAAATTTTAGTGATGATGCCCGCAGTGATCATCTTCGTCATTTAGCTCGCAGATGAGACCATTTTTGTGTCCAAGGTTCTCACTTTCAAACTGAAGCGTGACGTGACCAATGCCTGCGTGAGAAAGCTCGTGTTCGATTCGCTTTATTATCTTTGAAATTTCAGCCACGCTTAGCACATCATCTACCACCACGTGGGCTATGAGCGCGTTTGTGCCAGCATTTATCGCCCAGATATGCAGGTCATGAACGATTTTAACGCCATCTACGCCCCTTATAACGCCTAAAATTTCATCCGTATCAAGCTTAAGCGGCACGGCTTCGATCAGGATGTTAAAGCTATCTTTTAGCAAATTAGCGCCGCTTTTTATGATAAGCAGTGAGACAAAGATACTTGCGATACTATCGGCCTGCGTGAAGTTAAATTTTATTACAAGAAGCGCTGCAAAGATAGCGCCGACCGAGCCAAGCGTATCACCAAGCACGTGCAAATAAGCACCTTTCATATTTAAATTTTCTTTTGTATCAGCGCTTTTGTGCATATAAACGGCTACGACTAAATTTATAATAAGCCCCAAAATACTAACAAGAAGCATCGCCTCAGCTTTGATCTCTGGCTCGTTAAAAAGTCTGATGATCGCTTCGACTATGACAAAAACGGCAAGTGCGATAATGGCGATGGCGTTTATGAAAGCAGCGATGATCTCGACCCTTTTGTAGCCAAAAGTCTTTTTTAAATTTGCTCTTTTTTCTGCGATCTTAAAAGCGACCAGCGACAAAAAGAGAGCCGCAGCATCTGAGAGCATGTGAAATGCGTCGCTAATAAGCGCAAGCGAGTTTGAAACGAAGCCAAAGACCGCCTCAACTATCATAAATGTGAAAATTAGAAAAAATGAATTTCTTAAAACAGTTTTATTGCTCGTGTGAATGTGCATACCGCCATGCTCGGCGTGGTGGTGATGAGAGTGGGTCTCTTGCATCTAAAATGATCACCTTTTACTGATAAATTTAAGCATCCATAGCAAGCTCTGGCGCCACCTGACTAGAGGCTAAGCAAGCTAAAAACTGTATAAATATGCCCTGCATCTGCTTTAGTGCCGCTTAAAGATTGAATTTTAAAAATGATAAAAATTTTGTTGTAACTCTTGACATTACAACTAAAAATTATTATACTTCGCTCATCAGTTGTAAATAAAAATATTACAACACAAAGACAAGGAGAACAAAATGAAAAATTATCAAGTTGCAAAGATCGCAAACGAACCAAGAGTCGAACTAAAAGAGTCTTTAAATTTAACTGGCTGTGAGATATCTATAAACGAGCTTCCGGCAAATGTGAGCGTGCCATTTGTCCATGCACATAAGCAAAACGAGGAGCTTTACATCATTCTAGATGGTGAGGGTGAGCTTTTTATTGATGGCGAAGTGATAGTAGTTGGCAAAGGAGACGCGGTGCGCATAGATCCAGAGGGTAAAAGGTGCTTTAGAGCTGGCAAAAACGGCATCAAAATGATCTGTATCCAGGCAAAATGCGGTAGCCTAGAGCAATACACTATGAGTGACGGCGTGATAGTTGATGACGTAAAGCCAAGCTGGCTGTAAATTTAAAAACAAAATTTAAAAGAGAAATAATGAAAATAGCAATCATAGGCGCAAATGGTAAAAGCGGTACAAATTTGGTGAACGAGGCTTTAAAGCAAGGCTATGATGTCACAGCGATAGTTAGGAATAAAGAGTATAAAAACGAAAGCGTAAAGGTTATCTATAAAGATATTTTCGAGCTTACAAAGGCTAATCTAGCAGGCTTTGACGCGGTTATCAGCGCATTTGCAGCGTGGAGCGAAGAAACATTTGCGCTTCATAAAAAAGTGGCCACTCACCTAGTAAATTTACTAGAAGGCACTAGCACAAGGCTCATCGTAGTTGGTGGCGCTGGCACGTTATTTGTTGATAGCAAAGGCACTATGGTTATGGACACCCCAGACTTCCCAGCGGCATATATGGGCGTGGCAAAGGCGACTGCGGAGTCTTATTTTGAGCTAAAAGATAGGAGCGATTTACTTTGGACATACGTAAGCCCAGCAGGTGACTACGACGCAAATGGTGCTCGTACTGGCAAATACGTGCTTGGTGGAGATAATCTCATCTTAAACTCAAAAAATGAGAGCTATATAAGCTATGCAGACCTTGCGCTTGCGATCACAGACGAGCTAAAAAACAAAAAATTTATACAAAAACGCTTCACAGCAGTTGGCGAGCGAGCATAAAAATTATAGATTTGACATAGCTGGCACAAAAAGCCAACTTGTCAAATCTAAACTAAAAAATAAACTGCTTTTAGTAAAAATTTAAAGTATAATCAGAGAAAATTTCAAGGACATTTATGCAAGTAGGGATCAAGTTTTCAACCGCGATCCATGTAGTTTTAGCAGCTTGTTTTTTCAAAGACGAGAAAGTCACGAGCGAATTTATAGCAGGCAGTATAAACACAAATCCGGTCATAGTTAGGCGCCTACTTGGTACTCTAAAGGCTGCAGGACTTGTGAATGTTGTAGCTGGAGTTGGTGGTGTAAGTCTTGCGAAAGAGCCAAAAGATATAACCCTCCTTCAAATTTTTAACGCAGTAAATGATAAAGAAAAACTTTTTAAGATCCACTCTGACTCACCTAAGGCCTGCCCACTTGGTAGCAAGATCGAGGGACTTTTAACTGGTCACCTCCTAAAAGCACAAGAAGCTTTAGAAAGTGAACTAAGAAGCATTACTTTACAAGATCTATTAGATGAGCTTATTAATTTATAAAATTTAAAAAGTAGGTAAACTAGGTTATAGA